>CAZYSK010000021.1:0-34759 GCA_964649415.1 uncultured Anaerolineales bacterium
GAACGCCTGCCCCCGTTTTCCTCACCCCTTTGTCCCCTCCGTGATACGCTCACAAGTGCGGGTATTTGATGATTTGTGTCTTCTAGTGTATCATAGTGCGCCAAGGAGAGATTCGCGGCAACCGGCTTTCGCGTGTTGATATGATCAGCGTTACGCTCTACACCACTGGACTGCTTCTGAACGCGGCACTCTCGATAGCTGTGGCCATCGTCGCGCTCAGGGCACGCGACAAGCCCGGCGGTTTGTCGCTGGGCCTGCTCATGGTGGCCGTGGCCTGGTGGTCGCTGGCCATCGTTGGCCAGTTCTCGGTGCACACCGTGCCCGCCAAGGTCCTCTGGTCCAAAATCGAATACCCGGGGGCGATGAGTTCCCCCGTCTTCCTGTTGACCTTCGCCCTGGAATTCGCCAACCAGGAGCGATGGCTCAAGCGCCATCGCCTGATCGCGTACTGGGTGATTCCGATCATCACCATCGCGCTGGCCTGGACCAACGAGTGGCATCACCTGATCTGGACCAGCTTCACGCCCATCCTCATGCCCGGAAGCAACGGGCAGACACCATTCATCCGCGTCATATACGGGCACGGCTCCTGGTTCTGGGTCATGGTCGCCTACGCACACCTGATCCTGACAGCGGCCACCTTCCTGTTCCTGAAAGCAGCCATTCGTCGCCGCTATCTGTATCGCCAGCAGACGATCGTCTTGCTGGCGGCGGTGTTCCCCCCCTGGCTGGCAAACCTGCTCTACGTGTCCAACCTCGAACCCATCGCCGGCTGGGACTTCACCCCGCTCGGTTTCGCCCTGACTGGCATACTCCTAGTGTGGAGCCTCACCCAGTGGAACCTGCTGGACCTGGTGCCTATCGCCCGCGACCAGGTCGTTGAGAGCATCCACGACGGCGTAATCGTGCTGGATGATCACAATCGGATCTTGGATATCAACCCCGCTGCCCAGCATATCCTGGGCCTCACGCCGCCATTCATCGGGCAGCCCGCCGAGAAGGCATTTCCGGCGTGCCTCAGCGCCATCGACGCCGCAGCTGGGGCGACCGAGATACAGATAGGCAACGACCCGACGCGCATCCTCAGCCTGCGAACGTCGTCGGTCTTCGATCGAAAGAAACGCGCCGTGGGGCGACTCCTCGTTTGCCGAGACGTAACCGAGCACCGGCAGGCAGGGAGACTTGGGAGCAGCAGCGCGCCTTGGCGGTGCTGGAGGAGCGCCAGAACGTGAGCGAGGGACTCCACAGCAGCGTGAGACAAGTCCTGGACTACATCATCGCCCAGGCCCAGGCCACGCTGGACCTCATTGAGAACGACGAAGCGGCCACAGCGGTTGCGTACCTGGCCCACCTGATCTCTGCGGCACAGGATGCCAGCGGCCACATCGGTGAGTTTACGCAGGGTATGCAGCTTCCTCCCTCGCCCGAGCTGGGTTTCTTTGATGCCCTGGAGCAGTATGTGCGACAGTTCAGCCAGACGCACGGCCTCCCGGTCACGCTGACCCGGCCCGACGAATTGGCCGACGATCTGCTGGCACCGATGGCCCAAATCCAGCTGTTGCACATCATCCAAGAGGCACTGCGCAACACGTCTCGACATGCCCAGGCGCACGCAGCCCAAGTAGTCATCACCCAGTCCGGTGCGAGTGTCCAGGTAGTGATTGCCGACGACGGCGTGGGATTCGATCCACAGGCCACGCGTGACGCTGAGGCGCACGCCGGGCTGGCGACGATGTACCAACGAGCCATCACCGCGGGGGGGATACTGACCGTGCGCGCGACGCCTGGCCGGGGCACACACGTCGTCGTCCACCTGCCCCAGCGGAAGCCGTCAGAGGAGACCTCTCTTCCGACAATGCGCGTGCTCCTCGTGGACGACCACCAGGTCCTGCTGGAGGGCTTCAAAGACCTGCTTGAGAGACGCGGTGTGGATGTCGTCGGCGTGGCCAACGACGGCCACGAGGCCATTGAACAGGTCCGCGATCTGCGCCCCGACGTCGTCCTCATGGACGTGAAGATGCCGGGGATGTCGGGCATTGAGGCCACGCGGCACATCAAGGAGGAGTTCCCGGATACGAAAGTAGTGATGCTCACCGTGTCGGCGGAGGAGGAAGACCTGTTTGAGGCCCTCCGCAGCGGTGCCAGTGGCTACTTGCTCAAGAGCCTGGATCCCGAGCAGTTCTTCTCGCTGCTCTCGAAGGTAGCGCAGGGAGAGTCGCCGCTGGCACCCTGCCTGGTCAGCCACCTCATGGGGCGCATCGCGCAGCCCGACAAGGCGGCCAGGGCCGCCGGGCTCTCACCGCGCCAACTCAGCATCCTGCGGCTGGTGGCACAGGGACTGACCTACAAGGAGGTCGGCGCGGAGTTCCACCTCAGCGAAAGCACCGTGCGCTACCACGTCGGCCAGATTCGCGAGCAACTGGGCGTCTCCAGCCGGGCAGAGATGGTGACCTACGCCGTGGGGATTGGGTTGGTGGAGAGAGGGGGATACTACCACGAATTAAGGAATTAACGAATTAAGAAATGTGATAGTCTCCCTATAGCGTGTTGGCGACGCGATCGTGCCCGGACGTAAATGCCTGGGCTGAAAGAGCTAAGCCCTGCGGGCTGAAAACCAGCCCCCGGAGGGGGCTTCGCTGGCTCCGCCGAGCGCTTTAGCGCCCGGCGGACTGCGCCGGACCATCAACGTCCAAGGGGGAGACTCCCGAACACTGAAACTGACGAACACTGAAACCAACGAACCAACGCAAATCACAAATGACGCATGACGCAACACGATGGACCACAGCACCTTGCGCCCACGGCATTCTCGTGTAGAATACCGCCTCGATGGACGACACGTGCAACGACATCGTGATCCGAGCCTTTCGCCCCGAGGATCAAGCCGCCGCGCAGCGGCTGATCCTCGGGGGCCTCGTGGAGCACTGGGGCTATCTCGATCCCAGTAAGAACCCCGATCTCGACGATATCGCATCCGCCTACGCAGATGCGACCTTCCTGCTCGCCTGGCGGGGCAAGGAACTCGTCGGGACCGGGGCGCTCGTTCACGAGCGGGATGGCGCCGCCCGGATCGTGCGCATGTCAGTCGCTCCGCATATGCGCCGGCAGGGCATCGCCACGGCGATCCTGCAACGGCTCCTCCGGCAGGCACAGGCCGCCGGCTACCGCCAGATCGTGTTGGAGACGACCTCGACCTGGGCGGACGCCATCGCCTTCTACGAGCGCAACGGCTTCCGTGCCATCGGATCCCACGATGGCGACACCCACTTCGTCCTTGATCTCAGTCCTCCCGCGAGAAACACCCTGCTGAGACCCTAAGGGTTTGTGTGAGCGAAATCCGGCCCAAGAGGCTACATTCTTGGCTTGGAAGGGTTATTCTGACAGATGTCTTCTCAAAACCCTTAGGGTCTACTCCGTAGTTTGACAACCTAGAATATACGTGGTATAATATACTAGGTTGTATAAGAATTATCAGGAATCCGGCACGGAAAGGGGCCAGATAGACGCACATGTCCACTCGACTGGTTATCCTCGGGCTTCTGAGGGAACGCCCTCTATACGGCTACGAGATCAAACACATCATCGAAGATCACATGGGCGACTGGACCAACATCGCCTTCGGCTCCATCTACTTCGCCCTGCGCAAGCTGTCCGAGGAAGGATTTGTCGAGAAGATCGCCACCGAGCAGGAGGGCGGTCGTCCCTCGCGCAGTGTCTATCAGATCACCGAGACCGGACGGGCGGAGTTTGCACGGCTGTTGCGCGAGGTCTGGAGCGAGGTGGAGCGGCACTACTTCACCTTCGATATCGGGCTCTTCTTCAGCACAGCGCTGCCCGTCGAGGAACGGGTGGAACACCTGCGCGACCGGGTGAGGCAACTGGAGGAGATCATCCAGCACGTCCGCGCCCACATGGCCGAGCAACTGGCTGACGTCCACGTGCCACGCCTGGCGCGCGCCGTCTTCGAGCACTCGTTGGTCCACTTCCAGGCTGAGTTGGACTGGACGAGCGGCCTCTTGGAGGCAGCAGAACAGGGAGGTGATCCTTGACCCCCACCTCCCCTTTTTTTGCTGGAAATATAAGCTTGTATATTCTATGTTCTATATTTATCGATAGCATACATCTATGGAGGTGGAACCGTGGAACGCGTACCAGAGACAGAGTCAATAGCCGAGATGGCAGACGCCCGTCGCTTCAACGAGGTGATGGGCAAGGGACCCGTCCAGCACGAGTACCGCCGGCTGGCCCGAGACGTCATAACAATGGGCGTCCCGCCTGCGGGCAGCGTGCTGGACATCGGCACAGGCCCGGGCTTCGTCGCCATCGAGGTGGCCCGCTTGCTCCGGGGGCGCGGCTGCCAGGTCGTTGGATTGGACCTATCGCGGGCCATGCTGGCCCTGGCTGCCGAGAACGCGGCCAAGGCCAGCCTGAACGGCGCGCTCTCGTGGCGCGAGGGCGACGCCAAGGCCCTTCCATTCGACACGGATGAGTTCGACTTCGTCGTCTCCTCCGGCTCGCTACACCACTGGGAGGACCCGGCGCTGGTCTTCGACGAGATCGCGCGCGTGCTCAAGCACGACGGCCACTGCATCGTGCGAGACTGCAGGCGGCTGCAGCGCCCGTGGCCGCGCTTGCTCGCCTGGGCGATCGGCATGACCATCCCGCCCGACTTTCGCGTCCACTACTGGAACTCGATCAAGTCCGCCTACACGCGACCGGAGCTCGTGCAGATCCTGGAGCGCTCGCGGCTGCGAGGCTGGCGCGTCGTCGAGGATGCGCTGGACGTGATGGTAGTGAAAGGGGACGCTTCGATTCCCCCTGCACCGGAGGAGAGGTAGCTATGCCGAGGCTGGTCAAGGGCGCAAAGTGGACCTACGGATGGATAATCGTGAGTCCAGATCGAGAGATCGCCATTCCACCACAGGCGTGGTGCGAGTTCGGATTCCACGCCGGCGACGAGGCCCTGTTCCTGCCCGGCAGCCGTCGCTCGGGGGGGTTCACTGTCAGCACACCAGCCCTGATGATCACGATGAACGAGCGGCTCGGCGCCGGGGCGCTCCGCACGCTCGGTCGAGGGCGCTTCGGCGTAGAACGCGTGATCATCCCGCCGGAGGTGGACGTGAGGCCGGGCGACCGGCTGCTGACGGTGCGCGGGAGCCGCACCGGGCTGGGTTTCATAGCCCAGGGGCCGATTTATGAGGAGGCACTCAAGCACCCAGAACTGGAGGCGTTTGAATGAGTGTACTCCACGCACAGAACAGACATACATAGGGGAGGGACTACATGGGAATGCTGATGATAGCTGTCATTCCTCTCGCCATCGCGCTCATCGTGCGTCGGAAGGAGGCGTTCGCCCTACGATGGCAACCCACCCGCCACACGTGGGTCGCGGTGGGAACCGGGCTGGCGGCTTTCGCCCTCAGCGCGTCGATTTTGCTGTTCGAAAGCCAGTCGGTTGGCGCGTCGATCATCCACTACGGGCTGATCTACGTCGTGTGCGGCTTCGCCGTGCCCTGGGGCTACACGTTGCTGGTGGAGCGAGCCACACCAGCCGCGATGGGCCTGACGCGAGATCGCTGGGCCATCAGCCTGATCCTGGGCGTGCTCGTGGCCGCTCTGCTCAGTCCGATCATCATCTTCCAGACCGACTGGCGCGCGATCGACTGGGGGCAGTTCGGCAGGGCCACGTTCGTGCTGACCGGCGCCGGCGGCCTGTTCGAGCTGTTCCTCTACTACGGCTTCATCCACCTGCGGCTGGAGAAGGCATTCGGCACCATTCCGGCGATCCTCCTGACCGCAGTCATGTACGTCTCCTGGCACGTGGGGACGCAGTTGCCCCTGGAGGCCGACCCGGTGGCCGCGCTGTGGAAGCTATTCCTGGTTGGGGTCATGTCCCAATCCGTATTCAGCCTGACCCGCCACCTGCTCACGATCTGGCCGTTCTTCCACGCCGTGGGCGTGATGATTGACTTCGTAGTTAACATCGGCAAGTTGGAGCCGGTGAGCGCCCGCCTCCCCTGGGCCATCGGGACCGTGCTCGCGATGGCCGCCACCGGCGCGCTGCTCGCGTGGGCAGCGGGACGACGGAGCGCAACACGCACACGCGACAGGAGAATGAGCGCATGAAAGAGGGAAAGAGACTGACCACTCCGGTGGGGCTATACTTGAGCGAGCACGTTTCGGGGCCACGATGAGCTGCTCAAAGCTGAGGGGACTCAGGAGCCACACGCCCCAGAGGTGTGTGGCTCCTGTTTCGTATCGTGGGCGTGTTGCAGCCCTTGCAATGTTGCAGGTTTAGGCTGCTGAGGGTATAATAAGATCAAGTGTAGTGCATGTAAGGTTCGCCTGTGACGGGCGCAGAAACTGCGCCCCTACCGTCCATGGGCCCAAAGAATCAAAGCGGGCGTTGCGGACGCCCGCTTCTGACTGGCAATAGGAAAAGGTAAAGAATGGATTGGATTAGCATTGCATTATGGCTCGCGGGCACGTTGGTTGTCGTGCTGGGGCCTATGCTCCTCATCCACGAACTCGGTCACTTCATCGTGGCGAAACTGGCAGGGGTGCGGGTCGAGGAGTTTGGACTGGGTTACCCTCCGCGCCTCCTGAAGCTGTGGCGCGGTAAGGGTTATGTCAAGATCGGCAGCACACGCGTAGTTCTGCCTGCGGGTCTCCGGCTCCCTCGCGGATTGAAACAAGGAGCCCGGGTGGACGCGCTAACCCGGCGGCAGGACGACGGCACCTACGTCCTGCGACGCCTGAAGGTGCTCGACCCGGGCGTGGACAATCTGACGCCGAGGCGCGAACGCGCGAGCGAAGGCGTCCACATGCGCGGCGAATTGACCGTCTTCGAACCCGGTACGTTGTATAGCCTCAACGTGCTGCCGATGGGTGCGTTCGTGAAACTGACCGGTGAGGAAGACCCCTCAGACTCGCACAGCTTGGCCGCTCAACCCAAACGCTGGCGATTCGCGGTGCTGGCCGCAGGGCCGCTCCTAAACATCATCGCTGCTCTGGTGCTGCTTGTCGGCGCTTACACCACTGGCTACCCGGACAAGTGGTTGGTCAGCGTCACCAGCGTGGAGCCAGGCACCGCGGCCGAAGTGGCAGGGATCCAACCCCACGACGTCATCCAGGCCGTCGATGGAGAGCGCATCGAGGGAGGCCAGGAGCACCTGCAGCGCATCATCCGCGCTGCGCCAGACCAGAGCATCCAACTCACCGTCCTGCGCGGGGCAGAGACGATTATGCTGATGGCGACGCCACAACGCACCGCCGAGGACCAGGGCTTTCTGGGTATCTGGATGGCCCCCTGGCCCGACCGTAGCGACCTGCAGTACTACCGCTTGCCAGAAGCGCTGAGGGCGGGCGTCAATGATCTCACTACGGCCATCCTGATGACCGTGCAAGCACCCGTGCGCCTCGCGCAAGGAGACCTCAGCCCGGAAGAGGCACGGCCTGCCAGCATGGTCGGCATCAGCGGCCTGTTGACCTTTACACTCCAACAGAGCATTGAGTGGGGGCTGGCCTTTCCCGTGTTGCAGACGGCGTCGCTCATGAGCCTGGCCCTGGGCCTGACCAACCTGCTGCCCATTCCGGCCCTCGACGGCGGGCGTATTCTCTTCGTGCTTATTGAGGCCATCCGAGGTCGTCGCGTCTCGCCCGAGCGGGAGGCGATGGTCCATTTCGTCGGCATGGTGATCCTGATCAGCCTGATGGCACTGGTGATGTTCCAGGATGTGGTCAATCCCATCATCCCCTGGTCTTGGCTGAAGTGAGATGAAGAGCTCGCTCAATACGGTCATCGACGAACTGCTTGAAAGCGCCGCGATGCCGCTCCAGGTATCGCTGTATCACCTTTCAGATCTGGAAACCGGGCAAGCGGCACAGGTCCGCGAGATATGGCCCTGCCTGCCCGTTGAGTTGCGGCGGCAGATCACCGCGCGGCTGGCGGAACTGGCCGAGGCCGATTTCGAAGTGAACTTCAGCGAGGTCTTCCGCGTGGGCCTGGACGACGAGGATGCCGAGGTGCGCGTGGCGGCAGTTGAGGGACTGTGGGAAGACGAGGACGTACGCCTGGTCCCCAGCCTGGTCACGCGCCTGCGCGAAGACGAGTCCGCTGCCGTGCGAGCTGCTGCGGCCACGTCGCTGGGCCGTTTCATCCTGCTGGGTGAGCTCAGGAAGATCCGCCCCGGCCCATACTCAATGGCCTACGAGGCGCTCCTCGTCACGCATCAAGACGAAGCGGAAAGCATCGAAGCCCGGCGTCGGGCATTGGAGTCGCTGGCCTACGTCAGCAATGAAACCGTGGTGAAACAGATTCGCCAGGCCTATGCCGAGCCACACGAAAAGATGCGTATCAGCGCGGTCTTCGCCATGGGACGCAGCGCCGACAGGCGTTGGGCGCGCGAGGTGCAGCAAGAACTCCGCAGCCCCAATCCAGAACTGCGCTACGAGGCCGCCCTCGCCTGTGGGAAAATCCAACTACCCGATGCCGTGCCTGAACTCGAGGAACTGGCCGAGGATGCCGACACAGAGGTACAGGAGGCAGCTCTGTGGGCCTTGGGACAGATCGGGGGAGAACGGGCCAGGCAGATACTCGAACACTACTGCTCCTCCACGGACGAAGCCACCCGATCTGCGGCCCAGGCCGCCGTCGATGAGTTGGAATTCCTGCATGGAGATCTATCAGAGCTTTTCACCAGGTTGATCAGTGAATCTGAGCTGTGAGCATATCGCGGACCACGCTCGCCAACAACCACGTCGCTTCCACCTGACCCGTCACGGCAGTGTCCCTCATCCCAGGGCGGGCAGGATGCCCGCGGTCCATACCAGCATGTACCGGCCGATTTCAAGGATACGCCTACGCCTGCAGACCGCAGCCCTCGCATTAATGCTGGGGCTCTTCGCTGCTCCCTCTGCCGTCGCAGCCGATGGTATCCAGGTCATCGAAAGCGAAGTCACGTATAGCTTCGCCCAACAGGTCACCTTCACGTTGCAGGCTACCTCCGACGCCGACATCACCCAGGTCTACCTGTTCTTCCAGGCCACCGGCGACGAACGGGCCCAATCCGTGAACGTGGATGTGGAGCAGAGCCCAGAGATCAGCGTGGAACACACGCGCGACCTGCGCCGGGCTCCCCTGTCGCCCCTTGCCACGGTCACCTTCTGGTGGCAGATCGAGAACGCCGCCGGCCTCAGTCTAAGCACAGAGCACAAGCAGTTCAAGTACGAAGACAACCGCTTCCAGTGGCAGCAACTGAGCGCCGAAGGGATCACGGTCTACTGGATCGCGGGACGCGGTGACCCCGCGTTCGGGCAAGCGGCGCTGGACATTGCCCGGCAGAGCGTGAGAGAGATCAACGCGGAACTCCAGGCCCCGATGCCAGCGTCCATAGACATCTACATCTACGATGCGCAGCACAACCTCGACGCGGCGATGGTGCTCACGGGACGCGATTGGATCACCGGCCTGGCGCACCCGGAGCTAGACGGGATCCTCATCGCGGTCCCACCGGAGGAGGGCTATACGTCGCGCATGAAGCGCTACGTGCCCCACGAGATCACGCATTTGCTGGTCTACCAGGCGGTGACGCCGGATGGCTACCGCTACGTCCCGGAGTGGCTCGATGAGGGACTGGCCACAGCCAACGAGCAGCTACCGACTCCAGAGTATGCCCTGGCGATTGAGGAGGCCCGCGCGCAGGGAGAGATCCTCCCGCTGGAGACTCTCTGTGTGCCTTTCTCCCCCGATTCACGCACGGCGTTTCTCTCGTATGCCCAGAGCGGAAGCGTGGCGCACTTCATCCGAGAACGGTACGGCGCGCGTGGCATACGTGCCTTGCTGGATGCCTATGCCAACGGCGCTAGCTGCGGGAGCGGCGTGGAAGAGGCACTGAGCACCAGCCTCCATGGATTGGAGACCGCCTGGCGGGCCAGCCTGGAACCCCAGACCCGCTGGCAAGCGCTGTTTCCGCAGGTTGGCGTCTGGGTGGGCCTATGGTTGTTGAGCTTACTCGTCGCCCTGCCCATGATCGGCGGCAGGCGACGTAGCCAGTAGAAACGCGGCGTCCGTGCCGCCTGTGTGGAGGAGCATCAGATGCGCCATATTGTTGCCTTCGACCTGGAAACCCAGTACACGGCCGATGAAGTCGGCGGATGGCACAACATCCGCGATATGCGCCTAGCCGTTGCCGTGACCTACGATGCGGCCCAGGACGTCTACTGCGACTATACAGAGGAGGATGCAGATCGACTCATCTCCACCCTGCGCGGCGCCGACCTGGTGGTCGGCTACAACGTCCTCCGCTTCGACTACGAGGTCCTGCGCGCCTATACAGACGATCCCCTGTCTGATCTGTCGACACTTGACATGCTTCAGGATCTGCATCGAACGCTGGGCTGGCGGCCCAAGCTGGACAGCGTAGCGGCTGCCACGCTAAACGAGGGAAAGAGCGCCGATGGGTTGCAGGCTGTACGATGGTTTCGAGAAGGCCAACTGGACAAAGTCACCGCCTATTGCCAGCGTGACGTCGAGGTGACGTGGAAGGTATACCAGTTTGGCCATCGGAACGGCTTCGTCCAATATCGCGACCGCAAGTGGCGCACACATAGGGTGCCTGTGCGGTGGTAAGCGTCCAGGATTGTGAGCCCGCCTACCTGGACTTGCTGCGCTCGGGCGAGCTCAAGCAACGCGTGCAGGCCGCCTACGATGGCCTGCACGCCTGTGAACTCTGCGGCCGCGCGTGCCTGGTGGACCGCTACCAAGAGGTGGGAGCCTGCAAGACCGGGCTGAGGGCCATGGTGTCCAGCCACGGCCCCCACCTTGGAGAAGAAGACCCACTGCGGGGCAGTCGGGGCTCCGGCACCATCTTCTTCGCCTGGTGCAACCTCAACTGCCAGTTCTGCCAGAACTACGACATCAGCCAACTGGGGCACGGTGACGAGGTCGAGCCGGAAGAACTGGCCCAGATGATGCTCTCGCTGCAAGCGCGTGGGTGCCACAACATCAACCTGGTCTCGCCAACTCACGTCGTGCCGCAGATTCTGGCCGCCGTCCTGATCGCTGCCAAGGCCGGCCTGCACCTGCCGCTGGTGTGGAACACAGGCGGATACGATTCCCTGGTCGCGCTGGAGCTACTCGATGGCGTGGTGGACATCTACATGCCGGACATGAAGTACGCCGACGAGGCGACGGCGCACGAGTACTCCAGGGTCAGGGACTATCCCGGCGTCAACCAGGCCGGCGTCAAGGAGATGCACCGTCAGGTGGGCGACCTCGTGCTCGACGAGAACGGCATCGCGCTGCGAGGGTTGCTCGTGCGCCACCTGGTGTTGCCCGAGGGACTGGCCGGGACGGCTGATATCTCGCGTTTCCTGGCAGAGCAGATCTCGCGTGATACCTACATCAACGTTATGGATCAGTACCGCCCCTGCTACAGGGCCAACGAGCTGCCGCCTTTGAACCGCCCCGTCACGCAGGCCGAATACAAACAAGCGCTGCGGCAAGCGCGCGACGCGGGCCTACATCGCTTCGACGTGAGACAGCCTCGTCTTCTCCACGTCCTGTGGGGAGTATAGGGGGTGGAGCTGGAGGCCCGCTCGCCCAAACCTGCGCCCGGGAAGAGGCAGGTATTGATCCAGGCGCACGATCAATACCCGCTGCGTCCCGCGATTCGGATTGTGAGCATGATGGAAGAACAGCCAAAACCAGAGGCCCGGCTACACGCCGTCGTTCACGGACGCGTGCAGGGCGTCAACTTCCGCTACTATACCGTCCGCACCGCCCAACGTCTCGGCCTGAACGGTTGGGTCGCGAACCGCTGGGACGGGACCGTGGAAACGGTCGCCGAGGGTTCCCAAAAGGCGCTCGGTGAGTTCCGGGCTTTCCTCCACCGTGGTTCTCCCTC
Organism: uncultured Anaerolineales bacterium; assembly: GCA_964649415.1. Classification (GTDB taxonomy): domain Bacteria; phylum Chloroflexota; class Anaerolineae; order B4-G1; family B4-G1; genus CAZYSK01. Next base: position 11,907 of record CAZYSK010000021.1, read on the forward strand.
CGCCTGGGTACAGCAGGTGGACGTCGACTGGCTACCCCCCACCGGCAAGTTCGACCACTTCGGGGTGCGATACCTATGAGAACGATATCTATGAGACTGAATCCTGAACGCATGGCCTGGGGCGTCCTGCTGGCGTCATTCTTCATTTGCATCGGCCTGGGAATCGCCGCTCCGCTTGGCGCCCGGCGCTACGTGCTCCACTCCCGCGTGGGTCAAAACGTGACCCTCGAGGTACAGAAGGGACCGCTGAGCGTCACACTCGCCGGCCACGGCGCACCGGTCGCCATCGATAAGGAGCGCGGCGAAATCCCCGAGCGCACGATCGTCGCCACGGAATCCACCGCCGGCAGGTTTGTGGTGCACGCCCCCCAGACAGGCTTTGTCGTCTCTACGATCCAGCTTTACGACAACACCGAGATCGCCCTGGCCTCAGCCCGCTCACCCCGTTTTCCGGCCAGCCGACTGCCCCACGAGGTTGTGCTGGACGTCAGGGCCGGGCGGGCGCGCATCAACGTCTCCGGTGACAACAGCCGGCCTACGATCATCGAAGTTCACACGCCGCACGGCACAGCCACGCTCGCCGAGGGCAGTCACGAGGTCAAAGTGAACGGGGCGACGATGGAGGTCACCGTGCGGGATGGCCAGGCCGAAGTCACCAACAACGCCGCGCATACCCTCGCACTGGGCCCGGCAGAGCGAGCCCTGACGGACGGGGAGCAGGTCATCGGCCCACTGCCTGCAACCCGCAATCTGATCGTCAACGGCGATTTCCAGGATCCGCTGGAGAACGGGTGGACCACCTATGCCACCCAGTCCGACCCCGAACAGCCGCCGGCGACCGTCAGGATCACCACCGACGAGGCTCGAGAAGTGGTCACCTTCCACCGCAGTGGCAGCAACCACGCCGAGGTCGGCGTCCAGCAGGACATCAACTACGACGTGCGTGACTTCGCATCGCTCGAACTGCACCTGGCCATGCGCATCCTGAATCAGAACATCGCCGGTTTCGGAGGCTGCGGTTACCTCAGTTCCGAGTGTCCGATCACCGTACTCATAGACTACAAGGATATCTACGGCACCGACCGGCAATGGCGACACGCGTTCTACACGGGCGAGCCAGCCCCCGACTGGCCGATCCATCCCTGGACTGAACAAATACCCCTTGGAAGCTGGCAGACCTACGATTCGGGCAACCTGATCGAGACCCTGGCCGATTCCCCCCCGGCATTCATCAAGTCCTTGACCGTCTACGCATCCGGTCACGCTTTTCAGGCCATGGTGACCGAGGTCGAGCTGGTAGCCCGAGAATAACCCGTCCAAGCGCTTCCAGGTAATCGAAAGGCCCCCGCCTGACCAGCGCGGGGGCCTTTTCCAGTCGAATGACGATCACAGGCGCTTCAGTTTATCTCTCAGTTCATCCGCCGTCTCGGCCTCGATCGGGACATACACCACGCCAGGGTAGTACTCCTGGAAGAAAGCGCGCAGATCGCTGGGCCATTCCCTCGGGTTGACGGCAATCACCCGCCGCGTATCCAGATCACCGATGCCGGCGTCGTCGGCACTGCCACCGATGGTGTACTTATGCTCGTCCCACGATCCGTCTACCACCGCGAGCGCGAAGGCCGCATCCGCCCCTGGAGGAAGGAGGACGTAAGTCCGTTCGTACTGGTCACGGGGCACACCACGCCCTGACGGTGTCGGCGGGGGCTTGGGTGGGGACGGAGGCGTCGGCGGGGACGGGGGCTTCGGTTCCGATCCCTCGACCACTCTCGCCTCCGCATCGTCCCAATAGGCATCGTTGTGGTTGAAACCCCACAGTGTCTTGCTTCGCAGGAACACAGTCACCGTGCTTGCTTGCGCCACCGCTTCCACCCGGGGCACCTGGCCGTATTCGTTGTAGATGTGCGCTCCATCTCCCCACACGACTGTATCGGCGAGCGGACTCGTGCCCCCCGTGGGATCAATTCCCACGTAGAACGTGAAATTGGGAATCGCATCGTTCCAGGGATCTCCATTCAACGCAGGTGCGTCGCCTTCGAGGATAAAAGCCGCTCCCTCACCAACGCCGGACGACACGCGACCATTGTGCCACGACCACCGGAATCCATCCAAGGTGTGGTTGCTCCAGGCATGTGCCCAGGCCGTCACCTGTATCCGCGAGCCGGGCACGGCCTCGAAGCGCTGGAGGAACCCGGCGTCATGCTTGCGGAAAAACGTGAACAAGAGGATCCCCTTCTCGCCGCCGTGCACCCGTTGCGGATCAACGTGCTTCCACGCGTCACGAACCTCGGGCTGATCCCACGTGCCCGGCTTGTGCCGGAACCACGTGGTCCATCCAGGCGGAGTGAAGATGTTGCCCACGTCAGTCTCGTACGGCTCATCGCCCTCCGGGAACACCAGACAGAGATGGCTCTTGTCTTCCCCCCAATCGGCTTCGAACCCACCGTTCCTCAACAAGTTGCGCGGCATTTGTCGTCTCCTTTCCACCAATGCCTGTCCCTGCCTGCACCATCGCTGCTGGAGGGCGATCGCCCTATTCGAAGCCCAGCCCGCGCTCGCGCAGGCTCACGAAGCGCTGCTGTCCAATGATCAGGTGGTCCAGGACCTCGATATCCAACAGGTTGCCCGCCGCGACCAGTTGGCGGGTGACCTCCACGTCCTCGGGCGAGGGAGTGGGATCGCCTGAGGGATGGTTGTGGGCGACGATGATCGCCGCACAGTTGCGCTTGATGGCATCCCGGAACACCTCACCCACTCGAATATGAGAAGCATTCAGGCTGCCGATGTACACCGTCTCACATCCAAGCACCCGGTTGCGCGTGTCCAGATACAGCACCCGGAAATGCTCCTGCTCCAGATGGGCCATCTCCGCCATCAGGAGCTGCGCCACGTCCGACGGCGAGCGCACGACGACGCGGTCGTCCGGAGCGGCCAGCAGCATGCGACGGCCCAGCTCCAGCGCCGCCTTCAGTTGCGCCGTCTTCGCCTTGCCCAAGCCCTTGACCCCCTGCAACTCGGCGAGGCTGGCCCGCGCCAGGCCTGCCAGTCCACCGAACAGGGATAGCGTCCGTGTGGCCAGGCCCAGCACACTCTCGCCGCCCACACCGGTGCCGATGACAATGGCCAGCAGTTCACTCGTCGAGAGCGCTCCCTCTCCCACACGGGCCAGACGCTCCCGCGGGCGCTCACCGGCGGGCAAATCCCGGATCATGGGCCGGTACTCGACCCGTGCCTCGTCAGTCACATTCTTGTTGTCAGCTACCATGTTGTCCATTACTATACTGCAAGATATGCAGATTTGTCAAATGGCCCCAACCACGTCGCCGTACCGCCGCCCGCGGGCACTTGCTCCCGCACCAGCCGATGGTATAATACGGCCCACTTGGCCGTGTCGCCTACCTGTAGGGGCGTGGAAACCGCGCCCTCCCGAACAGCATCCCGTGAGGAGTGACATTGGACCGCCGGCATCCTGCCGGCATCCCGTGAGGAGTGACATCACCTATGGAGGACATCCTAGCGAGAGTCCCTTTCTATCTGACTATCCTATCCACCATCTGCGGGGGAATAACCGTGGCGCTATTGGGCGGAATCGCGATCTGGACCTTCCGCGACATTCGAGCGCGCTCCCGAGATGTCCTGGCCCACGTATTGGCTACGCTGCTGGTGATCGTGCTGCCCATCGTCGGTCTGGTCGTGTACCTGATGCTACGTCCTCGCGAGACGCTGGCGGAGGCATACGAACGCTCGTTGGAACAAGAGGCTCTGCTGCAAGCTATAGAAGAACCAGAGAACTGCCCCGGATGCGGGCAGCGAGTCAAAGGCGAATACCTGTACTGTCCTGCCTGTCACACCCGGCTCAAGAGAAGCTGTCCCGAGTGTGGGCGCCCCCTGCACCTCCGCTGGTCCCTCTGTCCCTTCTGCGGCGCAAGCGTCGTACCTCAGGCCCTCGAACCTATGCCCACCATGCAGCCCGAGCTGTCTACGGCACAGACAGAGGAGCCCCTGCCTGAAAACGAGCCACCCGACGACGTGCAATAACCAGGTCGCACGGTCACGCGATGCGCGAGTGCGCATCGCGTCCCATCACGCATCCTCCTCGCCCACGACGTGAACCTTGAGCATGTTGGTCTTCCGTCCAACGCCAAAGGGGATGCCTGCCGTCAGCACCACCGGGTCATCCCAGGCCACCATCCCTGCATTGCACGCCGCCTGGACCATCACCTTCACCATGTCATCCGTGGTGCTGAACTCGTCTACCTGCAAAGGCACGACGCCCCATACGAGCATGAGCCGCGACAGGGTCGCCTCGTTCGGAGTGACGGCTATGACAGGGACAGATGGACGATGACGGGCTACCATGCGCGCCGTCGTACCTGACATTGTCGCGGTGACGATCACCTTGGCCCCAACCTCTCGAGCGATGTCAACCGCGGCATAGCTGATGGCCGGAGTGACCGCTTCTCGGCCGGGAGAGTCCCCGGGTGAGAAATGATCCCGCGCCACGAGCTGGGGCAGGTGCGCCTCCGCGTTCGCGCAGATCCTGGCCATTGTCTCCGTTGCATCCACCGGGTACTCACCCACCGCTGTCTCGCCGGAGAGCATCACGGCATCCGTGCCATCCAGAATCGCGTTGACGATATCCGATGCCTCCGCCCGTGTGGGACGCGGGTTCTCGATCATCGTCTGGAGCATCTGTGTGGCGGTGATGACGGGTTTGCCGGCCTGGTTGCATTCTCGAATGATGCGCTTCTGGTGGAACGGAACCTCCTCGGCCGGCGTCTCCACCCCCAGGTCGCCGCGGGCTACCATAATCCCATCGGCCTCGGCCAAGATCGCGCCGAAGACCGCGAGCGCCTCCGGTTTCTCGATCTTGGCGATGATGGGGATATCCGTGCCCCGGCTCCTCAGGAACTGTCGCAGCTCGCGCACGTCGGCCGCACCGCGGACGAAGGAAAGGGCCAGGAAATCCACGCCCTGCTCCACCGCAAACAGAGCGTCCTCCCGATCCTTGGCCGTCAGTGTGGAGAAGCGGAGCGCCGCCCCAGGCACATTGATCCCCTTCCGCGAGCGAAGCCAGCCGCCGACAACCACCCGGCCGCTCACGCCGTCCCCACCAGCGCGCAGGACCACCAACTCTAGCTGACCGTCGTCCAGCAGCACGGTCTGACCCGACGCCAGTTCGCGCAGCAGTTCGGGGTGAGGCACGGGGATCTCGTCCGCGGCGACGGGCTGAGGATGCTGTGTCAGGGTCACCACATCGCCCTCGTGCAGTTCGACCGCCCCACCCTCGATCTCGCCCACGCGCAGCTTGGGGCCTTGAAGGTCGGCCATCACGCCCACCAGCCGGCCCTCGTTCCTCGCCACCTCCCGCACGGTGGCAATGGATCGCGTGTGCGCGAGGTGGTCGCCGTGGGAGAAATTGATGCGGGCCACGTTCATCCCGGCCCGGATAAGGTCACGCATCACTTCAGGCGAACTGGACGCCGGCCCAATCGTGCACACGATCTTCGTACGTGGCATCTCCAAGCCCCCTCGCCAAGACCTGACGGGGCAGGTTGTAGCCCACCGGAAAGCCTGTCAGGTCTGTACGCTACGGTCCGATCAAGGTTATCGTATATTGGCCCACATCTTCATCGCTGTAGCCACGGGCGATGACGCGGTAGGTCCCACTCAGCGGCAGATCGAACTCCGCGATCTCGGCATCGGAGTCACCCCCGCTATCATCATCCGTCCGCACTCGCACGCCATTGGGCGCGAACAGTTCGAGGTACGTGTCCATCTCCCCTTCCAGGCTGTTCATGGAGATCGTCACGACGTCACCCTCAATACCCTCGAACAGCCAGTGGTGGCGGGTGTCACGCTCCAGGTCCGCTCCCACCGAGTCCCCATAGGTCAGGACCCCCTGAACCACCATCTCCGTCTGCTCCAGCGAGAGCTCGTACGTCCCGCCCTCCAATATCGCATCAAGAGCGACCACGCGATACGTACCATCGGCAGGCAGTTGGTAGAACTCAATGAGCGCATCGAGATCCCGGCCGCTGTCGTCGTCCTCGGTGAGCAGTTGACCGTCGGGACCGTACAGCTCGAGATAGCAGTCCAGGCTGTCGTCCAGCGCCCCCATCGCGATTGTAACCACGTCCCCCTCGCTGCCCGTGAAGAACCAGCCTTGCCCCAGGCCTTCTTCCAGAGATTTCTGAACCGTCTCACCGTACGCGATGGCACCCCCCGTGGTCGGCTCGTCTGACACCTCCACATCGAGGGAATAGCCTCCCTCGCCGCTGTACGTCAACACGTGCACAACCAGAGTAACCGGCTCAAGCACGGGGAAGTCCGCAATCCGGGCATTCACGCCGTCGCCGCCGTCGTCGTCCTCTGCGATGAGCAGACCGTCCTCGGTGTACAGTTCCAAATAGAGATCCAGAGCCTCCGGGTCCGCGGCGTCCGCCTCGATGGTGACGTACTGCCCCTCCCCGGCATCCAGGTACCACACGTCCGTCCCACCCAGGGGCAACGTGCCCTGTATCGCTTCCCCGGGTTGGATCGTTCCCCGTTCCACCGGCTCCGGCACCTCGGGGGGGAAGAACGCCAGGCTGTCGAGCATGCGCTCGAAAACCGGACCGTACGAAGACCAATCGGCGTCCGGGGCACCACCAAACCCAACGCCGGCGACCTCGTCCCCCAGGGCAGTGAAGACGTAGCCATGTACCAGCGCATCTGTCCACGTGTCGGCCCAACTCACCTCAACACCCACACCAGGGGTCTCACCGAAGACCCATTCCTCGGTATCCCCGATCTCTGCCCGCTGTTCCTGGCGCAGTTCCTCCAGCAACGACTCCAGCATGTCATCTGGCGTCGCGGATGGACCAAACTCCAGGTCCACCTCGTCCCGGGAAAACGTGCCGACCGAGAGCATTGGCCCGTCCGTCGGGTCAAAGGACGGCGGGCCCCCTGTGGGGTCCGCAAAACTGACCATTCCCGGCTCGGCCTGATAGACCCAGTCCGCCGGGTATTGGACGCTGAATCCCTCCACGGAGTTGGTATACAGGACCAATTCAGCGGGTACGTCGGGGGCCACAGCCGGCTGAGGAGTTGGCGTGGGCTCCGCGGATGGCGAGGCGACAGGCAGCGGAGATGGAGAAGGCGACGGAGCCACGGACGGAGACGGGGAAGACGTAGCGCTCAGCCCACCGGGAATAGCGGGGCAGATACCGCACCCCAGACTCGCCAGCAGCAACGCCAGCACAACTGCACCAATCCACCATGGAGGCGAACCATGTCTGTCAATCATCTCTCTATCCTCCCATCAGGCACAAACTGAATGCAACTACCCGCGACCGCGCCATCCCGAAAAGCCGGATTCCTCCAACCCATGGGGCATCCGAGCGCGAGTAGTTGCATAGATTAGGCCACAAGCGACGTGCCGCCAGACGACGATTGGTTAGCGCTTTAGGTTCGTGAAGGCCGCCAGGCCCGCGTACGCAGCTTCCTCGCCCAGCTCCTGCTCAATCCGCAGCAACTGGTTGTACTTGGCAACACGGTCGGAGCGACAGGGTGCCCCAGTCTTGATCTGGCCCGTGTTGAGCGCCACAGCCAGGTCCGCAATCGTCGCATCCTCCGTCTCACCTGAGCGGTGGGAGACGACGACCGTCCAGCTTGCACGCTGCGCCAGTTGCACGGCGGCAATTGTCTCCGAGAGCGTCCCGATCTGGTTCACCTTGCACAGCAACGAGTTGCACGTGCCCAGGTCCATCCCCTTCTGCACCCGCGCCACGTTGGTCACCAGCAGATCATCACCCACGATCTGAACGCGATCGCCCAGGCGCTCCATCATGAGCACCCAACTGTCCCAGTCATCCTCGGCCAGCCCGTCCTCGATGCTGATGATCGGGTATTTGCTCACCCAGTCCGCGTAGAACTCGACCATCTCCGCACCTGTGAGCGAGCGTCCCTCCTTCTTGAGGACATATTTCCCGTCCTCGAAGAACTCGCTCGCGGCGGGGTCCAGCGCGATGCGAACCTGCTCACCTGGCTTGTAGCCCGCCTTCTCGGCGGCCTCCAGAATAAGCTCGACGGCCTCCTCGTTCGCCTTCAGGCTGGGCGCGAAGCCGCCCTCGTCCCCGATACCCGTCGAATACCCCTTGGCCTTGAGCACGGCCTTCAACGCATGATAGACCTCGCTCCCCCAGCGCAGCGCCTCCGCGAAGGTCGGCGCGCCGACCGGCATGACCATGAACTCCTGCAAGTCAGGGCCATCCACCGCGTGTTTGCCGCCGTTGAGAATATTCATCATAGGCACCGGCAACACGTGAGCGTGCACGCCGCCGATGTAGCGGTAAAGCGGCATCTGGAGCGCATTGGCCGCCGCGTGGGCCACCGCCAACGAGACGCCCAAGATCGCATTGGCACCCAGTTTCCCCTTGTTCGGCGTGCCGTCCAGTTCCAACAGCAGTGCGTCAATCCCGGCCTGATCGGTGGCGTCCCAGCCAAACAGCTCATCGGAGATCACATCATTGACGTTGGCGACGGCCTGCAGCACGCCCTTGCCGCTGTAGCGTCCTTTGTCGCCGTCCCGCATCTCCAGCGCCTCGTGAACACCGGTAGAGGCTCCGGACGGGACAATCGCCCGCCCCCATGCGCCCCCTACCAGAAAGGCTTCCACCTCAACAGTAGGATTCCCACGCGAGTCCAAGACCTCGCGCGCAACGATCCCATCAATTTCCGTCTCGATCATACGTCTCCTTAACAATACCACGCGAAATCTCAGGTTAGCTCAAGCGCCTCGTAGAGACGCTTGAAGTCGAAGTACTCCTCCATCAACGCCTCGAAGCGCTTCAGCTTCGCCGTCTGCCCTAGTCGCGTCTTGCCAAAGACTTCCTCAATGGCCTCAACTGTCTGTATGGTACTCCCGCGCACCAGCAACACCGGAACACCGGCTTCCTCAGCGTGACGCAATACCTCGGCCATCGGACGCAGATTGCCGGTCAGTATCAAGCACTTGGCCGCCGTCTCCAGAGCCACCAACTGCATGTCGGCACGATCACCGCCGGTGATCATCGCCTTGCTGCCGGACACGCGTCGTATGTGCGGCAGGGCCTGCTCCACGCTCATGGCACCAACCAGCAACTGCTCGACCAGGACATCCTTCTTATCCGGCAGTGCGAGGAACTCAGCGTGCAGCACTTCCGCCATCTCTCCCACGCTGATCGCCTGAAGCTGCTCGCGTCGAGGGAGCGCACCCACCACCGGGACACCTCGCTCCTCCAGACACTGGCGACAAGTTCGCTGCAACAGATCCATTGACTGCTCCGGCACGGCGTTGATGACCACGCCCAGCATCCGATCTCCCAACTGCTGTTGTGCCGCGATACAGGCATCCCCCATGCTCACCTGGTTGCGGAAACGCAGCATCGTCAACGCCGGCACGTCCAGGGCATCCGCCACCCGCGTAGGGGCGATATTGAAACTGAGCCCCTCCCGAAGCGAGTGCCCACCCTCCAGCAGAACGATGTCCTTGCCGTCGATGGCCCGCTCATACTTCGCCGCGACTTCCGGCATGAGATCGCGATCGGTGCAGCCACAGCGCATCTCGCGCACGAGCTTGGGGGTAAGGATGATGCCTACCAAGTCCTCTACGGACTCTTCCAAACCCAGCATGCGGCGCACAAAGGCGGCATCCTCGTCGTGCACGCGGCCGGGAATCGGTTCCCAGTGATGGACAGAGACTGGCTTGAAGTAGCCGACCTTGTACCCCTCATGCTGAAAACGCCGCGCCAGCGCCAAGCAAACAGCTGTCTTGCCGCTGAATCTGTGCATGGAAGTTACGTACAACGCTTTCATCGTCATCACCTCTCCTTAACTAGATGATTGCCCCTTCATCTCCCCCGCTCCATTGGGGCATCCGAGGGTGGGCGGACCTCAAGAGGCCAAGACCAGCCGCATGTCAATCGCCATCGCCCCATGTCCCTCTTCAAACACCATCAACGGGTTGATGTCCAGCTCCACGATCTCAGGGAAATCGGTTACCAACCGGCTAATCCGCAGCAACGCATCCACCATAGCCTCGTGGTCGGCGGGCGCCTCGCCCCGGACGCCCTCCAGCAGGCGATAGGAGCGGATCTCCCGGATCATCTCCTCCGCCTCCTGGCGGCTAAAGGGGGCCACGCGGAAGGCGACGTCCTTCAGCGCCTCCACGTAGATACCGCCCAGGCCAAAGGCAACCAGGGGCCCGAACTGCGGGTCACGGCTCATCCCCACCAACACCTCACGGCCGCCCGTCACCATCTGCTGCACCTGACAGCCCCAGATTCGCGCGTCTGGCATGTAGCGCCCGGCCCGATACACGATCAGGTCAAATGCATCCCGCACGTCATCCGGCGAACGCAGGTTCAGCTTGACGCCACCGACGTCAGTCTTGTGCAGAATGTCCGGCGAGGCCACCTTCATCACGAGCGGATACCCCATCTCCTCCGCAATCTCGACCGCCTCGTCGGATGTCTTGGCCAGACGTGACTGGGGAACCGTGAATCCGTACGCCTCCAAGACCGTCCAGGCCTCGGCGTCACCGATGGAGACGCGCCCCTCCGACCGCACGCGCTCGAACAGCTCCCGGACCACAGGTATGCACGTAACGCAGGGCTCCGGCGTGAAGATCGGCCGCTGCTGCTCGCGCCGGAAGTCTCTCATCGCCGCCAGAGCCGCCGCCGCCCGCTCGGGGAACGGATAATTGGGCACGCCATATTGCCACAGCACGTCCACGCCGGCCTCGATGCGCGCCTCCCCCATGAAACAGCCCAGGACCGGCTTGTCCGACTCCTGGGCCATGCGGCCGACCGCGTGAGCCGTCTCTTCAATCTCCGTCATCGCCTGAGGAGTGACGATCACCATCAACCCATCCACATTGGGGTCGTTCAGCACCAGATGAATCGCACGCTCGTACCGGTCCGCCAGGGCGTCCCCCAATACGTCCACCGGATTGGCGACGCTGGCCGCACCCGGTAGATACTCCGTCAACGCCACAGTCGTCTCCGCGCTGAGCCGGCAGATCTCCATATCCCCGTGCTCCAACGCATCGGTAGCCAGAATGCCCGGACCACCCGCGTTGGTGACGATGCCGATGCGATCGCCTTTTAGGAGCGGCTGGTATGCGAAAGCCCGCGCGTAGTCGAAGAGCGCCTCCATCGATGTCGCCCGCAGGACACCTGCCTGCCGAAAGGCCGCTTTGTAAGCCGCCTCGGAGCCGGCCAGGCTTCCCGTGTGCGACGACACCGCCCGCGAGCCCGAAGCCGTCACGCCGGACTTGATCGCCACAACCGGCTTGTGCCGCGTCACCCGGCGCGCCACCTCGATGAACCTCTGGCCATCGGGCAGCCCCTCGACGTAGATCAAGATCACGCGTGAGTCGTCGTCGTCCCCCCACGCGTCCAACAGGTCAATCTCACTCACGTCCGCCTTGTTGCCCAGGCTGGCGAACTTGGAGAAACCGATGCGGCCGGCCATCGCCATGTCCAGCACGGCCGTGCCCAGCGCACCCGACTGGGACATGAAAGCGATGGGACCGCCGGGCGGCATACCCGCAGCGAACGTCGCGTTCAGCGGTGTGGCGGTGTCAATCACGCCCAGACAGTTGGGACCGATCAGGCGCAAGTTGTACTTGCGAGCCATCTCAATCAACTCCATCTCCCGTTCCAGCCCATCGCGCCCGGCCTCACGGAAGCCAGCGCTGATCACCACGACGGACGGGATCTCCTTCTGCCCGCACTGCTCCAACACCGCCGGCACGAAGCGATAGGGAATGACGATGACGGCCAGATCCACGGGATCCGGGATGTCCAACACGGAAGGATACGCCTTCAAGCCCAAGATCTCATCGGCCTTGGGGTTAACCGGGTAGAGATGGCCTGGGAAGCCCGCATCCATCAGATTGGCCAATACAGAATAACCAAGCTTCTCGGGTTCGCGAGAGGCACCGACAACCGCGACCGAGTCAGGTTTGAAAAACGTGGCTAGCATAGCCCCCTCACAACTTGGAAGATATCATATCACACTCGCACTGACGTCAATGGTACACGAAAAGACAGGTTTTGACAAGCGAAAAGCTCGGGACGCCGTGCCCATCGCTCATTTGTCATTGTACGCCATGCATGCTATAATTGCCACCCTAGGGGATGACAGGCTTCGACGGGGAAGGCTGGTCAGAGATGGCAAGCCGGGGCGCTCTGCCCTCGTTAACAACGGAGCACACTTTCCAAAGTGCCAATAACACTTGGATCCCTGTCCCGCAGGCCGCGGTAGCGGCTGCTCCAATGGCAGCCTAACCCGACCTTAAGGGCAAACTGACCGCGTAAGCGGTCACGTCCCCCCCGATCTCGCGCTGGTGGGTCGGGGCAAGGACGTCACAATGCCAGCGTGCGGCGTTCCGATGCCGATAGGGACGCTCAAGCGGGAGTTTCGGCTCCCATCGGCTAGGTCTGGATGGTGCGCGGTCGGCAGCGTTTCCCCAGGCGACAACACAAGAGCCGACTAAGCTTGTAGAGGTCTGTGATCGAGTTTCTCGGACGCGGGTTCGATTCCCGCCATCTCCATCATCGCACACGAGGCCGGCATCTGGTGGTGTCGGCCTCGTTGTACGTGCCGAGGAAAGGGAGACGATGATGGACAGCGCAACCCTGCGAGAGCAGATCGAAACCCAGGCTACGCTCGAAAACGGCACGCGCAGCATTCGCCTCCGGCAGGTGCACGAACTGGCCGCCATGTGTGGCTGCTCCATCCGCGAGGTCGAACTGGCCGCGCTGGAAGCGGACGTCGTCCCTCGGCGCTACCTGCGCAATCTCGGCACGGTTGGCCCCGACGGGCAGGCCAGGCTGTTGCGAGCCAGCGTGGCAGTCGTGGGGTTGGGCGGACTCGGGGGGTACGTGGTAGAGGCTCTGGCCCGCACAGGCGTGGGACGGCTGATCCTGATAGACGGCGACTCGTTCGAGGACCACAACCTCAACCGGCAGACCCTGAGCGCCCCGATTGTCCTGGGCACAAGCAAAGCGCACGTCGCCGCGCAACGCGTCGCCCAGATCAACAGCGCTGTCGAGGTAACGAGCCACGCCGTGGCACTGACCCGCGACAACCTGCCCCACCTGCTGGAGGGAGCCGAGGTCGTCGTGGACGGCCTCGACCGCCTGCCCATCCGCCTGACCCTGCAGGACGGGGCAGGGGCAATTGGCATTCCGATGGTCCACGGGAGCATCGCCGGCTTCATGGGCCAGGTGATGACCATCTTTCCCGGCGATCCTGGTCTGCACAGCCTGTACGGCGATCCAGGCGATCTGCCGGAGCAGGGGCTTGAGGTGGAACTCGGCAACCTGGCCGCGACAGCGATGCTCGTGGCAGCCTGGGAGGCTCAGGAGGTAATCAAGATCCTGCTGGACCGGGGAACGTTGCTGCGCCACCGGCTGCTGGTGATAGACATGGAATCCGGCACGTGCGATATCCTGCGCCTCGGTTAGCCAGTGACCGTGTCGTGCCTGGCGCCGTGTGACATCCAACTGAGAACAAAGATGAAGATTCGCAAATACGACCCAAACAGGGACAAAGACGCCGCTCACCGCATCTGGCACGAGGTAGGCTGGATTGAGAAGGACAAAGAGAAAGAACAGGCCATGGACCTGTTCATCGGATCCATGCGCGCGCTCGTGGCCGAGCTCAACGACGAGGCCGAGTGCCTGGTCCTCAGTGCACCCGGTACCGTCCACTATCTGGACGAAGAACTCCCATTTTCCGCCGTCATGAGCGTCACGACCAGCCGCGTCGCGCGCAAACAAGGGCTAGCGAGCAGGCTCACAGCTCGGCTGGTGGCCGACGACGCCGCCGACGGCGCGCTGGTCGCCGGGCTCGGGATCTTCGAGCAGGGCTTCTACAACCAGCTCGGCTTCGGCAGCGGCGGCTACGAGCACTGGATCAGTTTTGATCCTTCGCGTCTCAGGATCGGCGTGCGAGCCCGCGTACCACGGCGGATCACGCCGGATGACTGGGCCATCGTGCACGCCTCGCGCCTGGCACGTCTCCGCGGCCACGGAGCGTGCAACCTGAACCCGCCCGAGATCACGCAGGCCGAGATGATCTGGAGCAAGAACGGCTTTGGCCTCGGCTACGCCGATGGCCCCGGCGGCGAACTCACCCACCACGTCTGGTGCCGGACGAAGGACAACGAAAGCGGCCCCTACACGATCCTCTGGCTCTCGTTTCAGACGCCTGACCAGTTCCTGGAGCTGATGGCACTGCTGAAGAGCCTGGGCGACCAGGTGCGGCTGGTGCGAATGGTTGAGCCACCAGGTATCCAGATCCAGGACTTGATCGTGCAGCCCATCAAGCAGCGCCAGGTAAGCGAAAAGTCGGAGTTCGAGGCGCGCGTCAACGCGCTGTCCTATTGGCAGATGCGGATATGCGATCTACGCGGTTGCCTGGAGCGGACTCACCTGCGAGGCAACGAGGTACGCTTTAACCTCGCCCTCAGCGATCCCATCGAGCGCTTCCTCGGCCAAAGCGCGCCCTGGCGGGGCGTCACGGGCGACTACGTAGTCACCCTGGGGCCATCCTCAGGAGCCGAACAGGGCACGGACGCGTGCCTGCCCACGCTGACCACGTCGGTGGGCGCGTTCACGCGCATGTGGCTCGGCGTCCGCCCAGCGACCGGCCTGGCCGTGACCGATAGACTCTACGGCCCCCCGGAACTGCTGCAGGAACTCGACTGGGCGCTGCGGCTCCCCGAGCCCAAGCCGGAGTGGGAATTCTGACGACTTCTGAAGACCTCTGATCAAGGCAGGACGGATATGGAAACTATACGTGCCTTCATCGCCATCCCCCTACCCGATCCGGTGCTGGACGGGCTGGCCGACCTTCAGCGGGAACTGAAGAAACGCGTCCCGCCCCGCAGCGTGCGCTGGGTGCGTCCCGCGGCTATCCACCTGACGCTCAAGTTCTTGGGCGACACGCCCACGGACAGACTGCCCGGCATCCGGCAGGCGCTGGCAGCCGTCGCCCGCCACGCCCCACCCTGCGTCTTCACCGTCGAGGGACTGGGCTGCTTCCCCAACCCCAGCCGCCCACGCGTCGTCTGGGTCGGGGTGCAGGAGCCGACGGGGCGCTTGGCAGCGCTCCAGGGCGCAGTCGAGGAGGTGATGGACCCCCTCGGCTACCCGCCCGAGAGGCGAGGCTTCACGCCGCATCTCACACTGGGGCGCGTGCACCGCAAAGCCGCCCGCAACGACGCGGCACGGGTCGGGGAGATCGTCGCCAGCACCCCGGTGGGTGTGCTGGCCGAGGTCCCCGCCGCTGGCTTCGCGATCATCCGCAGCGTGCTTAAACCCGACGGCGCCGAATACAGCGTGCAGGCGGAGTTTCCGCTGCACGCAGCGAACTGAGCCGATCACAATCATCAAGGGAGTATTCAGAACAACCGAAACCCGTATGGTCATAGACATGCTACGCCGCTTGCGGCACAAGAAGACGAAGGTTAAGCTCACTGTTGACGACGAAGGCACGACCGTGGAACGCGAGATGGCGGCCTTGAACGCGGTCCCTGGATGGGGCGAGGCCGACGTGCCCGAGGGCCTGAGCAAAGAGGATATGCTCGCCCGCAGTCTGGACATCGCGTTGGGCCTCCTGTGCCATAGCCGCGCGATGATGGCCGCAGATCTGGCGAACACCGTGACCGAGATCTGGAAGGTGCAGGCCAACTATACCTACAAGGACTTCATCCAGGCCGCTGAGGAGGACCCCCGTTTCCAGGTGTCACTCGGCCAGCTCATCGCCCTGGCCGACGAAGCAGACCCCTGGGACGTCGTGATGGAGCGGATTGAGATGGAAGAGGCCAGGATCAACGGCCAGCAGGGATGCAAATACTGAAGACGTCGCAACGTTCTAGCCCCGAACTCATCATCGGCGTCATCGGTGGTTCTGCGCCGACGCCCGCGGAGGCCACAGCGGCCGAGGCGGTGGGCCGGGCGCTGGCCGAGGCGCACGCGGTGCTGATCTGCGGCGGTCGCGGTGGGGTGATGGAAGCCGCCTGCCGGGGCGCGAAGTCCGCCGGAGGCCTGACGATCGGCGTCCTCCCCGGCAGCCGCCGTGCGGGCGCAAACCCCTACGTGGACATCCCCATCGTCACCGGGCTCGGCGAGGCGCGCAACGCGGTAATCGCGCGCACCGCTCAGGCAGTGATCGCCGTCGGCGGGAGTTACGGCACGCTGAGCGAGATTGCCTTTGCACTGGCTTTTGGCGTGCCGGTCGTGGGGATAGGGACGTGGCAGGTCGAGCGCGATGGTCACCCACCCGCCCCCATCGTCACCGCCGCCACGCCGGAGGAAGCGGTCCAACAGGCGCTGTCGCTGGCACGCCGGCGTGCGTGACACCGCCGTCCAACCATCGCCGGTGCCGCCCGCTCAGGGCAGCGGCGGCTGCCCGTGCCCCCGGTCGACATTCCTGCCAGGCAACAGACGCATCGCTGCGAGCCCGGCCAATCCGAATATGCCCGCCGCGACGAGGAAGGGCACGCGCAACCCCAGCCAGGCAGCCAACAGGCTGCCCATCATAGGCCCGATCGCGTTCGCTGTCGCCGTCACGCTGGTTTCCACGCCGTAGACTATCCCCTCCTGTCCCTCCGGCGACACCCGG
This sequence comes from uncultured Anaerolineales bacterium, assembly GCA_964649415.1. Lineage (GTDB taxonomy): Bacteria > Chloroflexota > Anaerolineae > B4-G1 > B4-G1 > CAZYSK01. Next base: position 28,566 of record CAZYSK010000021.1, read on the forward strand.
GCCAGGAAAGCGCTCAGCGAGGTCAGGAGGCCTCCCATAGCCAACCCCGTCCCCGCCTGCAACAACAGCAGGGAAGTGGTCTCGGTGACGAAGTACTGGGGCACGTAACACGCGATCGAGACAAGCGCTGACGTCACCAGGATGGCACGAGAACCCAGGCGGTCGCCCAGCCAACCCAGGCCCAACGCCCCCACCGCACCGGCCAGCGCGCCGGCACCGCTGATCAGCCCATTGATGGAGGCCACACGAGCACCGGGCGGGACGATCTCCTGCACGAACAACGGCAAGACGGGCACCATCAGCCGTGCCCCCAACCGCATCAGCAGATTCACCCCCAGCACAGCGAGCAACGACGGTAGACTCAGGATCGGCGATAGGTGGCCCCATACGCGCTGCCGCAGCGTCAACTCGTGCGCACGGGCCGACGTGCGCTCGCGCCCAGACGGCACGCCGCGCCGAAACGGATCCTCGACCAGGGCCAGCACGCCCAGGCCGGCCACGAACAATAGCGCACCGGTGGTCCAGAAAGCCGCCCGATAGCCGAGACTGTCGGCCACCAGGCCGCCCAGCAGCGGCCCGACAGAGGCTCCCATGTAGATAGCCACCTGGAGCAAGCCCAGTGCAAAGCCTGCGCGCTTGCGGGGCGTGGTCGTGGCGACGAGCGCGTTTGCTGCAGTGATCGTCCCAGTCAGGCCACCCTGCGCCATGCGCAGAAGCGCCAACTGCGGCGCGTTCGTTGCCAGACCCATCAGACCGATCAGCACAGCCCCGGCGAACATGGCGCGCTCGACCATGAGCTTGCGACCGTAGCGATCACCCAATGCCCCCCAGATCGGCCCCAAGATCCCCATCATCACCGAGTGGCCGAAGAACATGAGCCCGGCCCAGATCCTGGTCGCGCGCTCACCCGCCACGCCCAACTCCGAGAGATACAGCGGCAAGAGAGGCATCACGACGGTGAAGCCGGCAATGGCGATCAGTTCGGCGAACCATATCACCGCCAGGTTGCGGCGCCAGGACACAGATGGCTTGGATGGTGCAGTAGGGTTGGACATAGCGGCGTCAAGTACTCCTGTGCATACCAGATAGGTGTGGATTATACGCTGCTGTCCCCGATAGTCAACCGGTGGACGCCAACGCCGTGCATTTGGCGCATAGCGCAAAGACGGATATAATTGAAGTATCAGGCGCAAAGCTCACAGAGCAAGGAGACTTCCATGGACGAAGTACGCGCAGTGACCGACCAGCTCGTCAAGAACATCGAGCGCGTCATCATCGGCAAGCGAGATGCGATCGAGCTCATCCTCGTCGGATTGCTCTCGCAGGGCCACATCCTGATCGAGGACGTGCCCGGGGTGGGCAAGACGATGCTGGCCCGCGCGCTGGCCAAGTCCCTCGGATGTACGTTCCGGCGCATCCAGTTCACGCCCGACATGCTGCCCTCCGACGTCACCGGCGTGTCCATCTTCAACCAGAAAGCGCACGAGTTCGAGTTTCGGCCAGGCCCTATCATGGCCCAGATCGTCCTCACCGACGAGATCAATCGGGCCACACCCAAGACCCAGGCCGCCCTCTTGGAGGCCATGCAGGAGCTGCAAGTGACTGTGGACGGAGTCACCCATCCCCTGCCGCACCCCTTCCTCGTCATGGCGACTCAGAACCCCATCGAGTACGAGGGCACCTTCCCCTTGCCCGAGGCCCAACTGGACCGCTTCCTGATGCGCATCCGGCTGGGCTACCCCGGCCCCAGCGACGAAATCGCCGTGCTCGACTCACAGCAATACGTGCACCCGTTGACGAAGACTGAGCAAGTGATCGGTAGCGAAGCCCTTACCCAGGCTCAGGAGAAACTGAAGACCGTCTACGTGGACCTGTTGGTCAAGCGCTACATCGTGGACATCGTCACGCGCACACGCCGTCACCCCGACATCTATCTCGGAGCCAGCCCCCGGGGTTCGCTGGCCCTCTACCGCACGGGACAGACCCGTGCGGCGATGTTGGGGCGCGACTACGTGATCCCCGACGACATCAAGGCCATGACGAAGCCCACGCTGGCACACCGGCTGATCGTCAGCCCGTCGGCACGCCTCCGGGACGTCACCGGCGAGGCCGTGGTATCGGAGATCCTGTCCGATCTGCCCGTGCCGGGCGCACACGTGCGGCCGCGCTAGGCGGACTGGGGCGAGCGATGCAGGCAACGCGACGCGCGTGGGGGGTGTTGGCCCTCGGGTTGGCGTCCGTGGTCGCGGCCCTGGTCACCGGTCGCGACCTGTACTACCACCTGATTTACCTCCTGACAGCCGTGCTCCTCTCGTCGGGCCTGTGGGCCTGGGCAGCCACGCACGGGCTGCACCTCAGTCGCTACACCCGCAGCACGCGCGCACAGGTGGGCCACCCGCTGATGGAGCGCTTCTCACTGCGCAACAGCACATGGCTGCCCAAACTGTGGGTCGCGATTTACGACGACTCCGACGTGCCAGGTCACCGCACCAGCCGGGTCATCTACAAGCTAGGACCGCACCAGGAGCGCGTGTGGACGGTGCGCACCCTGTGTGAGCGGCGCGGCCGCTTCCGCCTGGGCCCGGTGAGCGTCTCCGGCGGCGATCCCTTAGGGCTGTTCGAGTTCCGGCGCGAGTTCCCTCAGACCAGCAGCATCGTGGTCTACCCGGCTACCGTCCCGATACGCGACTTCCCGCAGCGCATGGGCTACCTGCCGGGTGGAGACGCGCTGCGTCGCCGCACGTACCACGTCACGACCAACGCCGCCGGCGTGCGCGAGTACGTCCCCGGCGACAGTTTCAACCGCATTCACTGGCCGTCGACGGCCCGCAAGAACCGCCTCATCGTCAAGGAGTTCGAACTGGATCCGCTCGCGGACGTCTGGATCCTGCTCGACATGGCGGAATCCGTGCACTTCAGAGAACCCGTGGATGAGGTGGACCTGGCGATTCGAGAGCAGGAGCCGTGGCAGATCCGCGCCAGGCGGCTCCAACTGGAGCCCAGCACCGAGGAGTACGCCGTTACCGCGGCGGCGTCGGTGGCGGAGTTCTTCATCCGCCGCGGGCGGGCCGTGGGTCTGATCGCCTACGGCCAGCGGCGCGAGGTGATCCAGGCTGACCGGGATGAGCGCCAACTGGGCAAGATCCTGGACGCGATGGCCGTGCTGCGGGCGGCGGGCGACATGCCCTTCAGCCAGGTGCTGAGCGCGGAATGCGGTCGTTTGACGCGCGGCACCATCGTGATCGCCATCAGCCCGTCGGTGCACGAGGAGTGGGCCAGGACGACGCTCTCCATCGACCGCGCGGGGCTCCGCATGGTCGCCATTCTGGTGGACGCGGCCGGCTTCGGTGGACCCGAGGGGGCAAGCCTGCTCAAGGAGCAATTGCTGTCCACCGGCACGCCCGCCATCCTCCTGCGCCAGGGCGATTCAATCAGGGACGTGCTCAGCTCCGTCCCGCGGCCGCGGAACGCGCCGGTGCTGCCTGCCGTCTACACTACTCCCGACGCCTGACCGCCTCCCGGCGCGTCAGTCGCCGGATGGCACGCACCATCAGGCGCTCCAGATGCGACTCGTAGCGCCACAGGCCCCACGCCAGCGCGATCGCTCCCCCGCCCAGCGGAACCCACGCCCACCACGGCAGGCGCGTCGCGTAGGCCCCTACCCAGCAGGAGACGAACACCCCCGGCAAGCGCGCCGGCGTGATCAGAAGCAGCATGCGCGGGATTGAGAGCGAGCTGAGACCGACTAGGAAACAGGTAAGGTCGTCGGGGAGGAAGGGAAAGAGGAACACAAGGAAGAAGAACAACGGACCCCGGCGGCCCGCGACGCCATCCCAGCGCGCCAATCGCTCCGCGTCGACCAGTCGCTCGACCAGCGGGCGCCCAAACCAACGCCCCAGCGCCATCGCCAAAGCGGTCCCCAGCATCACCCCCGCCATGCTGTAGAGCGTGCCCAGCCAGACCCCGTAGAGGTAGCCGTTCACCATCCCCACCAACTGGCCCGGCAATGGGGCCAGCAGCACCTGGATCACGTTGAGCACGACGGTAACCAAAGGTGCCCATGGGCCGAAGCCGGTCACCCATGCCTGGATGCGCGCCCGGTCGCCAAACAGGGCCCACAGCGGCTCGCGCCAGATCCACGCAGCCCCTCCGGCGCAGATGAGCAACAGTCCGGCGAGCAGCGCACGTACCACGACCCCGCCCTTTCCGCGCTTCCCTTCCCGACTACCGCGCTGAGGCCCGCTCACGGCCACATCTCCGCGAACACAGCTCACTCCAGTGGCCGCAACCCCAGGGCAAGCACAAACCCCACGCCCACGAGCGCAGACGTCAGGCCAAAAAGCGCAGTGTACGAGGTCGCCTCCAGCAGCCATCCGCCCGCAACCGGTGCCAGCGTGGTCACGCCCATGATCGTGTTGCTCAGGCCGACGTAGGCCGGGCGCATGCCGTCGGGCGCGATCTCCAACAGGTAATCGAAGAAACCCAGCATCCACGTGCTGTTCAAGATACCGATCGCCACGTAGACGAAGGGATAGGCCCGGGCCAGCCAGCCGCCGCCTACCAGGTGCGCCACCAGGGCGAAGAGTGGTCCGAGCATGGCCGAGACGGATCCAATCCGGATCACCAGCCGTGCCCCCCAGCGCCCTCTGACCAGGCTCAGCAGGACGCTGGCGATCACGCCAGCGACCGTCTGGGCAATTACGAACTCGCCCACCACGCTCTCCGGCAGCCCCAGCACCTCGCTCGCGTGCCCCACGTAGAACGGCGTGGCTATGTCCACCAGGCCGACCAGTATGCGGGAGGCAGTCAGAACGAGGAAGGTGCTATCGGTGGACAGGAGCTTGAACCAGCCACCCTTGACCTGACTATCCGACTGAGAGCCCGTGCTCTCAGGGGCGGGCTCGCGGATGGCGAACAGAGCGACAAAAGACGGGATGAACACGACACCAGCCAGCCCGAAGATGAGCGCGTAGTCGTTGGGGAAGGCAAAACGAGGGCTGTCCAGGATCAGCCCCATCAGCGCCCCCGCCCCGATCCCGAGCACACCGCTGATGACCTGTCCCGCCCCGAAAAGCCGCGCCCGCCGCTTCGCCGGGACAGCCCGTGCCACGAGATCAAACCAGGCGACGCTGGACGTCCCGTCGCCTATGGAGAACAGCGCGATGGCGGCGAAGAACAGAGCCAACATCGCAGAGGGATAACGCGCCAGCCCGGCCCACAGAGCCAATCCAATCACCCAGAACGCGGCCCGGCCCACCGTCCCGATAAGCAAACAAGGCTTCTTCCGCGGCTTGTCGTTGATCAAGCGGGCGACGGCCAGTTGGGGCAACAGCCAGCCCCCGCGAAAGATCGTGCTAGCCAATCCCACTACCGGCGCCGACGTGGTCAGTTGCCCGACGAAGGCAGGCAACACGCTGGTGGGATTGAAGAAGTTGAAGGCCACTCCAAAGCAGACGTAGTCCACCAGGAAGGCCACGAAATTCCGGCGATAGTGGGGCGGGAATGTGTCGGGATTCTTGTTCACGGCGTGAGTGTACCACGAAGTGGGGGGCCGTCAAGGAGGGAGGCAGGAGGCCAGAAGCAGGAAGGAGGAGACAGGAAAGGGGAGAAGGGCGGGAGCTACTTGGGAATGGCGGCGCGGGCAGCGGCCGCAAACTGGGACAGGCCGCGCTCCCCAAACATGGTGGCGCTGCGCTCCAGCAGGGGTACCGCTTCAGCTTCATGCTCGTGCGCCAGCAGGTAGCGGCCATAGTAGTACAGGCCGCGGGCGGTGGAGTACGCGTCGCCTATGGCCTGGTAGAGCGAGAGAGCCTGCTCGAACATGCCCCTGCCTGCCTCGATCTCCCGGTGCATCCCGGCCATACTGAGCAAAGTGTTGGCCTCGCCCAGCCGGTCCCCGACGGCGCGGAACAGATCTAGCGCATCCCCGTACGATTCCAGCGCCCCCTCGTTTTCCTTCAGGAAGCTCTGCACGTCGCCGATGACCCGCAGCGTGTTGGCCTCGCCCAGCCGGTCCCCAACGGCGCGGAACAGCTCCAGCGCATCCTCGTACGATTCCAGCGCCCCCTCGTTTTCGTCCCGAAAGCGCTGCACGTCGCCGATAGCCCGCAGCGTGTTGGCCTCGCCCAGCCGGTCCCCGACGGCGCGGAACAGCTCCAGCGCATCCTCGTACGATTCCAGCGCCCCCTCGTTTT
>CAZYSK010000021.1:34859-45650 GCA_964649415.1 uncultured Anaerolineales bacterium
CGTGTTGGCCTCGCCCAGCCGGTCCCCGACGGCGCGGAACAGCTCCAGCGCATCCCCGTACGATTCCAGCGCCCCCTCGTTTTCGTCCCGAAAGCGCTGCACGTCGCCGATAGCCCGCAGCGTGTTGGCCTCGCCCAGCCGGTCCCCGACGGCGCGGAACAGCTCCAGCGCATCCCCGTACGATTCCAGCGCCCCCTCGTTTTCGTCCCGAAAGCGCTGCACGTCGCCGATAGCCCGCAGCGTGTTGGCCTCGCCCAGCCGGTCCCCGACGGCGCGGAACAGCTCCAGCGCATCCCCGTACGATTCCAGCGCCCCCTCGTTTTCCTTCAGGAAGCGCTGCACGTCGCCGATGGCCCGCAGCGTGTTGGCCTCGCCCAGCCGGGACCCGACGGCGCGGAACAGCTCCAGCGCCTCGTCCAGCATCTCCAGGGCACGGCTCGCCTCGCCCTCCCCCAGAAGGGCTGACGCCATGTTCTGTAGGCTCTCGGCGCGGGCACCGGCGTCGTCCCCGGCGGCGGACAGCGCCCGCTCGTACCAATCCATTGCCGCCAGTCGCCCCTGCTGAAGCTGTGCGATACGCCCCAGGTTGTTCATCGCCTCAGCCTGTTGTCGCCGGTCGCCCCCGGCCCGCGCCAGGGTCAACTGCTGCTGCAAGTGCTCGACGGCTTCGTCGTTGCGATCGTCGAAGTAGAGCAGGTAAGCGATCTTGCCGTGCAGCCCGGCCCGAGCGGCCGGCGGCGCTTCCTCCTCCTCGTACTCGCGCAGCAGACCGCCGAACAGGCGCATCTGCCGTTTCCAATCGTCACGGCCCACCAATCGCACCGGTTGACCAGCCCACGCCCCGCGTACCTCGGTCAGCACCTGCGGCGACTGGATAGTGAAATCGAACACCCCGCTTCGCTGGGACCAGAAATTCGGCGCAGCGCGTACCCCTTCGCTCCAGGCATCCCGGCTGATCCAGAAGACCAGGCCCAGCCGGTGCGCAGCCAGGTTCTCCCGTTCCGCCTCCAGATACTGCCACACCGCGCCTTCCGTTTGCTCCAGGTCAAAGAAGAAGACCACAGCCCGGCTCTGGCCCCTAGGGATGTCCGCCAGATAGTCGAGGGGGTTGGAATGCTGAGACGACAGCGTGAACTCGTAGACCGGCACCGGAGACAGGAGCTCGTGCAGAACACCGGCCACCTCGTCGCGCACGGGCACGGTGTTATACACGGCAAAGGCCCACGCGCCCTCCTCGGCATATCGCATCAGCACCGCCAGTTCGGCCAGATCCTGGCGGGCCAGGTGGGCTGGAAGCTGGGACGCCAGTTTTTCCAGCGTCGCCAGGGCCGAACGCGTCTCTGGACCTGCCATGGCAGACTACGTCTCCTCCTCAGTCACGTCCCGAGCCGCACTCTCGGCCACGCGTTCGAGGACCAGGGGCAGCGCCACCGGGTGGACGTCGCACCACGGATTCCCGTCCGCGTATTCCAACAGCGCGCGCGTCTGCAGCAGGCGCAACACCGCCGCGTCACCGCTCAGTTGCTTGTCCATGTGGCGCTCATACAGCACCGGGTAGTCGTCGCGGCTCAGGCCGGCGACGAAATTCGCCCGCTCCTCGCCGATGGCCGCCTCGGCGCTCTCGACGGAGATCGTCTCGCCACCGGCGGCGATGGCGTTCACCGCCGAGCGCCGGACCAGTTGGACCAGTGTGCGCATCAGTCCCCCGCTGGCCCTTATGATCTGGTCCCGGGCGTCGTCCTCGATCAGGCCATCCGCCATGCGCACCGCCAGCGCCTCCCTGAGGCACGCCAGCCCCCCGCGGTTGGGACTCCCGTCCGGGTCCGTGACCTTGAAATTAGGCAGCATGAAGGTCTCGGTGAAGTGGTCCCTGATCAGGTTGAAATCGGCGCCCGAGTAGCGCAGGCCGATGGGGAACGTGTAGATTGTCGAGGCGCGAAAGGCCGTCAGGGCGTAGGCGTGGCCCCGGAAGATCTCGCGCGCCCGGCTCAGATCTGGTTTGTCCGTCCCCTCGACGAAGAACAGCACAGGGCGCTTGTAGCTGACGAGCACCGAGTCGGCGACCTGGTTGATCTTGTCGTGCAGCTCGGCCAGCCGCGACTCAACCTGCCGCCGAATCGCGTCACGGGTGGCCGCCTCGCTGGCGAACTTGGTCTGAAACTCCACGGCCAGGAAGTTGACCTTGGCCGACAGCTCCGCCCCGGCGGGCGGGGTGCGAAAATTGGCCGGGCCAAAGATGACCGTCTCGATGAAGCTCGCGACGTCATCCCACACGTCGCCGGCGATCTGCGCCGGTGCCTTGCCCAACACGTCGGGCTCTGTGGCGCGCTGGAAAAGCGAGGTCGCCATGCCGAGGATCAGGTCTACGTGCGTCAGGTCGGCTATGCTGGTGAAGAAACGCACGTCCAGGGGCACGATGAGGAACTGGCGCTTGATCTCCTCCGCCAGCCTGTTGAGCGTCGTGGACTTGCCGCTCCCTACGTGTCCCGTGAACAGGATCTTCACCGGCTGGTTCGCCAATCCCAGCCCCTGCAGGTAGATCTTGATCTGCTTGAGCGGGTTGCCCGGCCGGTCAATGTACCAATCCCTCAGCGCCTGCCCCCTCAGAGGCTGCGTTGGATCAAAGGCACGGATGACCTCGGGCAGTGTATCGGCTCTCATTGGCTCCCTCCTCCTCGCCCGCTGCATCCTCAACATCCCAATTCACCGCGCGCCGCTATTATATCACAACCCACCAACGACTTCCAAATTACCGTTTTGCCGATTTGCTGACTTGCCCATTTGCTGATTTGCTGACTTGCTGACTTGCCGACTTGCTCCATTTGCCGATTCCCCACAATCTGCTATAATCTTCCTCGGCCCCTTTGTCACTACAGACCCACATAGACAGCCACACCGAGGACAACCGTGCCCGAGCATCTGCTGGTTTACACCATCGGCCACAGCGACCACACCACGCCGGCGTTCGTTGACCTGCTGCGCCAGCACGAGATCGCGCTCGTCGCGGACGTGCGCAGCCAGCCCTACAGCCGCTGGGCATCGCACTTCAACCGCGAGACGCTGGCCCGCGACCTGGAGGACGCCGGCATCGCCTATCGGTTCATGGGCGACTCGCTCGGAGGCCGCCCCACCGATCCATCTCTGTACAACCCAGGACAGGAACGCCCCGACTACGCGCGCGTCGAGCAGACGCCCGCCTATCAGGCCGGGATCGATCGCCTGATCGAGCTGGCCCGGTCCGCGCGCGTGGCGCTGATGTGCGGCGAGGGCGACCATCGCCAGTGCCATCGCCACCTGCTCGTCACTCAGACACTCCTGGCGCGCGGTGTGCGCGTGCTCCACATCCAGCCCGACGGCGACACGGTCGCGGGCGAGCGCATCGCCCGGCAGCTCTCGCTGTTCGAATAGGAAAACGCCGTGACCTCCAACGACCACCGCCCGCCAGCGCCCCTCGTGTACACCATCGGCTACCAGCGTAAGCCGCTGGCGGCCCTCATCGGGCAACTGCGCGAGGCCGGTGTAGACGCGGTGATCGACGTGCGCCTGCGGAACACCTCCCACCTGGCTGGCTACACGAAGCAAGATGACCTGGCCTTCCTGCTGCAGGAGGGTTTCTCCATCGGCTATGAGCATCACCCCGAGCTGGCCCCCACGCCGGAGATCTTCGCCGCCTATCGTGAGGACCACGACTGGAGCGCATACGAGGCCCGTTTCCTCCCGCTCCTGGAGGAGCGAGCTGCTGGCTCCATCGGCCGAGAGATATTGGCCCGCTATCGCGCGCCGTGCCTGCTGTGCGCCGAGCCAACAGCCGAACACTGCCATCGTCGCCTGGTCGCCGAGCACTGGGCCAGGCACGTGCCAGAGTTGACCATCATTCATCTATAGCGGCTAAGAAACCAGGTCGTTCGCTGCTCAAGCCAGACCTGACAGGTTTACAGGAAGACTCCGAGGTCAAAGGCGCTTCCGTCTGGAGAGACACCTGCGTCGATAACCAACACTCAAAACCTGTCAGGTCTTGAGTCACGCCATAGGGAGATCGCCCATGCCACGGCAAGAAGTCCTCATCCTGGCCATGACCAAGATGCTCGCCGGCATCTGTGCGGCCGGCTTCACCCACGACAGCGACCCCGTCACCGGCCTGCAGTGGGTGCGCCCGGTGCGCGAGGGCAGCACACTCCTGCCGGGCGACGTGAGCGACGCCGGTGGCCGGCTGCTTCAGTGTGGGGACGTGGCGGAATTGGACCTCATCGCGCCACGCCCCAACCCGCCCCACGTCGAGGACTGGCTCACCGACTTCATCCACCACCGGCCGCGCGTCGTGCGCCGGCTTGAGGGCGACAAACGCGCGCGCTTCTTCGCCAGGTACCTCGACCGCGCACCGGAGGACGTGCTACTTACCCACACCCGCTCTCTCTGCCTGGTACAGCCCGAGCATGTGTGGGCAAGTTACTGGCGCGACGCCTACTCCGGCAAGTACGAGGCCCGCATGCGCTTCGTGCTGCCGGGCGATGCCAACCACCCCCGGGCCACGGGCCGGCGCGGCGTCTCCGTGACCGATCTCAAGTGGCGTGCGCTGGGCCAGGCCTGGCTGGGCCAGAACGGCGGTTCCCTGGCGCTGGATCACGACGCACTCCGCGAGCGGCTGGGCGCCGAGGCCATCTATCTGGCCGTCGGCCTGAGCCGAAACTGGGAAGGCGAGTACTGGCCCCTCGTCATCGGCGTGCACACGGTGCCGGACTACGACACGCCCGAGCGCCAACCCTGAGCCCTGGTTCTCTCCCTTCACCCGGAGGCAAGCCCAATGACCGATAAGCAACATCGCATAGTCCCCGACCTAGAGATCACCCTCAACGAGGTCCCCGAGCTCAGCGGAAATGAGCGCAGCCGGCTGCTCAACTTTCTCCTGCGGTGGGAGCACGTGGACGCCGTCCACGCCTGCCTCGACGCCCTCATCCCGGCCAGGCCGAAGCTTGTCTCGCTGCTCGACTTCCGGGCGCGCACCTTCCTGGCTCAGGACCGCCCCGAAGACGCGCTGGCCGTGATGGACAAGCGCCTGCAGCTCAGGGCATCGCTCACCGCCCGCGCGCTCCTGGCCCGCGCACACCTGGCCCGCGGCGACGTGGAGGCCGCCCACGAGATCGTCCAGGCGCTCATCGAGGAACAGGACGAGAGCACGATGGCCTGGAGCCTGCTGGCGGAGATCGCGCTGGCCCGCGGGGAGACGGAGGCCGCGCTGGACGCCTACCGGCGCGTCCACGAATTGCGTCCCCAGAGCCGCGCCTACCTGATAGGCATGGTGGCCCTCTACCAGGCGCGCGAGGACTGGGTGACCGCCAGCGGCTACGCCGTGCGCCTGCTGCGCAGCGCCGACGCTGAGAGACCCCTCAGCGTCACCTACCTGCGCCGCCTGCGCGACTACTTCCAGGCCAGCGGCGAGGAGACGCGCGTCGCCGATCTGGAGGCCGAGCTGGCGCGCCGCCACACCGCCGAGGTGCAGCAGTTGCGAGAGGCCCTCTCGCCCGCTCCACGGGCACGGCGCACCCGTGCCCGTGCCCGTGCCCCACGCCCCGCCCCGGTCGAGAGACGGGAGCCACCGCCCGTCGAACACCTGCCCACGTTCGACCAGGTGCCGGTCTCCGAAGACGAGCGCGAGCACGTCACCGAGGCCGTCCGGCGGCTCTTCGGCTTCGAGACCCTCCTCCCCGGCCAGTTGCAGACCATCGCCTGCGTCCTGCGAGGCGAGGACGTGTTGACGATCCTCCCGACGGGCGGCGGCAAGTCGCTGTGCTATCAGCTCCCGGCGCTGCTGTCCCAGCAGGGAGCCACGCTCGTCATCTCGCCCCTCATCGCGCTGATGAAGGACCAGGTGGACTCGCTGCCGGACAAACTGAGAAGCCGGGCGACCACCATCAACTCCAGCCTGGACAGAGACGCATTGCGGCACCGGCTGGGGCACATCGCCGGCGGTGCCTACCGGCTGATCTACGCCGCCCCGGAGCGACTGCGCCAGCCGCCCTTCCTCCACGCGCTGCGGCAGGCAGGGGTGGACCGGCTGGTCATTGACGAGGCACACTGTGTCAGTATGTGGGGCCACAACTTCCGGCCCGACTACCTCACCATCGGGCAGGCCCGGCAGGCGCTGGACAACCCGCCGCTGCTGGCGATGACGGCCACCGCGCCGTCCCGCGTGCGGCGCGACATCCTTCGCCGCCTGGGCGACATGCGCGTCATCGGAGGCGACGTGACCCGCCCCAACCTGCACCTGGAGGTGTTCCACGCCGGCAACGCCGACGAGAAACTGCGCCACCTGCTAGCCTTCTGCCGCGCGGAACGCGGTAGCGGCATCGTGTATGCCGGCACCCGCGCTCGGAGCGAGAGAATCGCCGCACTGCTGCGCCGCTACGGCCTCGCTGCGGGCCACTATCACGCCGGCATTCCCAACCGGGCCGAGGTGCAGGATATGTTCATGGCCGACCGCATCCGCGTGGTCGTAGCGACCATCGCCTTCGGCCTGGGCATCGACAAGCCGGATATTCGCTTCATCGTCCATTTCGTCCCCTCCAATTCACTGGAGGCCTACTACCAGGAGGCGGGCCGTAGCGGGCGCGACGGCCTGCCTGCCCGCTGCCTGCTGATGGTTGCACCCTCAGATCGCGCCGGGCTGACCCGTCGCGCGCGCCGGGACGTGCTGCCCATCGACTTCCTGCGCACGGTCTACGCGGTCGTCAGGCGCCGCCTGAACGGAGAGCAGGTGGGCCGCGTGGCGGCGGCCGATCTGGAGCGCGACCTGCAGACCGACGTCACGCGCATACGCGTCGCACTCAGCCTGCTGGAGGAGGTAGAGCTGTTGCGGCGCGGCCCCGACCTGCCCCGCGCTGCCGTCGTATGCCAGGAGGCCATCGCCCAGGACGGCACCTTGCCCCCCGAGCTGGACGCCTTCTGCCAGACCGCCCGGCTGCGACAGGGCCAACCCCTGACGCTGGACCTGGCGGACGTGGCCCGGCGCGCCGGGCTGACACTGGAAGGCGCGGAGCGGCAGGTGCTGGAGTGGGCAGACGCCGGATTGCTCAGCTACCGTCCGGCCGGGCGCGACCTGCTGCTGGAACTGCTGCCGCCGCCGCCGGACGCCACCGAGCGCATCGACAGGCTATTGGAGCGCTACGAGACCGTCCAACTCCAGCGCGTGGACGAGATCATCGCCTACGCCCGAACCAAGCGCTGCCGCCACGGGCACATCAACGCCTACCTCGGCGGCCGCATCATCGAACGCTGCACCGCGTGTGACAACTGCGTCGAGATCGCCCCGCCGCCCGACCCGGGCCTGCCTGACGAGCGGGAGCAGTTGCGGACCGTGTTGCAGTGCGTTTCGGCGGCGGAGTGGAGTTGGGGACGGCGCACGCTGGCACGCATCCTGCGCGGGGATGATCAGGGACACCCCGGCACGAGGGCGCTCCACGACAAGGCCCGCACCTGTGCCGCCTTCGGCGCGCTGAGCTTCCGCTCCGCAGTGGCCGTGGAGCACATGTTGGACGACCTCGAGGCCGGCGGGTTCCTCCAGCCACGCCGTCTCGAACACGGCGGCATCGTGCTCGACCTGAGTCCCGCAGGCCAGGCAGCGCTCGAAGACCCAACCCGGCTGGATGCTCTCGTCGATCCGGAGCCGACACCCGTATCACGCGATTCGTCCAGGGAACGTCGCAAGGAACCCCCCAGTGAAGAGGCACCAGCCCCAGAGGTGGATGAGACGCTCTTTGAGGCGCTGCGCGCGTGGCGGCTGCAGCAGGCCCATGAACAGGAAGTGCCCGCCTATGTCATCTTCCACGACAGCCACCTTCGCGCCATCGCCGCGCACCAACCTGTCACAGTAGAGGCGCTGTCCAGACTGAAGGGCATCGGACCAGCCAAGCTAGAGCGGTACGGGGCTGCCGTAATCGAACTGGTACGCGAGCACGTGGGAAACGATCTCCAGCCCGATTTATCGGGCGCTGCTCTCTAGACCGGGCACTTCATGCCCGGTCGGCGGCTGGGCGGCTTCGACTTCAAGCAGAGGGAGCACCCCGATTCACCGGGGGGCCTGAGAAACCAGGGTTTTTCCGGAAAACCTGGTTTCTTCTGGCACGCGGACGCCCCGATTCATCGGAGGCAGAGACGCGTGAGAAACCAGGTTTTTTCCGAAAAACCTGGTTTCTTCTGTCACTCAAACGTGTACTGATACACGTTCGTCTCGCGCTGCTCAAACCCCAGCCGCCGGTAGAGCCGATTCGCCGCCTCGCGGACCGGGCGCGACGTGAGGTAGACCGTGCCCGCCCCCAACGCCGCCGCACGCGCCAGCGCCGCCCGCGTCAGCGCCGTGCCGATACCCCGCCCGCGCGCGACCTCGTCCACGACGACGTCCTCGATCCACGCCCGCACCCCGGTGGGGACGCGGAACACCGTCAGCGTCAGCGTACCCAGGATCTCCCCACCGTGCGAGTTCTCCCGGGCGACGAACAGCGTGCATGCGTCGGACGACACGACCTCGGCCAAATCGGCCCGGGTGGGAGCCGGGATGGAAGAGCCCAACTGAGGGATCAAGCGCTCAAAGGCGCACACCAGCCCATCGGTGACTTCAGCGACCTCGACAATCTCCAAGGCTCACCCTCCGTGTTGCCACCTGGTCGAGGTCATTGCAGCCCTCCCGGCGCCCGCAGTTCGCCCAGCTCCAGCGGCACGCCCCTGGCCGGATCGCGCACGAGTGCCAGCGCCCCCTGCGCGCACTTGGAGACGCACACGCCGCAGCCCATGCACGCGGCGGCGTCCACGGCGGCGACCTCGTCCACCACTGCCAGCGCCTCGAACTGGCAGAAGTCGACACACACACCACAGGCAATGCATTGCTCCGCGTCCACCTGGGCCACGTAGCCGGAGGAGGCCAGCATCGGCGTGCCGTTGCGGTGCGCCTGCATCGCCCCGCAGCAACACGCGCAGCAGTTGCAGATGGCGTAGAAGCGGCCCAGCATCGCATCCTTGAAGAACGCGTGGTGCACGTGGCCGCGCTCGTCCTCCGCGCGCAAGATCTCGACCGCCTCCCCGGGCGTGATCCAGCGAGACCGGGCGGGGTGGTGCTCGGCGACGAAACTGGCGAAGGGCTCCCCGACAATGAGGCACACGTCGAGGGGCAAGCACGGATTGGGCCGCGAGACGCGGCACGGGCAGTCCAGGACGACGATGTGATCAGGATTCTGCAACACGATGTCGCGGGCGCGGGCGTAGGGGATCACCTGCTCCAGGTCGGTCAAGCGGATGTCTTCCTCGACGGTGACCAACTGCGTCGCCGCGTCCAGTGGCACGGCCTTGCCGTGGTACGTGTCCGCGAAGGTGACGCGAGCGGCGTCCCCGCCGGGGCGGCGTGGCAACAGCCGGCCCAGCCAGCGGATCAGCGGCCCGAAGATCCGCGCCAGCGGATGCTCCCCAAGCCCAACGCCGATGTAGAGATACGGCCAGCGCGCGTAGACGTAGCCGTGCACCAGGTCAAAGAGCGAATATCCCCGCGTGCGCCGGGCCTCCCGCATGAGCGCCATCGTCGAGGGCCTGGGCCATCGTTTACGCGCCATCGCTACTCCCCCTCCCCGAAACCATGCCGCTCACGCAGGGCCGTGGACAGTTGCCGCAGCAAAACCAGCACCCGCTCGGCCAGCGGTTCCGTGAGCACACCACCCGCCCCACAACTGGGCGTGATCAGCGCCCGGCGCAGCAGCAACTCCCGGTCGAAGCCCTTGCGCACCAGGCGACTCAGCCCCGCGTCGAAACGGTCCAACAACGAGGGCATCGTCTCGGTCGCCGCGGCCTCCCGGTCGAGCGTCGGCACAGTGCCCCAACCCAGGATGCCCCCCCGCTCCAGGAAAGCGCCCAGTTCGGCCGGGTAGAGCGTCATGGCCTGCATGTGGTCGTAGGCGTCGAAGTCGAGGATGTCCAGATCAGTCGCCATCAGGAGCGACCAGTCGGTGTTCTCCTCGCAATGGACGCCCGCCAGGCCACCCTGGCCGTGGATCTCGGCAACCACCGCGTTGATGTCGCCGATGATGTCCTCGCGGCTGACGGTGATAAACGTCTGCGAGCCAAAACCGAGCAGCGCCGGCTCATCGAGGAAGATCAACATTCGAGGGCCGAGATCGCTCAAGCGCGCCATCTGCCACGCCGCCTTCAAGGCCACCGCCTTGACGATCACGTCACGCAGTTGCTCGTCGTAGTACGAACAGCGCCGCTCCTGGTCGAGCAGATTGATGCCCAGCGTGAAGGGGCCGGTGACCTGTCCCTTGACCGCCACGCGTGGGCTCCTCTGCTCCCGCAGCCGCGCGATGAACTCGCCGAAGCCCGCCGCGCACCTTGGGGACAGGCCAAAGCTATCGAGCGCGGCAGCGTCCCCCTCCTCCGCCACGGCCAGGTAGCGGGTGTAGAAGTCCGTCAGTTGCTCCACGTAGTCGGGCGCGGCGGTATCGAAGTACATGCGCTCGTCACCCTCCGCCAGCCCCGGCATGCCCTCGGTGAACTGCACCATCATGTTCTCGTGGAACACGCGCTTGGGGAACTGCACCCAGGCAGGGATCTCCGGCGTGCTCTCGAACATCAGCTCCGTCCCCCGGACCGGGTCCGTATGCGGCAGGCTACCGATCGTCGTCGCCAGGCAACAGGGCTCAAACGTGGCCGGTTGAGTGCTTGTCATAGACGTCCCCCCTCGCAGCAGCCGCTCGTAGTGAGCGCTTCAGCGCCTCCCAGTCGCGCCGAGGTCCGTGCCACGCGCCAACCACCGCA
>CAZYSK010000021.1:45750-81496 GCA_964649415.1 uncultured Anaerolineales bacterium
CGCGCTTCCCACGCCAGCGCTTCGCGCGCCCGGCGCGTGTCGCCCTCGGAGAAGCAGTAACCGTTCGTAGTGGGCGCTTCAGCGCCTCCCAGTCGCGCCGAGGTCCGTGCCACGCGCCAACCACCGCACCAGATCCGACAGCCCTTCCCCAAGCAGCACCCGCGCTTCCCACGCCAGCGCTTCGCGCGCCCGGCGCGTGTCGCCCTCGGAGAAGCGCACCTCGCCCGGCCGGCCGGCAGCGAAGGTCGACGCCAGACCCGTGTCCAGCACCCGGTTCAACACCTCCGCCAGTTCGCGCACGCTCGTCTGCCCCCCGCCCGCGATGTTGAAGACACCCCCCGCGGCTGCCTCCCGCTCGCACGCCAGCAGCATCGCTCGCACCACGTCCGCCACGTGTACGAAGTCGCGCGTCTGCTCCCCATCGCCGAAGATGACCGGCGCCTGACCCTGGGCCATCCGGCCGGCGAAAATGCTGATCACGCCCGAATATGGGCTCCTGGGGTCCTGGCGCGGACCGTAGACGTTGAAGAAGCGCAGCGCGACGGTCGGCAGGCCATAGCTGGCGTGGAACGCCAGGCAGGCCATCTCGCCCGCCGCCTTGTCCGCCGCGTACGGAGAGAGCGGGCGGGGCACGAGGTCCTCCCCCAGGGGAAGCGCGACGTGGTCGCCGTACACCGCCGCCGACGAGGCGTACACGACGCGGCGCGCGCCCAACCGGCGTGCGCCCTCCAGCACGTTCCACGTCCCGCCCGCGTTGACGCGATGGGTGCGTTGCGGCTCCTCGATCGAGGCCTGCACCGAGGCGACAGCCGCCAGGTGGAACACGTAGTCGCATCCCGCCAGCGCGCCCTCCGCGACAGCCGGATCGGCCACGTCCCCTTCGATCAGCTCGATCTGCGCCGCGACGCTCGCCAGATTCTCCCGCCGTCCGGCGGAGAAATCGTCCAGCACCCGCACGCGCGCGCCACGCCCTACGAGCGCCTCGACCAGGTGAGAGCCGATGAATCCCGCCCCGCCGGTGACCAGGCACAGGACATCTGCAAAGCCAGCACTGTAAGCATCATTGATCTGTATCATGTATCCCTGCCTGAAACTCCGTCGCCCGGTCGCTGGCACGACAAGGTCGCCCCACCGCGCCAGCCGGTGCGACTACCCGCCTGTGTCGACCCCCTCAGCCAGCATGCCCCGAACGCGCGCGGCGACCATCTCGATAGCGACCTCGTTGAACCCCCCCTCCGGGATAATCACGTCGGCGTAGCGCTTGCTGGGCTCGACGAACTCCAGGTGCATGAGGCGCACCGTCGACAGGTACTGCTCACACACCGACTGCACGCTGCGCTTGCGCTCCTCAATGTCGCGCTGCAGGCGGCGGATGAAGCGCACGTCGGCGTCGGTATCCACGTAGAGCTTGACGTCGAACAACCTGCGCAGTTCAGGCTCCGAGAAGACCAGGATCCCCTCCACCAGGACCACCGGCGCTGGCACCATGTGGCGCGTCTCCGGCGTGCGCGTGTGGGTGGTGAAGTCATAGACCGGTATATCGACCGCCCGCCCGGCACGCAGTTCCTTCAGATGCTCGATCAGCAGTTCCGTCTCCAACGAATCCGGGTGGTCGTAGTTGACCTGACCGCGCTTCTCCGGCGGCAGATGGCTCAGATCACGATAGTAGGCGTCGTGGGGAATATACGTGATGTGCTCGGCACCCACACGTGTGAGTATCTGACGAGCCACCGTCGTCTTGCCCGACCCGGTCCCACCCGCTACTCCTATCACAATCGGTCGCATGTCTCGTCCCTCCGTTCAGCACCAACCCCCTTCTAGCACCCAACAGCCACGACCACTACAACGAGCAACAGGGCCGCCAACGCGCTCAGCCCCGCCCGCGCCCTGGGGGAGCGACCCAGGCCGAGCCAGGCCGCGCTCCAGATAAGCCAGGCCCCGGCCAGCCCACCCTCGCCTCTGGCCCCCACCCACACCGTCCCCCGTTGCCACAGGTTCAGCACCGCCGTGACGCCCATCAGCACCGTCAGCGCAGCATACGTGACGCCCGCCACTCCCCTGGCCCCAGGCCCCTCTCCCTTGCCCGGAGCCGCCGCGCCGGCGCACGCGGACGGGTTGACTACGTCACCCAGCGCCGCGCTCAGAGCCCGCGCCCCCAGCCCGCCACAGACCGCCATCGCCAGTCCCACCCACGCGCTCGCGCGGTCACCGGTTCCAGCCCAGGCGAAGCCGGCGGGCCGCAGCGCGGCCGAGAAAAGCGCGAGCCCGGCCACCAGCAGTGCCGGCACGATAGATATCGGGCTGCCCTGGCAGTCGCGAGAGCCGCGCCGGATCTCGGGCGGCGCGGCCAACGCCGCGATCAAAGCCAGGCACATCAGAGGCGTGACGAGAGCGCGGTCGCCATACCCGGCGAGCGCCGCCACGATCAACAGCAAGCCTCCGGCCAACCAGCGGAGCACGCGAATCGCGTCGGTGAGACCGGCAACCCGACGGTAGCCACTCCAGAGCACCAATCCCGTCGCCGTCAGCAACGTGCCGCAGGCAAAGCCGGTGAAGATCACAACCGCTGACACGTCAGCCTCCCCTGGCCTGCCCCAGTGCGGGCGGTAGATCCCCCGTGCCCACTACACCCTCGCCGTCCTCCCGCAGCCAGAACCGGCGCGAGGGCCACACAATTGCGCCCAGCACCCCCACAACCAGGAGCACGAGACCGGCGATGGCGGGCCAACGACCCGGGTTGAACACCGCCGCCAAGCGGACGTACGGCGCGTCGATGAACTCCAGCCTCAACCCATCCGCCATCAACCGGCCACCGCCCTCCACGACCGATTCAGTCTCCAACCGCCCGGGCGGGCTGCGGTAGACCTGAACGAGCACGGGGGTGAGGGCATCCATCGCGCCAGAGGGCTGCGGTGCCAGGCGAATAATCCGCTGAGCCTCCGGGATGGCCAGGTACTGATCCCCCGTGAGCGCCACGGCCACCTGGGGCACCGGCTCAGCCTCGGCGGTGCGTTGGAGCCCTAGCGACCGCCCGGCGCTATCGACGGCGCTGACCCACATGCCCGGGCCGCTCTCTTCGCCAGACACCACGATGCCCGGACTGTGCATCACCCTGCGCGTTGAGCTGTCCAACGTGATCCACTTGCCCGTGCCGGGCAGGACAACCTGTTCCCCACTCTGGATAGTCAATCCGTCCAATTGCCAGCCCCACAGGCGGGCCAGCAGCAGGCCGATCAGCAGCAGCAACCCGCCGCTATAGGCCAACAGGGGAGATAGCTCCGCCCACAGCCAGCGGTCGGCCTGGAAGAGCTCGGCGTCGCCCAACGTGCGATAGCCTCGGCGCTGGAGCTCGGCCATCACGCCGGGTAGGTGCACATCCTCGAGAGCGCGCCACTTCCCCGCTGGCTCCGCCATCTCCCGGCTCCGCAGCAGCCGGTCGCCGCCCTCAACCAGCCGCAGAATCAGGCAGTCGGCGACCAACGCGAGCAGCAGGCGGAAGACGACGGAGCGGGTGATCGCGAACAGGCCCAGCGCCCGCATCGTCGAGGTGGCGTTTCCAAAGCGGGCCTGCGCCTGGGAAAGCCAACGGGCGTAGGCAATGGGGTCGGCCGAGGGCGCTTGTGGGAGCCAGAGTGTGATGATCAAGCAAGCCGCGACACCCAGGAGCAAAGCGGCCAGCAGGCCACGGCTGATCGCAAAGCGCCACGCAGAGCGCCAGGGGTCGCGTGTGGTTTGAGCAATCATTCGCTTCGCGCCAAGTAAGTCCCCAAAGACCCGTACCCTCGGGCAATCCCTGCTAACAACCCCCATCTAGACAGAAGGCCCCTTCCGAGGGGCCTGCGTTGTAAGAGCCACCCTTGGGACTTGAACCCAAAACCGACCGCTTACGAAGCGGTAGCTCTGCCGATTGAGCTAGGGTGGCACGTAGCGTATTATACCAGTACCGCAGATTGTTGGCAAATCGCCCCTGGGTAGTTCGTGCATTTGGCCTCCACCCGCATCAGTGGTATAATCTCACCCGCGTAAAGGAGGAACATGATACTCATCACCGGCGCTACAGGCTTCGTGGGCCGCGCCGTCGTACACGAGCTGTCAGCCGATAGCCACGAGGTGCGTTGCTTGCTGCGCCCCTCCCATCGCGAACAGCGGCTGGCTACGGGTATCCCCTTCTCCACAATCTCGGCCAGCATGAACGACCTGCCCGCCCTGCGCACGGCCATGCAACAGGTGAGCACGGTCGTTCACCTGACGGGCGAGGAGGACCTGGATCGAGAAGGGATGATGCGCACCCACGTCGAAGATACCATCAACCTCGTCACGGCAGCACAGGAGACCGGCGCGCGCCGCTTCATATACCTGAGCCGCCTGGGGGCCGATCGCGCCTCCGCCTACCCCATCTCGCGCGCCCGGGGAGAGGCCGAGGCCGTCGCCCGCGAAAGCGGCCTGGACGTCACCATCATCCAGGCGTGCACGCTCTATGGCCCCGAGGACATGTCCACCAACGTGCTCGTCATGTTGGCCAAGGTGATCCCCTTCGTGCTGCCCATCCCCGAAACGGGGATGGCCCGTTTCCAGCCAGTGTGGATCAACGACCTGGCCAGGTGCATCGTCGCCACGTTGGACCGGGACGACCTCATCGGGCAGACGATACCCATCGGCGGGCCAGAGCGCTTCTCATTCGAACAGATGGTGGCGGAGGTACTGGCGGCCGCGGGTATGCGCAGGCGGCTGGTGCACGTGCGCATGCCCCTGGTTCGAGGCGTGATCAGGCTACTCAGCTCGGCGCTGCCACGCACCCCCGTGCCGTCCTGGTGGCTCGATCTGCTCACCACGGGCAACACGACGGACCTGGTGACCATCCCACGGCACTTCGACTTCGAACCCTGCCGCTTCGCCGAGTGCCTCGATCACGTGCGCGAGAAGCGCCCCTGGCGGCGCGATCTGCTGCGCATCGCCCTGAATCGCGTTTGACCGGCTAGGGGCGCAGTTGACCGGGTAGGGGCGCGGTTGCCGCGCCCAGCGCACTTGTAGAGGCGCGGTCGCCGCGCCCAGGCCACTTGTAGAGGCGCGGTCGCCGCGCCCAGGCGTTGCCGGGGGCTGCTGGACAAATCCCTGGAAATCGTGTATCATTCCAGCATTCTATCCTGATTATGTGCAGTTGCTGCACACCGCGTGGCAGCCCCAGGACAGACGAGGTGACGAGAGAGCACGGCAGAAGCATCCGCCCGCCTCTACACCGGAAACCGGCGACAAGGAGACTGAATGGCAGGCAAGCAACTGGGAATTGACCTGGGTACGGTGAACGTACTGGTGTACGTGCACGGGCGGGGCGTCGTCCTGCAGGAGCCATCAGTCGTCGCCATCTCGTCTGAGGAATACAAGATCGTGGCCGTCGGTGAGGAGGCCAAGATGATGCTCGGTCGCACGCCGGACGCCATTGACGTGGTGCGTCCGCTGCGCGAAGGCGTCATCGCCGACTACCGCGTCACCCAGCGCATGCTCGAATACTTCATCCGCAAGGCCGCCGGGGGCCTGGGCATCTTCAGGCCGCGCGTGATGATCAGCGTGCCGTACGGGGTGACCAGCGTGGAGAAGCGCGCCGTGCGCGAGGCCGCGCTCGAAGCGGGAGCAGGCCGGGCGCACCTGATCCCCGAGCCTCTGGCCGGGGCGCTCGGAGCGGGCCTGCCCATCGGCAGCCCCTCCGGTAACATGGTCCTGGACATGGGCGGCGGGGCATCAGAGGCAGCCGTCATCTCGGTGAACGGCATCGTCGTCGCGCACTCGGCCCGCGTCGGCGGCCTGCGCATGGACGAGGCCATCGCCGGATACGTGCGACGCAAGTACAACCTGATGATCGGCCAGCCGACGGCCGAGGCGATCAAGATCCGCATCGGCTCCGCGCTGCCCCTCGATGAGAACCCCAAGATGGAGGTGCAGGGCCGCGATCAGGTCGCCGGACTGCCCCGCACGATCACCGTCACCAACGAGGAAGTGACCGAGGCCCTGGCGGAACCCCTCTCGGCCGTCGTCGGCGTGGTCAAGACGGTCCTGGAAAGGACGCCGCCCGAGCTGTCGTCGGACATCATCGACCGCGGCATGGTCATGGTGGGCGGCGGAGCCCTGCTGCGCAAGGTGGACGAGCTCATCATCCGCGAGACCGGCGTCCCGGCCTACGTGGCCGACGCCCCGATCGCGTGCGTGTCGATGGGGGCGGGGAAGGCATTGGAGCAGTACGAGATTCTCCGCCGCAGCGTGCCCGGTCTGTAGTCAAGAAACCAAGTTTTTGGGAAAAACCTGGTTTCTTTCGCGCCTCTCTGCACCCCTGCGTTGAAACGCCAGCACCGCGTACACGTCCACGCGCACCCTCAAAGAACGACCTTCGAGCACGCGGGTCTCCTCCACGTCCGGCGAGAGCACCCGCGCCTCCACGGGCCACGGCAGGCTGACCTCGACGTCCTGCGGCGCGCCGGCGTAGTTGACCAGGTGCAGTTGATCCATCTCGCCCTGGCGCCACCACTCGATCAGGACCGGCTCTCCGGCCTGCACGCAAGGGAGCGCGACCCCGTCCAGTTCCTCCAGCAACGCTGCCCGTTCCTCCGGCGTGGGCACGCGGAAGAGCGGGTTGTAGTCCGGCCCACCCTGCAGCAGCCGCTGAGTGGCGTGCGTACGGTCGAGCAGTTGCCGGAAAGCCGGGCGGTCGAAATAGCCCCGGTAGACCGCCATTGCCACCCGTCCCACGGCCGCCCGCAGCACCGGATGGCGCTGTAGAAACGTGCGACCGGGCCGTTCCCGCGGCCAGACCAACGGCACGCCCGGGCACGCCTCCCCCAGCGCCAGCACGCGCCCGCCCGCGGCGGCGAACTGCGACAGCCGCGCCTGCAATCCATCGCCACCCCCCGGCGGGACGAGCAGTGTGCGCACCCCGTCCCAACTGCCGGGGCCGACGATGCGGTAGGGCAATCCGGCCGCAAGTAACGCCTGGCAGGCGGCGAAGGTGAGCGGCGCGGCGTAGCGCCAGTCGAAGGGCAGCGTGTCGTAGGGGAAGTACACCGCCAGCGGCGAGATCTCGCGCCGCTCCTCGTACAGCCCCGCGTGCGCCGCCAGCCAGCCGTGAATGCGCCCCAGCGCCTCCCGCTCCTCGGCGAAGGGCGCGCCCGTCAGCAGCGTGAAGCCGCCGTCCCGGAGGTCGAAGAACTCGGTGCCCTTGACGACCGTCGCCGTGCCACACGCGGCCCCCTCGGCGACGGCACGCCGGAAGTTGCGCGCGGGATAGACCGGGTCGAAGCCGATGCCCGCCATATACGGATCCGTCGTCACCGGCATGCCGCCCGACCAGGCGCGGGCCGCCTTGCACGTGATGCTGTTCACCACGGGCGTGCCATCGGCCGCCAGGTGAGGCAGGCTGTGATCCTCGATCATGAGCGCGTCAGAGAAGCCGACCGCCCGGCGCAGGTCCACGCCGAACTCGGCGTAGTGGTTGCAGTTCACCGCGTCGTACACGTTCTCGGTCACCACCACGCCAGGGCGCAGCGAGCGCGCGTAGTCCGCCAGCTCACCGATGAAATCCCACATCACCCCGGCCCGCCAGTCCAGATAGTGGCGCGTCTGCGGATCCTCGGGATCCAGGTGCGCCGGGATCTCCCGCCCCCCGGAGGCCGCCGCGTAGGCCTCCCGGCAGCGCGGGCAGGCGCAGCCCGCGCCGGTCACCCAGGTGTCGAAGAGGGACAGCGCGTGCAGCCCCATCCAGGGATTGTCGAAGAACACCCCATCGGCCCCCGCCTCGACGATCTCGCGCGCCCGCTGGCGCAACTGCTCCCGCCATCCCGGGTGCAGCCAACACGTCATGTAGCGACCCGTGTAGTAGTGAATCAGCCGGCCCCGCCGGTCGCGCGCGTACCAATCCACCTCCCGGTGGGACCCGTCGTATACGCAGTTGGAGAGCTGCACGTAGCCAAACACACGCAGCCCGGCCGCGTGGAACACGCCCACGGCCCGGCGGAAGCTCTCCCACTGCTCGGCCTCCTGCTCCGGCGGGAAGCCCCAGTTATGCATCAGATACGCCCAGTTGAAGCCCGCCTGGGCCAGCAGCCGCGCGGCATCGGCAGCGTGGCCATCGAGATGGACGGCCTCGTTGACCGGCGCGCCCATGAACTTGAGCCGGTTCATACGGACCGTGGCCGGCCCGGCCCAGAAGTAGACCGGGCGATGACGGCCGACGGCGAACAGATCAGTCTGCATGGCCCCCCCCTGCATTGATGAGAACGGGGGAA
Source organism: uncultured Anaerolineales bacterium (assembly GCA_964649415.1). Taxonomy (GTDB): domain Bacteria; phylum Chloroflexota; class Anaerolineae; order B4-G1; family B4-G1; genus CAZYSK01. The sequence continues at coordinate 54,021 of CAZYSK010000021.1, forward strand.
TTGTAACCTGGGGAGGGACAGAGGGCAAGTGGCGAGCGTCAAGCGTCAAACGTCATCTACCCCCGCCGGCTCCTTGACGCCCGTGCAAAAATCTGGTATACTACGAGTGAACTTTAACAATTGAGCCTTCTACCCGCTTCCGTGTTGCGAGCATCGAGGGGGGTAGGGGCACTTGTGGAGATGCTCGCAATCCCACACCAGGCAGGTGCAAGATGTGGGAGCAAGACGATTATGACGTGCCAGATGTGGGGGGCCAAGACAGGACCTATGCGAGCATGAGGCCGTTTTTTGACCATGTGGAGATGCTCGCAGATTGACATAACGCCAAGAAAAGCGCCGAAAATAGCCCAAAAGGCCCCCGCGAGGCCATTTTCCGGCCTAAAACGAGCAAACCCGCGCAAAAACGCGCGAAAAACGACAGGGGAAGAAGGGTAGAAAAGTCCCCAGAGCCCATCCGGGCGCTGAAACTGCGAATGTGTAAATGAGTGCGAAGTCGCGCTTGCCAGTAGAAAAGTCCCCAGAGCCCATCCGGGCGCTGAAACCTTATTCATACCGCTGCGGCCGCGAATCTTAGCTTGCTTGTAGAAAAGTCCCCAGAGCCCATCCGGGCGCTGAAACCGGCAGGAACCGATGCCTCGAAGTAGACTGGGACCATGCGGGTAGAAAAGTCCCCAGAGCCCATCCGGGCGCTGAAACACACTTGCTAGGTAGTCGACGGCCCTCCATCCCTGGAGAGTAGAAAAGTCCCCAGAGCCCATCCGGGCGCTGAAACACGGGCCCCATGATGTTGTTAGTAGTTTAGCAAGAGGAGAGGTAGAAAAGTCCCCAGAGCCCATCCGGGCGCTGAAACTACCAGCCGACGGGACGTGCAGATTTTCCCATTGGAGTAGAAAAGTCCCCAGAGCCCATCCGGGCGCTGAAACCGGCATCGAGTACTCCGGCCCACAGGCCGCCATCAGTGCCAGCGCCAGGTAGAAAAGTCCCCAGAGCCCATCCGGGCGCTGAAACTCTACTTCACGTCGTCGCAGATACGACCTTCAGATGTTGCAGACTGGTAGAAAAGTCCCCAGAGCCCATCCGGGCGCTGAAACCTCTATTAGTCTCCAAGGCGACGTCATGGTGGACGACGCGCGTAGAAAAGTCCCCAGAGCCCATCCGGGCGCTGAAACGTCTGTGGGCACGGTTGCGGTGACTATATCGCTGTAGTCAGTAGAAAAGTCCCCAGAGCCCATCCGGGCGCTGAAACCTCGGTATCGTAGGCATAGACCTCCTGATCACTACAATTGGTAGAAAAGTCCCCAGAGCCCATCCGGGCGCTGAAACAGGGGCCGGCCTCCGCCAGCATCGCCGCCACCGCCAGTAGAAAAGTCCCCAGAGCCCATCCGGGCGCTGAAACGGTGCCCTCACCGACTACCCAAAGTAAACTTGCCGCGGCCACCGTAGAAAAGTCCCCAGAGCCCATCCGGGCGCTGAAACACTTCAATACTACAAGCAACAAGAACCGGATGAACCCGTAGAAAAGTCCCCAGAGCCCATCCGGGCGCTGAAACTGGTCTCCTCCTCTGCCCACCAGGTTTCGTAGGCCGCATCGTACTGTAGAAAAGTCCCCAGAGCCCATCCGGGCGCTGAAACACGGAAGAAGTGGAACCCGCTATTGGGCCCCAACGACACCAGTAGAAAAGTCCCCAGAGCCCATTCGGGCGCTGGAACGGAGACCCTAAAGGTTTCGGAAAACCTTTAGGGTCTTCGCAGCCATTCGGTAGAAGAGTCCAGAGCACATGCGCGCGCTGAAACTGGGGAAATGACCGCCATCACCGCAACCAGAGGGACGTAGAAAATTCCCCAGAGCCCATCAGCATCTTCTAAACTTGTCAAGTCAGCAGGAAGCAAACAGGGGGCACCGTCCGAGGATATAGAATATCTCGGTTAACAATATAGGGTGACGGTCACGGCTGGCCCGGCGGCGGCGCGATCCAGTGGATGCTACAACCAGGCCAACGGGCTCCCGCCAGTGCAGCCCCACCAACCACGGGATGTAAGATACGGCGTCCAGCGCCCACATCTAACTGCGGTGTACAATGGGCTGCTCCGGTGTCCTGGGCGGACGAGATGGGATGAGCCTCAGCCACGCTTTAGGCACGGCGTCGGTGCGCCACGGGGCGCGCTGACGGCGTCGCTCGTGCCCGTTGCGGGAGCGTCCGGGGGAGCGCCGCAGGCCGGGCCAGGCGTGACCGTGTTTGTGCGTGTCATCGCCGCTGAAGCGTGATCCTACGCGAAGCAGGGGGATCAACGGCGACGTGTACCGCGTTTGCGGCGGCTACCCCGCCGCTTCTTCTCGGCCTTGAACTCGCGCCGGACGCACGATCAATGTCCGCAGCGACGAGCCTTTTCCCCCTCCAAGGCGGGTGTGGACCCCAGAATTCGGATTTTTCTGAAAAATCCGAATTCTTAGTCGACAAGTCCGAGCCCATCCACGCACTGAAACGGGTAGAGCATGACGGTAGGGTCGCCAGACCACCGGCCTGGAACAGCCGGGGTTGGGAAGGCGCCCTCGTCCGCTGGCCCTGCACCACCTGTTTCACGGCACCGCGGCCCCACGCACATCCTCCCCAGAGCCCATCCGGGCGCTGAAACGGAGACCCTAAAGGTTTTCCGAAACCTTTAGGGTCTTCGCAGCCATTCGGTAGAAGAGTCCAGAGCACATGCGCGCGCTGAAACTGGGGGCATGATCGCCATCACCGCAACCAGAGGGACGTAGACAAGTCCCCAGGGCCCATTCGGGTCGAGCCCAAAGAAACCAGGTTTTCAGGAAAAAACCTGGTTTCGGGAAGCGCTTTCCAGGACGTATCTACCCATCCGTGCATTTCCCCATCCGCGGTAGTCCTGCCCCCCGCCGCAAGGCACTCAATACCCTCTTGACGCAAGACGTTTGACGCATCACGTCTGGCATTGAGCCCATTCGAACCCTGAAGCACTCCACGCGCGCGGGGCCGATGCTCTTCCCACGCAACACGCAACACGTTTGACGTCGCCTATTCGGCAGGCAGAAAGAAACCAGGTTTTCAGGAAAAAACCTGGTTTCGAGGAGTCCTGACACGAAGCCGCCTGGGACATCTCCCAGGCGGCTTCACTCTTTCCTACACTTGCTTGTGTCTATGCTGTGCGGATCACCTCCTTCTTGTCCTTTCCGTTGTTACCCCCTCCATTGCCGCCGTAGGCTGTGGATGGAACCTCGTTGGGGTAGACGGGTCGTTCCCGGCGACCTGGCCGGATGGTCTTGGTCGTGTCGGCTGCCGCGCTGGGCACCCGCTCTTCCTTCCACATTGCAACTACCACCACGAGAGCCAGAGATACGACGATCAGGCCACCCAGCGACAGAACTGCCAGAGAGAAGTTCCGCAGCCTGCGCACTCTCCGTTCCTGTTCCAGCAGAGTCGCCTCTCCCGTTCGCAACTGCCTCCACTGCTCATCAAGGCGTGCGCGCTCCGCCTTGATGTCCTCCTTCACCCCGGCGAGAGTCGCCCGTTCGGCCTCCAGGCTGTCCCGCGCGTCATCTAGCTCTGCTCGCTCATCCTGGAGCGCCTTCTTACCCTCGGCCAGACTCGCCTCTTCTGCCTTCAGATTCGCCCACCCCTGGTTCAGGTCGGCCCGCTCGGCATCAAGCTCCGTCCTCTCTTGCTCAAGATCCTCCCGCTCTTCAGCAAGATTGTCTTGCTCTTCGCTCAGCTTTGCCCACTCCTGCTCTAGCCGCAGCTTCTCAGCTTCGAGGCGCTCCTGGAGAGAGGGAGCTGAATCTGCCGCAGGCGAAGGGCTGTCTTCAGTCTCTCCCGGCGTCGATGGGGGCGTCGGCTCTTCCCCCGCCGGTGCCTGCTTCCACGCGGCCTCGACCTCAGGCGGCAGGACCTGAGGGCGAAACACGGCGACGGCGAGAATAACGCCCAGAAGGACTATCGTAAGCGTGAACTTGGTCATGTTCTGTGCCATCATTTTGCCACCTCCCTGGTCTCAAGGTCCTAGTCTCAAGGTCTCAAGGTAAACAGCAGATTGATTGGCTCAGTTGATCCCATGCGATGAGACTGGCTGTCCTCTTGTCTCACCCACATCTTACACTATTCTGAATGACCCCGCATCAGGAGTAGGAATCATCTTCTATGGGTCATACGGGGGGTGGCCAGATAGCGCTTTTGGCATCCCGATTTCACCCTACACGCGGCACATAACCATCCGCTCCGCGATACACCCTCGCTCCCTCCAGCCTCGTATCCTCCTTCTTACCTATGTGATCCCGCCGGATACGTAGTTCTTTTGACCCTGTCCAGAATGGGGTGTTCTACTAATGACAGGAGCCGTGTAATGATGTACAATGTGCTTGCCAGGCGCAGGACGGCCATCGACACGGAGCAGGACCCCCGCGCCTTGTTCGACATGACGGGGCTAAGCACGCCCTCGCCGCATACAGACCCAACGTGCACGGGACGGGGAATAGTGAGAAGAGGGAAACATGGCCAATATACCCAATCCAGTAGGCGGCCGGGCCGCTTGGGAACTGATTGTGGGTGATGCCGAGACGCATCGCTGGGCCCGGACCATCGTTCGAAACTGGGGTTTCTTGCTCGTTGCCTTTGTCCTACTAGTTGTATGGCTACCTGCCAGAGGGACAAGCACAGGCACGCAGGTACTCCTCTGGAACGCCGCGTATTTCGCTTACTTGCTGGTCCTCGAGATCCTGTCCCTGCGGGCCAATAGAGGGCACGTGCAAGCCGCGCAGCTCTATGAGGCCCACCTTTTCCGCCTCTTCCGGGTTCACTTCAACCTCGCCATGATCGCCATCCTCGCGCTGGTATCGCCATTACCAGCTTCCAGCTACCTCTGGTTCTTCTTCTCGATGCCCCTGCTGGCCACCATCGGCTATTCCGGCAGCCTCTCCTCAGTGCTGTTGGTCTATCTGGAAGTCTGCGCGGCTATCTTCCTCCTGACCCTCGCCCAAGGGGGTCCCCTATCTCTGGCACTGGCTACGATGGCCGCCAAGGACGCCGTCCTGGGCCTGCTGGCCGCGATCCTATACTTCTTCGTCCGCCTATCCCCCAGGGTGAGAGAACAGAGCACGCTGCTGGAAGCGGCCAGCACCCTCATGCAGGTCCTGGATCGAGACGAGCTCAGCCGGGTGCTGGCCGATGCCGCCAAGGCCGGAACCCATCACTCAGAGGCAGCCGTCGTCCATCTCCTCGAGGGCCAGGACGACAGGACGCTCGTCCCCAGGGGGTCTTCGCACATCGACCTGAGCACGTTGGGCCGGTCACTGATGAACGTCGGGGAGGGAATCGCCGGTCACGCCATTGAGAGCCGCAAGACGATCAATGTGGCCAACGCAGACGCAGACGAACGCTACCACCGGCTTCCAGAGTCCTTCACGCGAGTCAGGTCTCTCCTTGTCGCTCCCATGTACGTGGGCGACAAAGACGTGGGCACCATCAGCGTACACAGCAGCAAGAAAGGGGCCTTCAGCAGACGGGACGCGCGGTTCCTGACCGTGCTTGCCGCCCAGGGAGCAGTGGCCATCGCCAACGCCGAGCTCTTTGGCAGCCGGACGCGGCAGCGGGAGCAGATAGCCAACGTCTTGGAAGCCAGCCTCTCCTTCCACCTGGATCAGCCGCGCCAGGCACTGCTGGAGGCCATCGCCAGCGCCGCGTGCGAGTGCTGTGGCTACGGCATGGCGCTCGTCGGCCTGCTGAAGGGGACCACCGATCGGGTCACGGTTGCGGGTGTATCAGGAGTACCTGATGACGCCGCGCGCAGGCTGATGGGCGAGGGCGTCTCACGCGAGGAACTAAAGCCCCTGCTCCAGGACGATTTCCGCATCAGCCGGTCACACTTCGTCAGGCACGATCGCCGTCCCCCATCTGTCGGTCTAGGGCCATACGGCTTCAGCCCAGACCTGGGCCAGCGTCGACCCGGAGAGTGGCACCAGGACGACAGGCTAATCGTGACTATTCAGACACAGAGGGAAGAGGTCCTGGGGTACGTCTTCGTCAACGACCCCAAGGATCGACAGTTGCCCTCCCTCGACACCATTCAAGCCCTGGAGATCCTGGCCAGCGTGGCGGCTATCGCCATCCAAAACGCCCGCCTGTTCGAGCAGGCTCAGGAAGAGATCATCGAGCGCAAGCGAATGGAAGAGATGCTGGCCAGGGAGCAGCACCTGTGGCAGACGTTCATGGACAACGTGCCCTACAACACCTACTTCAAGGATTCCGAGAGCCGTTTCATCAAGATCAACCGGTCCCTTGCCCGTTGGTTCGGTCTTGACGAACCCTCCCAGGCGATAGGCATGACGGACTTCGACTTCTTCACGCAGGAACATGCTCAGCAGGCATACGACGACGAGCAAGTGGTGATGCGAACCGGCCAGCCTCAGCTGAGCAAGGAGGAGAAAGAGACGTGGCGTGACGGTCACGTGACCTGGGTGATAACAACCAAGATGCCCCTATGCGATGAGAAAGGGCGCGTTGTCGGCACGTTTGGCATCTCCAGAGACATCACCCAGCGCAGGCACATGAGGGACGAAATCCGGCGACGTAACCAGGAACTGGCCCTACTGAACCAGGTAGGGCAGGCGCTCGGCTCGACCCTCGAACTCGATGAACTGCTGACCACGCTCTTGGATCAGTTGCGTTGTCTCATGAACGTGACCGCCACGTCGGTCTGGCTGGTCGATCAGGAGACGCAGGACATTGTCTGCCGGCATGCCACCGGCCAGAAGTGCGAGATCGTGCGTGACTGGCGACTGCGGCCAGGGGAAGGGTTCGTCGGCTGGGCGATTCGCACCGGCAGGAGCCTGGTCGTGCCGGACGCACCGCTGGACGATCGCCACTTCAGAGGCGTGGCCGACAAAACTGGAATTGGGATAAGGTCCACGCTTCTCACCCCACTGCGGGTCAAGGATGATGTGATTGGCGTGCTCCAGGTGATGGACACGGAGGCAGGTTGCTTCGAGGAAGCGGACCTGGACTTCCTGGAATCACTGGCGTCGAGTGCGGCCATTGCCATCGCGAACGCACGGCTGTACGAGGAGACCGATAGGCTACGAGCCTTCAACCAGGACATCGTGCAAAGCCTGGAGGAGGGGATCATCATCGAGGACGAAGTGGGCCAGATCACCTTCATCAATCCGAAAACCACGCAACTGCTGGGCTATTCCGCTGAGGAGCTGATCGGCCAGCCTTGTGGGATCACCGTGGCTCCAGAGGAGAGAGATAAGGTCGCGGAAGAAAACGCCAGACGACGCCGAGGTATCGCCAGCCAGTACGAAACGGTGATGCTGGCCAAGGACGGACGGCGAGTGCCTGTGCTCGTCAGTGCCAAGCCTCTGGAGGAAGACAGGGTGTTCAAGGGCGTGTTGGCCGTCTATACCGACATCACCGACGCCAAGCGGCGAGAGACGCGCCTGCACGAATACTTGTCCAGCGTGACGAACAACCTGGCGCGGCATACCAGCCTGGAAGGTCTGTACGAGTTCGTCGTCAACGCAGGTGCCAGACTCCTGTCAGCGCGAGATTGCTCCATGTTCCTGGCCGCCGAAGCGGGTGACCACGAACGCTATCTCAATCTCGTGGCTACGACCGGGCCATCGGGAGGCAGCCATAGCCTGGAGATCAGCAACACCACCGGTGCCCAGCGCGGGCCGATCGTTCGCACTGCCCAGACGTGCCGGCCGATCCGCCTGATTGGAGACGATATCTCACGGCATCCACCCTCGAACGAGGACCTCGGGAGAGAGCCGGGGTGGGATTCCGACCCCAGGGCCACTCACAGTCTGCTCACGGCGCCTATGTGTCTGCCTGACGGACGGCTCGTCGGCGTTCTGGTGGCGCGGGATACAGACGTCGCCGGTGGCTTCTCGGAATTGGACGAGGAATTGCTGTACACACTGGCTACCGACGCGGCAGCCGGGATTGAGCGCGTCACGGATGTAGACAGGGTCCGCGACGAGGCGATTCGTGCCGAGCGAAAGCGCCTCGAGGCCGACCTCCACGAGGCGATAAATATGCTCGCCACCGGCGTACGATGGGAGGCCGAGATCCTCTCCGACGAGATCAACCGCGGCAATCTGGACGAGGCGCGCCACGCTCTGACGAGGTTGCAATTGGCGCGCACGCGTACCTCCACCGATCTGCGCTACATACTCGAAGACCTGCGCGACCCCACCTTGGAGCGAGAAGGTTTACTCGCCGCACTGAAGAAACGGGCAGACCTGATCGGGCATGGCTGCATCCAGGTACACGGGGACGCGTGGGAGCCGCTACCTCCGGAAACCGAGGGTATACTCTACCGGGTTGGACAGGAGGCGATGGACAACGCGGTCAAGCATTCCGGCGTTATGGAGAACCCCGGCATCCGGATCGACGTCATGGTCGAACGAACCGATAGTCTGGCCAGGCTCTGTGTATGCGACGATGGCGTGGGGTTCGGCGTAGAGGAGGTCCTGACCCAGCGGCACAAATGGGGCCTGCGGCGGCTTCGCGACACGTTACACCAGATGGGAGGGAGGTTGGCGCTTGATTCCGCGCCAGGCAGAGGAACGACTGTCTGCGCAACGGTCAATCTTGCTAAGGCCGGCTAGTTTGCACGTGATGATAGCCAAGCAACAACCCATTCATACATATAATCAGTCCCACATCAAAGGAGGTGAAGAAGTGGCTGGAATCATCCGAGTCCTGGTGGCAGACGACACCGATATCGCTCGGGAGGGGATGAGGCGCATCCTGACAAAGGAGGAGGATATTGAAGTCATCGGCGAGGGAGCTTCCATTAGCGAAGCCGTGCAGAAAGTGCACGAACTGCACCCCGATGTCTTGCTGCTTGATCTAAAGTGGTTCACAGACGAGAAGGCAGGTATCGAGGCAATTCGCCGTCTCACCAGCGAGGTCCCTGAGACGAAGATCGTCGCCATCACCGTCTACCCGCACCTTATCGAGTTGGCAAAAGCTGCCGGTGCTTTGGCTGCTATCCCAAAGGAAATCCCCAAGCAACAACTGGTCAACGAGATCCGCGGCGTCCACAAACTGCCGCCCCCACCTGCCCCCCCAACCCCGGAAGCTCCTGTAGAGGAGCTCACCGGACGCGAGTTGGAAGTACTGGCCTTGCTGGCCAAGGGCAAGACGGACAGGGAGATCGCAGCGGCGCTGAATATCGCCGCGAGCACGGCCAAGAATCACGTCAGCCACATCCTGGCCAAACTGAATGTGTCGAATAGGGCCGGCGCAGTCGCCCTGGGTTACGAGCTTAGGCTCTTGCACACAGAGTCAGCGTAGCACCCATCCGCGCAAGAAGAAACCAGGTTTTCCGGAAAAAAACCTGGTTTCAAAGGGCAGCAGCAACACGAAAAGCCCCGGCTCATAGAGCCGGGGCCTTCGATTTGCACCCGACAAGTGTCCCTGCGCCTCTGCGCCCTTGCGTCTCTGCGTTGAAAACGCCCCTTCCACCTAATAGCCCGCTATTCGTACACCCGCCAATACGGCTTCTCCGCCTCCCATCGCTCGCCGAACTCCTCCGGCACGTTCGCCACGACGCCCTCGCACTCGGCCGTCACTGTGCCGTCCGGAAGGCGGATCTCGCCCGCCACCCGCGCGCCCATGCCGCTCATGCGTTCCACCCACCCCACCGCCGTCAACGGGGTCTCCGTCGGCGTCGGGCGGCGGTAACGCACAGTGAGCCGCAGCGTCGCCATCAACGCGTCGTCTGATCCGTGCAGCAGTACCGCCCGCCCCGAGACCTCGTCCAGGATAGCGGACACGATGCCCCCGTGGACCACGCCGGGGTAGCCTTGGTACTCGTCCGGCACGCTGATCTCGGCCCGCACCTGCTCGGCCTCGGTGTCCTCGTAGAACGCCAGCTTCAGCCCGACCGGGTTCTGGAGGCCACACACGAAACACATCCGGGAGTTGCGTTGCTTGTTCATAGCGGATGCTCCCCTTGGTCCTAGATCAACAGTTATTACTCAGGTGGGACGCACTTCTTGGCTCGAAGACAGCGTCCGTAAGTCCTGGAAGTCGAATTCTCGAACAAAAACCAAGTGCGTCCCACCTTGGCTCAGCAGTAACGATCAACACAGAATGCCTGGGCTCAGGTGATTGCCAAAGCGCGCACGGGGCAGCGCGTGACACACAGCCCGCAGCCACAGCACGCTTCCGGCGTGAGCACGGCCTTCCCGTCCACCACGTGGATCGCGTCGTAGACGCAGCTAGTCTCGCACAGGCCGCAGCCGGTGCACGCGTCCACGTCCAAATCGGGCGGCACGTGGACCGTGCGGAAGTCCCGCTCCTCCCAGCGGCGGATCGCAAGCCCCTGGACGTCCGCCACCGAGCCGTAGCCATGCCCGTCCAGCCACGCCCCAATCTGGCGGGCGATCTTGCCGAACACCGCCGGCCCCTTGAGGATGGCCGCGGTGCACACCCCCACAGCCGCCGCGCCGGCCATGAAGAACTCGATCGCGTCCGTGCCCTTACTGACACCGCCCACGCCGATAATCGGCAGGTCCACCGCCCGCGCCACGTCGAAGACGCAGCGCAGCGCCAGCGGCTTCAGCGCCGGGCCGGAGAGCCACCCATAGCCCTCCTGGCTGCCCATGAGCAGCCGCCCGCTCTCCACGTCCACCCCCAGGCACGGCCCGAAGGAGTTGACGGCCACGATGCCGTCCGCGCCCGCCTCGGCCGCCGCCTGTGCTGCCGCCCGCATATCCCGGAAGGGGCTCAGCTTGACGAAGACCGGCACGTCCACCGCGTCCTTGGCGGCGCGGATGGCCTGCATCATCGGCGTCGGGTCGTCGCCGATGTAGTGGGTGGATAGCTCCAGCGCGTCGGCGAAGGGGCGCACCCGGGGCGCTAGCGCCGCGATCTCCTCGGCCGTGTAGCCCAGGCTGATGAGCAGCGGCACGCCCGCCTCCCTGGCCACCGGGTACTCGCGCTCGATGAACTGCTCCACCGGCAGCTCCGACCACAGCTCCGTGTTCAGGAAGCCGCCGGAGACCTGGGCCATGTTCGGCGTGGGCACCACGGCAGGCCGCACCGACACCGTCTTGGAGACGATGCCCCCCGCCCCACCCTCGGCGCACGCCCGCATCGCCTCCCCGTTCCACCCCGGCGGCCCCGCAGCGGGCATCACCGGGTTAGGAAAGCGAAGCCCACACACCTCAACCGCAAGATCAGCCATCCCCCCTCCCCTCCTCGGACCGCGGGCATCCTGCCCGCATGCCTGCCCCCGCCCACCGGACCGCGGGCATCCTGCCCGCATGCTCGCCTCCACACCGGACCGCGGGCATCCCTGCCCGCATGCCCTACCCCCTACTCCTGCACAAACGGCCTGCCCAGCCCTCCTGGCGACCGCCCGCGGATGGTCCGGTCGATGCGCCGTGCCAGGCGCGTGGGCAAGAGCGCCAACAGGCGATCCACACCCTCGCTGCTCAGCAGCAGCAGCGCGAAGATCATCAGCGCGAACGGTGCGGAGGAGAAGATCTGCGTCGGCACGTTGGCGAAGGCCGGGTTGCGCTGCAGGATGCTCCCCAGCGCCTTGAGCAGGCCGAAGAGATACGACCCCGCCGCCACCCGCCACGGGTTCCACCCGCCGAATATGACGATCGCCAGCGCGATCCAGCCGATGCCGTACGTGTGACGATGGCTCCAGCCCAGCTTGATGCTCAACGAATACGAGGCCCCCGCCAGCCCCACCAGTGCACCACCGACCACCGTGTAGACGTAGCGCAGCCGGTCGACGTCCACCCCTCGGGCGAAGGCCGACTCCGGCCGCTCCCCCACACCTTGCAGCTTCAGCCCTGGCTGGGTCTTGTACATCCACCACCAGGCGACCACCACGGACACCATACTCAGGTAGACGAGCAGGTTGTGGTCGAACAGGATCGGCCCCAGAACCGGGATGTCCGAGAGATAGGGAATCGGCGCGTGGGGAACCGATGGGCCGGGCTTGCGGACGAAGGGATTGCCCAGGAAATCCGCCAGCTCCGTGCACAACATCGTCAGCACGAATCCGACAGCCACCTGTTCCTGGCGCAGCGTGATACTGGCGAAGGCGATGACAAGCGCGATCAATGCGCCCACTGCCATGCCGGCCAGGACACCCAGCGCCGCGCTGCCGGTGGTGAAGGCCACAGCGAAGCCCGCCATGGCCGAGAGTGCGATAGAGCCATCCAGCGAGAGATTGATAACCCCGCTCTTCTCCGAAACCGTCTCGCCGATGGACGCGAACACCACCGGCGTCGCGGCGGCCACAAGGGAGGAGAGAGTCTGGATCAGGAAGCCACCGTCCATCAGCTTGCCTCCCCCGCGCCCAGGCGGGCCTGTCGCCGCGCCAGGAGCGCCCGCAGGCCGCCCACGATCATCACCGCCAGCACCACCGAGGCCTCCAGCACGCCCCCCAGCGAAGAATCCAGGTGCATGTTGAGCTCCAGCCGGGGACTGCCGACGCCCACGGCGGCGAAGAACAGGGCGATAAGGGGCACCCACTGCGGTTGGTAGCTCGCCAGGAGCGCGACCAAGAGCCCCAGGTAGCCCTGCCCGCCGGAGATCTCCGGGATCATCCGCCCGTAGCGCGCCGAGCAGCGAATCGCGCCGGCCAGCCCGGCCAGCGCTCCACACACGGAGAAGGCCGTGAGCAGGCGGGGCGTGGAGGGCACGCCCAACATGAAGGCCGAGCGGAAGCTCTTCCCCAACGCTTTCAGCTCCAACCCCCAGCGCGTCCCGCGCAGCAGGAAATAGGCCATCGCCACCGCCACCAGGGCCAGGATCACCGCCAGCGGCGCGACCCGCAGGTTGCCCAGGCGCGGCATCCAGGCCGGGTCAGGGAAGGGGTCGGTGCCGCTCATCGTCGCGCCGTCAGCCGGCTTCCAGGGATTGAAGATGAGCCAAATCGCCAGCCCCTGCGCCACGTAGTTCAGGCCCAGGCCCCCGAAAATCTCGTGCACCTTGCCGTACACCTTGAGCAGGCCCGCCGCCATGCCCCAAAGCGCCCCACCCAACATCCCCGCCAGGACCATGAGCGTCAACACCGGTACCTGCGGCCAGGGCAGGCTGCGCGCCACCCAGGTGGCGAAAACCGCCCCCAGGATAATCTGCCCCTCCACGCCTACGTTCCACTGCCCCGCCGTGAACGTGATGCTCATCCCCACGCCGCACAGAATCAAGGGCACACATGCAGCGACGACGTCGGCGATCTTCTCCGGGCTCTCAAACGCTCCCGACAGGATATTGCGATACGCCTCCCACGGCGGCGCGCCGACCGCGATCAGGATCAGCGTGGTGAACAGAAGCGCCAGGAGAATAGGAGCCAGCGATAGAAGGATGTTGATCAGTCTCGATTTGCCATTCATTGCAACCTGCTCAGCTCCGGACCGCGGCCATCCTGGCCGCATGGCATATCACTGCGGCCCGCCGCGCGATACCTCTCGCGCACCCTCTTTCCCCGCGATCATATACCCCAGTTGCTCCACGGTCGTGTCGCACGCCCGCACCGGTGCGATCATACGCCCACCATAGAAAACGACGATGCGGTCCGAGCGCTCCAGGAGCTCGTCCAGATCGGCCGAGATGAACACGATGGCCGTCCCCTCCTCCCGCCGGGCCAGCAACTGCTGCCAGACCCAGTTCGCCGACTCGACGTCCAGCCCCCGCGTCGGGTGCTCCATGAGCAGCAACCTCAGCCCGTGCGGCAGCAGCGCCAACTGCACACGCTGCTGGTTGCCGCCGGACAGGGCCTCTATCATGCTCTCCGGTTGGCCGACGACGCTGAAGTGACGGACGCGCTCGTCGGCCCGCTTTCGGGCAGCCTCCCAATCGACGAAGAAGGGGCCGCGACGGTCGACCAGCGCGAAGTGCTCGGTCAACGTCAGCCCGCTCACCAACCCCTCCTCCAGCCGCCCGGCAGGGCTGTAGGCGACGCCCGCTCCCAGGAAACGGCGGTAGGCGCTGCCGGTGAAGTCCTGCCCATCCAGCAGGATGTGCCCCGACGTCACCCGCTCCAGTCCCGCGCAGGCCCGCAAGAAGAGACGCTGGCCGCTGCCCTCCAACCCGGCCAGGCCGATCACCTCGCCTGCGCGCACCTCGAAGTCCACGCCCTCCAGCGTCAGCCGGTACGAGGGAACGGCTACGCCATCGAGCCGCAGCGCCACCGGCCCCAGCTCGACAATCGGGCACTCGGTCGGCGGCAGGTTGCGCCCGAACATCATCTGCACCAGCCGGTTCACAGGATACGGCATATCCACCCCGCCGGTGACTTCGCCCCGCCGTAGGACCGTCACCCGGTGGCACAGATCCTCGACCTCCTCCAGCTTGTGGGAGACGTACACCACCGAGCGACGTTCCTCCTCGGCCAGACGGCGCAAGGTCTCGAACAGCCGCACCTTCTGCGGGGCCGAGATGCCAGTGGAGGGTTCGTCCAGGATGATCACCTGCGCGTCCAAGGCCAGCAGGCGCAGGATCTCCAACTGCTGCCGCTCCCCGATGCTCAGGCCCGTGACCTCGGCGTCGGGGTCCAGGTCGAACTGGAAGCGATTGCCGATCTCGCGCAGCATCGCCCGCCCCCGCCGCCGGTCAGGCAGCATGCGACGGTCAAACGCCAGCAGGAAGTTGTCCAGCACGCGCATCTGGGGAAAATCCAGCGGATCCTGATGCAGCATGCCGATCCCCCGCCGGATGGCTTCATCGGGAGATGCGAAAGAGACCGGCTCCCCGTCCACCCGAATCGTCCCGCCGTCGCGGATCAGGTAGCCGGAGAGGCACTTCATCAGCGTCGTCTTGCCAGCGCCGTTCTCGCCCAGCAAGCCGTGGATCACGCCGGGCTCCAGAGTCATAGAGATGCCGTCGTTGGCCCGGACGGAGCCGAAGTACTTCTTGATCTCAACAAGCTCAACTCTCATGCCAACACGCCCGATGACATCGCCTATCGGGGCGCAGGGACCGCACCCCTCCTGTAGGGGCGCGGTCCTCGCGCCCTCCCCTCAGCAATGAGGTGCCAGGCACCCCTCGGGTGCCTGGCACGCTCTATCCTCAAATCGCTTGCCTATTCGCTGGGACCTTCCATCCCCTCCAGCAGTTGCGACATATACCAGATCTGCTCGTCGCTCGCTTCCTCGCCATCGGCCAGGAACGCCGTGCCATCCTGGTAGTTCAGCGGCCCGACGAACAGGTCGATCGACCCGTCCGCAAGCCCGGCGATGAACTCACCCACGCTGGCGGACCATTCGTCGGTGAGGGCCGGCCCATCGACGTAACCGACCGGGCTGGTGTCCCGGTTGTTGATGTCGCTCCAGTCCGGGGCTTCCCAGACGAACTGCGGTTCCCACGTCCCGTCCATCACCGCCTCGATACGCTCCACGTACGCCGGGCCCCAGTTGAAGTACGGCACGCCCAGGCAGATCTCAGGAGCCTCGTCGCAGGACCCTTCGTAGTCGTACGGGACGGCGAATACCCGCTCCCCCTGTTCGGCACGCTGCCCGGCGACGACGATGGCCTCAGTGGTGTCAATGCCGGAGAGCAGGACGTCCGCCCCCTCGTTCAGCAGGTCGTTGGAGACCTCGGTGGGGTCGAGCGTGACGCCGGGGATGTTGAACCAGAAGCCGATCCAGGTGACGATGAAGCGCAGATCGTCGGGATCCTTCCCCCGGTAGTTCTCGTAGCAGTAACGCGCGCCCAGGTAGACGGACGAGGCCAGGCGGCGTGTCTCGTCGTTGATCAGCGGCCCCACGTATCCGATCGTGCCGCTCTCGGTCGCCATCGCAGCGGCGCAGCCGGCGATCATCTTGCCATACGGCATCTTGCCCATGTAATTGTCCACGTTGGGCGGGGCATCGCCGGTCAAGACGTGATCGCCGGATATATGGATGAAGGTCACGTCCGGATACTTCTCCGCCACCAGGTCGGTGTCCTCCTTGAAGTCATCGGACGTCGTGAAGACCATCTTGGCCCCTTGGGCGACCATGTCATCCACCGCCTGTTCCGTCGTGGTCTCCGGCCTATCGGCGGCGTTCAGCTTGTCCAGATAGACGAAGCGCGTGTTCGGGATCTTCTCCGTGACGTATTCAGCCGCGGTGTAGTGGGCCTCGCTCCAGCCGTGATCGTTGTACGGCCCCACCAGGATCAAGCCGAATACAAACTCCTCGGGCTCCTCAACCGGTTCCTCCGTCGGTTCCTCAGTAGGAGTCGGTGCCGGCTGGCAAGCGGCCAACACCAGGGCGGCGACGACGAGGATACCCATGATGCCCCATAGACGCTTGTGAATGCTCATGCTTCTTCTCCTTCTATGTAACAGTGGAAATACGCGACATATGCAACAGTGGAAACACACGACACGAAATTGCGCTTGGCCGCACACGCGCCAAGCTAGCTTGCACACGCATCCGCGAACGCATCACCTCCTCCCAGTGGGGTATGCCTAGATGATAGCACAAACTCGCGCTTTCGCAACCCGAAGGCCGCACTCGGAAACCTGTCAGGTCTCTTGCCCCCCAGACTATGCCGCTACAGCCCCGTGGGGATGTCCAGAAAGGTCGTCTCCAGCCCGAACGTCGCCTCCAGGTGACGGGCCAGTGCCTTCACACCCAGCGTCTCGGTGGCATAGTGGCCGCCGTAGATCACGTTGAGGCCATATTCGGCGGCTTCGTGATAGCGGCCGTGGCTCGTCTCGCCGGTGACGAACGTGTCGAAACCGGCCTTGGCGACCTGGTCTATCATGGAGGCCGCCCCACCCGAGATACAGCCCACGCGCGACGCCCGCTCCGGGCCGCCCTCCAGAACGCGCAGACAAGGCGCACCGGTGGCTCGCTCCAGCCGTTCGGCCAGCGTCCTCAACGGGACAGGCGGGTCGAGCACCCCGCCGAGGCCGATCGTGGTGCCGTGATACTCACCGAAGCTGTGGGTCCGCTCCAGTTCCAACAGGCGCGCCAGTTCGGCGTTGTTGCCCACCACCTGGTGGACGTCCAATGGCAGGTGTGCCGCGTACAGGCCACACCCGCCCGCGATCAGCGCCCGCACCCGGCGGAACCATGGCCCCACCAACCGGATGGGCTTGTCCCAGAACAGACCATGGTGCACGACGAGGAGTTGCACGCCTGCCGCGACCGCCCGCTCGAAGCTGGCCTGGCAGGCATCGACGGCGAAGGCCACATCCGATACCTCCTCCGGCCCCTCCACCTGGAGGCCGTTCTGCGAGGCGTCCTCGATCTCCCTGACGCGCAGATAATCATCGAGATACGTAATCAGTTCGTCACGTTTCATCACAGGCTCCTTAAAGACCCGCGGGGAGACCTGACGGGTTCTTGAACGAATGTCGCCGAGCCGATGCCGACCGCAGCGGTCGGGAACACTCGACTTCCGACCTATCAGGCCTTCGCAGGTCTTGATCTAGCTTTCCCCAAGGCGCTCGAAGAGGCGCAGGACGAGCCACAGCAGGCCCAAGACGCCGGCGCCGCTCAACAGGCACACCGCCCCCAACCCGGCGGCCGATGGCCCGTAGACCAGGGCAATGACGACCGCGCCGACCACGACCAGGAAGGCCGCCACGATCCAGAACAGCCGCCGCTGCTCCCGGCGGCGACGCCCGCGCCGATCCGTTGGTTTCCCAGGCTCATCGCGCATCGCGTGCCTCCCTCACATCCGCGCCAGCACGTCATCCCGCCAGGGAGCGCCCTCCATGGGTCCCTTGCGCGTCACCGCCAGCGCGCCAACGACGTTGGCGAAGCGGGCCACCTTGGACAGATCCCACCCCTCCAGCAGGCCAACCACGAACGCGCCGCCATAGCAGTCGCCAGCACCGGTCGGGTCCACCTCCGTCACCGGCATAGAGGGCACCTCAATGGCCCCGTCGCCGGTGAACACGAGCGATCCCCTCTCCCCACGCTTGAGGGCCACGAGGGGAATGCCCCGCGCCACCAGCGCGCGGCAGGCGCGCTCCTCGTCGGTGTCGCCGGTCAGCATGCTCACCTCCGGGCCGCTGGGGAGCAGGACGTCGCACCGATCAATCACCGGCTGGCAGATTTCACGCACCTTGTCGATCCCCAGCAACTCCGGGCGAATGTTAGGGTCAAAGCTGACCCGCCCGCCGGCGGCCTTGCACACCCGGACCGCCTCGTAGCAAGCCCTGCGCGCGCTCTCGCTGATGGATAGCGCCGACCCGGTCACGTGCACGAAGTCCGCCCCGGCCACGTAGTCCGCTGCCACGTCGTCGGGGCCCAGCAGCGCGGCCGCCGACTGTGGCAGGTGAAAGACGAACTTGCGGCCCCCGTCGCTGCGGTAGGAGACGAAGGCGATACCGGTCGTGTAGCCAGGGGCGACGCGAATGCGGCGCGTGTCCACGCCGTCGTCGCGCAGGCGGCCCACGACGCAGTCGCCGAAATCGTCGGCCCCGACCACGCCGATGAAGCCCGCCGATGCGCCCAGGCGCGCGACGGCGTCAATGAATATGGCCGGCGCCCCGCTCGGAAAAGGCCCCACGAACGCGCCCGGCTGCGAGAGCGGCTGATCCACATCCGTCCGCATCACCTCGACCAGCAACTCCCCCAACGCGATCACCCGTGGAGCCATCTCATTTCCGTCTTTCTCTGCGCTCTCCGCGGCTCTTGCGTCTCTGCGTTAAAGAAACGCCTTACTCAACAAACAGCGGTACGAAGTCGAACTTGTCCACGTCCACCAGCCCCTGGTCAGTCAGCTTCAACGTCGGGATCACCTCCAACGCCAGGAAGCCCAGTGTCATAAACGGGTCGTGCAGCGGCGAGCCCAGTTCCCGGGACACCCCAACCAGTGCATCCATCTGCCGGCGCACGGTCTCGACCGGCTGGTCCGACATCAGGCCCGCGATGGGCAGCGGCACGGAGCCCAGGACCTCCTCCCCGGCAGCGGCCACCAGCCCGCCGCCCAGTTCCCCCACCGCGCGCGCGGCCGTCTGCATCGACACGTCGTCGCATCCGGCCACGGTCAGGTTGTGCGCGTCGTGGCCCACGCTCCCGGCAATCGCGCCGCGCCGAAGCCCCAGCCCGCGCACGAAGCCCAGCCCTACGTTTCCCGTCCCCCGGTGGCGCTCGATCACGGCAATCTTGAGCAGGTCCCTTTCCACGTCGGCCACCGCCAACCCGTCGGCCACCGTGGCGGTCTCGACCAGGCGCTCGGTGATGACCTGGTCCGGCACGACGCCGATCACGCGTATCCGCTCTCCCTCGGCCGGGACGTCCAGGCTGAGCTGGTCCCACGCCACGTGCACCGTGTCGCGCACGTGGGCGTCGTCCACCTCCGGCACAGGCCACTCATCGACAGGCGCTCCGTCCTGCGCGACCAGCGCCCCACCCGCGAACACCATCTCGGCGTGGAAATCCTTGAGGTTGGAGAACACGACCAGGTCGGCCCGCTTGCCCGGCGCGATCGCCCCCCGGTCGCGCAGACGGAACCACTCGGCCGCGTTAAGCGTCGCCATCTGGATAGCCGTGACCGGATCCAGTCCCTCCGCCACGGCCAGCCGGATCAGGTGATCCAGGTGTCCCTCGTCCAGCAGGTCCGCCGGGTGCCGGTCGTCGGTGCAGAACGCGCAGCGCCGGCTGTTCTGGAGCGTGACGGCGGGCACGAGCGCGCGCAGGTTCTGTGCAGCCGTCGCCTCTCGAATGAACACCACCATCCCCAGCCGCAGCTTCTCCAGCATCTCGTCGGCCGTCGTGCTCTCGTGATCCGAGCCAGGCCCGGCACCCACGTACGCCTGCAGCCACTTGCCGGTGTTGCCGGGGGCATGGCCGTCGATCACCCGGCCCTGGAAGGCCGTGAGCTTGTCCAGCGCGCCGGGCAGCCCCAGCACGGCACCCGGCACGTTCATGAACTCCGCCAGCCCGGTCACGCGCGGCAGGTCGGCCAGCGCCAGGAGGTCATCGGCCTCCAGGCTCGCCCCGGCCGTCCCCATGTGCGTCGCCGGGACGCATGAGGGCAGATTGACGCACACAGTCAGCGGCAGCCCTTGCGAGACCGCCAACATGTAGCGCACGCCCGCCGCCCCGGCCACGTTGGCAATCTCGTGCGGGTCGGTGACGGCGGTCGTGGTGCCGCGCGGCACGACGGCCCGGGCAAACTGCGGTGGGGTGACCATGGAGGATTCGACGTGCACATGGGCGTCAATCAGGCCCGGGCAGACGTAACGCCCCCCCAGGTCCACCTCCTCCTCAGCCTCGTATCCGTCCCCCACCCCGACGATCGTGCCCCCGGCAATGGCGACGTCCGCCTCGATAATCTCGCCTGTGAACACGTTGACCACGCGCCCGTTGCGCAGCGCCAGCCCGGCCGGCTCGTCGCCCCGTGCGACGGGCAAGAAGCGCTTCAGATCCACACCACTAAGCTCCATCTAGTGCCCCTCCTATTCGGACACGGATTCACACCAGCCGAAACCAGGTTTTTTGGTCCTGTCCTGCGGCAGAGATCATCATGCGCGTCACACACACTGTCCGAACCAACGATCCGACAGAGAAAAACCTGGTTTCTTGGCTTCTGCCCAGACTCAGCGTAGCCATTGCGCACTCAGGCGCATAGTCGTTCGTAAACTCGGATTTTGACAACTTTCCACCAACCCGAATCCCCCTACAATCGATTCACCAGGAATCGAAGGAGGATCGGGATGGGCTTGACGGACGAAAACCGGATCGAAACGACGTGCCAGCTGACCCACCACGCGATGTTGGTGCCGTGGGGACGATTCTCGCGTCATATGAAACTAAGTCAGCGATTGCGATCTGCGTTGACAATCCAGCGGCACAAAGATGCGATACCTGGCAGTGACCTGGTGCTAGAACTCGGGCTGGCCTCGTTGGCTGGCTACGAATACTTGCAGGACATCAACAAAGGGAGACATCCGTTGGCCAAAGACCAAGCCATTCAAGATGCCTGGGACGTCCGTTTTGGTCACTATACCAACGTGAGTCGCTTTCTGTATGAATTGGAAGAAGTAGATGTGACCCAAGTGCAAGCCGAATTAGAGGCCGTCATACAGCCATATATCCGTCACGAGGTACAAGACGCTCTCTGCCATCAGGAGTGCCTGACGTGGTGTGGGGATCTGACCGGGCGGCCTGTCAGCGCCTACAGCACGACCTATCCTCCCGACGCAACGTTCGGGTATATGGCCAACCAGTTGGAAAAAGGGCATCAGGCCGTCTTGGTCTCGATGAAAGGAACACGTCACCGCATTCATCTAGCTGCTTTTCTTCATCCCGGGAGCACAGTATCCGGCGCGTGCCTGACGGAGATAGTAGAAGCCGCAGAAACACGTACGGGTTGTCTTCCTCAGCGTCGCACAGAAAAGATGGCGCAACGGATTGCGGCGATAGAAGCCAAGATGGCACAAAAGAAGCGCTGGATCGAAAAACAGCAGACGATCATTCGTCAGCAAATCGAGCGCCAACTCCGTTTGGGCCACCAGTTGCAGACCCTCAAGCCGCAGTTGGCCGAACTGGAACAATGCTACACCGACAAGCCGGTACGTCCCCACTCGAAGCTAGCTCAGGCCCGTAACCAAGAAGCAAGTTGGAAACAACAGCTTGCCTCTGCCCTGGCGCTAGAAAGCCGAGCTCGACGCGCCCTTCGCACCCACCAGGAGCGGTTGCGGACTCTCACGACTGAACGAGATTGCCTCTTGAACCGCTTGGCGCAGTTGGAAGTTGATAACGCGACCAACCCTAACCCAGTGCGTATCCGCTGGTTGCTAGATGGTGGGTTCGGCGATTCGGCAAACGTGACGAATCTGATCGAGTCAGGCTACGATCTCTACACTATCGGTCACAACGGCAAGGTCACCAACGCATTGCTCAAGGAAGTGTCGGATGACGCGCCTTGGACTCGGGCCGGACCCCGTACTCACGCCTTGGATATGGGCCAGCGCACCTTTGGCGATTGCCCCTATCCCGTTCGCCTCACGCTACTGCGCTGGAAGGTGGGCGACTCGTTCCGGTACAGCACCCTGATCTCCTTCAGCGATGCCGAGACGTTGCCGATTGAGGAGCTGTTTCCAACCTATCACCAGCGACAGGATGTGGAAGCGGGCATCAAACAGGCCAAAGGGACCTTCAGTTTCACTAGCCTGCGGGTCCGTTCACCGGCAGGCATTCGCATCTTGACTCAATTCGCCCTCGTCTTCTGGCCCAACTTCGTCCGCTGGGCCGCTGACTGGTTGGCGGATCAAGTCTGCAACGAGGAAGACCGCTTTCTGCCCGTCTTGCAGCAAGTACGCACCCAGGTCCGCATCGCTGCCAACACGTCGGCTGTGGTTCTGACCAACGCCAGTGGGCAACTGCTGGAATTTGACGCAGACGGCCCTTTCCCCAACGTCCAGATACGGCTGGTTGGCCCTTTCGCTTACCAGTTCCCCATGCCTCTTTTCCAAAGCTGGAAGCATCTATGGCCGATTTCGTCTGAATCTGTTAAAGAGCGAGTTGCAACCTACGCGGTCGCAAGCAGTTCGCAAGGATTCGCCAGTCAGTTATTCGCCCGACTTGGCGCGGGCTTGCCTGAAAAAGTTCCGAAAATCCAAGTTGTTGAACGATTAGCTCTGTGAGTGCGCAATTGTTACGTCAAGCACAGACCGAAGCCCATAATCAGTGGTCATCCGTGGCAATCCGTGTCCAATGATCTTCTATTGCTATTGTATCACTCCAGCGTCTTGGGTCAAGGGAGATACCTGCATTCGTCAAGCTGTCTTGTAGGCAGAGGCTTGCCCCTTGGATGAACTTGCGCTATACTGTATTCAATGACCCGATTCACCCTCACCCGAAAGCCAATCGTCGTCGCCATAGCCCTGGTCGTCGGGGGGCTCCACTTCGTGACAGGCCCCGGCTACCGCGGCCCATGGCCCGTCTTCGTCAACGGCTACCTGATCGACGTCCTGCTCCCCTTCGCCATGGTCCTGGTCCTCGGCGTCGCCGACCATCCGGTCTCCCGCTCCATCATCGTCCGGGGCGTCGCCGTGTTCGGAGTGGGCGCAGTCACAGAGACCCTCCAATACTTCGGCGTTCCCATCTTCGGCCGGACCTTCGACCCCCTCGACTACCTGATGTTCGTCGCCGGCATCGCGCTGGCGGCGCTCTTCGAGCACCTGATCCTATCCAAGACCCCCATTTCTACCAACGCCCCCCACTGAGTCTCGCGTCCCCTTGTCTCCGTGTCCCCTTGTCCCCTTGTCTCCTTGTGCCCCCGTCTCCTCCCCTCCACAACCAGGTTCCCGCTATCCCGCAGGTCGAATGGCTCGCCCGCCAGGTTCCCCCAGCAGGCAAGCTCCCCGAACCCGGCCGCTTCCAGCGCAGGCATCAGTTCTGCCTGCCGCATCGGCCACAGCCGCGTGGACCTGACCCGCTGCTCCCAGCCCTGCGCACCCTGCCGTCGCAGCACCACCATGTTGAACGTCAGCCTGCCGTCGGGCTCGAAGTCATAGAAACGCAGGAAGACCCGCTCCATGTCGCCCTCGCGGTGGGCCTGGGGCGACATCCAGCGTTCACCCCCGGCCAGCACAGCGTCGAAGTTGCGGTTCTGGACCAGCAGCAGGCCCCCCGGCCGGAGACAGGCCGCGAAGTCGTCCAACGCCTCCGCTAGCGCCTCGGGCGACAGCAGGTGCGGCAGCGAATTGCCCAGGCACAGCAGTGCGTCGAACCCACCCGCGCCGAACGCCTGCGCCAACGCGCCGAAACCCGCTACCTCGAAGCGCACGCGCATCCCCTCGCCCGCCACGACGGCGGCCGCGTTGGCCCGCGCCCGCTCGATCATGCCCGCGCTCAAATCGGCCCCGGCCACGGCGTATCCCCGCCGTGCCAGCGCCAGCGCGTGCATCCCCGTGCCACAGGCGGCATCCAGCACGCGGCGGGCATCCACGGCCTGCAACTGCCGCTCGATGAACGGCAACTCCGCCGCCAGCCTGGCCTGCCAGTCCACGAAGCGGTCATAGTCCGCGTTGAAGTCTTCGTACATCAAGCGGCCGCCCACGCCTCCCGCTCCACAAACCGCCCCCGCCCCTTGCGCCCCACAAATCGGCCATCCCGGTAGATGATCTGCCCCCGCGAGATCGTCGCCTTCACCCGCCCCTGCACCGGAACACCCTCATACGGCGTGTACCCGGCCACGTAGTGCAGGGCCTCGGCCGCGACCTTGCCGACCGGCTCTGGATCGTACACGACCACGTCGGCATCCGAGCCGGGAAGCAGCGCCCCCTTGCGCGGCCACATTCCCCAGACCCGGGCCGGGTTGGTGGACAGGAGCGCGACCAGTTGGAGTAGCGTCACCTGCCCCTCGTCCACACCGTAGGTGAACATCAGCGGTAGCAGCGTCTCCATCCCCGGAAGACCACCCGGCGTCTGGGTGAAGTCGTCCTGCGCCCGCTTCTGCACCGCCGTGTAGTCGCAGTGATCCGTGATGATCATGTCCACCGCCCCGCCCGCCACCAGGGCCCACAGCCTGCCCGGCTCCTCCACATCGCGCAGCGGCGGCTGGAGTATGAAACGCCAGGGCTCCGGCCCTTCGTACGCGGCATTGTTCATCAGCAGGTATTGGGGGCACGTCTCGCAGGTGGCGCTCTGACCCGCGTCCCGCGCCTCGACCACCAGCGCGACCGAGCGGGCGGTGGAGCAGTGGCAGATATGGACGGGGCAGCCGGCGGCCTCGGCCAGGAACAGCACCCGCTGGATCGCTTCCTGCTCGGCCAACGCCGGGCGCGAGCGCCCGTGGTACCGCCAGCCGGTCTCCCCGGCACCCACCAGCGCCTCGGTCTGCGCCGTGACCAGATCGTCGTTCTCGCAATGCACCAATGGAAGCAGGCCGAGATCGGCGCAGGCCGTCATCAGCCGCAGAATCGTCGCGTCGTCGGCATAGTAGTTGGGGCGGTACGTGGTGTAGAGCTTGACGCTGGGGGTGCCCAGTTCCACCAGCTCGGCCAGTTCCCCCTCCCGGCCCGGCGGCAGGTCGGTGACCATGACGTGAAAAGCGTAGTCGATCGCCGCGTCCCGGGCCTCCTCCAGCCGCGCCGCCACCGCCTCGCGCAGCGTCTGGCCTGTGAACTGCGTGGCGAAGTCCACGACGGTCGTGACGCCCCCGCAGGCAGCCGCCCGCGTGCCGGTGAACCAGTCGTCCGGGGTCTGGTAGATGCCGGTGTCCAGTTGGACGTGCGTATGGGCGTCAATCACGCCGGGGAGGACGTAGCAGCCCTCGGCGTCCACCACGATCGTGTCCTCCGCCACAGGCAGCCCACGTCCGAGCGCCTTGATACGCTGCCCCTGAACAAGCAGGTCTCCCTCGACCATCGCCTCATCCGTGATCAGGGTGCCCCCTTTGACGAGCAAGGTAGCGCTAGTGATCTGTTTCATTGCCAGACTCCTGCTATTGGCTGCAACACGCCGTGCGTGCATTACTCCAGCCGGTTGAAACGCACCATCTCCGCCAGCGGTCTGCGCTGGCGAGGCGCGCAAGAACTCCTCCGATCCCGCTCGTTCAGCGTGAAGACGTCCCCCTCGTACCCAATCGCAATCACGACCGCCACCACGCACGTGCCGGGTATGCCGAAGGCGGCCTTCAACCGCCGCTGGGAGAACCCGGCCATCGGACGGGCCACCAGGTCGAGCTCGGTCGCCTCCAGCATCAGGTTCTCCACCGCCAGTCCAAGATCGAACATGTAGAACTCCCGCCCGTCGCGAGCCCGGCAGTCCAGGTCGGATCTCGAGTACGCGACGACAAGCAGCGGGGCCGTCAAAGCCCAGCGGTTGCCCTCGGAGAGCGTCGCGCGCCCCTTGTCCAGGGCCTCCGGCTCGTCGAGGATCAGAAAGCGCCACGGCTGGTTGTTGCGGCACGAGGGTGCCAGCCGCGCTGCCTCCAGTACCGCCTCGATCTTCTCGGGCTCCACGGGCCGACCGGCGATTGCGTGGGTCGCCTTGCGCCGCCACAGCAGATCAAGGACGTGCATGTCTTCGTTCGCCATGTCTATGCGTCAGGTCCGAAGTCTAAACGCGTTCGTCAATCGCCAGATGCCAACTGGCGCGCGATGCGGTTGTGGCGCTCGATCACCGGCCCCAGGTCCACCGTCAACAGGGTCCCATCCTCGATGACGACGCGCCCGTTGATAACAGACAGATCCACCTGCTGGGGTGTGCAGAAGACCAACGCCGCCAGCGGGTCGTGGAGCGCCCCCGCGTAGGCCAGCCGGTCCAACCGCAGCCCGATGAAATCGGCGGCCTTGCCGGGGGCAAGCTGGCCGATGTCGTCACGGCCCAGCACCTGTGCCCCGCCCCGCGTCGCCAGCCACAGCGCCTCCTCCGCCGAAAGCCCCGCCGGGTTGCCCGACACCCGCTGCAGGAGCAGCGCCATGCGCGCCTCCGCCAAAAGGTGCGAGGAGTCGTTGCTGGCGGAGCCATCTACCCCCAGCCCCACCCCGACCCCCGAGTCGAGATACGCCCGCACCGGCGCGATGCCGGACGCCAGCCGCATGTTCGAACTGGGGCAGTGGCACACGCCCGTGCCCGTCTGCGCGAACAGCGCGACCTCATCCTCGTTCAGGTGTACGCAGTGGACGTGCCACACGTCGTCCCCGACCCAGCCAAGTTCCTCCGCGTAGCCCACCGGCCTGTGGCCAAACTCGCGCAGGCAGAAGCGCTCCTCGTCCAGCGTCTCCGCCAGGTGCGTGTGCAACCGCACGCCGTAGGAGCGGGCCAGCGCCGCCGCCTCCCGCATGAGATCCGGCGTGACTGAGAAGGGCGAGCACGGGGCGACGCTGATGCGCACCATCGCGCCGGGCTCCGGGTCGTGGTAGGTCTCGATCGCCCGCCGGGTGTCCCTCAGGATGAAGTCCTCATCCTCCACGACGCGGTCCGGCGGGAGCCCGCCCTGGCTCTCCCCCAGGCTCATCGAGCCCCGGCAGGCCTGGAAGCGGACGCCGATCTCCTGCGCAGCCCGGATCTCGTCGTCGATGCGGCAGCCGTTGGGATAGATGTACAGGTGGTCGGACGTGGTCGTGCATCCGGAGAGCATCAGCTCGCCCAACCCCACCAGCGCGCTGGTGTAGATCGCCTCCGGCGTCAGCCCGGCCCAGACGGTATAGAGCGTCTTCAGCCACCGGAACAACGTGGCGTCCTGCGCGTCCGGCACCGCCCGCGTCAGCGTCTGGTAGAGGTGATGGTGCGTGTTGACCAACCCCGGCAGGACGATCATCCCCCGCGCGTTGATCACACGGTCTGCATCGGCCGGCAGCTCAGCCGTCGGCCCCACCTGCTCGATGACGTTGTCGCGCACGAACAGGCCACCGTCAGGAATCCGCCTGTGGCGCTCATCCATCGCCACCAGCAAATCAGCGTACTTGACCAACATCGTGGACATACTCACACTCCTGGCAAATCTAGATGTATCCCAACACAGCAATTCACCCTGTAGCCGCGATTTCCCAATCGCGTGTGTTCTGCCGCGGCATCGGACTGGAACAGTCCG
>CAZYSK010000021.1:81596-81707 GCA_964649415.1 uncultured Anaerolineales bacterium
CATATGTGCCCCCAGCACAGCAATTCACCCTGTAGCCGCGATTTCCCAATCGCGCCTGTTCTGCCGCGGCATCGGACTGGAACAGTCCGCATATGTGCCCCCAGCACAGCA
>CAZYSK010000022.1:0-54454 GCA_964649415.1 uncultured Anaerolineales bacterium
GGAAGAGCCGGGGCTGGTGATGGTCCGTCAGTCCAGCGCCGCCTGTTCTACGGCGGCGTGGCTAGGGAGCCATCCTGGCCTGGGGGAGTGGCGCTGGAGCCGCCCCGGCCTGGAAGAGCCGGGGCTGGTGATGGTCCGTCAGTCCAGCGCCGCCTGTTCTACGGCGAGGTGACCAGGGAGCCATCCTGCCTTAGGGGAGTGGCGCTGGAGCCGCCCCGGCCTGGAAGAGCCGGGGCTGGTCGGTTCCTCCAAGGCTGCCTATGCCGGGATTTTGTCTGGGTGGTGTTCGTACTGGTCGCGTACGTACTTCCTCGCTCGATCCAACGACTTGGCGCTGATCGTATCGATGCGGTAGCCGCGCATCCAGTACAGCATGTTGGAGAATCCGTGATGGTGGTTAGCTTCGTGAGACGCGGTCCCCTTGAGGAAGTTGATTATCTCTGGAATGTAGTGAGTGGGACGCAGGCTGAGGATCAGGTGCACGTGGTCGCACAGGATTCCCTGTTCTAGTAGATGAACGTCCAATTCCTCGCACTTGTCCTGGAAGAACTGCTTCAGGAAATCGGCCATCTCGCGGCTGATGAGCGGCTCGCGCTTGAGGGTGACGAAGGCGGTGTGGTAATAGAGTGCGTAGCTATTGTGGTTGGGTTTGTGCTGTGTGTCTAGTTGCCAAGTCATCGTTTTTGCTCCGAGTGTATTGTTTGGGCTGCCCCGGCCTGGAAGAGCCGGGGCTGGGGATTCGTCGCTGCCTCCAGCGCCGCCTGTTGTACGGCGGCGCGGCAGCAAGTGCATTGTCCAGCCAGTCCAGGTAGCTCTCGCTGCTGCCGGTCACGGGCGTGGCGAGGATCTCCGGCACGTCATGGGGGTGCAACTCCAGTACGGTGGCCTCCAGCTCCATCAGTGCCCTATCATCCGTTCCATCTCGGAGATCCGCTCTTGCTCGTCACCACGACTCCGCTCAGTGGCGAAGATCTCAGGTACCCGTTCCAGAGACTCTGCTCGCCAACGCGAGAGCCGATACTCGCGGTAGATCTCGGCCTTGTCCTTGACGCCGGTGAGCTCTTCCAGCGCTACCTGGACCTTGAACTCGGGTGTGGGTTTTCGTCGCTTTGCCATCGTGTTTCCCCCCTTCCGTCAGGATTCTACGTGAACTATCGCACCTGTCTGGTTTTCGGGGGTCAGTACGACCAGCAAGCCTGTTCAATCACGGCCTGCCACCTCCAATACCAGGTGCCCAGAACTGTTGCTGCCCACTGATGGCCAATAGAACACGACAATCCATATCACTAGGATCACCCTGGCAGATGGCAACCCGCCAGACGTAATCACCCGCTTCGCTGATTGAACCTGTATACTCGCGCTCCTTGACCCAGACGACGCTGTGAGGTTCCTCGCCCGCTTTTCCCAACCTGACCGCAAACCACTCGTCCTCGGCCAGCGTTCCGGACCAGGCCCACCTGAAGGTCACGCTACCTCCGAATACACTCGCCTCTATCAACTCAGGTGGGGGATAGGAGGGAGCTACGGACGTGTTGGTCGCGACCCTAGGCGTCTGGGTGAGTGTGGGAGTTAGTGTCGGAGTGGGCGTAAATGTGGGCGTGGTGGTTGGCGTGGACTTGGGAGTCGACTGCTTTGGGGTCGGAGTCGACGTCGACGTCGACAATGGAGTGGGGAGAGTCTCACAGCTTATCTCGATTTGATCCACGTAGGCCCAGGTGTTATACCAGGAATCGGCTCTGCTCACGTTGTGAAAAGACAGCAGGATATCCTGTCCACTATAGGGGCTCAAATCATAGAGGAAAAGTTCCCAACCTGAATCCCATGGGATACCCTCGCAGCCTGCTTGTCTCTCCGAGGTATTCCCACTCCTGAGAACTAACGTGTCATCTATGTAGACGTCGAACGAGTCCCATTTGTCACTTTGTAGCATGTCTTCGCTGAATACCCGGTACTTGAAAGACAGCATTGGAATGGAGCAAGAAGGAACGGAAAAGGCTTGATACATCCAGGCACTTCCCAGAGGTACTCCTCCCCAGCATAGATAGCCAGGGTTTCCCAGCACGCCGGCGTAGTCACCTTCGTACGCGATCTCCGATTGGACGGATTGGTCGAGTTCGCCACCGTGCGTCCAACATATGAAGTCGCCCGATGCCTCCAGATCACCATTACAGAACATAGCTTCGGGCGTTGTCACCCAACCGGCCTCACGAAGACTCACGTATTCTGAACTTGGAGCTTGCATAAGGGCAAAGACCAAGCTTGGGTTGGCGTAGATCAGGTTCTCCACCGCTCTCGCAATCTGCCGATAGGTCACAAACTCCAGAATGATCGGAATAGGTTGGGTTGCCGGTTGGAGCGTCGGAGTATCCGTTGGCACAACGGTCGCAACGGTCTGAGCCGATGACAGACCTGTGTCAGGGTTAAGTGTGCCACGGATAGATGTTGGTGCTGCTGGTATGTCCGCATGAGAGACAGCGACGCGCGTTGATGATACAACGGAGTCTGTCGTCGAGGATGGCGTTGTGGGAAGAGTAGGTGATACTGGTAGAGTTATAGATGCAGGGACTCGTGCTCCCCCAGCGATGAGAACAACTTGGTCGAGATCATTCAAGGCCCGTTCAAGTGCCGACAACTCAGTCAAGACCCTTGCCCTTTCGTACCTCGTGGCTGGGTTGTCGAGACTGAGCGCTATGGCACTGTCATACGCTTCAACTGCCTCGGGGTATAGTCCCTGCTTGGCGAATTCCCGGCCGTTGTGCCAGTGCTGAATCTCATTCTTGAGTTCGTTCGCCTCATCCGACTGTCCAATGTGATAAAGGGCTTCAGTCATTGCTTCAAGAAGGGGGCCGGTGCTATTCGTGCTGTCCACATCTGCTAGTGTTACGTAGAGCCCTCTGACCACTATTGTCAAGTCTGCCTCTTTGACGTCAGTGACATCGAAAAGAGCCAACTGCTCTTCCCTTGACGCGTCGAGAAAAAGCTCCTGGGCTTGATGGTCGTAGTCCACAGGCTGGAAAAGACCCCGCAGTTTGAATATCCTCGCTAGATGGATCAGCCGTTCCCGTGACACATCCGATTGATGGAACCCAGCGTAGCAGCCTTTTAGTTGGATATCCACCCAAGTGTTGTAGAGGATAGTGCCCAGTGCCAGCAAGGCTACGAAGACTGCAACGCCTGCGACGACGTTCGTCCACTTAGTCGGGGTGTTTGCTCTCACCCACGCCAAGTCAAAGACGCGGCGGTATATCTGGTTGCGCACTCGCAGACGCCCGTCTTCCGCCCGGACGATCCCGGAGAGCTTGAGTTGGTTGTGAATAGGCGATTGCCCGTCGTCTTCAACGCCCGCATCTTCTTCCTTGAGGACCTTCCTGTATAGCCTGAGCAACTGGTCTCGTTGGGGATGATTCAGGATGTTGCTTTGAACGAACTTGAGGTTAGATTCGCTGCGCGCCTCTTCCGTCAGCAACAGCTCCTCGACCAGTCCATCTACCCGCTCGTCGGTCCACAGGCCGCCTCCCGCTTCGGCCACGGCCAGGCACAGCTTCTGCGTCAGGTAGGGGTGACCACCCGTCCAGTAGTAGATGCGGGCAAAGATCGCCTCACTCTGGCCGGGATACATGGCTTCCAGGCCCCCTACCAGCGCGGCAGCGTCCGCCTGGCTGAATTCCTCCAGGGCGATTCCCTGGCCGATGTTGAAGGGGGTGCGGGCGTGGTCGCTGATCAAGTCGGTCGGGGAGGCTACACCCAGCAAGACGAAGGTCAGCCGTTCAAACTCCGCGTCCTCGGCGCGGGCGTTGTACATCGCGCGGATAGCGGCGAAGAAATCGTCTCTGAAGTCGAGATTGAGCGTGGAGTCGATCTCGTCAATGAAGACGACGACGTCTCCCTCGATTCCCGTCAAGACCACGTCACGCAGGAAGTCGGTGAAGCGCTGCACGTGTGCTACGGACGCGCGCGCCTGCCACCAGGCCTCCACGTCCGCCGCGAGTCTCAGTCTCCGCTTGAGCTGACTCAAGAGGCTCAGGTACCACTGATCGACGGTGACGTTGGTGCCGATGCTGGTCAGATCAACGATGGCTGTGTGGACCCCATGCGTCTTCAGGCGGCGGGCGGTGCGGATCATCAGGCTGGACTTACCCATCTGGCGCGGCGTCAGCACGTAGCAGAACGTGCCAGCCAGTGCCAGGTTGAACAGCTCGTCGTCCGCCGGGCGCTCCACGTACGAGGGGGCATCCGAACGCAGCGTGCCGCCAGCGACGAAGAAATCGGACGCGCTTTCGCCTACGACGTTTGACGCTTGCCTCTTGACGCTACCCATGTTTCCCTTCACAGCCTATCCTCAAAGTATCGCCTGTACAGCTCGCATCGACATCGGCAAACCTCCCCGCTCCCCTTCACCAACCCGGCCCGCAGCAACCGAAAGAACGCCATATCGTTCTCGCAACTGCCGCAGCGAACGACTTCCCTCAGTGCCTCTCTCAAGTCCGGCTCATCGCGCAGCAGCCACAGATGGTTGCGCAGATGCTCGCCGAAAGGCCCCTGGTCGTAGGCTGCCTCGCGGGCCAGGTCGGCCCAGGTCATTCGTTTCGTGACCAAGGTGAAGAGCGCCTTGCGCGTGAGGTAGGGGTGGCCGCCGAACAACGTTGCCAGCTTTGGGAAATCGCCCTCGGTCACGGGCAAGCCGTGCCGCCGGTTCAGGTCGCGCACCTGATCTTCGTCGAAGTCCTCCAGGTACAGCTTCAGCCCTACGTTGAAGGGGGATTGGGTCACGTCGGGGATGAGGAGGTAGGGCTCGGTGGAGATGACCAGCACGATGTTGAGCCCGTCCCACCGCTCATCGAAGGCCCGGCTGTTGTGCCAGGAGCGTACCAATGCGAAGAAGTCCTTGTGGAAGCCTGTCTTCAGCAGACGATCTGCCTCGTCCATGGCCAGGACGATAGGGCCGTCGCTTTCGGGCAGGACGTAGTCTTCGATCAGACAGGTCAGCTTGTCTTGCGGGCCGAGCGCACCGCGCCACCGTCGCTCCACCTCTGCCACATCGAGCCGCAGCTTGCGGATGACAAACTCGGCCAGGTAGCGCAGGAACGCGTCAGGCGTCTCCAGGTGATCCTGATCGACGCGCTGCATGTCGAGACGCACGACCCTGGCGCCGTTCTGGCGGGCGTGGTGCACGCCCCGCGCCAGGAGCGAGCTCTTGCCCGTCTGGCGCGCCGCGCGGATGGTGGTGGTGGTGCCCGCTTTCACCACCTCGTGCCGGAGGCTGGCGTCGGCATCGCGCTCGACGTAGAATCTGTCGTGCAGCTTGACTGCCCCGCCCGGTGCCTCCAGTTCATCCAGCCAGCGCGGGTCGGACTCCGGCAGCGGCGGGTGTAACGTCTCGTGGTCGGTGATGACGCGCCCGTCATCAGAGACGGCGACCTCACCAGGGCCAGAGATGAGCTGGATAGGTTCTCGATCTGGCAGTTGGCCCTCCATCGCAGCCAGGATGTCTTGGGCAACTCTCTCGGTATCGGCCTCGTCTCTCCAGATCACGTATTGCAGTGGGTTCAGGAAGAAGTCGATGGAATAGGGCAGAGGGCCCTCGTAGGCGATGCGAACCGGCAGTGTGCGTGGATGTCCCCGTTGCTTGCGGTACTCATAGGCGCGCCGGACCTCGGCCTTGACCATCTCGCTGTCGGCCGACTCTTTGGACAGCAGCACGACCAGGAAGTCGCTGGCTTGTATATGCCGGTCTATCCGCTCGAGCCAGTCCTCACCGGCGCGCAGACTCCCGTCAATGAACACGTCGTGGCCCTGGGCGGTGAGAAAATCGTGCAGGTAGTGGGCCAGTTGTTGATCCACGTTGGCCTGCTGCTTGTAGCACAGGAAGAGCCGGGCGGGCCAGGGTACGTCCGGGTAGAGCTGCTTGCCGATGCGTATCAGGTCAGGGATGCGGCCTCTGTGCTCCAGGTGGGCGATCAGTTCCCGGGCCTTGCCAGCCTTTCCCTCTCCGGGCAGATTGTCGTAGTCCGCCCCCAGGTCGAAGCAGAGCGTACGTAGTTCTTCTCTGTTCAGGTAGGTGTTGAGCACTTGCCGCAGCTTGCGTAGCTTGGCTGTCGTGGGTGAATCCATCACTTGCTTGACCCCCCGTCGCGCGGTGACGCTCAATTGTGTGTGCCGATCTCGCGTGTCACTGTGGAAGCAGCAAGCCCGTCGCACCATTCGATAGACTCACGGGGAGCCTCAACGGTGGACGGGCTTCGTGCATGTCATCTGTGCCTCCGAGACGTTATCGCGGCCTGGATGCTCTGAGATGTGATTGGCGAGCGGTGTCTGTCGCTCGTGCATCTATGTTAGCACAAATAGGTTGACAGGGCAAGTTGACGGATGCGGTGAGTACTCACAGTGCCTTTGGAGTGTCTTACTAGCTGTGCTGCGGCAGTCTGTTCTCTACGACACCTGCGTTTCGACCCACGCCAGAACGTAGGCGGCGCGTTCCAACGCTTGCTCGGCTTCTTTCTGCGTTACCGGCTCCCAGTCGCCGGGATAGCGAGTCTGGACTGAGTATTGGGACAGAGTGAAAGCTTCGTCTACGTTGTCGGGTATGTGAAAGCCGTGAGTCTTCAGTAGATCGAGTAGCACTTCCAGGGCATGGGTGCGAGGAAAGGGGATTCCTGCATTGGAGAGCAGGCCTTTCAGTGCCTTTTCGGCACACTGTTGAGCGTGGAAGCAGGCGTCTTCCGGCAGCACGCCCGAGGTTCGCAGGGCTGCCCTGCCGAGAGCCATGTCCGAATGCGCGCGTCGCAGCCAGAGGTGCACTACTTCAGGTGGCTGTGGGCCGTTCATACAGGACCGTGCCTTCCTCCAGAGCCGAGCGGTAGATCAGTCCGACCGTGTTCCGGTGGCGCTCCACCTGCTCAGGTGTAGCGACGACGATGTCCACCGGGACCAGGAGCCCTCGCAGGGAGCGACGCAGGTGGACGCTCTCCGCGCGGGGCGCGTCCACGCCCGCTATGATAACCAGGAGGTCCAGGTCGCTGTCTGGGCCAAAGTCGCCACGGGCATAGGAGCCAAACAGGATGATCTTCTCTGGATCGCTCGCCGCCAGGATGCGGCGCGTGATCTCAGGGAGCTTGTCTAGATAGCCGGGTGATTCGCTCATGGCTGTCTGACCTATAGTGCTCAGTTGCTATTCTCTAGTGCATCTATGATAGCACAGCGCGGAGAGAAGGGCAAGTCAACTTCTGCTAGGGTGCGCAAGAGTTGTTCCTCTCAAGCCTCCTGCCTGTTCCATCGGCCTCGCCCACCCAGTGATTATCGTGTATTTCTCCCATCCGTGGTACTCGTTCTGTACACCTCACCTGCCCAGCGTGGGATCTCCCTGCATACGGCGCGTGACGCGCCAGGCCAGTTCATCGGGAGATAGATCGGGGTGGCGCTGCCGCTCGGTGAGGCGTACCGCGTCTAGCGCGAACTGGTAGGCTTGGAATGCCAGGTCCAGGCGCTGGGCGGGGCTCATCGCCCGCCATATGGCGACCTGGCGCGGGTCGAGACGGCCCAGCCGCCGGCGGAGCGATTCGACTGCATCGTCTGTGACTGCACTTGGTTCGAGTGATTCACTCATGGTTGTCCGTCCTATGTCCCCTGGAGGTGCTCTGAAGCTCTTTCCCCTGTGCGTACGTACGTCTGGCATAGCGCTCTACCGGCATCGTGATAGCGGATATGCCTTTGACTCTTCTGGTGTTGTCACTCTTCTTCCGCGGTCAGAACCTGCAGTACGAAGTCGCGGAATCGACGCAGTAGGGGCAGGTCGTGTTGAAGGTAGTGGTACAGCCTATCTATGTCCACATCCCAATAAAGGTGAACGATTCGATTGCGAAAGCTCACCATTGCCATCATCGCTTCGCCAAACGACGTGTCGAGATAGCCAGCTTCAACCAGGAAGCGGTATACGTCGCGACTCTCTTGGGGCTGGCCTAGCTGGTACACCGCGACAATGTGAGCCGCGATATCTGTACAGCTCTCAATAGCGGCCTGAAACGCTCGCTCCACCGCCAACTGGCGTGTGAAGCTATTCTTGAAGGTCTGGAGCGTAGCCGCCCGCTGCTTCTCTAACTCGGCGATGTACCGCTCTAACCTTTGCAAGCGCTGCTTGATACTGCTCACGTTCAGCTTCATCCCATCGCTCCATCACTTGCCGGCGGTATTGCTCCCAGTCGTGCTCCAGGCGGGGGTGGAAGTCCCAGTATCGGCGCCAGATCAAGGATTCTAGATCGGCCACTGTTCTTGGATCGGCGGCCCACAGTCGCCGACCGTGGGCTGTCACTTCATAGCGGAAAGGCAGTGGGGCCAGGTTCAGTATGCGAATGTCGACTTCCTCGGGCCACTTGGTGGCCCACTGATCCTCAAGCTGCCAAATCTGGCCCTGGGGCAGATCGCGCCGCACGAGAACGGCCACGTCTATATCGCTCAGTCCGGTGGCACGGTCTTGCGCCTGCGATCCATACAGGTACAGCGCGGAGATCTCTGGCTGTTCCCGTGCCCAGGCAACCAGTTCTTCCAAGAGCCGCTTCAGATCTGCTGACATAGTTCTGGACCCTGTCACCGGTTCCTCCCAAGACCCACCCAATTCACCCAATCGGACCTCCGCAGCATCCTCAGCACGGGTCCGTAGTCCTGGTGAAGATTGTAGCACAGCGAGGCATGTAGCGCAAACCAACCCCCTACCGGCAGATCAGCACCGGCACGCGTGACTCGCGCAGCACCCGGTCCACCGCACTGCCGAGCACGACCTCCAACACCGGGCTGAAGCCGTAGCCTCCCAGCGCGATGAGGTTGCACGCGTGCGCCTCGGCTGTCCTGAGAATCACCTCGGCGACCGCTCCGCTCTCTCTGACGAACGTGGCGGTCGCGCTGTGTGTCTGGAGGTACTCCTCCGCGCGGTTCAGTGCCTCGACCGTCGTCCGCCCGGCCTCAATCACCGTGGCGACCACGAGCGATGCCTGCCATTGCCCCACCAGGTACGTGGCGACGAAGAGCGCCTCGTCGGCCTTGGGGCTGCCGTCGTAGGCCAACAGCACGCGGTCCATCGGGGTGGGGGGGCCTGGTACCGCCAGCACCGGCCTGGGGCAGCGCCGGAGGAGCGTGCGGAACCCTGATCCCAGACGAGCCAGCGGCTGAGAGGCGGGCGGATGGGCCAGGCCCAACACGACCAGGTCGGCCCAGCGCGCTCGCTCACATGTCCGGCGTGACACGCCCCCGGTCTCGATCACCATCTTCCCCTCGACGGAGGCTGCCTCGCGGCGGCGGTCGAACTCGGCCCGCACGGCCTGGGCCGCTGCGCCCACCGCTTGGGCCTTCGAAGATGCCACGTGAAGCCCCAGCACCCGTGCGCCCTCGTGGCGGGCCACGGTGAGTGCCTGTTCCAACGCGTGCCAGCCAATCTCCTCGCCGCTGACGGCCACCAGGACGTCGGCGAAGAGGCGGTTGCCTCGGCGGGCCTCCAGTCGTTCCTCCCGCCACTGTCCCGGCGGTGGGCCGGCCTGCAGTTCATCAGGCGTCACCGCATCGAGGATCCGCTCGCCGACGCGCGAGACCACGCGCTGCGGCCGGGGGCTGAATTCGGCGGCCAGGATGGCGGCTGCTGCCTCCGGCCCGATCTCCCAGCCCAACTCCTCCTCCAGTGCGGTGCGATGAACCGCCAGCCACAGGTAGAGATCGGTCTCCGTGCGCCCTGGGAAATCCCGGAGGATGCCCTGTTCTCGGATGACCTCCACCGCCGGTAGATACACCGTGTCATACCAGTGGGCGACGGCTTCCTCGTACGGGATCTCGTGTCCCTGCTCCAGGCCCATGTAGTAGCGGTGTACCTCGATGTGCTCCACGAGCGCCTCGTACTGTCCGGGGACACTCACGCTCAAGTCCGCCTCGGGCCACAGCTTGTCCAGGTTGGTGCGCTCCAGGAACTCAGCATACTCGGCCTTGACGATCAGGTCGTCGGGTTGGGCATCGGGCGAGAGCGGCACGCGGGTGCGCACTTTCGTCACGTAGGCCTGGATGTGCGTCGCGCCGAAGCGCCGAGCGACCGACACGCGGTGGTGGCCATCCAATACGAAGTAGGCATCCCCGACCTGGTACACATCGATCGGGGGTACCCCACTCAGTGTCTCCATGGCCAGCTCGACCCTTGCCCACCGGCTCTCGTCGTTCTCTTGAATGGGTAGGAAGCTGCGCGTGAAGTCGGAGCAGCGCCCTACGCTGCCGACGATGGCATCGAGCGGGATGTCCCTCAGCTCTTTGGACGAGGTCGCCTGGGCCTTCAGTTTCTCGCGCACGTCCTCATAGCAGAGCAGGTCGGCTGATTTCCCCCTCAGGAGGGCCAGAATCCGCTCGATCGCGGCTCGGTCGCGCGCTCTGCGGAAGTCTTGAATCGCCGTGTGTATGGTCTTCAGGCTCTGATCTGTCACAGCGCTGGGCTCCCTATGGGCCTTACTCCAGGCGGTACTTTCCGGCTTCTGGGCACGATCCGCTGTTCATCTTTGTCCTGCATGGTTGTCCTGGATGAGCAGGCGCAATGGCTATGTGCCAGGAAGGACGCGGCTGAACTTGGCGTTCCCCAGGTTGTACAGGCGCTGAACGGCCGGGTCCTCGTTCACGTGCGCGGCTACAACGCGTCCGACGAACAAGACGTGGTCGCCGGTCTCGAGCTCTGACTCCAGCCTGCACTCGAAGTTCGCCACTGCATCGCAGAGCAAGACCCCGTCTATCGCGCTGGCGGGCTGTGTCTTCGTTCCACGTACAGCCAGCTTGTCCATGTCGCGCCCGGACTTCGTGCCGAAGAACAGCACATCGGACGCCATCGCGGCTGAGGGAAACGAGATGACAAACTCACACGATCCTCGGATCGCGCCGAGTGAATGCCGTGTGTGGGCAACTGAGATGGCCATCATGGGCGGTTGGCCAGACGTGATCATCGTCCACCCCAGCGTGATCGGGTTGAACTTACCCTGCTCGTCCTTTGCAATGGCGATGACTACTTGCTCGGGGTACTTCCGCGCCACTGCCTTGTTGTATGTGGTCTCGACTTGCATAGCGTTTCCTCTTCTTGTTGGACGCGCGATCCCTGGCGTGCGTCGGGTGGGCGTCTCGGCAGCCTGGGCCATCGCTTCGCTGGTCTCGGTTCGTCGGTCAGGATCTCAACAAGATGCGGGAAGGCGGCGACAAGGCGTATTGGCGTCACCGCTCGCCAGTATGTGGCCCATAGACCGCGCTGCGGTGGAGAGAGGTGCTCACCCTGCAGGAAGATTGTAGCACAACGCGATGGACAGGGCAACTGATAGACACGACGGCCATTGGTAGGGCGCCCGTGGTTGGAGATTGTGGCTGCGGGGGGTTCGCGATTGGAAATCGCGGCTACGGGGGATTGGCGGTTGGAAATCGCGGCTACGGGGGATTGGCGATTGGGAAATCGCGGCTACGGGGTGAGCTGAGATTTCCCAATCGCGCTTTTGTCAGGTATACTTGGAGCACGAAACCGTCTTAGGAGTGCATCGTGGATCAATTGGCAGGGATTCCAAAGGTCCTGGAGCTGTACCTTCAGATCTCGCAGTACCCGATCCTGGGGCAGCGGATACGTTCCCGGATGCGGGAGGCGCTTTTCGCTCGCGGCGTGATCACGCCGGAGCATTTCGAGCAGGAAGTGGAGGAAAAGGCCATCCTGTCTCAGCATCGGGAGGGCCTCTCGGACCCCTTTGGGCAGGAGCCGTCGGCGGTGTGGGAGGAGCGGCTGGCCCAGATCCGGGACTACCTGACCGACTTCTACTTCGCCTACAATCTGCCCCACGCGGTGTTCGAGGAGATCGTACACGATCTGCTAGCCGAGCGAGCGGCTGAGCAGGACGTGATCCTGCCCTTCAACCCTGAGTTGGCCCCCCGGACCATGCTGCTTGCCCAGGCACAGAAGTACGATACCTTGCCTGAGAAGGAACGGAAGAAGATCAGCCACCATCTGCGAGAGATCACGGTCGTGTTGATCAAGAGCATGATCAGCGATCAGATGGACTTCGTGGGCCTGGCGAAGGAGTTCCTCGATCCGGCGGATTTTCAGATGATCCACCAGCGCCGCATCGGCGAGGAGAAGATCGGCGGCAAGGCAGCCGGGATGATGCTGGCCTGGAAGATCCTCCAGCGGGACGACCCGGCCGATGAGATGGACCTGCGTGGGCATATCGCGATCCCTGATTCGTATTTCATAGGGGCCGACGTCTTCTATGCCTTTCACACCATCAACGGGCTGGACGAGTTTATCAACCAGAAGTACAAGACCCAGGAGGAGATCGAGGCCGACTATCCCCATATTCAGGATGTCTACGCCAGTGGACGTTTTCCTGAAGACGTGAGTCGCCGGCTGCGTGACCTGCTGTCCGAGGTGGGGAATGTGCCTCTCATCGTGCGTTCTTCCAGCTTGCTGGAGGACAACTTCGGCTTCTCGTTTGCGGGTAAGTATGATAGCTTCTTCTGTCCCAATCAGGGTAGCTTGGAGGAGAACCTGGCCGCACTGACCAACGCTATCGCTCGCGTATACGCGAGTGTCTTGAGCCCGGATGCGCTGCTCTATCGGCAACGGATGGGCCTGGTGGACTACGACGAGCGCATGGCGATTCTGATCCAGCGGGTCCAGGGGCAGCGGTACCACGATTATTTCTTCCCCACGCTGGCCGGCGTGGGGTTCAGCCGGAACCCGTTTCGTTGGAATCACAAGATTCGTCCCGAAGACGGCTTGCTGCGGCTGGTGTGGGGGCTGGGCACCCGGGCTGTGAACCGGGTGGCGAATGACTACCCACGGATGGTGGCGCTGAGCCACCCGCAGTTGAGGCCCGAGACGGGGCCGGCCAAGATGCGCAAGTATTCCCAGCGGTTTGTGGACTTGATTGACATGCGCGCCAACGCCTTCGAGACGTTGCCTGTGGCCGACGTGTTGCGGCCGGATTATCCGGGCATCCAGCTTCTCGCCTCGGTAGACAGGTGGGACTACCTCCAGACCATCTACGCGCCGGGCACGCTGGGCCAGGCGCCGTTGGTGCTGACGTTCAGCGAACTGCTCAAGCGCAAGGAATTCGTGGTGTTGATGCGCACGGTCCTGAAGAAGCTGGAGCGGCACTATGGCCGCCCGGTGGACGTCGAGTTCACGGTCGAGCTCACCGATGGACGACCGCCTCACTTCATCCTCCATTTGCTCCAATGCCGCCCACTGAGCAGCCAGGAGTGGGGCGAGGGGCTGCGCATTCCCACCGACGTGCCGGCCGAGGACGTGGTCTTCCTGGCGAGACGGCTGGTGCCTCGCGGCCGGGTCAGCCGGGTTCGCTACGTGGTCTACGTGGATCCAGAGCGGTACGACCGTGCGCCCGACTACGAAACCCGGTTCGAGTTAGCGCGGCTGATCGGCCGGATCAACAAGCGGCTGGAGGGCGAGAGCTTCATCTTGATGGGACCGGGACGCTGGGGCAGCTCGAACGTCGATCTGGGGCTGAAGGTGGGCTACGCCGACATATACAACGCGCGCGCGCTGGTCGAGATCGCCCAGTCCCGCTCTGACGACACGCTGGAGGTCTCCTACGGCACGCATTTCTTCCAGGACCTGGTGGAATCGCGCA
Source organism: uncultured Anaerolineales bacterium (assembly GCA_964649415.1). Classification (GTDB taxonomy): domain Bacteria; phylum Chloroflexota; class Anaerolineae; order B4-G1; family B4-G1; genus CAZYSK01. The sequence continues at coordinate 13,632 of CAZYSK010000022.1, forward strand.
TCTACCCCTTGCCCCTATATCCCAATGCGCCTGACACGGTCTTCAACCGCGCCTTCTTCGACGCGACGGTCAATGCGCTGGAGGAGTTGCTGCCGGCGGACGCCAGATATGCTTCCTTTGTGAAGGTCATAGACGTGCCGGCGGTGACGGGTGGGTGCTTCATGGAATTGGTGATGGACGGCGAGCAGGACGAGGCGCTGGCGTACCTCACGCGTTACCCAGAAGGCGGCGGCGAAACAGTGCTCGGCCGCGTCACTCCAAACAGGGAGGCATGACATGGGGTGTGCCAGTTCGAGGACGCGCATCGGTCTTGCTCTGGCTCTGGGACTGGGCCTGGTCGGGGCGCTGCTGGGAGCGCTGGCCGGACGAGCCCTCGAGGCTCAGGCCCAGGGATCGGGCTGCTATCACGTCGCACCCTCCTGTACAGGCATCCCCGACTGCTACACCACGCTGCAGGCTGCCGTGGACGCCGCCAGCGATGACGCGGACTCTGGCCGTGCGGCCACGGTGATCAAAGTGGCGGCTGGCGTGTACACGGACCTCCACCCTGCCGTGGTGGACTATCGGACCATCACGCAGGTGGTCTACGTGTACAAGAGCGTAGCAATCCAGGGCGGCTACACCCTGACCGACTGGACCGAACCGGACCCGCTGGCCAACCCAACGGTACTGGACGCTCGCGGGCTGGGGCGCGCGCTGTACGTCGCCGGCTTGCCTGAGCTGGATAAGTGCATCAGCCCGACTATAGAGGGCTTGTCCATCACCGGCGGTGACGCGGCTGGGCTGGGGGGTGGGCCTTTGGGCGAAGACAGTGGTGCTGGGGCATACGTCGCGGCCGACTCAGCCGTGATCGGCGACTGCCGGGTCTTCGGCAACGACGCTGACTACGGCGGTGGACTCTACCTGGGGGACGGTGTGGCGACACTTAGCGACAACACGGTGGCCTCCAACACCGCCGAATACGGCGGCGGGCTGTTCGCGGCCGGCGTCGCGGCCACGCTCTGGCACAATGACATCATCTCCAACGTGGCCGGCTATGGGGGTGGGGTGTTTCTCTCCAGCCAGGCGGCTGCGCTCAACGGCAACACGATTGCGGCCAACGCGGCGATCACCGGCGGCGGTGGGCTCCTGCTGGTGCGCAGCGAACAGGCGGTTCTCGACGGTAACGTCGTCGTGGATAACTCCGCCGGCGTGGGGGGCGGGCTGTACGTGGATCGGAGCGATGCCACGCTGGCCAACACGGTCGTCGCCGACAACCGGGCCGACAGCGTGGGCAGCGGGCTGTACGTCGTGGCGTCCTCACCGCAGTTGCTGCATAGCACGATCGCGCGCAATATCGGGGGTGTCGGCAGCGGGCTGTACGTCACGGGCAGCATGCGGGGCGCGACGTACTATCCCAGCGTCGTGGCTCTGACGAACACGATCCTGGTCAGCCACACGCTGGGCATCGCTGCCGGGGCCGGCAACACGGCCACGCTGGAGGCCACGCTGTGGGGCGCGGGCGGTTGGGCCAACGGGGCCGACTGGGGCGGCGCGGGTACGGTGAACACGGGCACGCCTGGGCGCAACTACTGGGGCCTCCCGGACTTCGCGGTACCCGGCGCGGGCGACTACCACCTGGGCCTGGCGTCGGACGGGCTCGACAGGGGCGTGGACGCAGGCGTGGCGCAGGATATGGACGGCCAGCCGCGACCGCAGGGCAGCAGCTACGACCTGGGAGCCGACGAAACCGGACTCGTGGCGATCAAGCGGGCCAGTTCGGATCGGGTAGCGCCAGGCGCGCCGCTCCACTATGCGATTCACGTCACCAATACCAGCGTCGTGACGCTCACGGCCACGATCACCGACCGGCTACCCGATGGCGTCACGCCCGGCGGGCTGCTCACGTGGATGCCGGTCACCATCGCGCCCGGCGGTGCCTGGACGCACACCGTGGCATTGACGGTGGACGCAGGCTATGCCGGAACCCTGACCAACGTGGTGTGGGTCACGACCGACGAAGGGCCTGACGGGACCTATGCGGAGACCTGCGTCGCCAGCTACGTGCTCTACCTGCCGCTGATCCTGCGTGCCTTGTGATAGCCCCAATTGGGCCGTGGTCCGCTTCTCAGCGGAGGATGAGCGGAAGGTACAGGCTATACCAGGGACCGGGCAACGCCCAGGGGGATTCATCTGTCGGTGATGACATCGATGCAGGCGAGACGAATCTCACGAGGCGCTTTTCGTTGCCTCCGACCCCCACGCTGACGGCCCCGCTGGAAGGATCGCCGATCTCACGAAAAGCGAGCCTCCGTGGTGCGATCTTGACGATGGCGGCTTCCTTGAGCGGATCTCCGAACTCGTCGAAGGTGAAACTGCCGGTTACGCCCTCGTAGGACGTCGTCGATAACGCGTCTTTGACTGCAGACGCGCTGTCAACCCCAGCCTCCGTGATCGCCTGCAGGAGGACACGCGTTGCGTCGTATCCCAGTGCCGCCATTGAGGCAGGCTGTGTCCCCTGCGCTGCATTGTAGGTCTGGACGAAATCCACCACGACCTTGCGGAGATCTCCCGGCCAGAAATGCGTCGAGAAGTAGGCTCTTTCGAGGAAGTCGAGCCGCAGTTCCGGCGAATCCCATCCATCTGCCCCCAGGTACGTGATCTGAAGGCCCATCGCTTGGGCCTGTTCCGTGATCTCGTTGACCTTGCCGAAGTAGTCGGGCAGGAACAGCACGTCTGCGCCGGAGTTGGCCACCTGGGTCAGCAGGCCTGAGAAGTCGGTGTTTCCTGCGGTGTAGGACGCAAAGACCGGCACCGAGCCACCTAACTCCTGAAAACTGCCCCTGAAATACTCGGCCAACCCCTTCACGTAGGCGTTGCCTACGTCGTAGAGCACAGCGGCCCGTGTCGCACCCAGTTCCCGAGCCACGGTGGCCAACACCTTGCCCTGGAATGGGTCGAGGAAGCAGGCGCGAAAGACGTATGCCTTGTTGGTCCCATTTGCGTGCGTAGTCACCTGTGGGTTGGTGGAGGTGGGAGATATCTGCAGGACGTGGTTTGCCTCTGCGATCTCGGACATCGGGATCGAGGCGCTGGAGCACACGGCGCCGACGATGTAGTTGACCTGATCCTCGAAGATGACTTTGTTCGTGGCGCTGATCGCGGCCTGGGCATCGCACTTGGAATCGGCGATTATCGTCTGGATATCCCACCCCACATCCTGTGCTTGCTGGATGGCGATCAGCGCTCCGTCGCGAGTGGGTTCACCGAAGCTCTCCACACCGCCGCTCAGAGGCACGATGATCGCCACCTTCACCGGGAAACCGGGCGGGGGTGGAGGCGCGTAGGTCTGCCCGCGTGCCTCGGCGTGGCCATGGACTATACCCGTGATCAGGATTGCGGTTGAAGCGAGGGTCAGAGCAGCGAGGCCCACCGGCTTTCTCATTCTCATTCTCATTCTCACGCTCATGGTTCTCTTTTCCTCCGGAGCTCTCAGTCAGGGTGACTGTGTCACAGAGGGCAAGGTCGCCGTGAAGAACTCGGTGGGACCCTCGGTATGCAGAACGGATTCACCCTAATTCTAGCATGAATTGTGTCGTTTGTCTGTAGGGGAAGTGCTGAACCTGGTGTAGGGAGAGCCCGTAATCGGGTGTAGGGGGATACCTGACACCCGATGTGGGGAACTCTAGAGGAGCGATGGAGCGCGCGGTGAAGAACACCTCGGTCAAGCGGTGCGAGTCCTTTGGGTTAGGGGAGCCAGTGTCGATTTACTGGGTTCCCTAAACACGTGATGGCTCTTCAGCCTGGATCAGTTGCCGGAGGCATTGAGTGAGCTCGAGGGCCTTCTCGGGCGAGTCCGCCTCGGCGAAGAGGCGCAGCACCGGTTCGGTGCCGGAGAAACGCACCAGCGCCCAGTTGTCGTGCTCCAGGTAGAACTTCGTGCCATCCAGTTGAGAGGTGCGCACCACCGGGTAGGGGCCGATATGCTCGACGGTGGCCTCTCGCAGCCGGCGGGGAATGATGATGCGCATCTCCGGCGTGGCCGGGATGTTGTCTTCCACGGCGTAGAGCCGGCCCGTGATCCCGTGGACGTGCTCCAGCAGTTGAGAGATGTGTTGACCCGTGCGCGCCAGCATCTCCACCACGAGCGCGGACGCGAAGATGCCATCCTTGCCCAGGATGTGGCCGCGGATCGTGAGGCCGCCGCTCGATTCGCCTCCGAGCAGCGCGTCGTGCTCGACCATCGCGGCGGACACGTGGGCGAAGCCGACCGATACTTCGTAGCTTGCCTCGCCAAAGTGGGCGGCCAGCCGGTCGAGCATATGCGTGGTCGCGACGCTGCGCACGACGCTCCCCTGTTCGCCGCGGATCTCGTGCAGGTACCAGTACAGCAGGAGCAGGGTGTCGTTTACCGTGATGTACTCACCGTGCTCGTCCACGATGGCGATGCGGTCGGCATCTCCGTCCATGGCCAGCCCCAGATCGTAGCCATCATCCCGGATATGGGTGATCAACAGGCGCAGCGCCTCCAGGTTGGGGGCCGGAGAGCGCCCTCCGAAGAGCGGGTTGCGCCGCTCGTGGATGAACGTGACCCGGCAGCGCGCCTCGGTGAGGATCGTGCCAAGCGTAAGCTGGCCCACGCCGTACATCGGATCCACCATGACTCTCAGGCGGGCGTCGCGGATCGCCTCCAGGTCGATTAGCGATTCCACGGTGTCCACGTACTCATTGGTGAAGTCCTGGCGTTGGACGATACCTGCTTCCAGGGCCAGGTTCAGGTCAATCTTCACTACACCGTCCGGCGTCAGCGCGTTGGTCTCCGCCTCGATCCGGCGCGTTTCCTCGCCCAGCAGGAGCGACCCGTCGCCGTGCAGTACCTTGAGGCCGTTCCACTCCGGCGGGTTGTGGCTGGCGGTGAAAACCAGGCCGTAGGCTGCGTCTTTTGCGGCCGTGGCGTAGGTGATGAGCGGCGTGGGGGCGTCCTCGGACAGAAGGCGGGTGGAGATATTGTTCCCGGCGAACACCTCAGCGGCCGCCTCGGCGGCCCGGTCCGAAAGGAAGCGCCGGTCGAAGCCGATGACGACGCCCGCTTTCTCCTTTCCCTGGCGTGTGATCTCGTTGGCCAGGGCCTGCGCCAGCCGCCGGACGTTGGCCAACGTGAAGCCTTCACCGATGATCGCCCGCCAGCCACCCGTGCCAAAGGTGACCAGGTTCTGCTCCTCGTGGCGGTGCGGCCGATAGAGTCGCTTCTGCAGGATGAACTCGGCCTGGGCCAGATCATCGCGCGTGTTGATGCCCAGGACCTCGTCGGGATCGTAGATCTGGTAGCTCTCCACCTGTAGCCCGGAGCGAATCATGCGGTGGGCGCAGTCGGTGAGCCGATACTCACCGTCTATTGGAGAAGGCTGCAGCGTCTCCAGCGCGGGAAAGAGGGCATCGGCCCGGACGACGTAAGCGCCTACGTTCAGTTCCCGGATCTTGCGTACCTCCGCCGAGGCCTCCGTCTCTTCGATGATGTCCATGATTTGCCCGGTGGCGTCGCGGATGATGCGCCCGTAGGGAAGGGGGCGGTCCACGATGGCGGTGAGCAGCGTCAGGTGAGCCTGGCGCAGGCGGTGGCGGTTGAGCAACCCTCGTATGGAGGCCGGGCGAAAGAGGGGCGTGTCGCCGTAGAGGATGAGCAGATCCCCATGGAAATCCTCGAGGAGTGGGCGCAGTTGCAGGACGGCGTGACCCGTGCCGAGCAGTTCCTCCTGGGTCACGTAGTTGTACGAGGGCGTCTCACCGGCCTTTTCCCCTTCCAGGTGAGCCTGCACCCGCTCCCCCTGGTAGCCAACGACGATATAGAGATCGTCACGTGATACGAGCTGGAGGACGTTGTGCAGGACGTGGTCAATGATGTTTCGATCGCCCAACGGCTGGAGGACTATTGGTTCGCCGTCGGCAGCATCCCTGCCGGCGGCCAGGATGACGGCTTTCAGCCCTGGATTGGGTGTGGATCGAGTGGCTGGTATGGACACAGATGACGACATGGGTGACCTCCTCAGTCACGGATCTCCAGGTGAATGCCCTGCGGCACGATGCGGAACGGCAGCAGCGTGGCCCCGGCGTTCACCAGTGCTTCTCTCACGGCAGATAGGTACTCTGGCTCGGTATAGGTGATCATGCAGCCTCCGCCACCTGCACCGCAGAGTTTGCTGGCTCTGGCCCCTTTAGCCTGGGCGGCAGCGATCATCGCGTCAATCTCTGGTGTGGTGACTCCTTCGGCCAGCGCCTTGCGGTTTTCCCACTCCAGAGCCAGCAGGCGGGCGAACTCGTCCACGTCGCCGGCGACCAGGCTCTGGCGCACGGCCTGGGCTACTTCCTTGATGCGTCGCATGTGGGCCACCGTGTCGCCTTCTTGATCCACGTAGCGTTTGAGCACAGCCCAGTTCGTAGCGCCGGAAAAGCGGTTGATGTTGGTGAATGTGAGCACGAGACGCTCGTTGAGCCGGTCTATCAAATCGCGGCCCGCATCCAGCCGCTCCAGACGGTGCCCGTCCACGTCGAACCACATGCTGCACACGCCGCCGAAGAGCGGCGGGAAGTAATCCTGCTTGCCGGTGGGGACGCCGATGGCCTGCGCCTCGATGTTGGCTCCCAGGTCGATCAGGCGGCTCTTGCTCAAGCCCAGGTTCTCGATCTCGTTCAGCGCGCTCGAGAGGGCCATGAGCAGCGCTGACGAAGCACCCAGCCCGGAGCCGCGCGGCGCCTCGCTGCGCAGCGTGACGTTCAAACCGCGGTCACTGGCTTCACAGAAGTATCGCAAGGCCCGCTTGACCAGGTCGAGCTCGCCACCCACGGGCATGTCGGCCAGGCTGCCGAACGAGCACGCTATCCCTGTGTCCTGGGAGCGGATATGGATCTCTGTATCGGGGCGCTCCTCCACGCTCACGTGCCCGTATATGCTGACCGCAGCGTTGACGGTCAGCCCGCCGCCTTCGAAAAGGTACAGCGGGTACACGTCCAGCGTGCCTCCGGCCAGGTCTATGCGCGTTGGTGCAGTGGCGGATACTTTCATAGGTTGTGCCCTCTTTCTCAGTGCTGCTCAGCGCGGGTTCTGTGTGAATCGTCCGGGCGTGCGATGCCCCCTACTCAGGCTTCCCGCAGATCGATGACCTCGGGCAGCAGCCCCATGTCACCCAACGCCGCGGCGATGCGGGGCCATTCCTGCTCGCGGATCAAGACGGCTGTCGGTCCAATTCTCTCGCGGATGAAGCGGCGAATCCGTGTAGAGGAGACGACTTCTTCCATGAGCTCCGGGCTGGATGTACGCAGCAGTACTGCCCGCTGTAGCCGGGCCTCGGCCCCTCGCTCGTCCCAGCGCGTCAGTGCAGCCTCGATGGGGCGAGGAGCAGGCGCGCCGGACACCTGCTTCAGGTACGCCAGCACGCGCGCCACGGGTATGCCCTGCTGGCGCGCGTGTTCCAGCGAGGTGGGTGAGAGCCGGTAGACGTAGCGCGAACCTGTGCGCACCCAGTCGGCGATGCGGCTCAGTTGGAAGCGCTCATAGCGCGGCGTGGGGGGGGCGAGCACGGTGAAATCAGAGCGCAGGACCATCCTCGTGGTTTCTGGCTCGGCTGGGGGCTCCACGAGGCCGAGGTAGGCCGCTCCTGCCGTCGTCAGGCGGAAGACGTGGGAAGGCAGGGAGTTGGAATCGAACGGGGCGGCGCCGTCCGAGGAGCCGGCAGAGCCGCCTGTCGAACGACGGCACGTGCCCAGATCGGTCAGACCCAGCCACGCTAGTGGCCCCATAACCAGGTAGCGGATGAGTGCGCCCTCGACGGCGTCCCAACTCTCAAAACCGGAGAGATACGTGCCCGTCGCCGCGTCGCGGATGTACCAATGGGCGTAGTCGCCATCTGGCCGCTGGAAGTCGGGGTCGGCTTGCCGGATGGCGCTGACGAGGTCGTCGAGTCCGTGCCACGCGCCCGGGGTGCACGTCTTCAAGTGGCGCATGACGGCCTCTCGGGCCAGGAGCGGGTCGTTGCGCCAGGCTCCGGTGTCTTCGGGGCGCAGGGTGGGTACGTGAAACAGATCGTTCCAGGTCGGGTCGCTCCGCCAGGCGTCGGCAAGCGCTGCCCGCTGTCGATCGGTTGGGGCGTGGAGCCAGGCACTCACGGGCTCTGGGTCAGGGCGCAGGTAACCGGAGTCGCTTACGCGAAGCCAGCCGAGGCGTCGGACGACAGAGTGCAGAAGCTGCGGTCGCTCAGGATCCGAATCCTGCAGGCGGTGGGCCAGATGGGCCTCGTGGCGGGCGGGCCAAGCGCCATCGTGGCCGGGGCGCACCTGCTCGCTCTGTACGTAGGCCAGCATCTCGCAGGCGTCGTCGAGAAACGTTTCCCCGGCTGAGCGTATGATGAGAGGCTCGGAGATGGGTTTGAGCGCGATGGTGCCGTGGGGGGCGGGGGAGGTAGGCAGGAGAGCCATCACTTCGGCGGGCACGAAAACCACCTCGCGGCTTCCCCCGGGCGCTTGCTCGAAGGCGCGGAATATGAAGCCGGCGTACCAGAGCCCTTCAGTGGCGGAATCGGGCGCTCTCCACGGTTTCTCACGCTCCATCCGACCTGGTCCCATGGCGCGTATCTCTCCCCACTGGCGAGCGAAGACGCGCAGCGGCATCCGTCCCCGGTTGGCAAGCAATGCCTCCAGGGTCTGACGCTGGTCGTCGGGGAGCATAGACCAGGCGTTGGCTGCGGCTTCGGGTGTGGCCATCACCTCGGCCAGTTGGATGGCCACATCTCTCTGGCGGCTGGTCGTCAGTTCCACGTCCCAGAAGGCGGCGATGGCTTTTAGGCGGGCCAGATCTGTGTCCAGAAGACATTGGCGGAGCGAGCGCATGGTGAGCCTATTATATCCTGACCGGCATGGGATCACAAGGGGGGGGCGATGGGCGACGAAGCAGCGCCCCACATGGTGTGCAACCTGACGTCCACTGGTTGCGTATTCGGATGAAGAGGCTATAATTGGTCTCGTAGCGCTTACCTCAAGGAGTGAAACGATGAGCAAAGACCGACGCCCAATGCCGGTTTCGCCGGATGACACCAATGCACTGATAGGCTGGGTTCGGGAGGTGGTGCGCCAGGCGCGCCTGGCCTGGCGACTGATGTGGGACGAGCGCGTGCCGCTGTGGACGAAACTGATCCCGTCGGCGGCGCTGGTCTACGTGATCTCACCGGTGGATTTCATCCCTGGCGCGGTGATGCCCGGCGTGGGCCAATTGGATGACGCCGCCGTGCTGTTGATCGGGCTCAAACTCCTCGTGGAGCTAGCTCCTCCCGATGTGGTGCGTGAGCACCTGATGGCCCTGGGAGCGCGCATCAAGGAATGGCGCGTGGTGGACGAGGAGGGTGAACCCTCATCGGTGATTGAGGGAGAGTACCAGATACGGGGACCGGAGACGCCACCGGAGACGTCAGAGTAGGGGCAGGTGTTGCCCGCCCGGTGGGCGAAGCGAAGGGGCTGTAGGCCGCCAACACTGGGAGGACTACATACGTCCTGTCTCGCTGCGCAGTAGCCGTCGGATCGGGCTACTGTGCGATCTGGCCGTCTTTCAGTTGCAGGACCTCGTCCACGTACTCGGCCACCAGGGCATCGTGCGAAGCCATCAGGAGTGTTACGTCCTCTTCCTCCACGATGCGCCGGAAGAGCGCCAGCGTCTCACGGGCTGTCACACTGTCTAGTTCGGCTGTCGGCTCATCGGCCAGGATGAGTTGCGGCCTGTTGGCCAGTGCCCGGGCGATACCCACCCGCTGTTGCTGCCCTCCTGACATCTCGTACGGGCGGTGGCGTATCCACTTGCTGAGGCCGACCAGGTCCAGGCAGTACAGCGTTCGCTCGTGGCGTTCTTGGCCACGCATGCCGGCGATGCGCAGCATCAGTTCGACGTTCTCGTAGGCCGACAGCGTGGGCAGCAGGCCAAACGACTGGAAGATGAACCCCACCCGGTCGCGTCTCCACTGCGTGAGTTCCCGCTCGCTCAATTCCGAAAGATCGCGCCCGAAGACGCGCACGGTGCCGGATGAAGGATGGTCCAGCCCGCCGACACAGTTTAGCAGAGTCGTCTTACCGCTGCCCGAGCGCCCTTTCACGGCGACAAAACGGCCCGGTGCGATCCTGAGGTGTATGCCGCGCAGGGCCGGTATCTCTTGCGCACCGGCTTTGTAAACGCGCCACAGGTCTTCGGTCTCGATCGTGTAGTCGGAGCCGCCAGTGTCTGTCTTCTCGATCGTCATCGCTTCCTCCTAGCCCCGTCGTGGTGCTCGGATTCTCCCTGCGTTCGGCCACGGACTGGCAGGCGTGCCAGTGCCTGTGAGAGCTGTCCCCGCAAGTTGGAGGCCAGCCGCCACAGGCCAGACTCGTGGTTCGCCGTCGGTACCAGATCGGATGCCCCCATCTCGGCTGCTTGTGCCTGAACGAACTGCGGTGCGGGCCGGATCAAGATGCCTTCCTCGGTCAGCTCCAGCCGGGCACGGCCCTTGATCTCGAAGGTCTCCAGGTACTCTTTCGGCACTTGCAGCCGACCGGCCGAGTCCAGCACCACCAATTCCTCGAAGACGACGTGTTCCTCCTCCTGCATGTCGCCCTCACCGGCTGATTCGCCTGCGTGCCCGTTGTTCACTACAGACTGGCGCACTGTTTCGGTGGCCATCTTGCCATCGCGGATGGCGACCACTCGTTCCACGTGACGGGCGATGCCCGGATCGTGGCTGACGATCAACGTCGTGAGCCCGTACTCTCGGTTGAGACGTTTGAACGTCTCGTAGATGGTCATCGCCGTGGCCGAATCTACCTCGCCGGTCGGCTCGTCCGCCAGGAGCAGTGTTGGGTTGTTGGCCAGGGCGACCGCGATGGCCACCCGCTGTTGCTCACCGCCGGACAACTGTGCCAGGCGATGATGGCGCCGGTCGGCCAACCCCACAACCTCCAGCAGTTCCTGGGCCTGTTGGCTTTTCTTGCTCCCTGCCTGGCCCGCCAAGGTCATAGGTAGCTCGACGTTCTCCGTGGCGTTCAGATAGGGGATCAGATTGCGTGCGCTTAACTGCCAGATGAAGCCTACCTTGGAGCGACGGTAGCGATTGAGTCCAGCGTCTGACATCTTGAGAAGATCCTGGCCGTCCACCCACACACGCCCGGCCGAAGGGCGGGCGATGCCGCCCAATATGTTCATCAACGTCGTCTTGCCACTGCCGCTGGGGCCTACGATGCCCATGAGTTCGCCGGGGGCAACCACCAGGTCCAGGCCCTGCAGGGCCACGACCTCCAGGTCGGAGACTTTGTAGATCTTGACCAGGTTGTCGCAGACGATGAACGGTTCTTGTGCCATGTTACGCTGTCTCCCCCAACTTGATTGCCTGAAAGACCTTCATGCGCAGAAGCAGCGCGGCGAGACCGGCCAGTGCAGCCACGAACAGCATCCCGAAAAGGGCGTAGATGCGGAAGATAGCCGGCCAGGCGATCTGCACCACGAAAGGTGGGGTGTGCGCCGCTGCTCCGGCACCTACCTGCAGGTAGGGGATGAACAGCTCGCTGACCCAGGCCCCCAGGCCCGTGCCAGCGGCCATGCCTGTCAGGATGAGCAGGGCCAACTCCCAGGCCAGGAACGCGGTCATCTGTCGGGACGAGAGCCCGATGGCTCGCAGCACTCCCAGCTCGATGAATCGACGGCGGAACGAGAAGAACGCGTAGAGCAGGAACCCCAGCACGGTCAAGAAAGCCGCAGCCACGAATCCCACAGACAGCAGTCCGAACAATCCCTGGCGCTCTGGCTGCCTCTGCTCCTCGGCAACTTTCAGGAGCGGTGCGTCCCAGCTTATCACTCCCATGCGCAGCGCCCGGGTGTCCCTCACTACCCGCTCGTAGTCTACACCTGGATCCGTGTCCAACCACACGTCGTAGGGAAATAGCCCGCCTGCCTGTTCGAACAGGTAGTCCAGGTTGCCCACGAACAGCGGACCATCCTCCTGTGGGTACCAGGTGGGGAACAGGTCGAAGCCTCCGACGATTTTCACGTCCAGCTCATTGCGCTGGCCATAGGTGGTGATCGTCAGGCGAAAGGTATCACCGGCTTTGAGGGCATGCTGGCTCATGAAGCTGCGGGGGACCAGCACCCCGTCTGGGTACATAGCCAATGCATTCATCATCGCCCCCAGGCTGGCAGGAGCGAAATCGCGGCGCCAGAAGGCTACCTGGGAGAAGTCAACGCGGTCAACGCCGAGGTAGATGCCCTCTTGTACGCCGCCGCTCAGCCGGGTGACGGTCTTGTAGTGGCCCACGCGTGCGGCTGCCCGCACACCTGGCACTGCAAGGTGCTCAGACACCGGAAGAAAGAGCCAGCGTGGGCCTTCTTCCTCTTCCTCCTCTTCCGTTTCGAGGTCTGCGGAACCGCCCAGACCTCCCCCCAGCCCCGTCGTCTGTGTACTCTCACCCATCTCAACCAGGCTCATGTCCGCGCCCGTCTGATAGTACATCTGATCGTACAGGTGGCTATCCAGCGTCTCGGCCAGTGAGGCCGTGAAAGCCGACAGACTGAGCGTCAGCACCAGGAGCAACAGCGGGGCGCTGTAGAACCCGGGTGTACGCGAGAGGTGGTTGGATGCCAGCAGGATGCCCACCCCGCTCGTGCGTGACGCGACCCAGGCGATGCCGCCTGTGATCAGAGGCAAGATGCGCAGCAGGAAGAGCGTGAGCGCGAATATGCCCAGCGCCGGCACCAGGAAGAGCAGCGGGTTCTGGAAGGGGTCGCCAACCGTCGCTCCGTCTCCTGTGGGCAAGGCGATGCTCCCCTGTTGCCGCAGCAAGTAGGCACCATAGGCCGCGGGGATGAACAGCATAACGTCTAGCCAGGCACGCTGCCACCACGGCCGGCGCAGCGACCGCGCGCGCTCTTGCTTGTACGTGACGACCGTATGGCGGGACGCGCCGACGGTGGGCAACACCTGTGCCAGCAAGGCCAGGGCGACCGCGGCCACGCCGAAGCGCAACGTCGCCGGCGTCACGCCCACTCGCAGATCAGACTGCAATGAGAAATCCAGGAAGCTGCGTGCCCTGCTGATTGCGCGGGCGACTGCTTCGCCGATGGGGGATCCGATGGCCAGCGCAACGGCTCCCATGAGCAGGCCCTCGAGGCCGGCGATTCCCAGCACCTGGACGGCTGTGGCCCCCCGGCTGCGCAGGACGGCGATCTCGTTGCGCTGCCGGCTCACAGCCAGGCCGCCCACCAGGCCGACGAACGCCAGGATGAGGCCGATGATGGGTACACTGAAGGCGTATAGCAGGATAGTCAGCAAACCCGCAGCCTGGCGGTACTTGTGCAGCGCGTCCACCGGTGACAAATCTAGCCTGGTGTTGGGCAACAGGCCTGCCGCACGCTGCTGGACTGCGGTGGTTCTGGCAAGGAGCGGGGCGGCGTCGCTGGCGTGGACGTCCGAGCCGTCCATCACCAGGTACCACAGTGCCAGGTAGACCTCGTCCTCCATATATGGGCTGATACGATCCCGGAATGTCTCCTCTGGCACAAGGAGCACATCGTTCAACGCTGTCGGTTTGTAGAACCAGAACGCCTCCTGGGGATCTGCCGGCGTCCACACACCGGCTATGCGCACCGTGATTTCTGTCCTGCGTTCCTGTCCCTCCGTCTCGTGGCGAGCGAAGGCCGTGTACGTCTCACCGACCTGCAGGCCGAGTTCCGTGGCGAGGGCTTGGCTCACCAGTGCGTCAACCGTGCTGTCCTGGGAAGGCGCTGCTACGGCCGGGAAATTGCCCTCCTGGATGATGATATGGTCTTCCAGACCAGTTGCGAAACCGAAGCTGACCCAGGTCAACGGATCCTTGATGTCCGCGTAGGCGATATCCTCCATGGGGAACAGGCGGAAGTTGTCGGTCTTGGCGTACCGTACGATGATCTCCTGTGGTAGTCCCAGGGTGGAGGTTGCTGGGCCGGAAAGATACTGGTCAACGGGCTGCATGTCCTCCAATTCCACCGGACCGCCCCAAGCCCCTATGTAACGGAACATGAAAGCGAACGGCGGACGGTTGCCCCGGTCGGAATCTGACCCGCCCGAGAGCTCCTCGCGCAACACACGGTAGTAGACCGCATCGGCGTATAGAGGCACGCTCATGGTGAGTGCCACAGATACTACCAGGCCGAGCGCGGTTGCCAGCGTCAGCCAGCGTTGGGAGAAAAGACGCTTGGCAGCTACCGTGAAAGTGGCCCAGATGCGTAGTAGTGCGCTCATGAGGCCGCCACCCCTACTGCCCGATCACGATCTGACCCTCGGTCAGCCCTGTTTCGATTTCGACGCGGTCTTCGCCCTGAATGCCAACCTTGACGTCCACGCGCCGCTGGCCTTCGCCTTCCTGTACGACGACAAACTTGCGACCTTCGAAGGTGCGGATCGCTTGCGGCGGCAACCAGAGCACGTCGTCCTTGCTCTCCAACACCACGGTCACGCGTACCATGTCGCCCCGCTCGAAACCCGCCTCAGCGGCTGTCGTCATCAGCGCGATACGGGTGGACTTGTCCTCCTCTTCCACGCCAGAGCTGCGGCCACCGCCGCCGTAGGGGTACGGTAGCCGGCGGATGTGGCCGTCAAGCTCCTCCCCAGGCCCGCTGACCAGCACGACCGTGACCGGCATCTCCTCGGCCAGATCCTGCATTTGCTTGTCCGTTAGTTCAGCGCTGGCCTCCAGTTGGGCAGGGTCGGCGATGATCATCACGGGCCGATAGGCATCTACCATCCTGCCCTCTATGGCACTGGTCGAGAGGATTTGGCCGTCGAAGGGGGCTATCAACTGCGCGTCTGTAAGTTGTGCGGTCAGGCGATCCACGGTCAGTTGGGCGCTCTGGATGCTCAACCCGGTCTCGACCTCTTCTAGCCGCAGCCGGGCACGTTCTACCTCGGTCTCCAGAATGAGCAACTCCAACTGGTTGGCACGCTGCTCGGCCACTGCGGCTTCGTAGTTGGACTGAGCAATGGCCAGGTTGTCTTGCGCATTCTCCCACCCCTCGGTGTAGGCCTTCTGGACGTCCTCGTAGCGCCACTCCCACGGGCGGTTGTATGCCTTCTCGTACTCGTACGCCGCCTCGGCCTCGTGCTCAATGGCGTTTTGCAGGGCAATCTCGGCGGCCGTCAGGTCAGGGAAGCGCGTCTGTGCCTGTTCCAGGCGCAGTTCGGCGATTCGCAGGTTGCTTTCGGCCTCGAAGAGCTCCCGTTTCGAGCTTAGCTGGATCGTCTCTAATTCGGTCGTGGCCTGGGCAAGCTGGTTCTTCAGATCGGTGATCTCGAGCTCTGCGAGCAGGTCCCCGGCGTGGACTATGTCGTCCCGTTTGACGTAGACAACCTCGACGTAGCCGGAGGTGCGGAAGAAGAGCTCCTCCTCCACCACGGGGGCAATGCGTCCTGTGAACTGGAGCTTCTTCACCACTTCCCCACGCTGCACCACATACGTCGGTTTTGTAGGCACGATGGGTGTAGGGATGGGGGTAGGGGTCGCTTCCTGTTCCGGGGCTGGCGCACGGCTGCAGCCTATCACCACGATCAAGGATAGCAATAGCGCTGCCGTGCATTTGCTTCGTTGGGCCATGTATCTCTCCTTCTGCTCTGACTACCGTATTTGACTGAGCTGAAGATGTCCCCACAGCGTCTGCGGTGTTTCCGAACCCTTCTCTCCGCGTCGGCCCTTTGCGCATACGTGCCGCTTTGGGGACGCGGTCCCCGCGCCCTCATCCTTCGCCTTGCTGTATGGGGGTGGTGGGGCTCTTTTCATCTTCGGTGCTCAGGATCAGCCTGTCTAGACGAAACATCGCTGGCGCCGTCCTGTGGAATGGCACGCCAGCGAGGAATAGCCGCCTGCTTGTTGGGAGCCCGCTACATTATAGTTCAACAGAGGTGATTCGTCAAATTTGACAGATTACCTGCCCTATGGTATGATTGGTGGCGGTTTTTAGCACTCTAAAGGCGAGAGTGCTAAAGCGTTGTGATGATGCGAAAGGGATGACACATGGATGAGTTGACCCCTCGCCAGCAGACGATTCTGGGCTTGGCCGTGCGTGAATATGTGAAAAGCGCCGCGCCGGTCAGTTCCCGCGCGCTGGTGGGGCGCTATGGGCTCGAGGTGAGCACGGCCACGGTGCGCAACGAACTGGCCTTGCTGGAGGAGTTGGGCTATCTCGATCATCCCCATACGTCCGCCGGGCGCGTTCCCACACACAAAGGGTATCATCATTTCGTCGAGCGGCTGGTGGGCAAGGTGGAGTTGCCCTTGCGAGAGCGTCGCACGATCGCCCATCAGTTTCATCAGGCGCGTCAAGACTTCGAACAGTGGCTGCCGTTGGCGGCTTCTGTTCTCTCCCGCACAGCACGGGGAGCGGCCCTGGTCACAGCGCCTCAGGCTGCTGAGGTCGTCTACAAGCACCTGCAACTCATCTCCACTCAGGAGCGGCAGGTGTTGTTGGTTCTAGTCCTACGTGGGGGCACGATCAAGCAGCAGCTGCTGACCCTGGCTGAACCTCTTAACCAGCGGGCTCTCGATGAGATCACTGACCGGCTCAACCAGCATTGCACGGGGCTCGGCGCTGAGGAAATACAGGCGCGTGTGGGGGAACTGCCCGCACTAGAGGCCGACATAGCTGGCCTCGTGGTAGAGATCATGCATCATGCTGAGGGTAGCACGGCCGCTACCGTCTACCGCGATGGGCTGGGTGAGGTCTTGCAGCAGCCCGAGTTCTCCGGGGGAGAACAGGCCCAGGGTCTGGTGCGAGTGATGGAGGAACACAGTTTCCTCGAGGCGGTCCTGGCCGACGCCCTCAGCCCAGAGGTCGGCAGTGTGCGGGTGCTGATCGGCGGCGAGGGCCGTTGGGATGACCTGCAGGCCTGTAGCCTGGTGTTGGGCCGCTACGGCGTATCTGGCTTTGCCACTGGGGCCCTGGGTGTCGTGGGTCCGACGCGTATGCTGTATGGCCGGGCGATTTCGGCTGTCCGCTTTGTAGCGGGCCTGCTCACTGACTTCGTGTATGATATGGGCGTGGAATAGCAGGCGGACGGTCATAAGCCACGATGAACGTTAACTACCGTCAACGAATAGACGACGTAGCTGCAAGGAGGTCCGGGTGACTGATAGCAAGGATGCTGAAATGCAAACCGAAGGTGAAGCGGTGGAAGAACAGATAGGTCCGCCGGGTACGGACGCGGTTGAGGAGGTGGAATCGACCGAGACTCCCGGTGAAGTGGAGATACTGCGTGAGGATCTGGAGGAGGCGAAGGCCCAGGCGGCTCAGTACCTCGATGGCTGGCAGAGGACCCAGGCAGAGTTTGCCAACTACAAGAAACGGCAGGAGGCGGAGCGCTTGCAGTTGACCACGTTGGCGAACGCTGTTCTGCTGCGTAAACTGCTGCCCGTCGTGGACGACTTCGAACGGGCTATGACGTCTCTTCCATCCAGTTTGCAGCAGTTGACCTGGTGCGAAGGGATTGTCTTGATCAAGGTCAAGCTGGACGGTATCCTGGAATCCGAGGGCGTCAAGCGGATCGACGTCGAGGGCCAGGCATTCGACCCCCGTTTTCACGAAGCTGTCACGTATGAAGAGGTTGAGGGCTACAAAGACGGTCAAATCATCGGTGAGTTGCAGCGGGGCTATATGCTCGACGAGCGTGTGCTGCGACCTGCCTTGGTGCGAGTGGCCAAAGCGTTGGTTCCCCAGCCTGAGGAAGCCGCGCAACCTGAGGATGATAGCGACTTAGCTGAGAGCAAGGAGTAGCGCACAATGGGCAAAATCATCGGCATTGATCTGGGTACAACCAATTCGGTCTGTGGGGTGATGCTGGGCGGTGAGCCGAGCGTTGTTACCAGTGTCGAGGGGGGGCGGCTGTTCCCCTCGGTCGTGGCCGTCAACCCCAAGACGGGGGAGCGAATGGTCGGCCAGGTTGCCAAGCGCCAGGCTGTGGTCAATCCAGAAAACACAGTCTTCTCTATCAAGCGCTTCATGGGGCGCAAGTTCAGTGACCCGGAGGTCCAGCGCGCCCTGGAGGTCGTCCCGTACAAGGTCACGGCAGCCCCCAATGGGGATGTGCGGGTTTGGATAGGGGAGAAGGAATACAGTCCGCCGGAGATCTCGGCTATGATCCTGCAGAAGATCAAGGCTGATGCGGATGCGTACTTGGGTGAGGCAATCACCCAGGCGGTCATCACCGTGCCGGCTTACTTCAACGACAGCCAGCGTCAAGCGACAAAGGACGCGGGTCGAATCGCCGGGCTGGAAGTGTTGCGCATCATCAACGAGCCCACGGCTTCCTCCCTGGCCTACGGGCTGGGCGAGAGCAAGGATGAGACCATTGCTGTCTTCGACCTGGGCGGTGGCACTTTCGATATCTCCATCCTGGACGTCGGGGATGGCGTCTTCGAGGTGCGCTCGACCAGTGGTGATACCTTCTTGGGAGGCGATGATTGGGATCAGCGCATCATTGACTGGGTTGCGGACGAGTTCAAGAGAGAGCAGGGTATTGACTTGCGAGGGGATCGTCAAGCGCTTCAGCGCTTGAAGGAGGGGTGCGAGAAGGCGAAAGTCGAGCTGAGCACGGTGCTGGAGACGGAGGTGAACCTGCCCTTCATCACCGCTGATTCTTCTGGTCCCAAACACCTGCAGATGAAGCTCACGCGGGCCAAGTTGGAGCAACTGACCGAGGACCTGATTGAGCGCACGATTGAGCCGTGCAAGCAGGCCCTGTCTGATGCCAAGCTCAAGCCGGCGGACATCGACCAGATCATCCTGGTGGGCGGCATGACGCGTATGCCGGCCATTCAGCGACAGGTCGCCGAGTTCTTCAGGAGGGAGCCTCACAAGGGGGTCAACCCGGACGAGGTCGTGGGCCTGGGTGCCTCGATTCAGGCGGGCGTCCTCGGTGGCGAGGTCAAGGATGTGCTCCTGCTCGACGTCACGCCGCTGACGCTCAGCATTGAGACCCTGGGGGGTGTGGCTACTTCGCTTATCGAGCGGAATACAACCATTCCCACCCGCAAGGGCCAGATTTTCTCCACTGCCAGTGACGGCCAGACGCAAGTGGAGATCCATGTGGTTCAGGGAGAGCGCCCCATGGCGTCCGACAACAAGAGCCTGGGGAAGTTCATCCTGGATGGTATCCCACCTGCGCCTCGCGGTATCCCGCAGATTGACGTGACGTTCGACATTGATGCGAATGGCATTCTCAACGTCTCTGCTCAGGATAAGGCAACCGGACGGGAACAGTCTATGCAGATCATCCCTTCCAGTGGCCTTGCCGATGACGAGGTCGATCAGATGATGCGGGAGGCTGAGAGGCATCGAGAGCAGGATGAGAACAAGAAGGCAGAAGTAGAGGCACGTAACATGGCCGACAATGCTGTCTATGGCGCTGAGAAGTTGCTGCGCGAGCAGGGAGATAAGGTGCCGGCCAACTTGCGCTCTGAGGTGGAAGCCAAGACCGAGGCGCTCAAGAACGTCATTCAGAGTGGGGATGTTGGCACTGTTCGGCAGCGCACGGACGAGTTGAATCAGGCAATCCAGCAGGTTGGGGCCGCGATGTACGAGCAGGCTGGACCGGAGGCTCCGCCTCCCCCCGACACTGCCGGTGAGCCACCCGGTGGTGATGAAGACATCATTGAAGGCGAGTTCAGCGAGACCTAGTGGGTGCAAGTGAGTGTGAAGGACTACAGCGCGGCGAGTAGCGAGGATACACTCGTTGCTCGCTGCTTAGCGAGTGCCAATGAGTAGCAGACGGGATTACTACGAGGTGCTGGGGGTCGATCGTTCGGCCACCCCAGCCGAGATCAAGAAAGCCTATCGAGGGCTCGCGCGCCAGTTCCATCCGGACGTCAGTCAGGTATCCGATGCCGAGACGCGCTTCAAGGAGATCAACGAGGCCTACGAGGTGCTCTCCGACCCAGAGAAACGAACCACTTACGACCGCTTTGGTCACGCGGGGCTCGGCGGGGGAGGGATGGGCTTTGACTTTGGCTTCCGCGACCCGTTCGAGATCTTCGAGGAAGTCTTTGGGGGCGGATTCGGGTTTCGCACTTCCGCTCGTCGCGGGCCGCGGCGTGGAGCCGACCTGCGCTATGACTTGCAGTTGACATTCGAAGAAGCGGTCTTCGGCTGTGAGAAGGAGATCGAAGTCTCGCGCTACGAGGTGTGCCCAGCGTGCAATGGCAGCGGGGCAGAGCCCGGGACGTCGCCCGTGCGCTGCTCCGAGTGCGGCGGTACGGGCCAGGTGCGGCGGGTGCAGCGCTCAATCTTGGGCTCATTTGTCAGCGTGACCACCTGCCCGGTCTGCCAGGGCTCTGGGGAGACGATCCCCATTCCGTGCTCCCAGTGCGGCGGCGAGAAGCGGACCCTGAACAACCGCAGTCTCAGTGTAACCATTCCACCGGGTGTGGATGTGGGTACACAGATCCGCCTGGCAGGTGAGGGGCAGATGGGGGACCGGGGAGGCCCGTCGGGTAACCTGTACGTCGTCCTGGACGTGGAGCCCCATCCGATCTTCCAACGCCGTGGCGACGATATCCTGGTTGAATTGCACATCAACGTAGCTCAGGCGGCCCTGGGAGCCGAGGTCGAAGTGCCTACCCTCGAGGATAAGGCGACCATCACCGTCCCTGCGGGGACACAGAGCGACACCGTATTACGCTTGCGAAGCAAGGGTGTGCCCCACTTGCGCAAGAACGGCCGGGGGGACGAGTTGGTGGTGGTGCGCGTCGCGATTCCGGAGAAGCTGTCCCGGGACCAAAAACGCATCTTCGAGGAGTTGGGCGAGACCTTGGAGTTGGAGACGGTCGTGGAGCACAAGCAGAAACGCGACCTCGTCGACGAGTTGCGTGAGCTGTTTGGATTGTAGGAATCACGTGGCCGGTCAGTGGGCCATCCACACCGGGCCGACGTCGTAGATCAAGCTAGGCAGGAGAGGATACAATGGCAGATCCATTGCGTGTAACCGTGTGGAACGAGTACCGCCACGAGACGACACATAAGGAGGTCGCCGAGGTATATCCGGACGGCATACACGCAGCCATCGCCCGGCACCTCCGTGCTGAGGGCTTGCAGGTGCAGACCGCGACCCTCGATGAACCGGAGCATGGCTTGACCAAGGACGTGCTGTCCGAGACCGATGTGCTGATCTGGTGGGGTCACATGGCCCACGACGAGGTGAGCGATGAGGTCGTGGATCGGGTGTACCAGCGGGTGCTGCGCGGCATGGGCTTGATCGTGCTGCACTCGGCGCATTTCTCCAAGATCTTCAAGAAGTTGATGGGGGCCTCGTGTGCACTCAAGTGGCGTGAGATGGCCGAGAAGGAGCGCGTCTGGGTGGTCGCGCCGGGGCATCCCATCGCCGAGGACCTGGGCGAGTACTTCGAGATACCGCACGCCGAGATGTACGGCGAGTATTTCGATGTCCCCGCGCCGGACGAGTTGGTTTTCGTCAGTTGGTTTCAGGGGGGCGAAGTCTTCCGCAGTGGCTGCTGCTATCATCGCGGCCAAGGTAAGGTCTTCTACTTCCGACCTGGCCACGAGACCTATCCGGTCTTCTATCAGCCTGAGGTGTTGCAGGTGATCAGCAATGCCGTACGCTGGGCCGCACCGGTACACCGGCCGCCGGTCACGTTTGGGCATCGCCCTGACCCTCTGGAGCCGGTTGGCTAACCAGCCTTTCCAATCTTGTTTGGCGATGGAGTGGCTTGAAGTCAGTGTGACGGCGGAGAACGAGGCTGCGGAGGCTGTGGCCGAGGTTCTCTCCCGCTATGCCCCTGGCGGGGTCGCCATTGAGGCCGGGCCTGAGGGTTGGAACGCAGGCCCCGTTCTCGTGCGGGCATACCTGCCTGATGATGATGAACTGCGGGCGAACCAGCGCCGTATCTCCGAGGCGCTCGGGCACCTGGCACAGATTCGGCCCATACCCGCTCCGGTCTTCCATCCCGTCGCTGAAACAGATTGGGCGGAGGCGTGGAAGGAACGGCTAAACGTCCTTCGCGTTGGTCAGCACACCGTCATCCGGCCTTCGTGGCGGGATTACGCGCCTGCGCCTGGTGACGTCGTGATTGAATTGGACCCTGGAATGGCTTTTGGAACGGGTCTGCATCCGACCACGCAGATGTGCCTCGTGGCGTTGGAAGAGCAGATGCGACCGGGGGCCACGGTGCTTGACCTGGGCACCGGCTCGGGAATCCTGGCGATTGCGGCTGCCAAGTTGGGCGCTGGGCGCGTGCTGGCCCTAGACAGCGATCCGGTGGCGGCTGAGACGGCACACAGCAACGTGGCGGCCAATGGGGTTCAGGGGGTTGTCACCGTGGCGGCTGGCTCTCTGGCGCAGGTCTCAGAGAGCTACGATCTGGTCGTGGTCAACATCCTGGCACACGTGATCGCCGAGATGATCCGAGATGGGCTCGCAACGCTGGTACATGCTGGGGGCACGCTGACCGCCGCCGGCATCCTCGCTGGTCAGGAACCGGAGATCATTGCCGCGCTGGAGCAGGAGACTTTCGTCTCAGTGGAACTGCGACAGAGAGAGGACTGGGTGTGTCTGATAGCGACGCAAGCCTAGCGCCGCGAAGCAGCGTCTTGCCCAGCAGACCGTTTGTAGCGATACACGATTCGGCCCCGTGTCAGGTCATAGGGGGATAGTTCGACCCGGACTCGGTCGCCCAGCAGAATGCGAATGTAGTACTTTCGCATCTTGCCGGAGAGATAGGCGAGCACCTCGTGACCATTGTCAAGGCGTACGCGGAACTGAGTGCCGGGCAACGCTTCAATGACAGTGCCTTCTACGTCTATCTTGTCCTCTTTCGTCTTGGCCATCTAGCTTACCTCACTGCACTGATTGCGATGGTTGCGAAGCACTCGGCATACTGCCAACTCTTCTCCGGCTCACAGGTGGTCCGGTACGAAACCGCCTCGGTAGGCGTCTGTGCTCCCGCCGTGTCGTCGTAGGCGATGGCCTACGCCTAAGCTGCCGTTGCGGCGGGGGCCGGGGGTTCTTCTAGAGGCGTCTCTGTTGCCTTGACTGCCTCTTCCCCGACCTCTCTCTCACTCGCCTCACTGACCTCCACGTTGGACTCAGGCTCCGAGGTCACACGCTCCTCCTCCACGGCTTCGCCGGTCGGCGCCACAGCCTCGACCTTGGCTGCTGCAGCTTGCGTGCTGACCTCTACGCTGGGCTCAGGCTCCGAGACCCCGGCCTCTTCATCCACCGCTTCGCCGGTCGGTGCCACGGCCTCGACCTCGGCTGCTGCAGCTTGCGTGCTGACCTCTACGCTGGGCTCAGGCTCCGAGACCCCGGCCTCTTCATCCACCGCTTCGCCGGTCGGTGCCACGGCCTCGACCTCGGCTGCTGCAGCTTGCGTTTCAACGTCTTCGCTGGGCGCGGCCTCGGGTTCGGCTTCTGATACCAGGGCTTCTTCCTCTGCTTTCTTGCTTGCCTCTTCGGCCTCGTGGAGTGCCTGCTGTTCCGCCACCCAGCGCTCCCATTCGCTTTTCCGTACCTGCTTGGCGCTCAAGGCGAGCCGTCTGCGCTGGCTGTCTATGCGGATAACCTTTACCAGCAGTGTTTCACCGGGATACACGATGTCTGTGGGGCGCAGCTCTGGAGTGCCGATCATCTCGCTGGCGTGGAGTAGTCCCTCCAGCCCCAGATCCAACTCGATGAAAGCCCCAAAGTCCAGTACGCGGGTGACTCGTCCCTCGATCAAATCCCCGATCTGGTACTCATCGTCCACCAATGTCCACGGGTCGGGCAGGAGTTTCTTCAGGCTCAGTGCAATACGTTTTCGCTGCCGGTCCACGTCCAGTACGTAGACGTCCACCTCCTGGCCCTTCTTGAGCACATTGTGAGGGTCGTCTACCCGGCGCCAGCTCATCTCCGACACATGGACCAACCCATCGGCGCCGCCCAGATCAACGAAAGCGCCAAAGCTGGTGATGTCGCTGACCGTCCCGTGTCGTGTCTCGCCCACAACCAACTCGGACATGACCCGTTCGCGCTGAACCTCTTGCCAGGCTCGCAGCGCCCGCCGTTGAGAGAAAATCAAGCGACGGCGACGGCGGTCTACTTCGATGACCTTGAGGCCAACGCGGTCCCCGATCTTCTCTTCCAGGCGACGACGACGCTCTTCCGGCGACAGTCGCCTGGGCAGCCCGACGACCTGCGATGCTGGGATGAAGCCGCGAATCTTGCCGAACCGGACAATGAGTCCGCCACGATTGAAGCCAGCGATCTCTCCCTCGTACAACTTGCCGCTTTTTGCCATCTCCTCTGCTTCGAGCCAGTCCTCGCAGAGACGTGCTTGATGGATGGACAAGATGGGATGGCCTTCCCTATCAGCGGGGCGAATCACAAATACCGGGAGTTCGTCGCCGACCTTGATCTCAGCACGGGTTTCCTCATCCAGGCGTGACAGATCCTCCTGGTAGACGAAACCTTCTCGCTTGGTTCCGATATCCACTACCAAGCGCTGATCGTCGGCGGCCACGATCACGCCATTGCGAATATCCCCATGGCGAGGTCGCTCGTAGTTGTACCCGTTGGTCAGGTACTCGTCCAAGGCTTGGTGAGTCATGGCCGGGGTGCCCTCGTCTTGGCTGGCCATGCCCTCATTGGCTGCGTTCTGCTCGGCTACATGGTGATTGGCCACGTCCTCACCGAGTGAATCCAGAGGGGGCGAACTCTGCTTGGCCGCGTCCTCGTTGCTTCCGTGGTCAGCTTGAATTACCGTGTTCATCGATTCGGATTACTCCTCGTTCGATACTACACCTCCAACAGTGAACCCAGCATCGCCTAGCTTCACAGATCACCGACGTGCAGGCAATGCCGGGTTCAGGAAACGCGTCTGACGTTGGACAAATGCTCAATCAGGTCGCTTTATCCCTGCCTACCTCGTACATCAGGCCAACTTGTCAGAAACGGCTCGGCGAAAGTATCCGTGCAAGAGGGGCAATATCTCTACAGTATCTAAAATGTATGTGTATTCTATCACGTCACGTGGGAATGTCAAATCATCCTACAATGATTTCTCCTCCATCCACCGGGATAGTTGCGCCGCTGATCCAGGTGACCTCCGGGGCTGCCAGGGTTACCAGTACCTTTGCCACATCCTCGGTCGTCGTCATCCGACCGGCTGGGTTGCGCTTGAGCACTTCAGCGACGTAGGCTTCGTGCCCTGGGATGATGCGCAACGCGGGCGTGTCTGTCACACCTGGCCGCAGGCAGTTGACGGCGATGCCGAGGTGGCCCAGTTCCAGGGCCAGTTGCCGCGCGTGGCTCTCCAATGCTGCCTTGGCTGCCGAGACCGCCCCGTACATGGGCGCTGCCCGGACTGCGCCCGCGCTCGAAAGCGCGTAGACCCGACTGCCGCTCGCCAACAGGTTTCGCCGCACCATGTCTTGCACCCAGTAGACCAGGCTGTGTGCCATTACCCGCAGTGTCATGTCCATCTGCGCCTCATTGACTGCGTCCTCAGGGTCGTCGGCTATGAGGGGCAACAGTGAGCCGAAGGCCAGCGAGTGCAGCATGAAGTGGATGCTCGTATGTGGACCTTCCCCCAGTGTCTCCTCGACTCGGTCGAGCACGCGTGCCCGCTTGCGTGCGTCGGCCGCGTTTCTGTTGAAGAAGACGGCCTTTTGACCCAGCGCTTCAACGTCGGCCACGACCTGCTTGGCGCGGGGGAGCGTCGCTCTGAGGTCGAGGTGTACGCCGAATATGTTCATTCCTGCGCTCGCCAGGGCCCGCGCCGTCGCTGCGCCGAACCCACTTGATGCACCCAAGATGAGTGCCCACCGGCCTTCCAGTCCGTTGCTGCTCACGTTACCTCCTATCTCTGTCTATGCTATGAATTCGCAGGACATCGCGTACGGTGCGTGAGGGTGCGTCTCACGTATGACAACACCTGGTCGCCACACTCGATGCGCTTTCGGCGGGAACTAGCGTGTGGCGTCCACTGGCCTTGTGCCAGCCCTTCGATCACGGTAGAATACGATCCTATGGGATCGATCACCGTCCGGAAACTCGATCACGTTGGGAGCGAGGTCTTTGCCTATCCCGGGCAGGTCGTGCAGCGCAGCGACAGCGCAGTTGTGCTACGCACCGCATGGGACCGTGCCCCGCGCGACCTTGGCTACGTGGTCCTCGAGCCCAATGACCGCTGGACGGAGTATTTCTACACTGACCGATGGTACAATATATTCCGGATCTGCACCAGCGATGGTCACCTGAAGGGATGGTATTGCAACATCACACGACCTGCCCGCATCAGTGCCGAGGAAGTCAGCGCTGAAGACCTGGCGCTTGATCTGTGGGTCGCACCGGATGGCGACATGCGCGTCTTGGACGAGGATGAGTTCGCCGCGTTGCCCCTCTCTGCCGAGGAGCGGGCTGTCGCGCTGAGTGCTCTGGCTGAACTGGAGGCAATGGTCGCCCAGAACGCGGCGCCTTTCGACGCAGGGTCGGGTGATGCGTAGGACCACCAAGCCTCAGAATTGGGAACTGTGGACGATGGTCGCGTTTCTGCTGCTGGGGGCGGCCCTACGCCTGATCGCGCTGACGAACGTGCCCCCAGGCCTGCGCTATGACGAGTTGCTCAACTATCGGATGGCCACGCGCGTGCTGGCGGGTGAGCGCCCGATCTACTTCACGGAATCGTGGGGGCACGAGCCCCTCTTCCACTACGTGCAGGCCGCCGTCATCGCGCTGACGAAGGGCTGCGACTGGAGCTTGCGCTTTCCTGCAGCGTTGTTCGGCCTGCTCGGGATAGTCGCCGCCTGGCTGGTCGCGCGGCAGCTACATGGCGCGCGCGTTGCCATCGTGACCGCGGCAGGTCTCACGGTGTCGTTCTGGTCGGTCTTCTACAGCCGCCAGGGCTTGCGGGCCATCGCCGTCGCACCGCTTTCTTGCCTGGCCGTCTACTTCCTCTGGCGCGGGGCGGCGCGGTCGCCGGGACAGCGCTGGCGAGCAGCCGTGGATTCCATCTTGGCAGGTGTGTGCCTGGGGAGCCTGTTCTACGTCTACTTGGTCGCCCGGGTGTTTCCGCTCCTGCCGCTCGCGTGGGCGCTCTACTTGACGTTGTTTCATCGCCCCCGCTTCAAACGAGCCTGGTTCTGCCTGTTGTTCTCAGTACTCGTGGCGCTGCTGCTTGCCTCGCCGCTGATCTCTCTGCTGTACGCACACCCCGAGCTCGAACAGCGCGTAGGACAGTTGACCGAGGGCTGGACGGCGCTGCGGGCAGGGGACCCGAGGCCCATTCTCCAACTGGGGGTTCAGGCAGTGGGGATGTTCTTCTGGCAGGGCCAGCGGGACTGGCTCTACAACGTCTACGGCCGCCCGGTGTTTGACCCGCTGACGGGGGCCTGTTTCCTGCTGGGCGTGTTGGTCTGCGTCCGGCGTTGGAGGCAGCCCCACTTCGCGCTCCTGCTGCTTTGGCTGGCGGTGGGCATTGCGCCGGCGGCAGTTGCCCCTCCGGCTGCCAGTCTGATCCACGCCATCGCGGCACAAGCGCCGGCTTACATCGTGATGGCAGTGGGGGTCGAGGCCTTATGGCGCGTGTTGCAGAAGCGGCACGAGTGGGGCGGGGTGCTTGTGGCGGCCGTGCTGCTTGGGTTTCACGGATCACTCTCGGCCTATGCCTACTTCGTCACCTGGGCCAATGCGCCGGAGGTTCGGCAGCTCTATCAAGGCGGTGTCAGCGCCGTTGCCCAGGATCTGGATGCGCGCGAGCCACCCGGGGCGGTGGTCGTCGGCGCGCCGTACGTCAGCCGCTGGCATCCCTGGAACGTACTTGGATTCGACTTGGCCCTGCGGCGGGATGACTTGGCCGTGCGGTGGTTCAACCCTGGCGGGGCCTGGATCTGGCCGGCAGGCACAGACCCCGTGACCTACTATTTCCCCATCGATCCACTGGGTGTGCAGGGCTTCCATCCGGGGTTGCAGGCGCTCTTCATGGCCGACGCGACCCTGCTGCCGGGTGCCGGCGCGGACTTCACCGTCTTCCGCACGACCCATCCGGAAGCGTTGGAGGAGCGACTTGACGCGGTGGATGACGCGCTCCTAGCCTGGCCCCCGGACCTGGCACATCTGCCGTCCCCGGAATTGCCCCTCGCGTTTGGTGACCGCTTCGAGTTGTTGGGAACCGATCTGTTGGAGGAGGGCGTCGGGGCTGGCGGTGAGGTGCGCTTGATCACCTATTGGGAGGTGCGAAGCGCCGATCCTGCCCCTGTGGTCGCCTTCGTGCATCTCACGTCTGATGGATATGATATCTGGGGGCAGCAGGATTGGCTCGACGTGCGACCGGCCGGGCTCCTGCCGGGTGATCGCTTTGCGCAAGTGCACGTGGTGCCCGTCGATCTGGAAACCCCGCCCGGTCGCTATCGCGCTCAACTGGGCCTCTACAACCCGGATACGCTGATGCGCTTGCCTATTGCGACAGGCGCGGACGTCGTTGCGGATCGGGTGTGGGTGGAGGATGTAGTGGTCTGGGAGTAGCCCCTGCCGCCGTGCAGGTCGTCGTCGCCGGTGGGTCACTGGCTGACGTCCAGCCGCTAGCACATGCTGCGGAAAATCGCGTGGCTGGGCACAGCCAACAGGCAGGGCTTGGGACGCAAGTCCTGGGATGCTATGTGCGCCGTCAACGCTGGCGAGGCTCGTGTACCGCCCAATGCAGCCCGCCGAGACCGACCAGCCCAATCGCAAAGGCTATGGCGAACAGCCCTGGATAGCCGAGCTGGCTGGCCAACCACCCGGCCACCATCGGTGACACGGCCGACGCGATCCCAGGGGCGGTATTGTTCAGACCGATGTACGTGGGACGCATGTCGGGTGTGGCGAATTCGAACGTGATCATCATGCCCGACAGATAGAATCCGGCGAAGCTGGCGCCATTGAGCGCGAAGACTAGGTGGAACCACGCCGGATCAGGTGCCAGGAGGGTGAGCCCCACGGAGAGTGTGCTGAGCAGGGTGCTGATCTCCAAGACCAGCTTATGCCCTCTGCGGTCGGCCAGCGTGCCAAACAGCAGGTTGCATGCCGCTTGGCCGATCAGCATGCTGGCGGTGAAGCGGCCTGCCTGGCTGTCGGGCAAGTGCCAGCGCTGCGTGGCGTAGACGATGACGAAACTGCTCGCCATGGTGCTCGTGGCGATGATGGCCCGGCTGAGCAGGTAGCGCCGGAAGTTCGTGTCGCTGCGCAGGACAGATGGCAGGCGACGCAGGTACGCGCGCTGAGAAACGGGAGATGCCTGGCTGACCTGGGCCGGCTCGCGCGTCAGTGCCAGAAACACCCACGAGATGAACACCAGCGTCGCGGCTGCTGCGAAGCACCACATGTAGCCCCGGGGGAAGCCGTAGCGGTCGAGGAACCACGCGGCCACGGCCGCGCCTGCTACCCCGGCCGCCGTCCCTGCGAAATTGGTGATGCCAAAGAACTTGCCTCGCCGGTCGAGCGGGATGACCTTGGCCAGCATGTCTTGCCACCCGACGGCGACAGCGCCGGCTCCGATCGTGTGCCAGGCGAACAGCAGGAAGAAGAGTATCAGGGCCGCCGAGGGGGCGCGGGTGGCGAGCCACGCCGCGGGCACCATCAGAATCAGGGGCAGTCGTTCGGTGAATAGGCCCAGGTTCACGACCGCGAACTTCTTGCGCGGCAGTCTCTGTACCCAGTTGGCGGTGAAGATCTGCGGCAACAGCCAACCCGTTGACGTGAGCGTCGCGAGCAGGCCGATGGCCAGCTTGCTGTCGGTGAAGCGGGTGACGTAGAGTGGCAGTATGGTGCTCGTGCTGATGAAGCTCATGCCAAACCAGAAGGTCGCGCCGTCCAGCGTGTTGACGAGCGCGTTGTGACGGTAGTTGCGTTCTACCTCTCGTGCGAAGTCCGAATCTGAAGTCATCTGCGAGTTTTGCTCCTCTGAGTGCCTGACGGCCTGATCGGTGCGCAAGGTTGAACCGTCATTCCGGCCCCGTGCCCCGGCCTTCCACGGTGAAGCGGACGATGAGCCCCAACGACGTCAGTACCAGGAGCCCCAGACCCGCCCATATCGGCCAGCCGACCCGGTGCGCAGGCTCCAGGATGAGCAGCGTGGCCGAATAGGGTGGGAAGACGTGTGGGAAAGCCTCCGCTACCGGAATGGCAGGCAACTCGCTGGCCAGATGCACGTCGTCCTGCAGCCATACACGCGCGTGCCCGGACGAGCGGAAGCCCTCTACGTTCAGCGTCGCTTCTCGCTCGTGGGTCGGGTCTTTGTTGATCACCATGATAGCCAAAGCGCCATCGTCGCGCAAGCTGGCGAACGCGGGCAGCAGTGCTTCGTCGGAGGATTCGGCGGCTACCTGCGTCGTGCCCCATTCGGCGTAGAGCCGATAGACGCCGTAGACCGGGCGTGGATCTTCTACCTGTGCGTCCAGCGCGTCGGCCAGCATGGGCAGATCATCCAGGTTGTTGGGAAGCACATCGTTCTCGTCGCCGTAATTGCCGGCTGGGAAGCGCAGCAGGGTCACGCCGGCGGCCTGGTACTGGGCGATGTATGTGCCAGTCGTGTTCATCCACGGGCCGAAGTTCTGTCCGAACAGCAATGGATTGACCGAAGCCACCGTCTCGCCGGCCTGGATGGTGATGGCGGATTCGGGCTGCGCCGAGTCGCCGTACAGACGCGAGCCCATCATCGCCAACGCCAGCACAACCAGGGTGCTGAATAGCAGATGCCTTTTCATCGCCTAGTCCCATTCTGTCGGCGCGCCATCGGAATGGCGCCTTTGTGGGGGTGTCGGCGCGCCATTGGAATGGCGCCTTTGTGGGGGCGGCGACGTACTACTCGCACACGGTGGACCGCCTGGTCTGTGCCGTGCAGGTAGATGAGCGTCTGGTTGGCTGGGTCTGTTCCATACGTCCCATCCGACACCTCGACCTCGTAGCCCGCGGGATACTGGTAGTTGGGCACGAATATCTCCGTGGGTGCGCTGACGGCTGGGTCGTGCCGGAACTCGAACTCGAAGACACCGCGCCGGTGGTCGAACGACATGCGGAGCGGCTCCCCGGCGATCCTGCGCGCGTAGGGCCGCACGGCCGCTTCCAACGCCCGCCCTCCGGAGTGGATGTCGTCGGGGTCGCTCTGTTGATCGCGGCTGAAGATGGATAGGTCTTCATCGTTCCACATGTCGCCGCGCTCGTTGGTGTTGTCGGCCGTGTAGTTCCACAGCGTGAAGCTTAGCAGATTGGTCTCCAGCGCCCGCATGCTGCCATCCAGTGCCTGCACCTGGGCGGAGAAGTTGCCCGTGCGGTAGGCCTTTTTCTTGTTCATGTCGTATGGGATCCCGACCTCGCCGATGAGCGTCGGGACACCCTCCATCCGCTCTGTCGCCCAACTCCTGGCGTGCGCCAGTTGGTCGACGAAGGACTGTTGCACCTGCTTCCGGCCAAAGATGAGCTTGCCTGTGTGCATGTCCGCGCCCAGGAATGGGATGGACCTCTTGGTCGCCAGCGTCAGGCCATCGTACCAATGGCAGGCGTTGACCACGCCTGGCATGTCCTCCGATGACCAGCGGGGCGGCCCTGTGTTGGGGGCGCCTTCGATGAAGATGATGGCATCCGGATCGACCGAGCGGATCTCGCTTGCGTAGCGCCTGGCGAACGGGCGCAGATAGTCGTTTGCGAAGTCCACCTCCCGGCCAGCGACCCGTGCGAAATAGTTGGGGCGGAGGAGGCGTGGCGAGCCACGTGGCCCGATTCCCCACACGCCGTGCGTCTTCCAGATGCACTCGTGCCCATCGAGCCAGACGCGCGCGCCATCAGGGTTCACGAGTCGATGCGTGCGCAGCCTAGCGCCTGTGATCCCCAGATCCCAGACCTCGACCTCCTGGGGAATGCCTGCCCCCAACAGCATGGCCTGGAGCGGGGTGGGCGATTCGCCGAGGTGCAGCAGACTGGCGATGGAGCGGTTCAGGTCCGGGCAGCCGATGAATCCGGCCGAGGGCTCGTTTAGCGTGTCGTAACCTAGCACGTTGGGCAGGTCCTTCAGCCGCAGCGCGACCTGCTTGATGGCCTCGATGTAGTGGCGCTGGAGGTAATCCTGTACCGGTTCCCCATCCACTAACGTCTGCGGCGCGAAGTCGTTGCCTCCGAAGAACAGCGTGAACATCGTGGCCGCCGCCAGCTTGTCGTAGTTGGTGGGCCAGATCATGCGGGGGAAGGGGTCGCTGTGGATCGCGTGCACGATCGCGGCCCCCGCCTCAGAGAACTTGCTCACGTCCATTCCCACGACCTCGAAGGTCCATCCGGGCGCGCCGTCGCCACCCGACATGCGGCTCCATACATCCTGGTGCGGGTCTATGAACAGGTCTATCCCGTATTCGCCGGCCTTGGCGACGAGGGCGTGGACGTAATCCAGGTATTCCTCGTCATAGATGCCCGGCCCCTCGTGCTCGATCGCTTCCCACGTGACCAGAAAGCGCAGAAACGTCAAACCCCACGCCTGTAGCCGGGCGAAGTGCTCGTCGGCCTCCGCCAACGGGAAAGGCCGCCCTACAAAGGACACGTGGCGGTGCTCGTAGAACCCCTCCCGGACGTAGGTCGCTCCGTTGGGCCCGAAGGGCACCTTGCTGCTGCCTCCCAGGTTGACGCCCCGTAGGATCAGCGTGCGTCCTTGCTCGTCTTTGAACCACTTGCCGTCAGTGTGCATTGGCATCCCTCCATTACACGTGGGTCGCGATCTTGGCCCGCCTGATCGGGCAACCACAAGGGTTGCCCCTACACAACGGCGGGGACGTTCAGTGAGATCTACTCTCTCCAACCTCCAACCTCCAACTTCCACTTCTAACTTCCAATCTCCAACCCATCACTGTATGCCATACAGATGCACCTGGAGACCGTAGAAGTCCCGCCGGTCCTGCATATCCAGCTCCTCCTCCAACGCCGGAGGGATCAGGCCCTGGGGGTCCGTGTACCAATCGTGGCTGTAGACCAGCCACACGCGCTCGTGGCCCCGGATGAGCGACCGCATCCGGGGCAGGTCACTCTCGGCCATCTTCGGCTCGAGGATGCCGCGGTCGAACAGGTCCACCGGCACGCCATGCTCGGCCACCGGGCGATTGTAGGAACGGAAGTAGAAGTCGAACGGAATCTGTACCCACGTCGCATTGAAGAGAATCAGATCGTCCGGTTCCACGCGCTTGGCCACGAACTCTGCTGCGTCGTCCCATTGCTCTTTCTCGAAGTGGGTGTAATACTCCCGCAGCGACAGACCGTTAACCGTCAGGAGCATCAGGGCAGCGGCGAGCATGTAGGGCCGGTAGCGCAACTGCCGCACGCCTGCGGCCAGCAGCAGGTAGAGCGGGATCGAGGCCCAGATCAAGGTGCGGTCGTAGAAAATCGGCCGGCGCAGGCTGACGAGCCATTCTCCCACGAATGGCGTCAGGAAGACCACGCCCAGGAACGCGATGTGCCCAGGACGGCGGCGGAAGTGGATCAGCCCAAGCAGAGCCAGAGCCACATACAGCCCCCACACCACCTCTAGCCAGCGGATCCGCGACGGCAGAAACGCGCTCAGGAAAGTCCCGACCGTGTCCGTGATGGTTTGCCACGTCGGCGCTGAAATCCAGAACTCCCGGTAGACGCCCACGCTTTGCACGACGAAGGCAACGAGCCATGGGCTCCAGAGCAAGAACACGCCTATTTGCGCGAGCACCCAGTTGCGTAGACCAGGCGGCCGCAACACGCCATCTGGCGCACGACGCACGACGCTTGACGCTTGACGCTTGACGTTTGATGCTGGCTTCCCGTCTACCGCTTCAGCCTTGGCGAGCTTGAACCCCGAAACCCTCACCGCGTGCAGGCCCAACACAAACAGGTTCGTGGCAACCGGCAGGAAGACCGCCGTGTTGTGGCTCAGCAGCGTCGCTGCCGTGAAGACCACGTAGCCCAGCCAGGCCAGGTCCGTCTCGATTGTCTGCAGCGGCAGCCAGCGGCGGCGGGTGGGGGCGCTGACCCGGTCCGTGGTCTCCCGGAAACCCCGCTCGTAGCCTGGAGCTTGTTGGAGCGCTTCCTCTTTGGCCACACGGGAGGCTCGCCGCGCCTGCCAGAAGTCGATGATTTGTTGGCCTACCGGCACCCTGGCCGAGCGGGGATCGGTCAGCAGGCGTGTCAACGCGTACAGTGCCAACGAGGCGTTGAGGTTCAGGACCGTGTACATACGCGCTTCCTGGGCGAAGCGCACGTGAAAGGGGGATACAGTGAGAATCAACGCGGCCAGCAGTCCGAGGGTGTCGTCGGACAGGCGGCGGCCCAGCAAGTACACCACTGGGATGGTCAGCGTCCCGCATAGGGCGGAGAGTCCCCGCACGGCGGCTGCGCTGTCGCCCATGGCGATCCAGAAGTGCAGCACCAAATAGTACAGTGGGGGGTGTTGGTCGATGCGCACCACCCAATCTAGTATCTCTTCCACGGGTTGCCAGCCCAGCCAGACGCTGAATGCCTCGTCGAGCCACAGCCCTTTGCTGCCGATCTCGTGGAAGCGCAGGACGCCGCCGAGCACGGTGATTGCTGGCAACACAAATGGTGTCACACGCCGAAGCCACCCTGGCGCTGGTTGCCTGGACAGGTCCGGGTCGCGGGATGATCCCCGGTCGCCGGGGACGATTCGGGGGTGAAAGCTTCCGACAGACTTTCGCAAAGGGCCTTCCCTGACTGGCAAACGGAAGAGGGCAGGGAGTCACGTACAGTTCACGTCCCTGCCCTTCTCGTTGCTCAGTGTGTGGAAACCTGACGGATCTCGACTTCAGGCCTGTCAGGTGGTGGCTACTCGCACTCCGCCTTGATCTGCTTCAGAGTGTGGATCGATCCCGCTGCCTGCCTCGACGGTCTCATCGGCTTCCAAAACGCATTTGCAATGTATCACAACTTGCGTCCCTTGTCAAACGTTCTCAGGGGGGCGTTGCTGTGGACAAAGCGCTGTTGACACTGCTTCTCGATTCCAGTACAATGCACCCAAGCCGAGTACAGGAGGCAAAGATGGGCACACGACTGCACGCGGGCGTGGTTGGCCTGGGTATCCTAGGAAGCCAGCACGTCCAGTTCTTGGATGCTCAGCCAGACGTAGACGTGGTAGCTGTTGCCGATATCCGGCGGGAGCGGGCGGAGGCGGTCGGGGGCCCAGTCGGCGCTCAGCCCTACGCCGACTACCAGCGTATGTTCGAGGAGCAGCGACTGGATATCGCCGTCGTCGCCACGCCCGATCCCCTGCACCGAGAGCCGATGCTGGCCGCGATTCGGGCCGGCGTGTCCACCGTCATCGAGGAGAAGCCGATGGCCACCACCGTCGCTGACGCGGAGGACATACTGGATGCGGCGGAAAAGGCCCGGGCGCGGATTTTCCTCTGCTTCTCTAACCGGGCTTCCCCCCTGGACCGCGCTACCTACTACGTGATTCAGCGCGGTCTGTTGGGCGACATCGTGTACGGCGAGGTGCGCCTGGACGACAACATCTGCGTCCCCACGCGGCTGTGGGGCGACAGGAGCCGCGATTGGGCCGCGGGATCGTCAACCGCTCACTTCTTGCTCAGCCACGTGGTTGATTTCCTGCGCTGGACTCTGGCCCCGGCCGACGTCGCCGAGGTGTACGCCATATCCCAGCAGCGGGTACTGGGCTACACGCCGGACGTGTACGATGCCTTCCTGAGATTCGATGATGGTGCCAGGTTCCGGGTGAAGGCAGAGTGGATCAAACACGTGGACGGGCTGGTGGAGTTCGCCCTGTCATTCTCTGGCTCAGAGGGAACGCTGACCTATGTCAAGGAACCGGGTTTCGCCGAGGTCGAGGGCTGGCGAGCCAACGTGAGCGACGGAGTCAGCCCTGATGAGCTACTGGCCCATCAGGCTGCTCTGCTGGAGCAGGGCATCAACGTACGCGCCTTGCTGCACCGGCCCGATCCCACCGGCGAAGGCCAACAGGATGCAGGTGGCGTACTCCTCAAGCGAGGGTTGGAAGCCTTCGCATCGCACAAGAACGCGTGGCGCCTCGCTCGGAGCTTCATCGATGGTGTGATCGAGGACACGCTTCTTCCCGCTTCGTGGGCCGATTATGGGCCGCTGCCCAGCGGCATAGACGGCCTGAGGCAGACCCAGATCGTCTGCGCTATCGTCGAATCGGCCGACAGTGGGCGGGTGATTGACTGTGGGAAGTAGGCCTCGCGAAACGTGGGGGGGGGTAGGTTGGTAGATTGGTGGGTGGATTAGGGTCGGTGTCGGCCTTGGCTGCCGGGCCGGTGTGTGCTACTACGGCGATGTTGGGCCACTGTGGCCGGAAATGGCGCTGGCTATGCCATTGTTGATTGATGGGCACAATCTCATCGGACGCTTGCCTGATCTGCGCCTGGATGACCCGGATGACGAGGCCAAACTGGTGGCGCGGCTACGTACCTACCACGCTCGCACGGGCAAGCGGGTCACCGTGGTGTTCGACCACGGCCTGCCAGGAGGGCGCTCGCGAGAGCTCTCTGGTGGAGGGGTGGAGGTCGTCTTTGCATCTGCCGGCCGCACGGCCGACGGTATCCTGCGTGAGCGCGTCCGGCGGGCGCGTGATCCCCGTGGTTTGACGGTCGTCACGTCCGATCACCAGGTCGTCGCGGCGGTGCAGGCAAAGGGAGCGCGGGTGGCCAGGTCGGAGGATTTCGCTGCTCAGCTAGGACCGCCGCGCTCGGTCGATGAGGAGCGTCCACAGGGTGCCAAGACGGATGCGCATCTCTCGCCGCGAGAGATCGAAGACTGGCTAGCCGTGTTTAAGAATGGCGATTGAGCACCTGGTGTCCGGCACGGAACACCGGCGCGCCGTTCTGATCCGGAGGGGGGCCAGCAGGATGCTGGCGGTCCAAGAGTGCCAGCAGGATGCTGGCGGTCCGCAGGGTGACGTGGCATCACCCGATCACTTCCGGGCACCTGACGTTTCTGTCCACAGCCGGCAGAACGCGCACAGCCCAGGGACACTGGTCGGCTGCCCACAGTTGGGACACGGGTGGAGTTCTACCTCCTCGGCCTGTTCGGAGAAGAACCCTGCTTTCCGCGCGCGCAGGAAGCCCAGATAGAACTGGAGCTTTGTGGCGGGCGATTCCTCCTCTATCCGGTTCAGAACGTCCTTGTGGCGCAGGCTGGTTGCGCCGACGGCGTAGGGGCACTCGGCGTAGATGTAGTCGATCCCGGTGATCAGCGCGTAGGCGGCTGTCTCCCGCTCGTAGAACCGGCAGAAGGGCTTGACTTTGCGGGCCAGTCCCTGCCCGCGCGCTGGCAGCACCGGGGCCTGGCGGGCGATGTAGCCGGTTTTCCAGTGGAGCACGTTGCCGAACAGCACGGCCACCTCGTCGTCCAGATTGTGGCCTGTGGCCAGCGCGGCGTAGCCGCCGTCCCGTGTGACGCGATTCATCACGTGCCGCTTGATCAGCCCGCACAGCGAACAGGGCTTGGAACGGCCGCGGCGCACCCGTCGGGCCACCTCCGGTAGCGTCTCGCCGTATTCGGCCTTGAGGTCCACCACCGTGTATCTTGTGTCGGGCCGCTGGGCGGCGAATTGCTCGATCCTCTCGCGCGATGCCGCCGAGTAGTCCGTGCCCCCGTCAATCCCCAAGTCGATGTACAGCGCATCGGCCTGGTAGCCGAGTTTCAGCAGCACGTCCCACAGGCTGAGGCTGTCTTTCCCGCCGGAGACCGCCACGAGCACGCGGTCGTCGGGGCCAAACATGTGGTACTTCTTGATGGCGCGTTGGGTCTGGGCGACGAACCACTCGGGGTAGTGGACCTCGCAGAGCGCCAACTTGTGCTGGCGCATGTTGAACACGGCCGGGCGGCCGCACTTGCGGCATTTCATACCGTCACCCGCCGGAGATCACCGTGACGAGCTTGACCTCATCGCCGTCTTCCAGCATCATGTCTTCGGTGAGGAGTTTCCCGTCTCGGACCGCCAGCACTGTATGGGGGATGAGCCCGATTTCCTTGATCGCGTCCTTCACTCGCCGCCGCCCCTGTAACTCCCGTTGCTGATCTCGATAGATGATCTTCATGCACACCTCGATAGTGATTCTCGCGGGAGGAACTACCAGACTCAATTGTACACGGAAGTGACGGGCAGGCAAGTAGAAAGGTCAAGACCTGACAGGTTCTGAAGGAACCTGTCAGGTCTGGGTGAGCGTCAACAAACGAGCTTAGGCCGGAACCTGAGGCAGATCCGCCAGCGCTTGCTCGATCTTCTCGTCTTCCAGTTCGTAGTCTGGGAGTTCCTTCCGGTGGTAGGCATCGTAGGCTGCCAGGTCGAAATGGCCGTGACCGCTGCAATTGAAGAGGATCGCCTTCGACTCGCCCGACTCCTTGCACGCCATCGCCTCGTCGTAGACTGCCCTGAGAGCGTGGGCCGTTTCCGGGGCCACGATGAAGCCCTCGGAACGGGCGAAACTGTGAGCTGCCTCAAACACGGCGTTCTGGCGATAGGCCCGTGCCTCGACGAGATCGTCCGCCATGAGGCTGCAGATGATGGGCGCCATGCCGTGGTAGCGCAGTCCTCCCGCGTGGACAGGGGCCGGGATGAAGCCGTGCCCGACGGTGTGCATCTTGGCCACGGGTCCTGTCTTGGCTGTGTCGCCCCAGTCATAGGCGTAGAGCCCCCGGGTCAGGCTGGGGCAGGCGGTGGATTCCACGTTGATGACTCGCAGGTCCGGTTTGTTACCTTCCAGCTTGTCCTTGATGAACGGCAGGAACAGGCCGGCGAAGTTGCTGCCACCACCGACGCAGCCGACCAGGATGTCCGGATAGTCGCCCGCCATCTCCATCTGTTTGACGGCCTCTAGCCCAACGACCGTCTGGTGCAGCAGCACGAAGTTGACCACGCTCCCCAGGGTGTATTTCCAACCATCGTGTGTCACGGCGTACTCAATCGCCTCGCTGATGGCGATACCCAGGCTGCCTGAGGTCTCCGGGTCCACGGCCAGGATGTCCCGGCCAGCTTTCGTCTCCGAGCTGGGGCTGGGCACGACACTGCCTCCCCACGTCTCCATGGCGATGCGCCGGTAGGGCTTCTGGTGGTAGCTGATGGTGACCATGAACACCTTGCATTTCAGGCCGAAGAGCTGGGTGGCGAAACTCAACGCGCTGCCCCACTGCCCCGCCCCGGTTTCTGTGGCCACGCCTACCAGACCTTCCTTCTTGGCGTAGTAGCATTGGGCCACGGCGGTGTTGGGCTTGTGGCTTCCTGGCGGGCTGACGCCTTCCCACTTGTAGTAGATCTTGGCCGGCGTGTCCAGCGCCTTCTCCCAGCGGCTGGCACGGTACAGGGGGGACGGCCGCCACATCTTGAGCACGTCCTGCACCTCCTCTGGTATCTCGATCCATCGCTCCTGGCTTCCCTCCTGCTCGATCAATGCACCGGGAAAGACCGGGGCCAGATCGTCGGGCTGCATGAGCTCCAGCGTCATCGGGTGCCGGTACGGGGGAGGTGGCGTCTTCATGTCCGGCAGCACGTTGTACCAATGGGTGGGCAGGTTCTTCTCTTCCAGAAAGTACTTATACTGTGCCATTTTTCGTTTCTCCTTTGCATAGCAGATTTGAACACATCTCCAAGCATCTCGACGAACACAGACGCGGTACGGGTAGCGCTCGTGGTTACCCGCTCCAACAGTGCGTGGTAGCGGTAACCACGGGGGTTACCCCAGCATACTCGCAATCGTTTCTTCCCGGCATCCCTCCCTTCCTCGATCCCTTGACCTCAATCGTCTGGTAGACTCACGTTGGCTCCGCGATGACCGGAGTGCCTCGGATCGCGAGCATCTTGCTGGCCCCCAACGCCCCGTTCGGACGGCCAGCATCCTGCTGGCCCCCAACGCCCCGTTCGGACGGCCAGCATCCTGCTGGCCCCCAACGCCCCGTTCGGACGGCCAGCATCCTGCTGGCCTCTAGCATCCATCTTCTTCGACGCGGACTGTGGGAGGGCGGGGATACCCCGCCCCTACAATCGCTTCGGCGTGGTCCACGATTCCCTGTGCCTCCAGCATCGCATCCCGATTGCTGAAGAACTGCCTGTACAGCCTGTAGTGGGCCGTGTCCTCATACGCCACTTCCTCGATGCGGGACGCGTCGAAGTTGAATATCTGCGCTCCCGGATAGGCCAGCAAGATCGGTGAGTGTGTGGCGATGACGAACTGCGCGTGACCGTCTGCTTCCAGGACGTGCAGCAGCTTCAGGAACTCCAACTGGCTGGCGGGTGAAAGCGCGGCCTCGGGTTCGTCGAGGATGTAGAGGCCCTTGATGTGATAACGACCGCCGAAGTACGACAGCATCCCCTCTCCGTGCGAGAGTGTGTTGAGGATGTGGCCCCCGTGATACTTCAGCCGGCCGGGATCGCACAGAGCCACGTCGTCGAGGAAGTCGGCCAGATCGCGGAAGGTCTCGGCCCGAAAGAGGGAGCCGGGCACCCCGCCGTTCGCCCAGGTGACGGTGATATAGTCCCTCAGGCGGGTCTCGTAGGGGTTGTTGTGGGCGACGTGCCGCTTGGGCTTGTCCCAGATGTAAATGCCGCATTTCCTGGTGATGGCCTCCAGCAGCGTGGACTTCCCCGATCCATTCTCCCCGACGAAGAACGTGATGGGGCTTCTGAACGTCAGCCCGGGCGTTCTCCTGAGAACGGGGATGTTAAAGGGATAGTAACGGGTTGTCGGGTAGTCCTCACTACGGATGTCGACTCTGAGAAGGTGCATCTGTGAATCTCCTTAACTCCTTTCGGTTGTTTTCAGCAGTACACGAGCCTGGGTGCAAGCGCCCCTTCATCCTTGGAAAGGC
>CAZYSK010000022.1:54554-81443 GCA_964649415.1 uncultured Anaerolineales bacterium
GCCATTCTGATGGCGCTCCATCATCCCCAGAAAGGCGCCATTCTGATGGCGCTCCATCATCCCCAGAAAGGCGCCATTCTGATGGCGCTCCGGACCGCGGGCATCCTGCCCGCACCGTTCGCGCCTCCGGCGTCACCATCTCCATCGCCTCGTGTACCAGGAACATCGTCTCGTCTGATTCCCTGCGCATACGTTGAATGCCGCTGTGCAGGATCTCCTCGACCAGGCCCGGCTGGGCTTCGTAGTGGGCGCGCCGCTCGCGGATGGGATCGAGGAAGCGGTTGATCGCCCGTGCCAACCGGTCCTTGACCGCCACGTCGCCGACCCTGCCTTGGCGGTACAGTTGCTTCAGATCCTCGACCTCCTCTCGATCGAGATTGAACCCCTCGTGGTAGGTGAAGACCGGGTTGCCCTCGACTCGGCCGGGAACGTCCGCGCGTATTCGCTGAGGGTCTGTGTACATCCGGCGCACCTTGCGGTTGACCGTGGCCGCGTCGTCGGAGAGGTAGATGACGTTGTCCAGCGATTTGCTCGCCTTGGACCGCCCGTCCGTGCCCACGAGCAGCTCCCCGACCAGGGCCTGGGGTTCCGGGAAGACCTCGCCGTACAACCGGTTGAACCTGCGGGCGATCTCCCGCGCGACTTCCACGTGGGCCTCGTTGTCCTTGGCCACGGGCACCAGGTGGGCGCGCGGTAACAGGATGTCGGCTGCCTGCAGCACCGGATAGCCTAGCAATCCGAAGGGCAGTGTCTCCAGCCCGGCGTCGCGTGCCATCCCCTTGATGCTGGGCACGCGCTCCAGTCGTGGCACGCTGACCAGCATCTCGAAGATCAGGTTGAGTTCGTAGGTGCCCGGAATGGCCGACTGGACGAAGATGACGCTCTTCTCAGGATCCACGCCGACTGCCAGGTAGTCGAGCACGATCTCGCGCACGTGGCGGTGGGTTCTGCGGATAGTCTGTTTGTCTGGTCGCGTGGTGAGGACGTGTAGGTCGGCTACGATGAAGAAGCACTCATACGTGTCCTGCAGCCGCACGCGATTGGCCAGGCTGCCGACGTAGTGTCCCAGGTGCAACGGTCCCGTTGGACGGTCACCGGTGAGAATACGCTTCTTTTCCATCGTGTCTTCCTCCTCTAGTGCTATCCCATAAAGCAAAACGCTCGTCCCCCTCACAGGGACGAGCGTCACATCTTGGACACACGCGGTGCCACCCCGATTAGGTGGCCCCTCATTCTCATTCCCGCCCGTTCATAGCTCACAGAACAAAAAAAACGCGCCGGTGACGGCGCGTGGTGTGAAGGGCCAGCCTCACTTATTTGCGGGTACGGTCCAGGCTCTGGTTGCGCTACGTCAACCTTGGGACAATACCCTCAGCCGTGATAACGGTGGCGTCTCCGGCCTGGACTACTCCCCACGGATGTACCATGGGTTTCGGCAGGCAACTCCCGGGCCCATTCAGCACCGGCGCTGGTGTCAGGCTTTCAGCTCGTGGCCCGACTCTCTGAACCTCGCTACGGCACTTACTATTCCCGATTATCGTCTTTCGGTCTTAAGTTGTACATGCAGTATACCACACAGATAGCGTGGCGTCAAGCTATTCGATATGAGGCAGCAGTTCCTGCACCAGGGCGTCCTTCGGGCGGTAGCCCACGATGCGTGCGACTTCCTCACCGCCCTTGAACACGATCAGCGTGGGAATCCCCATGATGCCCAGCTTGCGAGGCGTATCGGGGTTGGCATCCACGTCCATCTGCACCACGTGCAGCTTGTCTCCGTATTCCTTGGCCACTGCCTCGATAGCGGGAGCGATCATCTTGCACGGCCCGCACCAGTCAGCGCCGAAGTCGACGAGCGTCGGCCCGTTGGCCTGGAGTACATCCGTATCGAAAGTCGCGTCGGTTACCTCAAGTAATTTCGCCATCGTGTCCTCCTTGAATAACGCGCGGATTATCCTACATCAGCCTGCTTTTGTCAAGCGCCCACTTCTGCTATAATGCGCTCCTAATGGGCAAAAACCTTCTCAGCCTGAGCCTGGCCTTGGGCCTGGCTGGTCTACTTCTCACGGGACTGGCGGTGTCTGTCCAGTCCAGCCCACCGCCCGCGTCGACGGTTCGGCCGCTCAACGTCGCTCCTCAGGTGTGGGCAGCCACCGCCAATGATGCCGAGGCGGATTTCCTGCTCATCCTCGAGGATCAGGCCGATCTCAGCGCAGCGACGACTTTCCCCACCCGCGAGGCGCGCTTGAGCTACGTGTATGATTCGTTGCGGCAGGTGGCGCTCCGCTCCCAGGCCGGCGTGCGGGCCGAGCTGGACGCAGCCGGCGTGGAGTATCGCTCGTTCTATATCGTCAACATGCTGGCGGTGAGGGGCGATCGTTCGGTCGCCGCGCGCCTGGCTACCTTTCCCGGCGTGGCGGCCGTCGTCGCCAATCCGCGCATCCATCAGGCCCTGCCGGAGCCCACCCCTGGCGACGTCGATCCGCTCTCGCCTCAGGGGGTGGAGTGGAACGTGGCCCGTATCAAGGCCGACCAGGTCTGGGCGCTGGGGTATACGGGGCAGGGCGTCGTCGTCGCCGGGCAGGATACCGGCTATGACTGGGACCATCCCGCGCTGATCCGGCAGTACAGAGGCTACAACGGTATCACCGTCACCCACGACTACAGTTGGCACGACGCTATCCACACGGATGATCCCCACACGGTGGTGGGCAATCCCTGTGGATTCGACTCCCCTGTGCCGTGTGATGACAATGGTCACGGCACGCACACGATGGGTACCGTGGTCGGCGACGATGGAGGGGGCAACCAGATCGGCGTCGCGCCCGGCGCGCGCTGGATTGGCTGCCGGAACATGGAGCAGGGCTGGG
The DNA here is from genome assembly GCA_964649415.1 of uncultured Anaerolineales bacterium. Classification (GTDB taxonomy): domain Bacteria; phylum Chloroflexota; class Anaerolineae; order B4-G1; family B4-G1; genus CAZYSK01. The sequence continues at coordinate 57,422 of CAZYSK010000022.1, forward strand.
GCACTCCCGCCACGTATGCCGAGTGTTTCGAGTTCTTCCTGGCCCCTTATCCCGTCGGCGGCGACCCGCTCACGGATGGTGTGCCCAGCCTGGCCCCGCACGTGATCAACAACTCGTGGACCTGCCCGACGGCGGAGGGATGCGACCCGTACACGTTGCAGAGCATCGTCGAGAACGTGCGCGCGGCAGGCATCGTGGTGGTCGCCTCGGCCGGCAACAGCGGGTCCGGTTGCGGGACTGTGCAGTCCCCCCCGGCGATCTACGACGCGGCTTTCTCCGTGGGAGCAACCAACAGCAGCGACGACATCGCCAGTTTCAGCAGCCGAGGGCCGGTGACCGTGGATGGGTCGGGCCGGCTCAAACCAGACGTGGCCGCGCCGGGTGTGAGCGTGCGCTCGTGCGTCCCGGGTGGGGGCTACACTTGGAAGCAGGGTACCTCGATGGCCGGGCCACACGTGGCGGGCATGGTGGCGCTTCTGTGCTCGGCCGAGCCTGGGCTCATCGGCGACGTGGACGCGGTGGAACAGATCATCGCTCAGACGGCGCGGCCCCGCGCCGATGCCAGTTGTGGCGGCGAACCTTCAGGGCGTCCCAATAACGTGTACGGCTGGGGTATCGTGGACGCGTTGGCGGCGGTGTGGGCGCGCCAATCGGGGTTGGAGATCGCCAAGCGTGTTGACGTCTCGACGCCTTTCCAGGCCGGAGTGTTCCTGTATACGATCAGCGTGACGAACACCTGGTACCTCACCCTGACCCAGGTCGCTATCACCGACACGGTGCCCGTAAGCACGACCTTTGCCTGGGCTGGGGGGGACTACGTGCGCGCCGGCGATCGCATCACCTGGACGGCTCCGAGCCTGGCCCCCCTGGAGACGCTGACGACGACGCTGGCGGTGACGGTTGAGCACCTACCTCCGGGCACGCGCGTGGTCAACGCTGCCTACGGGGCGCGGGCCAGCGAAGTGTCAGCGCCTGTGGCTGGTGTGCCAGTGGAGGCGACCATCCCCTGGCGCGTCTTCATTCCAGATATCCCGAGGATATCGTCATCGGGAGGCGGCGCGAGTGACTGAGCTGGAGAGAGCGCGCCTCAGGGTGCGGCCGCTGTTGCACCTGTCTGCGCCGGGCGACGCGCTGGCTGTCTACTACGCCTTCTACCACGACCCGCGGCGCACGCGCCTGTTCGTCCACGAGGACAGTGATAACCACGCGGACGGTTTCGTCGCCGTCTGCCAGACGGGGCAGCGGCTGTTTCGACCCACCGTCGTGCTGCGCACGGCAGACGCTGGTGTAGCGGTGGAGTTGCTGCGCCAGGCCATGGTTCCGGGCCGTCCCTACTACCTGGTCACCACGCCGGACCTGCAGGACGTGGTTGCGCAAGTCGCGGACGTCGGGCTACCCGAGACGAACCGGGTCTACAAGCTCGACCTGTTCCACTTCCAGCCCGCCGTGAACGTCCTGGTCGTCGCGGAAAAGGGATTGGGTGACCGTCCACGATTTGTCATTCGGTCGCACGGAGAGCTCGTGGCCGAGGCGGGCGTCAATTGGTCTTCACCGCACTTCGCCGAGGTCTTCGTCCACACTGCGGAGGCGGCTCGCAGGCGTGGATGGGGGCGCGCGGTGTTGACGTCCTGCACCACGTGGGTGGTCCGATCTGCCAGGCAACCGCTATTCGTCGTCAGCGAGGGAAATGAGCCGGGGATGGCCCTGGCCGACGCGGTCGGATACGTGGACTCGGGTGCGCGCGAGTTTGCTGCTGAGTGCGTGTGCCGGCCCGCGCGCGCCGCGGGGATAATCACGGAGGGTAACCAAGAGGGGTAACCACAAGGGCTACCCCTACGGCGTGGGGGCGGGCGCGGCGCGGGGGTAACCACAGAGGGTAACCACAAGGGCTACCCCTACGGCGTGGGGGCGGGCGCGGCGCGGGAGTAACCACAGAGGGTAACCACAAGGGTTACCCCTACAGGGCGGGGATGGGCGCGGGGACCGCGCCCCTACGGGGAGGTGGGAGGCGTGAACGTGGAACTGATCGCCGTCACGCGCTATCTGCGGGGCGGCGGCACGCCGGAGGAGTTGCTGGTGCACGCGGGGCGGGTGTGCTACAGAAGTGAAGGACTTGGGAACCGCGCCCCCGAGGGGAAGTTCCTGCAGGCGCGCATCCGCGAAGGGCACGAATCAATCGTCGAGCACGCGTCGGCTACCTTCGAGGTCAGTGGCATCTCTCGGGCCTGCTCGCACCAACTGGTCCGCCATCGCATCGCCAGCTACAGCCAGGAAAGCCAGCGCTACGTGGACATGTCCGATCCCGAGTGGGTACTGCCGCCGGCCGTTGCAGCGAATCCCGAGGCGATGACCGTCTGGGAGGGGTTCGCGGACAGGGTGCAGGCGGCCTACCGGGCGCTGCGTGGGCTGGGGATGCGCAAGGAGGACGCCCGCTTCGTGCTGCCGAACGCGACCGCCACGCGCATCGTGGTGACGATGAACTTCCGCGAACTCCTGCACGTGTTCAGGCTGCGCATCTCCGCCGAGGCTCAGTGGGAGATCCGGGACGTGAGCGTGCGCATGCTCGAACTGATCTACCCGCTCGCACCCCACGTCTTCGGCGACCTGAGAGGGGCGTTGGGCGCCCGGTACCCCTCGTTTTTCGACGTCTAGGGTTGCCTATCCTGGCGTCACGTGCTGATCCGCTGTCCAAAGAGATCTTGCACGGTCGACGCCAGGGGCAGGCGCACGTATCTGGGCAGAGACTTGTGGTCTTTCTTGAAGCTCAAGAAGACCCATCGGTGTTCGAGGGGATTCACCACGGCCAATGGGTCCCAGAGAGGCGGGATAACCAGCGTCACGTCGTGTCCTACTCTGGTCAATTCCTCGAAGAACCTGCCTGGGTCCGCGACGTGTTCGATGGTGTGTGAGCTCAGGACGGCGTCGAACTGCCTGTCGCCGAATGGAAGATGGTAGACGTCCACCACGACCATGTGCGGCATTCTGGCGTGCACCGTGATATCGGCGTTGACGCCGCCGCCATCCGTCCTGCCGCAGCAGACGTTCAGGTCCCACCTCTGGCGCTGGAGAATCCGTCTCTTGAGCACGCAGTAGCTCACGAGGTGAATGCCGTACAAGGTGATGATGAGGCTCAGGATGACGAGCACGGCATGCACTGTCCGGGGGTCACTCACGCAGGCTCTCGTTTCTTCACTGTTTGCTTCAGTATCGCCTCGACTACCGGCAGCGGCAGTTGCTCCAACCGCTTGAAGCGGATGCAGCTCTTTCCCACGTCAAGCCCCTGGAGGTCGCCCCGGTGCGCCTCTACCAGGCCGGTATCCATGTACAGGCTCATGTAGCGTTTCTGCGACGCGAACGCGCAAAGCATCTCCCCGCCGAGGTTGTACGTGGGCATGCGATACTGCATTGACTCCACCGCCTCGGGCACAGTCCTCTGAATCAGCGAGCGCAGTTGCTCCAGCGCGGCCTTTCGCTCTGGCTCCAGGCTCGCCAGGTATGCGTCGACGTCTTTGCTCGTGTCTCGCATTCGTACACCTCCTGATCCGGCTTCCCGCGACGGCGCATAGCGCGTCGCGGGGGACCGTCCTACGCTGCCACCGACCACAGCAGGCGGGCGGCCAGTATCAACAGGAGCACCTTCACGCAGACCGCGTACCGTTCGCCGGGTATCACCCTGTGGACGAGGCTCCCGAGCCACACGGACACGCCGAGTATGGGCAGCGACCACGCGTAGTAGGTGACGACCTCGCGCGTGACGTTGCCGGCCAGGCAGTGCCCCAGGATGGCAAACGCGTTCGTGAACAACGCATAGCTCTGGATGGTGGCCCGAAAGCGGTCTGGACTCCAGTTGACCAGCGATCCGTACAGCACGACCGGCGGCCCGCTGATGTTATACGCGCCGCCGAATATGCCTGAGATCAGCCCGAAGACGAAGGCGTAGTTGTCGTGGGTGAGTTGGATGGCCTTCAGCTTGAACAGACTCACAAGCGTGAAAACGATGACTGTGCAGGCCAGGACGGTCTTCAAGACCGTGCCATCGACGTGTCCCAGGAACAGAATCCCGAGGGGGATCCCCGCGCAGGCCGAGACGATGAGCCGCCAGGCGTTCCTCACCTCTACGTCTCGCCATCTCCTCGCGACGACGACGGCCGCGATCGAGCACGACAGCAGCGTCATCAGGACGGTCGCGGTCTTGACGTCGACGACCAGTGCGAGGAGGGGGAGCGCCACCAGCGCTCCCCCGAAGCTGAACGTGGATTGGATGAGCATCGAGCAGCACACGATTGCTAGGACAAGGTGCAGGTTATCCATTTCAGTATACGTCGAGATCTCTGCCTGAGACCACCCTTCCGCCATACCCCGCCTGAACCTCCCGGAGAAGTTGCCTCTCCGTCACGCCGTGGAAGAGCTGGTGGTAGAGCACCAAGAGCCCGGGCCTCGCCCCGGACGCGATCCGCGCCAGTTCTCGTGAAGACGTATGGACGGTTGAATGATAGCGCCGCCACGCCGGCGAGCGTCCCTCGAGCCCTGCCGACGAGTATACCTCGTGGACGAGCACGTCGCACCCCCGGTACACGTCGACGCAGCCCTCAAACGGTGCCGTGTCGCCCGAGATGACGATCGTCCTGCCTGGCGCGCAGAACTTGTATCCGTATGCGGGCCAGCAGCCGTGCTGCACGGCGAAGGCCTCCACCGTCACGTGCTGGTCCCGGTATACCACGCCCGGCTCGACCTCGGACACCTGCACCCGGTGCCCCGTGTGGTTGATCGGCTCGAGGCCCTCCTGCCGCTCCCGGATGTCCTCCTCGTAGGCGGCGAGGACGTGATCCGTCATCGCCCGGATGCCCGGAGGGCCGTAGACTTCCAACGGCTCCTCCCGCTCCAGCACCCACGGCGTCAGGATGAGGTCCGGATAGCCCGCGGTATGGTCTGAGTGCAGATGCGTCAGGAACGCCCGGCTGAGCCTCGGCACGTCGAGCCCTGCCACGCCTGCCCGGTGTGCAGCCGCCGCCCGCCGCACCACGCCCGGCCCGAAATCCACGAGGTACGGCGTTTGCTTCACCACGACCGCCACGGACGGCCCTGACCGCTCGGGGTCGGCGTTTGGCGTGCCGGTGCCCAGAAGGACGACCTGTGCTGAGTCCCGGTTTGGCGCCGAAGAACTGCCGGATTGGCTGTCCACGTCGTCTCTCGTCTTGCCCAGGTGTGTCGGTCTTTCAGTCCAGGGGCACAGGCTCGTGCTTGCCGGCGTCATTGGAGTGAGTTTGCAATCGCGACATTCGCCAGGTCGAGCACGTCTGCCTGTCTTCCTGCCTTCATGCCCACCATGTACTGAAAGCCGTTGTAGATCCAGAACACCTTGGCGTCATCGCAGTTGGCCCCACACACGGATTCGATGAAGTACCCCTCGATGTCGTTGGCCAGCACCACTCTCTGCGCCCGCGCGGCGTCGAATTCGAAGCTACGCGTGCCCACGGGTTCATTCGTATCCACCTGTTTGCCGGTCAGGCTTCCGTAGTGGCAGGCACCCGCCCCCAGGCAGTCCGGGCCGAAATCGAGACTCAGCTCGTATTCACCGGGCTCGGCGGTATACACATACGGGTGAATGGCGGGGAGTCCTGCCTCGATGGGGAAGTCGGGCGGCAGCACGAGCGGCACGCCGGTGCTCTCCAGTTGCGCGAGCACGGGCTGGAACGTGGCGGGCACTTCGGGGTGGCCGGTCGTCGCCGGAGGGACGATTACCTCCATGGTGTAGTCCACGGTGTCCGGCACCACCGATATCACGTCTATGTAGTAGTCCTGCGTGGAGAGCGTCTCGACCTGAACCCTCGCGTCGACGAAGCCTGCCCTCAGAGGCGCGCCATCTACTCCCCAGACGTTCAACATCGTGCTCATGTCCGCAGGACCAAGCGCCGACGTGACCGAGAGGTCGACCAGTATCTCCTGGCCGGCCGCGACAGTGAGCACGTAGCGGTCAGCGCCACCGACCGTCAGGCTGTTCCCCACCTGGGCCGATATGGCACCTGGGGAGAACTGAATCCGCTGCGGCTCGAGGTCCCACTCGGGGATCGCAGCGGCGGTATCCTGAACGCAGTTGAGGCTGATGGTGTACAGTCTCTGTTCCGGTGACATCTCACACATGCCAATCGGCTGGTCAGAAGGGCACTCAACGTCTTCGGACGGTTCCCAGCCCACGGTCAACCGGCACATCTTGTCGGCCTGGCGGAAGCCGGTGATCTGACCCGTGGGGCCACCGCCGCCGAGACGCATATCCTCATACCACCTCTGGGCATGGATCATGCGCCTCAGGGCATTCATGACCACCTCCACGCTCTCGAAATCCAGGCCCGTGCCGGTGATTGTCGCCTGGCAGCCGGTACCTGCCCTCTGGGTGATGAAGTCCTGGAATTCGGCCTGTGTGATCTCACCGGGGATGCCCAGCGTCTGTGACATGTCGTCTGCAAGACCGCTGCACTCCGCAGCGCCCAGCGGCTGAAGCTCGCTCACGTCTTCGGCCTGTGCTGTTGGCACGGCCGTGGCCGCCGGTGGAACGGGTGTAGCGGTTGGTGGCACCGGTGTAGCTGTGGGTGGGATGGGCGTTGCCTCGATCGTTGGCGTGGTCGATGCTCCGCCACATCCGGCTAGTAACAAAACGCCGAGCGTCCATCCTATGCCTATGACCTGTCCTATTGCCTGTCGCAGCAGCTTGCTGGTACTCATCTCAACCTCCTGGAAACCATTTCTCTCTCTTGCCCGGTGCCTCACACGAACATGAACACGCCCACCAGCACCAAGAAAACGTAGACGATGCGGTTGAATAGCGCTCCTGACACCTTCCTGTTGGCCCACCCGCCGATGAACACCGCGCCGATGATCACGGGCAGGCTATACGCATACAGCCGCAACACGTCCCCTGTCCACAGCCCGGCCAAGCCGTGACTGATCAGTATGACCATCCCGGTCGGCAGGAAGTAACCCTGCATCGTTGCCCGGAACCGCTCAGGCGGCCATTCCCGCAGCACGCCGTAGATCACCACCGGCGGGCCGTTCGTGTTGTACGCGCCTCCCAGGATGCCCGCCACGAACCCAAACGCGTACGACAGTTTCTCACTCCTGATCGGGGGCAGCCGGGGCGCGACCAATTCGTACAGCCCAAACCCGATCAGCACGATCCCCAGGACTGCCTTCACCGCGCCCTCTGGAGCGGACTTGAGGAAGAACAGCCCGACCGGTATGCCGGCGAGCGTCGAGACGATCAGCCGCCACGCGGCCCGCAAGTCCACCTGGCGCCACGCCCGCAGCAGGATGGTGAGTGCGACAGTCGGAGCTACCAGGGCCACCAGCGGCGTCGCGGTTTGCATGCCGACGATCATGGCCAGCAGGGGCATTGCGATCAGGGCATCGCCAAAACCGAGCGCAGACCGGATGAAGGTCGAGAGGAACAGGATACCGAGGACGAGGAACGTGTGGGTTGAGGAGTTCATAGGCCTTCGATAATCTCAATCGCTCGACCGATGCCGTCTTCGGCGCGAATGCGTTCCCCCATCGCTGCAGCGCGCGTCCGCATGCCCTGATCCGTGACGGCGCTGGTGATGGCTGCCGCCAGCCGCTTGGCCGTCAACCGGCGGCGTGGCACGGGCCGGGGGCCGACACCCAGTTCTGTCACCCGTCGGGCCCAGAGCGGCTGGTCGCCGGTGTGCGGGACGAGCACGGACGGCTTGCCCGCACGCAGTCCGGCTCCCGTAGTCCCTGATCCACCGTGGTGTACCACTGCCGCCGTGCGGGGAAACAACCAGGCGTGGGGTACAGCGTCCATCGTGAACAGGTCGGTGGCGTGGTGGGGCGAGTTGGGGCCCGTCAATCCACCCCAGCCCGTGACGAGTACCCCGCGTTGCCCCGCTATCTTGAGCGCTGCCGCCACGAGTCGCGTCGTCTGCCGGGGGGTGCGGTGTGCCATGCTGCCAAAACCTACGTACACCGGCGGTGGGCCGGAATCGAGGAAGTCAACCAGCCGGGCAGGGGGCTGCCAATCCAGCGCGTGATCGAGCAACCAGTAGCCGGTGATGTGAGTATGCTCGCCCCAATCGGGAGGCTTGGGGACGACCGTGGGGCTGAAGGAATACAGTATGGGCAGGGGCCTGCCATTCAACTGGCTGTAAGGCCACTTGCCGAGCGGGATTGGCGGCAGGTGGAGCTGTTCTCGCCGCCACCGATTGATGAACCGCCTGGTGAATGCCTGCAAGAACTGCTCGGCCAGGACGTGCGTCCACAGGTTGTAGGTGCTGCCCAGCCGAAGCCGGGGAGAGACGACGCTGGGGAAGGCGCGCGTGCGAGCCATAGCAGGAAATGGAATGGCCCAGCAGGCGGGCACATCCAGTTTCTCCGCGACGTGATAAGCGCCAAAACCCATCGTTGAGAAGACGATCGTTTCCGCGCCTCGGCACGCCAACCACGTATTCGCTTTGAGCCGCTCGAACAAAGGCCGCATCGTCTGGAGGACCTGCCAAACCCACACGATGGTGCTGCGGCCGGATTCCAATCCTGCCCGCAGGTCCCCCATTCCCAGCAGTTCGCGCGCGTTCATGCCCAGCGGGAAGAAGTCCACACCGTGCTCTCTGACGAGCGCTCCGAAGTCGTCGGGCGCAGCGAAGCGCACCCTGTGCCGGCCTGTCCTTTGCAGCCCTAGCGCCAATGCGAGGAGGGGTTGCACGTCACCGCGTGAGCCAATCGCTAACACCGTAATCTGCATTGGGGTCCTCTGATCCTTGAATCGAGTCGAAATCGCCGTGACACCGCTACATCCTGCGTCTCTTTCATGCCATGGCGCAATCTGCTTCGCCGTACTCGATCTCTATCGTGAGGTGGGCGAATTCGTATCGCTGCAACCGGCGCTTGATGTCCTGTTTCACGTGCAGGGCCTGATCCTTGGTTGCCGACACGTCAATCATCACGTGGGTCGTCAGAATGTGATGCTCACCGTCGAGAGACCATACGTGTGTGTGGTGAATGGCCTTCACGTGCTCCACCCCGGCGATCTCTCCCTCGATTTCCTTGATGTCCACATCCCAGGGTACTCCCTGCAGAAACAGAGAGACAGTCTGTCGCATGTTCTGGATCACGTTGTAGAGGACGTACACCGCTATCAAGACCGAGAGGATTGGGTCCAGGATGGGCACGTCGGCGAATAAGAGGATAATCGCGACGACCAGGACCGCGCTCCATCCTAGAACGTCCTCCAGGAGGTGCCAGGCTATCGCGCGAGCGTTCAACGACTTGCTGCCGCGCAGCCGCAACACGGCGACGCCGTTGATCAGAATGCCCATTAGCGCAAAGACCGCCATGCCCCGGGGATTTGAGTGCTCGGGTTCCAGGAGCCTTGGGATCGCTCTTGAGATAACCAGGAGGGAGCCGACCAGGAGAACGATGGTGTTGACGAATGAGCCAAGAAGGGAGAAGCGCCGATAGCCGTAGGAAAACCGGCGGTCGGGATCTCGCCTGGAATACCGATCGAGGAACCAGGCCAACCCCAGGGATAGACTATCGCCCAGATCGTGGACGGCATCGGACAGAATCGCCAGGCTGTTCGTCCACAGTCCCCCGGCGACCTCGAGCGCCGCAAAGCCCAGGTTGAGGAAGAACGCCAGCCGGATATTGGCCGCTTCGCCGTGGCCATGGGCGTGCGGGTGGGAATGACAATGGCTGTGGTTGCTGTCCATCTGCTGCCTGAACTACTGAGCCTTCCTGGCGACCAGGATGCCGAAGAAGGGAGCGAGCTCGTCGGTCTGGGTGACCACGAATCCTTGCGTCTCGAACCGCCTTATCAGATCGCTGAGCTTGTAGTATTGCCCCTCCTCGGGCGTGTATCGCTTCATGTCCTCCCAGGTGTAAACGTAGTCGGGATTCGCTCTGAAGTGAGGTTCGACGTACGCTTTGTACATCTGCTCGGGCACCGTCCTGGGCATCAAGTAGCGGTACATCCGGTTGAATCTCTCCGGCTCTTCCTCGGGGTCGAAGAAGAAGAACGGGTCGCACATCACCACCCTGCCGGTCTCGCTCAGCAGTGCATGCATGATGGCGATCGCTTCTCCTTTCTCCTCCTCGGCGACGTGATGAAAGGCCGACGAGGATACAATCAGGTCTACGCGCTCATCGACCCCGGGGTGAAGGAAGCTGCCGATCACGAACTCAACATTCGTCAACCCGCGCTGCTGCACTTCCTCGCGGGCTGCTTCGACGTTCTCCTCAGAGGGATCCACGGCGATCACCCGTTTCACCAGGGGGGCAATGGCCGTGGTCACTTTTCCCCAGCCTGCCCCCATGTCCAAGACGATCTCGTCCGGCTGCGGCTCGCTGAGTCTGACGAGCCTCTGCACCAATGCCGGTGCGCTCTCAAATGTGTACTCCCCGGACGGACTGGTCACCAGGTGCACATACAGCGCGAAGACCTGATCCCAGGCGGACTCAGCTTCGTCAAGACGACGCTGCGACATGTCCTTCCTCCTAGATCTTCAGATAGTTCCGGCCACCGCTGCCGTAGAGCGGACCCAGATCGGCCGGGATTGGGCGTCATTGCTCCGTGAGCGCCTGGTAGTACCGCACCAGGGGCATAGCCGTGTACCCGGCTTTCTCGTACGACCTCCTGGCGGGTGCGTGCGAGGGATCGCCGCCGGTGGCGACCACGGCCAGCTTCATTCCTCCTTCTCTCATCTTATCGAGCGCGAACAGGTTCAACTCTGTGCCGATCCCCCGGTTCTGGTATTCAGGATGGACGGCGATCAAGTAGACTTCCCCTTCCCCACCTTCATCTCTGTTGCGCAGCTTGTAGGCCACGAAGCCAGCTACCACCCCATCGACTTCGGCCACCCAGACCGGGGTTTCATCACCATCTCTGCACGCCTTTTCGACCAGATCCGCCTGTAGCTTTCGCCAATCTGGATACAGTATGGGATAGACATCGGGGCCCAGTATCTGCTTGAACGAAGCAAAGACCGGCGTCCAGGCGAGCAATGATAGCTCGACCAGGTCATCCATGTCATCGTCACGAAAGGGTCGGATACGTAGATTCATAGTTGTCCTCCTGATTCTGAGCCCGTGCATCAGACGATGCCGGGCTGATGCGGTTATCTATCGTCGTGGATAACGACTCTACTACTGCGCTACCGTATTGAGCCAGACCTCGCTGAACCGGGCGCCGTCCACGCGCGTCACGACGCGTGTGGGGCTTCCACTGTCGTCAACCCGCTGGCGGAGCCATCCATCCTCGATGTCTGATTTCACACGAATGTCGCTGATCTCCACACCCTCCTTCCAGCCCAGCGCGATGGCGCAGGCGAGCGGATCGTGCTGGAAGTTGATCGTGTCGTCCGGCAAACCTGCGCACGTTTGGCCATACTGGGCTTCGTAGCGCTCGTCCCTGGCAAACGCCTCCGCCTGTCTGGCGATCAGCCGAGCCAGGGGCCCTGCCTGTCTCAGCTTGGGTAGATAAGCCCTTCTGAGCGCGGTTTCGACGGTGACCGCCAGAGGCACGAACGTGGGGCTTGAGTGCGCGATGACGTGGTGTGCGGACTGGACGTCGATCTGGACGTTGAAGTCTATCTCGTGGCCCCAGGGTGGAAAACCCTCCTTGGGAGGGAACACGTAGCCGCCCATGAGGCAGAGCCTGGCGCGGCGCAATATGCCGGGAGAGCGCCTGTCCAGCAAGGCCAGATTCGTGTAGGGTCCAATGGCGACGATGGTCGCACCCTGCTCGATGCTGCGCTCCAGCAGGGTGAGGGCCTGATTGAGCGGGGCCGGGGCGGGCGGTATCGGTTCGGGCCAATAGGCGCCCTCGTCCAGCAGGCCCTGCCAGGAGCGATAGCAGTCCAGCGAGACGTCCGCCCCGGCCGCGACGGGGATGTCGTCCCGGCCGGCGAGTCCCAGGACGTAGCGCGCATAGCCGGCTCGCTTGCCTCGATGCTCCGCGACCGTAGTGATGGCGACGAGCTCGGCGCCTGGCCAGTTGAGCACCATCGCGAGGGCACACAGATCATCGATATCGCCGCCTAAGTCGGTATCGATATGCAGTTTGGGCACCGAGCTTCCCTCCGGACATGGAATGGAGCCAGCGCGGGGCGCGAAACGCTTCGCGCTGGCAGGACTGCGCTCAGGCGAGTGCCGGGCGCGTAACCGGACCGCGCTGGACAAGTATACCAGCAAAACCCAGAAGCTGCATCCTACGCCTGGTACACATACGATGCGCTAGGGGCGAAACTCTCTGAGGACAGCGGGCAGGAAACTCCGGAAGCAGAACGTTGCTCCGGTCTGTGCCTCGTACGCGCCGAGGTCCCAGGCGATGCAGTCGGGGCGGGCGTTGCCATCGGCGTCTTCTCGGGCCGCATATGCTGCCACCCCTGCATCGATAGCGGGCGAACCTGCACTCAGGTGGAAGTCGCCCCCGCCCGCATCGACGAAGAGCGGGTCCTCGTAGATGTTGACCGAGTCGAGGTTGATCGTACCGTCGCCCGTGGTGTTCTGCCTGTTGGCATACCACAGCGTACCGTCCATGTTGACCACGCTGCCGGTATGGGCGTTGACGCCTACCGCGTTGCCGTAGAAGATGGTGTTGTTCAACGTCACGTCGATGCCCACGCGGATGCCGCTGCCGTCGCCGCCGCTGTTGTTCGCAAAGGTGTTGTTGTGCAGCTCGCCCCTGCCCAGCCACATACCTGCGCCCTGCCCGTTCGCGTCGATTAGCGCGCAGGTATTGGCGGCGATGACGTTGCTGATCAGCGTGACGTTCCTACTTGCCGTCAGCCCACCTCCGTGTCGACCAACCCGGTTGTCTCGGATTACGTTGCCGATGAGCGTGGCGCTGCCGTAGTAGTGTACGTTCACGCCCCCTCCATCCCCCGTGAAGGTCAGTCTCTCATTATCCTCAATGATGTTTCTGCGCAGCGTGGCGTCGACCTCCGTGACGATGTATACGCCGCCCTGCGAGCCGCCGGTAAGCACGAAGTACTCGACGGTGGGCGCGATAGACACCGAGCTGTCGATGACCATCACGCGCCCCTGCCTGTTCGCGTCGATGGTCGTGGGGTGAAGTCTCGGGTCGTGCTCGGTGAACCTCTCGTTCCAGCCCCCCTGTAGCGTGATGCTCTTGTCGACCGTGACGTCGTGCTCGTAGCACGTACCGGTCACCCGGATGACGTCGCCGGTGCTCGCTGCGTCGATTGCCGCCTGTATCGTGCCGTAATCGGTACCGTCCAGCCGCGCGATGCAGGGGGCGGATGCGGTCGTGAAGTCCCATTCCGGGCCCTCGGCTGTGGCACCGTGGTTGTCGCGCGCCACGGTTTTCCAGTAGTAGGTCGTACCACCCTCGAGGGTGCCGGGGTCGTATGACGGGCCGCCGTGGTTGGAGACGACCAGCGGCGGCGGGCTGGAGTCGCCCAGGTACACGTCGTAGGTGACGTTATCGCCTGGGTCGGGGTCCCCGCCCGTCCAGCTCAGGTCTACGTCCTTGGCCTGGTCTGCTGCCCCGTCGGCGGGAGATGGGGCGGATGGCGTGTTGGGTGGGTTGTTGGTGCAGGTGACGGAGACGTCGAAACCCGTGTACAGCGGCAGCCTGTTGGCGGCGGACGTCTGCATATCGAAGTGGATGCTATGCCCGTCGGGCGCGTCCGGCGAGACGGAAAAGACGAAGGGCTTTGTGTTATAGGCATCGTCGAAGACAGACATATCGGGGTAGCCGCGTGTCGCTTCCAGCACCTCGACGTATGCGTCAGACTCGCTTATCGTGCCGCTGACGCCCGTCGCATCCCTGTCCTCCTCGTTGCGAATGTCCACGTAGAGCTCGATTGTCTCGCCGCAGTCGACGCTGCCGTCGTCGTTTCCGACGCTCGCCCCGTCTGAGTCGTCGTCTATGGCCTTATGCATATAGGCAAGCTGCTGCGAGACGTCGACGGTGACGTTGTAGAAGTAGCCCGCGTCTCCCTCGTTCGGATGATTGGCCTCCTGCACCTTGAGGTAATACAGCCCGTCGGAGGGCACGGTGTACGTGACAAACGAGTCCGTGCCGTCGTAGTTGTCGTTGTGGGCAAGCTCGTTGACCATGTCCATGTCGTAGAAGTACAGGTCGGAGTCAAGATTGGAGCCCAGAGGCTCGGCGTCCACGTCGGCCTGCACGACCGTCCCCCCCAGGATGTTCAGCACATACACGTCCACGTCGCCGGCGGGGCATACGACTGCATAGAGGGGCTGGCCGTAGATACCGGAGTATATCTGCTTGGCGTTCCACCAGCCCTCGTTCGGCTCGTAGACGTCGCCGCAGGTCTCACCGACGAGTATGCTCTCGGTGCGTTCGTTGTTGTCCTCATCCGACTCGGCGGTGGCGTTCCCGTCGTCGACGACCGCCCTGATGGCGTGCGACCCCTCCACCGCCGACGTCCAGCTACAGGCCACGGTGTGGGACTCGCCGGGATCGAGCACTTCGCTGACCGTCTCGGTCTCGTAGGGGGTGCCGCTGCCGTCAAGATAACAGCCCACCTCGAAGGCGTTGGAGATCGCGACCTCTCCCCGGTTCTCGACGTCCACTCGCACGATCAGGTACTCACCGTGCACGGGCTCCGCCGGGTCGAACACGATGTCGGTCACGACCAGATCGGGCCTCGGGCAGAACACCTGCACGTCGAAGGTGTCGTCCCACGGGCCGTGGAAGGCTGCCTCGGTCTCCAGGTCGAAGTGGATGATGTGCCCGTCGGGCGTGTCTTCAGCCACGGCGAAGGCGACGGTGTCCCACGTCTCGTTTTCGACGACTGCGCCGCCCGGCATGTCGGGGTAGGCCTGCGAGCCTATGTCTATCATAGTGACGTACGGATCCGCGGGCGCGGCGACGTTGCCGACGACCGTGGTGGCGGTATAGCCGCCCTCGTTGCGTAGGGTGATGGGGAGTTTCGTGGCCTCACCGCACTCGAGGACGCCATCGTTGTCGCCTGGCCCCCACCAGTTGTCGTCGAGGATGCGGTGGCTGACGTAGGTCAGCGGGCCGACCGGCGGCGATGGTGTGAAGAACTCCCACGAGCCGGTCGGCGGTCCGCGCGTCGATTCGCCGTGCACGTCTGTGGCAACTACGTACCAGTTGTAGCGCGCGTCCCATCCCAGCGTGCCGACCTCGCAGGCGGTGGTGGCGACGTCGTCGCAGATCAGCTCGTCGGGCGTGGCGTCCCACGCTTCGAGGTACACGTCGTACGTCACGCCGTCGCCGTCCGGGTCGCCGCCCGTCCAGTTCAGCGTGACGTCCAGGTCGGGGACGGTGCTGCTACCGGCGGGCGAGGGACTCAAGGGCTCGTTCGGCGGGTTGTTGCCACACGATACCGCCACCTCGAAGCCGTCGCTCCACGGGCCGCAGTTCGAGGTGGTTATGTCCAGGTCGAAGTGGATGATGTGGCCGTGGGGCGTGCCGGGAGCGACCGTGAAGTCGAAGTCGTTGGCGTTGCTTCGCGATCCGCCGCCCGGTATATCCAGGTAGCTGCTGGACGTGTTGTATACGAAGCTCACGTAAGGGTCGCTCTCGGCGAGCGCCGCGTATACGTCCTGCGCGGCATCTGTGCCCTGGTTCAGCAGATCGACGTACAGCTCGATCGTCTCGCCGCAGTTGGCGACGCCGTTTCCGTCGCCACTGCTCTGGCCCGTGGCATCGTCGTCCACGGTGTGGCCGGCATACACAATCGGCCCCGCGTCGTCCTGGTCTAGCGCGAGGGACAGGTGGTAGAAGTAGTTGGAGCCGCCCTCGTTCGGGTGGTTGGCATCGACCACCTTCAGGTAGAACGTGCCGTCCCGGGGCAGCACGTGCGTGATGCGCGAATCTGTCCCGGCGTAGTTGTCGTTCTGCGCGATTATCGACGTGCCGTCGGTGTCGTATAGAACCAGATACGAATCGAGGCTCGATCCGAGCGCCTGCGCCTCGACCTGGGTCACTATCGCATCGCCCGTGCTGCCGGTGAAGGCGTAGAAGTCGCTGTCGCCCGGCGGGCAGACGTCCGGCTCGGTGAGCGTGGTGCCATAGGATATGGCCGTCGCGTTCGCCGGCGAGCCGTTCGATTCGTGCGGGTCGTTGCAGGCCCCGCCCACGGCGAAGGTCTCGCTGCGCTCGTTGTTGTCCTCGTCCAGCTCCGGGATGGCGCCGGCGGTGTCGACCACCGCCCGGACGGTATGGGAGCCCTCCGTCGCGGTCCAACCGCAGTGTGCCGACGTGGACGCACCCGCGTCCAGGCCCGATATGGTGTCGGTGTCGAAGGGTGTGCCGCCCCCGTCCATATAGCAGGCGACGGTGAAGGACCCCCACGCGGCGGTCGCGCTGTCGCCCTGGTTTTCAACGCTCACTGTGAAGTCGACCGGCTGCCCGGCGATGGGGTCTGCGGGCACGAGTATGTCCGGCACCGCCAGGTCGGGCCTCTCGCACGAAACCACGACTGCGAAGGAATCGGCCCAGGGGCCGCCGTTCGAGGCGGTTACGTCCAGGTCGAAGAGGATGGTGTGCCCGTGGGGCGTGCCGGGAGCGACCGTGAAGTCGAAGTCGTTGGCGTTGCTCCGCCATCCGCCGCCCGGTATGTCCGGATAGGTGCTGGAGGTGTTGTACGTGAGGCTCACGTACGGGTCGCTCTCGGCGAGCGCCGCCTGTACGCCCTGCGCGGGATCTGTGCCCTGGTTCAGCAGGCCGACGTACAGCTCAATTGCCTCGCCGCACTCGACCACGCCGTCCGCGTCCCCGTCGCTCTCGCCGGCGGTGTCGTCGTCGATTGTGAGGGAGTGCTGGACCACCGGGCCGACGAGGGGCGTGTCGATACAGACGTGGTAATGGGCCGTGGCACTCCACTTGCCGGAGCCGTCCTTTGCCCGCACGTGGAAATACCAATCCCCGTCCGCGACACCGGTGTAGCTCGCGTTGTCGTCGCTCGTATCGACCTCGGCGTCGGGTGCGGTCGAAGGGCTGGTGTCGAAGTCGTAGCTGTACCCGACGATGCCCGATACGTCGTTGGGCGTGCCCCAGGTGAAAGTGGGATCGTCGCTGGGGTAACAGGTCCCCTCGACCGGATGCGTGGCGGATGAAATCGAGGGCGCGGGCGGGCTGGCGGTGTCTATCCGTACCCGGTAATGATCCGCGCTGCCCGGATTGCCCGCGCTATCGACGGCCTGCACGTGGAAGTACCACTCTCCGTCGGCCAGGTCGTCATAGGCGCGGGAGTTGTAATACGTATCCAGCGTCGCGTCGGGCGTGGTGGTGGCGGAGTGGTCCAACGTGTAGCTATAGCCGTCGACACCGCTGCCGGTGTCGCTCGGCTCCGTCCAGTTGAGCGTCACGTCGCCGGCATCGTACCACACGTCTTCGTCCGGGTGCGTGCCCGAGGAAACGGATGGTGTGCCGGGACTTTCGGTGTCCACGTGGGCGCAGTGGTGCGCGGTCGCTCCCCAGTTACCCACGTTGTCGACGGCGCGGACGTGGAAACACCACGTACCGCCGGCGAAGTCGGGGTAACTCCGGGAGGTGTTGGCAGTGTCTATGGTGGTGTTGGGTACGGTGCCCGGCGTCTGGTCGAGCACGTAGGAATAGCCCGCTATGCCGCTAACATCGGACATGCCGCTCCAGTGGAAGGTCACGTCGTCGTTGGCGTACCATTCGTTTTCGTCGGGGTGGGTGGGGGAGGATAGGGGCGGTATACCGGTTACGTTATCGGCGCGGAAGGTTACGTAAGCGACCTTCGACCGCCCCATGTCGTCGGCGAGGGTGAAGGGGATGATGTTCTGCGAGACCTCGCCCGCCTCGACGCTGTAGGCCAGCTCCCAGGGCGCGCCGAGGTCGGCGGGAGCGGGGTCGCCGAAGGCCGCGCCACCCTCGAAGCGCTGCTGCGGTGCCATCCCCGAGGACCAGGCGGCACTCACGGTCAAAGTCTGCCCGGCGCCCATCCCGCCTGTGCTGTTGAAGTATACCGTGCCGCCACTGGCGCTCAGGCCGGGGTTGTGGAAATAGGCGGGCACGTCCGAGGTCACGTCCAGCGAAGAGACGGACACCGCCGCGATACGCACCCACGCGACGCCCACGTCCTCAGTCGTGCCGTCGAAGCGGTGCTTGTTGATGCGGAGGGTGTAGTTGCCCGTCTTGGCGGCGTCGAACGCCACGATCTCGAAGCTGTTGTCGAAGGATTCGGAGTATTCGCCGTCGCCCAGCAGCAGTGCGCCGTCGGGGTCGAGGATGTACAGGTCGAGGTCGGCATCGAGGGGGTCTGTGGAGTAGTCGGCGGCGGGGTTGGAGTTCCAGGCGATGACTGCCCTCACCCTCTCTCCCGCCTGGACGGGCATGGTCAGGTCGTAGTTGTCGTTGGCGTCGAAGCTGGTCGGTGTGAGGTATAGGCTCGTGTGCCAGTTGTTCTCCAGCACCTCGTCTGCCACGTGCAGGTCGATCCCGCCAGCGCCGTCTCGCTCGCTGAGGCGGCTTTCCCCCTCGACGTTGTTGATTGCCGAAGCCATGACAATCGAACGCACCGTTTCGGGGAATAGCTTCAGGGCGTCATCCCGCTGCATCAACAGCGCCACCTGCCCGGAGACGAAAGGGGCCGCGAAGCTGGTGCCGTTCGGTATCTGGTCGGCGTCGCTCCAGGCAAGGGTGTGGATGCTGTGACCGGGGGCGACCACGTCCGGCTCCTCCCTGTCGCCGTGGGTCGATACGGGGTCGAGGAAGGAGGAGCACGCGTACATCTCGTCGTCGTTCCAACCGGCGGTTTCCTTGTCGTAGAACCCCCCCACGGAGATGACGTTGAAGCCGCGCGCGGGGGAGTATATCTGCCCGTCCCGGCTATTGTCGCAGCCGGGATCGTCGCCCGCGTTTCCCGCGGCCGCCACCACGGTGACCCGGTTGTGGCGCACCAGATAATCGTAGTAGGCATCGATCAGGCACACCTCGTAGGGTGGGGCGGGGTCGGCAGCGCCCCAGCTCATGTTGATCACGTTGGCCCCCTGGGTCGAAACGGCCCAGTCGGTGGCGTCCATGATGTCGTTCACCGTGGCGTTCTTGCCCGCGTTGCCGTTGATCAGCCGCACGCCCGGCGCGACCCCCTGCCATGCGCCGGAGACGTCCGACTTGGCGATGACCGCCGCCACACCCGTGGCATGGTCGTGCTGCGACGCGCACTCGGCGTAGCTGCAGGGCGAGGTGTCGTAATAGGCATCGACGGTGAGATAGGCGGAGGACGGGTACACCGTGCCGCTCTCCACCACGGCCACGGTGGTGCCGGTATCCCCCTCGAGCCCGTCGCTCCATACCTCGTAGGCGCGGATCGCCTGGGTGCCTTCCTCTATCAGCGGCCTGATGGGCACGTCGAGGTCCAAGGCCTGGACGTCTGGGCGCTTCTCCAGCGCGCGGATGGCTGCCGGCGTCAGCTCTGCCGATATCATCGGCGCTAACCTGCTGGCGAAAACCAGCCGCCCACCCCTTGCGGCGACGTCTGCGATCACCGGCGATTGCCGGCGTTCCATCATCTGGGCCATGCGCTCCCGGTGGCGGTCGCGGACGGCTTGAACCTGTGGCGGGTGGCCCACGACTTGCCCCGATGCGAGCGCCGCGCGCGGCGCGGTTGGCACCTCACCGCCATCGTCCAGCCACACGAGAACGGAGATGGTCGCGTCGCTCTCCGCCTGCCCCATCCGCTCGAAAAGCCGGGGCGAGAGCTTGCCATAACGCGCTGCATAGGCCCGGCGCTCGGCATCGCGGAGTGAGCCGGCGTCTACGAGGGTGCCCGTCTCGTCGGCGGCTACGCTGTAAGTCCTGCCCGTGGTGGTATCCAGGATCTTTGCCAGGTAAAGCGTTCTACCGGTGAGGGGCAGCGCTGTCGATGTCTCGTGGCCCACTTTCAGCCTGTCGGCGCGTATGTGGTGGGCTTGCGCCACGTGACGCACCATTGCGTGTACAAAGGTGGCATTCTGGTGGCGCCCCATCGTTTGTACAGAGGCGGCATTCTGATGGCGCGCCATCGTCCCCGTCCCTGTCACAGGCTCCTGGGCCAGGGCAACCGTGGCGGACAGAATGCAAGCGATGATCAACACGAAGAAAGCCCCTGTGAAGCATCTATCCATCCCCGATCTCTTGCGGCTACTGCAGAGCGTCTTGCTCGGACGTGAACCTGTCAACATATCCACAACCTCTAGCGCCACGAATTCCGACAATTCTACACAAATGACCAGCAAGCACAAATCCAACCCGCCGGCAATGCCCCAGCCCAAACCCCATGCACAAAGCACCAATCGCCTCTGGCCGGAGCCTCACTCACGAGCGCGAAGGCGAAACCCGACCCGCGCGGCGATGGGTGCTTCTGTCGAAAGCGCACGACCCGCTTGGGGCCTTCACTCTCGCCCTGCTGACTTTGTATGCATTTCGGATGTGCGCCTGACCGCCAGTCTGCCCCGCCGCGCAGGCCTCGCGTGAGGGCTTTCCGTCGAATTTACGGTCGCTGACCATGGCGCCGCCGATTGGCCAGTGAATAGCGGGGTCGGTTGCAGAGTGTTGTCCGCGCCCCCACTTGCCAGATCGCAACTTGTCCGTAGACTGGTGTGGAACGCACTGTAACTTTCCGCCGCGTTGTGCATACTATGGATAGAGGCGTCTATGCTCAGCTTCCAGGACCTGTACGAATCGTATGCAACTGAAGTCTACCGCTTCGCCTTTTGGCTCGCAGGTGACAGTTCCGAGGCTGAGGATGTGACGTCTGAGACCTTCATCCGTGCGTGGACAAACAGCAGCACCATCCGCACCGAAACCCTCAAGGCATATCTCTTCACGATCGCCCGGAATGTCTACCTGGGACGGCTGAGAAAGAGAAAGCGCGAAGTTGCCCTCGAAGATACTTGCCTTGACCCTGCTCCTGGGCCGGACAAACTGGTCGAATCTCGACTCGAAATACAGAGGGTTCATAGGGTTCTTCAGACTCTGCCAGAGGTCGATCGCGCGGCTTTCATCTTGCGTGTGCAGCACGAACTGTCCTATGCGGAGATCGCCCGCGTCCTGGAGCTGTCCTTATCAGCCGCCAAGGTGAAGGTGCACCGTATCCGTAAGAAGCTGCTGACCACATGCGTCAACAGGGAGGGGTCTTGATCATGAAGATCACACGAGATGTAGTTCTCGACTTGCTGCCCTTGTATCTCGCCGATGAAGTGAGTGAAGACACGCGCGCGCTTGTTGAGGAATGCCTGGAGACTGATGTCGAACTTGCTGCCATTGTTAAGCGGTCATCAACCACATTGCCGGGGGATATTCCTACCCCCCTTACCAAGGAGGGCAAGATGGAAGCCTATGTGAAGGCCAAGCGACTGATGCTCCTGCGCACCGTGGTCCTGGCAGTGACGTTTTCCTTCACGCTCTTGTGCGTGTTGATGTTGGCTTTTCGAGCGGCCTCGTTCCTTTCACAGTAACGCGTCGCCCGTAGCATCAAGCGTGACCGGCTGTCCCGTCCCCATGGACCGGTAGGCCGCCAGGGCGATCTCCAGCGGCCTGCGCTGTGAGCGTCCGCTGGCCACCGGCGTCTCGCCTGTGCGGACGCACTGCGCGAAGTGGGCGATCTCGAGCGCAAACGTATCCTGGTCTGGGACGACGATCTCGTGCTGCACCAGCCGCTGGCCCAACTGCCAGTCTTCGCGCTCGCTGAACAGGCGGATCGTCCGCCCGTCCGCCACGGTGAGGCTGCCCAGATCGCCGTCCACGCGCAGCGTGTGCACCTCCGGACCGGAGGCCGTCGTCAGGCTCTGCATGACGAAGCTCTCCACCAGCGTGTCGACGACCCCGTTGCGAAATCGAAGCAGCGCCACGCTGGTGTCGTCGCCCTCCATCTCGCGGAAGCGCTGGGGGGCGCGCAGGGCGTACACGCTCTCTACCTCGCCGATCAGCATGCGCAGCATCTCGAAATCGTGGACGCCTCCGGACATCATGATGCCGCCGGCTGCCGCTTCTGCGTCCAGGAACCACGGCCGCTCCTCCAGGAACGAGCGCGCCAGGTAGCACTCGCGGCTGCGCTGGACGAGCGCCGGCTGGCCGATCACGCCCTGCGCCAGGAGAGCGCGGATCTTGCGATTGAGCGGGCTGAAGCGCGCGTTCTCGGCGACCATCAGCACGACGCCCGCCCGTTCGGCGGCCTGGATCATCCGGTCGGCTGCCTCCAGCGTGCCGGCGATGGGTTTCTCGCACAGGACGTGCTTGCCCGCCGCGACCGCGTCCACGGCCACCGGCGCGTGGAGGCTGTGGGGCAGGCAGATGTCCACCGCGTCCACGGCCCACGCGATTTCGACCCCGCACTGCGCGCATGCCCGGGCGTGGCGCGCTCCGGCCCATCCACATCCGATGATGGCCACGCGCACGGGGCGCTGTTGTGGCGGATTGGTCCAGTCGGGGTGCATGTCACTCGTGCGTGAGACCCTAAAGGTTTCGGAAAACCTTTAGGGTCTATCCAGCATCACCGGCAGATACACGCCATAGGGCGCTACCATCTGCCCCAGCACGTCGCAGTCCAGATCGCCGCCAGTGCACTCATTCCACACCACCACGTATCGGCCGTTGTTGATCGAGCCGACGACGTCGACCCATTGATGCCACCACTGCTCGGTGGTGCGCATGTGCACAGGAGCGCCCTCGCGTTGACTGCCGCTGGTGGCGTAGGTGCCCTTGACCGCCTGGGCGTAGAAGGCATCCGTGCTGTCGACCTCGCGACGGTAGGTGACGAGGAACTGGTCGGCACCCTTACCGCCGGAGAAGCTCTGGGTGCCGCCGCTGAAGGCCACGGCAGGGCACTGCTCGTCGCGATCCGTCGCGGCTACGGAGAACACGCCGCCCCACGAGCCGCCCCCCGGCGTCAAGCGCAGGGCCTCGATGTCCCGGTCGGTGCCGTTGCCAAAGTAGTCATACTCGAATACCACCAGGTACTGCCTCGTCCGGGGGTTGTAGGCCGCGGCAGGCACGATTTGGTCGTGATCGTGGGAACCGGGCGCTATGAGGTATGTGCCGGCTGTTTGGACTTGGCTGCCGGCCTGGTTCGTGTCCCAGACGTAGCCGGCAAACACCCTGTCGTGAGGGGAAGGTGTTTCGTGCCAGTACTGCCAGACGACCAGGTAGTCATCGTCGTACCCGCCCCAGGCGACGTCAGGATTGGACTCGCGTGCCCCATACCCGCTGATCGTGAAACGCGCCCCCTCCTTGCCGATGCTGGATCCACCGACGGACACCCGCTGGCCATAGATGTCGCCGCCGCCGGTGCCGCTGTACGCGAAGGCGACCAGGCAGGTGTGGTCAAAGCTGTTGCAGGCGATGGCCGGGTCCCACTCCCACACGCCTGAATTAGTCTCTGAAACGGCAAGCTCGATGCCGTACAACTGGGAGCCAGAGGCCTGGTGGCCCCCGTATACCCCCCGGGCGCGGACGTCATAGTCAGACCCATTGCCATAGAAGTCATACTCCCACACGACGACGAAGCGGTTGTACAGCCAGTCGCAGGCCACGTCCGGGTCGGACTTGGCCTGTGGGCCCTCGGCTATCTGAAACGCGTCGCCCAGCAGGTCGCCGTCGCTCTCCAGGCGCTGGCCATAGATCTCCCCGGCGCTCTGATAGACGACCAGGTACTGGTCGGAGGCGCACAGCGCGACTGCGGCCTGTGATTCGTCGAAGCCATCGTCGGTGGCGATTTCGATGATGCCGCCCTGGGGGGCAGCGGTGAGCGCCGAACGGCTGATGACCTCCTTCAGGTCGAAGGGATACGCCTCCGCCGCTGCGCCGGGCGCGCCCGGCGCTTCATCGGGCGGCTCCGGCGTCTGCACCGGCGGGGCCGCCAGGCCGGGACCGGCCAGCAGCAGCAAAGCGGTTCCTAGCAGGGCCATGGATAGCACGTGTTTGATTCTCATTCGTCGATGCCTCTCGTATCAATCTCCCGCCCACTTCGATCGTTCCTCATGGCTAAAAGTAATGTAAGCGTTCAGGTATAAGGAAAAGACAGCACGTGAGGTGACCGGCACTTGAAGA
>CAZYSK010000023.1:0-43644 GCA_964649415.1 uncultured Anaerolineales bacterium
TCATCCAGGTGCACTCCGTACTGGCGCAAGATCTCGCCCAGTGGTGCATCGGCCGGGCGAGTCGCCAAATACAACTCCAACTTGCGGGCAGCGGTCAAACGCGGACGACGTTCAGGTTTCGACATGGTTAGATTTCCTTTCGGGCACCATTTGAAGTCGGTGTGGTCGGGTGGCTGCGCTGTGGAAAGCGTGGACAGCAAACTGCGCTGCCCACCCTTCCCACAGCGCCTACTGCTACGGCTGCCATCCCTACTCTACCACACTTCAAATAGTACTCCAAAAGGCGACACCTTCTAGCTTAACACAGGGCGTGCCCACATAGCTAATCGTTTTTGGCAGTTTCAATTGCTCGGTTGATTGGCCTGGGTTGTGTGCCGCATAACGGTTAGCGTGAGCCGCCGCGCCGGGTTTGCAGAGCCGCCACTCTGAACAAGCCTGCCAACAGATGCAAAAAGCCGCGATACAACGAGCGCCGATAGGCGCGGTCGGCTCCACGCATTGTTGGGCGGCCAATCTCAATCGGTGGCTTCTCTAGGCTCTTCCCCTTCATCTGCTGGCCAGTAGATATATCCATCACAAAGCCACTTATGAAAGAGATTCATCTCTTGCCCGTGTATTGAAAACTCGGCTTCGAACACCTTCATCGGGATAAGTGGAGCGTCTGTTAGAAAAACCTCGCCAGGCCTGTTTCTTCTGCTAGAAAATGGATAGCGAAAGGCCTGAGCCATCTCGTTTATTGCGGCTATCTTCTGGATGAATGCTTGAGTTTCTTCGGACAAGAAAGGCTCATTAGGTTCAAACAACTCGCTGAGTATTTCCAGGAGGCGACACAAGTCGTGTGTATTCAGATCAAGCTCACCAACAGGCCTTCCCAACTGCTCTCGTAGGAATACCATGTGCTCGATCGACGCTTTTAAGGCCAGTTCTAGGAACTGACAAGACAAGAAGAGAATAGGCAGGGCTTCCCTGTCGGAGTATAGGGGTTTCTGGATGAACGACCTCGCTAGTTCTAAAGAAGCTTGGTAAAAGCCATCAGCGTACACAGACAGCAGATCGGCTCTCCGAACTGTACTGAGATCTGTTCTCCATTCCTCTTTGAGATCCTGTATGTCTCGTTCAAACAAGGCTCTTTGTTCTTCTTCAGACAACCCCTCAATACCATAGAATCGTGTCCACCATCCAAGATCAACGCAGCCTCCGTTGCATAGCTCGCGCAACTCTGCGTCAGAAACGCGTTGCACTAGAGCCCTGCTGATTGGATATCTTTGCTCCATCTGCATTTCTCCAATTCACCTGGCCGCCCAACGGAAAAGCTGAGGCGCAGCGCCAGATTTGCAGAACCAACTTTCTGAACAAGCCGACCAACAAAGCCAAAAAGCCGCGATTCAACGAGCGCCGATAGGCGCTGTCGCCTCCAGCGTGGGTTGGGCGGCTGCTTGCGGTGTGCACACCACTCTCTACCTCGGTTTCCCCAGCCTTCTACTCCTTGCGCCCCTCTTGCCTCGCCCGCTGACTGAACACTACTATCACAACCTGTATCAAAGACCACACCGCCGGGCCAAACAGCTGGGACTCGTAGCCGGGCGGCGTCGCAACCAGCATGTACCCAACGTGAACCACCGATAGGATCAGTGTGACTGCTCCCAACACCATCGCCACTAAGAAAGCCCAGCGCTTCTCCAACGCACACACTGGAACTAGCGCGAGTGCAAGCACTGTCGCTATGGTGTGACGGTATCCTCCCAGCGTAAGCCACAGAGACGCAGCATCAGGAGCTTCAAAGCGGAAACCGATATCGAGGCCCATGAAAATCCACCCGATACTGACCACCAGTCCAGTGATGACTCCCAGTGTGTCGCTCCTTATCCTGCCTGTACCGTTCATCGATTATCTTCCCTTCATCAAGGTTACAGCAGCCGCCCAACGGTTGGCTTCACCCGCTTGGCGGTTGCGGCGTGAGCACCTCCGCCAAGCGATCAACCCCAATGCGCGTGAGAAACTTGAAAAGCGCGCCGATTAGCCAAGTCGGGTGCAAGCCGTGGTTAGCGCGCCTGTTCTGATTTGACTTGCTATAGCCGCTGGAAAACCTTTAGCAGGAGTTGGACAAGGTAGTTGATTTTGTCCTTTTCTGCTGTAAATTGCCCGGCCGTTAGATTGGTGTCAATTGAATGGGCTCCCGAGTTCCCTGTTTCTCTGCATCGGTTTAGATCGCTGATAAAGGACTTGTCCAAAGATGAAGTTATGTAGTGGAAATCGCCCTTCTTCACTTCCAGGTTTTGCAGCAATACAGAGAAATCGTTGAATCTGCGCCGTGATGGATCATAGTACAATGCCAAATGTGCCGTACCGTACTTCTTCCGCAAGATGTCAATGACCAAGTTTTCCAAGAGCTTTCTGACAGTTATGGAGAGTGCCATCGGCATTTGATAAGCATAGGCGCGGTTAATCTCATCAATCAGCTTCTCGTAAAAATCATCTGGTATCCAGACAACTTCTATGAATTTGCTAACTACTGGCGGCGGGAAATTGGGAACAATAGCCTCAATGCCTTCACTGCCGAACATAGGAAGTATCTGGGCAAGTTCTCCTTTGGCCTCCTCTGTTAGGGGGTCGTCATAAGGATTCTCTTGCTGAACTATTTCCCTGACGAGAAATAGACCTATCTGTTCATCCGAATTGAACACCTCTTGCAGAAAGCTAGAGACAGCGCTGGGATAATCGGGATCACCAAACCCCTGTGCTCTTCTAACGCGTTCGTGCCGAGGTGCATCAAGTATGTGGCCAACTCCTGCCATATCAGCAAGCAGAGTCCAATCCGTATTGTGTAAATGCTTTTCGATGAATTTCGCAAGTCGGGCTATTGCAGCATTTCTGGCTACCTTCTTCTTGTCAATCTGATTGTCAGGCTCGAATGGTTCAAACATAAAGCTTACTTCCCAAAGTATTCTCTAATGTCTCTTCGTTGTGTCCCGTTGAGGCGCGCTAACTTGGTATTCTCCCGAATATAATCGCCGTAACCCCATATCATTCCTACGGTGATTTTATTCTGGATAAGGCGACTTTTTGTTGTCTTATCCAGAATTCATGCTACAATGGTGCCCCAATTGGATTACGTAGAAACCGGCGCAGCAATCGCTGGCTCGCCCGAACATTATACTTCCAGAATTCTGACTGCGCAAATTCAGGCAATCTCTCTTTGAGTGTCGGCAAGTAGTTGTGGTCAAATCTGCCATGAACTGGCACCAATTCTGTGCCTTTCTCCATCAGAATTCGCGCTGTTCGTGGCACAAAGCACCTGCCCACACGCTATGACAGACTAGCGCAATTCAGGAGGAGGGTCAGTGGGGCAGAAGCCCAGAAAACTGCTCGATCAGGTCCGTGACATTATCCGGCTCAAACACTACTCGATCCGCACAGAGGAGGCCTACGTCCGCTGGATCAAGCGCTACATCCTATTCCACAACAAGCGGCACCCGAAGGATATGGGCGGCGCCGAGATCGAGGCCTTCCTCACACACCTGGCCGTGGATCAGAACGTGGCCGCTTCCACGCAGAACCAGGCTTTCAGCGCCCTGCTGTTCCTCTACCGGGAGGTGCTAAGAAAAGACCTCGACTTCCCCATTGATTCGGCCCGCGCCAAGAAACCCAAACGGTTGCCCACAGTGATGACCAGGGAGGAGACGCTCAGAGTTATCGGCGCTATGTCAGGCACATACCGGTTGATAGCGAATCTGCTCTACGGCAGTGGTCTGCGACTGATGGAATGCCTGCGCCTGCGGGTCAAGGACGTTGACTTTGCCCAGCGCCAGATCATCGTGCGCGACGGCAAGGGGATGAAGGACCGGGTG
The DNA here is from genome assembly GCA_964649415.1 of uncultured Anaerolineales bacterium. GTDB lineage: Bacteria > Chloroflexota > Anaerolineae > B4-G1 > B4-G1 > CAZYSK01. Next base: position 3,849 of record CAZYSK010000023.1, read on the forward strand.
ACGGTGCTCCCGGACAGCCTAGTCGAACCCCTTCAGGCACATCTACGACGTGTCAAGATGATCCATGAGCAGGACCTGGGCAAGGGCTATGGGGCTGTGTATCTCCCGTATGCGCTGGATAGGAAGTACCCCAACGCAGCGCGGGACTGGTGTTGGCAGTACGTCTTCCCAGCCCGGCGTCTCTCCAATGACCCCCGCAGCGGCGCGGTACGCCGCCACCACGTCCACGAAAGCAGTGTGCAGAAAGCGGTCAAAGAGGCGGTCCAACTGGCAGGGATAGACAAGCCGGTCAACTGCCACACTTTTCGCCACAGCTTCGCCACCCACCTGCTCGAGGCCGGCTACGACATCCGCACGGTGCAGGAGCTGTTGGGCCACAAGAGCGTGAAGACCACGATGATCTACACGCACGTTCTCAACCGAGGCGGCCTGGCCGTCCGCAGTCCGCTGGATCACGCCACACGCACAATGAACGCCCAGATCGCATCAGTTTGACGTCCCACTTCCCACAATGACCCAGGTATACCTATGAACATTCTCTTTCTCACTCCCCAACTGCCCTACCCGCCCCACAAGGGCACGGCGCTCAGGAATTGGGGATTGGTGGCGGGGCTGGCGGAGCGGCACCGGGTGAGCGTGCTCAGTTTCGTAGCCCCGGGGCAGAACCCACAGCCCGCGCCGCCGCTGGTCGCGGCCTGCGCGGGCGTGGAGACGGTCCCCCAGCCGGAGCGCTCGCTCGCCCGGCGGCTGCGCGACCTGGTGTGCACGCGCCAGCCCGACATGGCGCTGCGGTTGGCGTCGGACGCGTTCGCCCGGCGGCTGGCGGATTGGCTGGCGCGGGAGTCCTTCGACGTGGTGCACGTCGAGGGGATCGAGATGGCTCCGTACCTCGACGTGATCGAGGAAGCCGGGACGGGACACCCCCTCGTCGTGTTCGACGATCACAACTGCGAGTATCTGCTACAGCAGCGCGCGTTCCTCACCGACCTGCACGTCCCCACCCGCTGGCCGGGGGCGGCCTATTCGTTCGTGCAGTGGCGGCGGCTGCGGCGCTACGAAGCGCGGACGTGCCGCCGGGCCGACCGCGTGTTCGCCGTGTCGGAGGCGGATGCGGCCGCGCTGCGCAGGCTGGTCCCCGGCCTCGCCCCACCCGTCATCCCCAACGGCATAGACACCCGGGTTTACACTCCCACATCAACACTCCCACGCTCCCACACCCCCACACTCGCTTTTACGGGCACGATGGACTTCCGGCCCAACGTGGACGCGGTGCTGTGGTTTGCGCGCCACGTGTGGCCCCGGGTGCAGGCGTCAGTGCCGGAGGCGCGCTTCGTGGTCGTCGGGCAGCGGCCTCACCGGCGGCTGGACGAGCTGCGGGAGGACCCGACGGTGACGCTGACGGGATGGGTGGAGGACGTGCGCCCTCACATCGCGCGGGCGGCGGTGTACGTGGCGCCGCTGCGCATCGGGGGCGGGACGCGGCTCAAGATCCTGGAGGCGATGGCGATGGGCAAGGCGGTGGTGGCCACGCGGCTGGGGGCAGAGGGCTTCCCGGTGACGGACGGGCAGGAACTGCTGCTGGCCGACACGCCGGACGACTTCGCGGCGGCGGTGGTGGCGCTGTTGGGCGCGCCGGAGCGACGGGCCGAGCTGGGCCGGGTCGCGCGGGACTTCGTCGAGCGGCGCTATGATTGGCGCGTGATCGTGCCGAGGCTGGAAGAAGTCTATAATGACAAATTAGCAAATGATAAATGAGCAAATCGGCAAGTCGGCAAGTCGACAAATCTGCAAGTCGGCAAGGCTGGACTTGTCAGGTGGCCGGTCAATGGGTTTGAGGGGAATGGGGAGTTAGCTGGGCGTCGCGGGCGAGGGCGGTGAGGACGGTCAGGAGAGGGAATGCGAGGTCGAGGAAGAAGAGGGCCGGGCCTAGTTTCAGCAAACGGTCATTGAAGAAATGCCCGAGGAGCCAGCCACCGGGGGCCACAGCGCGAAGGCGATCAGGGGCCACGGCCAGAGCCTGGCCAGAAGGCGCATGGCAGGAGCAGAACGGCGGTCTCGCCACCAGGTCAACGGCGCGTCTATCCGGGTTCCGGCGGCACCCGCGAGGATGCCAAACATCGGGGGTATGAAGCCCCCGCCGACGAGGAGAAGCAGGACAGAGAGCAGGACCAGGACCAGGCCGTCGCGCTTCCTCTGGACGAAGGCGGCCGCCCATACCAGGACGATGAGGCCAACGATGACCGCCAGGATACCGGTGACGGAGAAGCTGGGGACGACCGTCATAGCGGGCTGGCAAGCGTGCCACACCGCATCCGCCTGGCACGGGGGACCGTTGGCGCTTATCAGGAGGCCGTCTGGTTTGACGTTGCCTTGCAGGATCTCAAAGGTGCCGTGTTCCATGCCGAGCAGTCCGGCGTAGACGCCGACGGTTGAAGCCGCTACTCTGGTCGCGCTTCTCGTCCTCATCTGTGCCCCTTGTCCCGATCGAGCCGCCGACGGCACTCCGGCGGACCTGCGGACGGATGTCGCCGACCGCAGCGGTCGGTATCCGCCCTCACTACGAACGATGCCCGAGCTGGAACGGCCTCCGCGCAAGCAAGGTGTGCCACCGACGGCACTCCGGCGGACCTACGTGCCTCACTACGAACGAGGCACGAACTGGAACGGCCTCCAGTCAAGCAAGGTGTGCCACCGACGGCACTCCGGCGGACCTGCGGACGGATGTCGCCGACCGCAGCGGTCGGTATCCGCCCTCACTACGAACGAGGCCCGAACTGGAACGGCCTCCGCGCAAGCAAGGTGTACATCCGACGGCACTCCGGCGGACCTGCGTGCCTCACTACGAACAACTTGAGCTGCCCCGCCCGAGGATGTACCACCGACGGCACTCCGGCGGACCTACGTGCCTCACTACGAACGATGCCCGAGCTGGAAAAGCCTCCGGCTGATCAGGAGCCACCATACTAGGCACAGCAAGCCACTGATGGGCATCAAGATATCGGCTACCGCCGGTGCGATGACCAAGCTGATATGGTCGGCACACGTGACTGCACTTGCCAGGATGCCCACGCAAGCTGTTGCTCTGCCGAATATGTCACCCTGGAACATAACAGCCGAGATCAGCAGGCTGGCCACGGCCATGAAGAGGAATCCCATGGTTTGAGGCGTCGCCCGGCCTAGAGCATGCAACGCCTCGCCTGCCGCCAGGATTTGGGCTCGCTGTGTATCTGTCGTTGCAGCCGCGTATTGGTCGCTGAGCGGAAGCAGGGAGAGCGTGGCCACACGTGGCACGATGAAGACTACTATCCCTATGAAGGCGAAGAGCGCAGCGATCGCCATATAGGACTCGCTGTCTCGCCTGAGGGCCACGTATAGGGCAAGGAACATCGTGCCCAGAAACGCTATGGAAAAGATATCCAGGGCGTTGAGGTAAACAAGTCCAAGGACCTTACTGCGCTGAAACAGTACGATCCAGCCCTCGACGGTGGCGGGATATGGATCGCTGAAGATCAAGACCAACAACTGGCTCAAGTAGAAGACTAACGCAATCAGGGGAGCCGTCCCACCAACCCTGTATAGGCTTCTCCAGGTGGCGTCCGCGGCCTCAGTATCAGTGACTTGATTCATCTCCGCGCTCCCTGCTTCCCTCTGTGCCGGGGCTTTGCGACCAGGTCGCTTTTCCCAACCCGCACGCACAGCGAATACAACTGATAGGGGTGCCTTTCCCGTCCGTTCAGGGCTGTTCGCCGCGCGCCAGCAGCGCGTCGATCTCGTCCAGTACGGCTGGAACGTCCCAAAGGCACCTCACTCCGTGGACACAGGTTCGCTCAAGACCCACAGACACCAGGATACCGGATGATGGCCAACGGCCCATTATCGGGCCATTAACGCAGGGGGAGGGGTTGGCTAGAGAATCAGAACAACTCGCTCATTCTGTCGACGACTTCGACGATCTGTTCCTCGCGGCGCGACTTCATCCAGTTGACGATCCCCGATCCGCAGACAGTCGCGCCTTTGGATTCGCAGGCTCTCGTCATCTGGCGGACGGCGCGGTTTCCACCCAGCCAGGGATAGGGAAAGGCCTGGGTGATTAGACAGGCGACCGTCTTGCCCTGCAACGATGCGACCTGCTTCAGATAGCTGACCATCACCGGCGACAGGGAAAAGGCCTCCACCGGGGAACCGAACACAAGCGCATCGTAGGGCTCGACGTTGGGCAGCGACTCGAAGCGGATGTCCTTTTCTCCCTGCTTGTATCCCCCGGCTACCTGTAGACGTTCGTAGGTCACCGTGTGCCCGGCCGCGGAGAGCTTCTCCCGCAGTTTCGTGGCGACGGAATGCGTGTTCCCGGTCTGAGAATAGACGATCATCGCGATATTCACTTTGTTCCTCCTCGTTTGAGCCTGGTGTAGATTTGGGGGTTACCCATCACGGTATCCAGCAATCGGTCTCCGTTTAGAGCTCCTCCATCGAAAAGGGCCGGCCATGCCCGGGGTAGACGGTGTTGACGCCCAGGCTTCGCAGTCTTGCGACACTGGCATTCGCCGCCGCCAGGTCGTCTATGATGGAATTCAGGGCCGGTTTGCCCGTGCTGTTGAGCAGGTCGCCGCAGAACAGGTCGCCGCCGGCGGTCAGGATGCCCACCGAACCCGGCGAATGCCCCGGAATATGAAGGACTTGCGCGTCCAGTCCATACTCAGAGAGGTTGCGTCCATCCTCGATGAACACATCGGGCTGAAACCTCTCCGATTCGCCAAAGCCAAAGAGGGCGGGGAGCATGGGGTTCATCACCCTAATGAAGATACTGGCTTTCTGTCTGTTGCAGAACATGTCTCCGAGTTCGACCATTCCGGAATCGTCACGGTGCATGGCTACTTTCGTGCCAAACCTCTCGCGGAGGTAGGCCGCGTTGCCGGCGTGGTCGAAATCCCCATGGGTCAAGACGACCAGGTCGAGACGGCCAGGCGTGCAGCCCGCGCTTTCAAGTTCTTCCACAAGCTCAGCGCGCCTGTTGGAGCATCCCGTGTCGATCAGGACGTAGCCGGCGCCGGTTGCTACGAGGTAGCAATTCATGCTACCCAGTCTGTAGGGCAGCGACAGGCTGATGGTTTTGATCTCTTGTGGCATGTTCCTCCCTTATGGTGTCTCGGGATGGTGCCAGTCACCCACTGCAGTCCAATGCGGGACGGTTGCCCGCAAAGCTGTGCCTACAACACTCATAGAACGAGTGTTTGGCGCGCTTTATTCGGTTAGGGGCAGAGCAAATCAGCAAATGACAAATGAGCAAATGACAAACGAACAGGCGTCGGGAGGGGACAGGGAAGGGAGGACGTGAAGCGTCAAACGGCAGGCGTCAGGCGTCAAACGGCAAGCGTCAGGCGTCAAACGGCAAGGCGGGAAACGTCGAACGTAAAACGTCATACGTCGGACGTCCGATGGACAGGGTTTGGAACGGTGTCGCAACGTAGCACGCAACACGCATCACGTCTTGTGGACCGCATCGCTCAATGCGAACTTGCACTGGGGTGGTCCGCCATGTAGCACGCATCCACGCCGCGTGTCACGCAGCGACTGGCTCGGGATCGGGCTCTTCTTCCCGGGGCTCCTCGGCCTTTTCCACCCGGCGAAGCACGATCTCGCCGTCTTCAGCGTCCGCCAACACGGTGTCCCCGGCCTCGAATCGGCCCGCCAGAATGGCATCGGAGAGCCTATCCTCGACGAGGCGCTGGATCACGCGCCGCAACGGCCGCGCGCCGTACTCCTCGCTGTATCCCTCCTCAGCCAAGAGCGCCTTGGTTGCTTCCGTCGCGTCCAGATCGATCTCGTATTCGGCCAGACGCGTGCACACCTTGTCCAGTTCCAGATTCACGATCTGGGCGATTTCCTCCCGGGTGAGCGCATGGAAGACGATGACGCTGTCCACCCGGTTGATGAACTCGGGCCGGAAGGCGCGCTTCAGTTCCTCCATCAGTTTCTTGCGCATCTCCTGGTAACCGCGCTCGGCGTCGTTGGCCTCATCGCGGGGCACAGCAAAGCCCAGGCCGCTCTGGCGCTTGATCATCTCCGCGCCGATGTTCGAGGTCATGACGATAATCGCGTTGCGGAAGTCCACCTTGCGCCCCTTGGCATCGGAGAGATTGCCCTCTTCCATGATCTGAAGCAGCATGTTGAAGGCCTCCGGGTGAGCCTTCTCAATCTCGTCGAAGACGACGATGGAGAAAGGACGGCGACGGATCGCCTCGGTCAGTTGCCCCGCATCCTCGTATCCCACGTATCCTGGCGGGGCGCCCACCAGCCGTGCCACCGTGTGGCGCTCCATGAACTCGGACATGTCCAGTTGCACGAGCGCATCCTCGCTCCCGAACATGAACTCGGCCAGCGCTTTGGCCAGCTCGGTCTTGCCCACACCGGTGGGGCCGAGGAAGATGAAGGAGCCAATGGGCCTCCGGGGATCCTTCAACCCAGCCCGAGCCCGGCGTACCGCCTTGGCAACCGCCGAGACGGCCTCCTCCTGGCCCACGATGCGCCGATGGATCTCGTCCTCCATTTGGAGCAAGCGCGCCGTCTCATCGCTCCGCAACTGGGTCAGCGGGATGCCCGTCCACATAGAGACCATCTCCGCGATGTCTTCGGGACGGACGACGAGGTCGCTTGTGGATGGATCGGCATCGCGACTGGCCCGCGCGGTCTCCAACTGCTCTTCAAGCTTGACCTCTTCGTCGCGCAGCGCGGTGGCATCCTCGTAGCGGCGATCCTTGACGGCCTCCTTCTTGGCCCGCTGAGTCACTTTCAGCCTGGCGAACAACTCGCGCAGGTTGGTAGCGCGGGGGGCCTTGTACATACGTACGCGTGAGGCGCACTCATCCATCACGTCAATCGCCTTGTCCGGCAGGAAGCGATCGGAGATGTAGCGGGCCGAGAGGCGCACCGCGGCATCCAACGCCTCGTCGCTGATGCGCAGGTTATGATGCTGTTCGTAGGCCGAACGAATGCCGTGTAGGATTTCGATGGTCTCCTCGACCGACGGCTCCTCCACCATGATCGGCTGAAAGCGCCGTTCCAGGGCCGCGTCCGATTCGATGTGCTTGCGGTACTCCTCCAACGTTGTCGCACCGATACACTGCAACTCACCCCGGGAAAGGGCCGGCTTGAGAATGTTGGCTGCGTCCACCGCAGAGCCAGCTGATCCGGCACCGACGAGCATATGCACCTCGTCTATAAACAGGATGCTGTTGCTGTTCTTGAGCTCAGCGATCACTTTCTTGAGGCGTTCCTCGAACTGTCCCCGGTACATCGTTCCGGCGACGAGGGAGCCGACGTCCAGTTGGAGCACGCGCTTGTCGAGCAGCGGCTCGGGCGTCTCGCCGGCGATGATGCGCTGGGCCAGGCCCTCGACGATGGCCGTCTTGCCCACACCCGGTTCGCCGATGAGGGCCGGGTTGTTCTTCGTCCGGCGGGCCAGGATCTGAATCACGCGCTCAATCTCCTGCTGGCGGCCAATCACGGGATCGAGCTTGTCCTGCTCCGCCAGCGCGGTCAGATCAGTGGCCAACTGATCCGTCAACGGGGTCTTGCCCGCCTTGCGCTTCCGCTTCCCGGCCACGACCGGCTGCTGCTGCAACACGCGATCGGTGAAGCGGACGACCTGGTCCCCCGTGACACCCAGGCGACCAAGCACCTCCAGGGCCGTGCCGTCGCCCTGACGCACGAGTCCCAGCAGGATATGCTCCGTATCTATGCGGGAATCCCCCCGATCTCGGGCTTCGAATCCTGCCAACTCCAGCACCCGCTTGGTACGGGGAGTAAGATTGAGATCTGCGTCAAACAACGGCGACCGCCGACGCTGCGTACTGAGTCGCTCGACCCAATGCTGGACGTCGCCCGATTGCAGTCCCAGTTCGCGCAGCACGCGGCTGGCGAGGCCCTCCTTTTCGCGCAGGAGGCCCAGCAGAAGGTGCTCGGTGCCAATCTGCGCATGGTGCATGCGCTCGGCCTCTTGCTGGGCCAATTTGAGCGCCCGCCGAGCCGTGTCTGTAAAATACCGCATCAGTTTATCCATAATCCTAGCACTCAGCCGGTCTACACCACTCGCGGGAGCGATCAGACCTGCATATATCCCATCCCCCGCCCTACAACACCTCCCTACCTTTCGCCGACGACTCACCCAGGCCTGAGGCATCAGAAAACGCAATCGAGAGGGAACTCTCGGATTCCGGCTGTTGGGCAGCCAATGCCGCCTCCCAATCCTGCGCCATGTATTCCTCTGCGGAAGCTTGTTTGAGGCTTAGCGCGAGACGATGACGTGCCCCATCCACGCCGATCACACGCAGCACAACGACCTCTCCAGAACTGACGATGTCGCTGGGGTGGGCCACAGGACCGTCGTCTAGCTCTGACACGTGAACCAGGCCTTCGATGGCCTCGTCACCCACAATGCTGGCAAACGCTCCCCACTTGGTGAGGCGTGTGATGGTTGCCTCGACCAACTGCCCCTCGTGGTACCGCTCTTCAACGGAGGACCAGGGATCGGCCTGCAGGCGCTTGAAGCTCAGCGCGATCCGCTCGCGCTCTCGATCCACTCCCAGTACGTAGACTTCGACCTCCTGGCCGACCTCAACGACCTCCCGGGGGTGTGAGACCCGTCTCCAGGAGAGTTCCGACAAGTGCACCAGTCCATCTATCCCACCCAGGTCCACGAACGCCCCGAAATCCACCAGATTGATGACCCGGCCCCGGCGCACGTCTCCCTCAGTCAATTCGTTCAACAGCGTGGCGCGCTGTCTCTTCTGCCAGTCTCGCATGGCGGCCCGCTCGGAGAGGATCAGACGATTGCGCCTCTGGTCAACCTCAATGACCTTGAGGCGCAGAGTTTCACCGACCACGTCCGCCCACCGCTCCTCACCGCCCGTGCCGGACGCCGAGCGGCTCGCAGTGTGCGTGGAAGTCAACTGTGAACCGGGCACGAAACCGCGTACTCTGCCCACTTGCACAATCACGCCCCCTCGATTACAGCCCGTCACCTGTCTCTCAATGATTTCCTGACTCTCGAGCAGTCGCCGCGCCTCTTCCCAATCGCGCGCGGTCTGGGCACGGGATAGAGACAGGATGATATTCCCGTTGGCATCCTCCGCGTTGAGGATGTAGACAAATACCTCGTCACCCGCGTGGATGGCATCGCGCTCCTCGCGCGACAGCCGCTCTAGATCACGTTCCGGGACGATGCCCTCGCACTTCGCCCCGACGTCCACGATGATCTCGTTGGAACCGCTACGGACCACGGTTCCACGGACCACCTGTCCCCGCTCGACACAATAGCTGGAGAGGTAATGCTCCAACATCTCCGCCATTGAATTGCTCCCTTGCTCCATAGAAGAGCCCAGCGTCTCTCCCTCGGCAGACATGATCCGTTCAGCAGGCATCTCTTCACCCTCCTGGCGCGGTGTAGTACCATTATAGAGTGTTTGGCGATAAACCGCAAGCGCACCCCAGGTTGAAGACAACCACGCTGGAGATGGACTTGTCAGCCATGGCTGCATCGTGTAGAATGGCGGAAACCTGCCGATGGAGGCTGCGGACCACAATGGAGACACTCAAAAAGCGTATCCTGGCTGAAGGCAAGAATCTGGGCCGAGGCATCCTCAAGGTGGATAGCTTCATCAACCACCAGATAGACACGCATCTGATGTTCGAAGCCGGGCGGGAGTTGGCCCGCCAGTTCGCCGATGCTGGCGTGACCAAGGTCATGACGGCCGAGATATCCGGCATCGCTCCGGCGCTGGCCACGGCGCACGCGCTGAACGTGCCCGTCATCTACGCCCGCAAGATCCGGCCCGTCACGATGACAGGCCCGGTCTTCGTCGAGGTCGCACCCTCGCACACCAAAGGAAGCGACGTGTTCCTCATGGTCTCGGCAGAGTTTCTGAGGCCAGACGACCGCGTACTCGTGGTGGACGACTTCCTGGCCTCTGGCGCGACGATTGAGGCCTTGGTGCGCCTGGTCGAGCACGCCAGCGCGACCCTGGTCGGCATCGGGACCGTCATCGAGAAGCGCTTCGAAGGCGGGCGCGAGAGCCTGGCCTATCTCGACGTGCCCATCGTGTCGCTCGCCGTCATCTCCGACATGGCTGACAAGCGTATCGTGCTGGAAGAGTGAGTGAACCCGTGGCACAATCCACCATCGCTATCCTCGACTTTGGCTCGCAGTACACGCAACTGATCGCCCGGCGCGTGCGGGAGGCCCACGTCTACTGCGAGCTATTCCTCTGGGATGCCCCTCCCGAGAGCGTCTTGGCGTTGAAGCCGCGCGGTTTCATCCTCTCCGGCGGCCCCGCCAGCGTATACGCCGCCGGGGCACCCCGGCTGCCCGATTACGTGCTGGCCCAAGGTGTTCCGGTACTGGGCATCTGCTATGGGATGCACGCGCTCGTCGAGCGCCTGGGCGGGCAAGTGGCGCCCGCAGGGAAGAGAGAATACGGGCCTGCCCAGGTGGACGTGATCGGCCCCGACAACCCGCTGCTAGTCGACCAATCTACCAATTTACCCCCGAGCAATTTACCATTGAACGTCTGGATGTCCCACGGCGACCGCATCGACGAACTGCCCCCCGGCTTCCACGTGCTGGCCCAGAGTGCCAACTCCCCCGTGGCGGCGATGGGCGACCCAGGCCGCCGCCTCTACGGGCTCCAGTTCCATCCCGAGGTCGCGCACACCGTCCAGGGCGCCGAGATCCTGCGCCGCTTCGCCGTCGAGGTATGCGGTTGCAGGCCCGACTGGACGCCGGCGACCTTCGTCGAGCAATCCGTGGCGGCCATCCGTGCCCAGGTGGGGACAGAGCGCGTGGTGTGCGGGCTCAGCGGCGGCGTGGACTCCGCCGTGACCGCCACGCTCGTACACCGCGCCGTGGAGCAGCAACTGACGTGCATATTCGTCAACACGGGCCTGCTGCGGCGCGGCGAGCCGGCCCAGGTCACGCGCACCTTCCGGGAAAGCCTTGGCATGCGGCTGGTGACGGTGGACGCGACCGACGAATTCCTCGCCGCGCTCGAAGGCGTGACCGACCCCGAGAAGAAGCGGCGCATCATCGGCGAACGGTTCATCCGCGTGTTTGAGCGAGAGGCCAGCAAGCTGGGGGAAGCGCGTTTCCTGGCCCAGGGCACACTCTACCCCGACGTGATCGAGAGCCGCAGGCCCGAGCAGCGGGCAGCGGCGCGCATCAAGACCCACCACAACGTGGGAGGATTGCCCGACGACATGCGCTTCGAACTGGTCGAGCCGCTGAGCTACCTCTTCAAGGACGAGACGCGAGCGGTCGGGGAGTTGCTGGGCTTGCCGGGCAAGATCGTGTGGCGGCAGCCATTCCCCGGGCCCGGGCTCGCGGTGCGCATCATCGGCGCGATTACGCGGGAGCGGCTAGAGACGCTGCGCGCTTCCGACGCCATCCTGCTGGAGGAACTGGAAGCCAGGGACCTGCTGCGCGAGGCGACGCAGCAGGTGTTCGCCGTCCTGCTGCCGGTGCGGAGCGTGGGCGTGATGGGCGACCACCGCACATACCAGCACGTGATCGCCATCCGTGCCGTGACGACAGAGGATTTCATGACCGCCGACTGGGCCCGACTGGATCACGACCTGCTGGCTCAAATCAGCAACCGCATCGTCAACGAGGTGCCCGGCGTCAACAGGGTGGTGTACGACATCACGTCCAAACCGCCAGCGACGATCGAGTGGGAATAGGGGCCTCAGGAGAACCATGCCATGGATGACCGACCGTCTGCCCGACCGTCCGCGGTCGACGTCGGCCGCATCCGCGATGTCCTACCGTCTGCGGTCGGCCACATCCGCGATGTACCTTTCCGCGAGATCGGCTACGTGTTTCGCCGCGCCTGGGAGATCACGTGGCAGCACAGGGCACTGTGGTTGTTTGGCTTCCTGGCACAGATCGGGGCGGTAGCCAGACACATCGTCGTCTTCAGTGGCAGCCGGTGGAATCAGTTCTCACATGGCCTGCTGCCGTTTAGCTTCAACGGATTGGAACAATCCGCACGCACCACCACTCGACCAATCTACCAATCCACCAATGTACCATCTGCCATCTTGATAGTAGCCCTGGTGTTCCTGTTTATTGCCGTCGGCCTCACACTGGCGTCGCTGAGCGCGCTGGGCCGGGCCAGTATGGTGGACCAGGTGCAGGCAGCGGAGTCGCGGGGGAAGGTGGTTCTGCAGGCAGGCTGGCGGGCGGGCAAGCGCCATTTGTGGCCGGTCTTCTTCATTCGCCTCCTGCTTGGGCTTCCGGTAGCCTTGGCGGTGCTGGGCGGGACGATGCCGTTCATCGGCACGTCGTTTCTGACCGCCTGGGCAAATCGCCCCGAAATCGTGATACCCGGCGTGCTCGCCGCCGCGCTGGCCTCCCTCACCTGTCTGCTGCCCAGCCTCTGCCTGGCGGTGGTGATCGCCATCCCGCTCGGCGTGCTCCAGAGGTTGGCCGTACGGGCCTGCGTACTGGAGGGGCACGACGTGCGCGAGAGCATCGCACGCGCCTGGACGCTGCTGCGGGAGCACGTAGGGCTACTGGCTCTGCTGTGGCTGATCCTCTTGGGCGCCCGTTTCGGCTTGACGATTGTGCTCGGCCTGCCACTGGTCTTGGCGGCAGCCGCGCTGGTGACGATCACGCCGTTGACTGCCCTCATCTCACCGCTGCTGCCCATCGCGCTGACGGCGGCCATCGGGCTCGCGGTCTGGCTGGCAGGTGCGGCGGTCAACGGCGTGGTGGAAACTTTCTTCTCGACTTGCTGGACGCTGGCCTACCGGGAATTGGCCGAGTTGGGGCTGACCGGGGAGGAGCCGGCGTAGAATTCGGAGTTTTCGGAAAAACTCCGAATTCTGAGAGAGGCGCCATTCCGATAGCGCGCCTCCTGAGCACCCAGGTTTTTTCTCCAGCCCCAGCGGGTCTCACCCGTGCCAGGCACACGTCGTTTCCCATCTTCTGTTGCACCAGTGCGAATAACACAGTATAATATCGACTGGAGGAGACGATGTCCGATCTACAATCCGTCGCCCATCAGGTCGAGCCCATCGTGGGGATGCTGCGCGTCGCCGGTGGCGCCCGCCTGGCAGACGCCGCACCCTACGCGGTGAGCCTCACCCCGCCACCGCAGGTCCCGCGCAGCAGGGAAGGTGAGCGTCTATTCCTGGTGCAACACCTGGCCGGGCCAGCCCCCACACATCTCTACCGAGAGATACGGGAAGTGACGGCGCAGACCTATTGGTCCGCCACAGGCAGCATCACGGCCGCGCTGCGCCACGCAGCGGCCGCGGCCAACCGGCACCTGTTCCACGCCAACTTGCATACGCTTCCCTCAGACCGGTGCCAGGGCCACGTCGCCTGCGCCGTGCTGCGGGGCGAGGATCTCTTCTTCCTCCACACCGGCCTCGCCCGGACCTGCGTTCTGCACAGCGATCGCCCGCTTCGGTCCGCGTCCCGCCGCAGTGGACTGGGCCGCCCCGCTTCCCTCTACCTGGAGTGCTTGGGCCATGACGAGAAACTGGCCCCCTTGGGTATCGGCCAACTGGCCGACGCCCGCCTTTATCACGCCTTCATCAACCCGGGCGACACGCTTCTGATGGCATCGCCGGGGCTGGTGCAGCATGCGGGCGAGGAGGCCATCGCCCGCGTATTGCCGCGACCCGAGCTACACGATGCACTGGCGGGTCTGGAGCAGGTTGGGGGCGAAACCGACTTCACAGCCCTGCTGGCGCGCTGGACCCTGCAGCCTATGGACCACCCCGACCGCCGTCATTCCGATGGCGCACCATCATCTCTGCAAAGGCGCCATTCCGATGGCGCACCATCATCTCTGCAAAGGCGCCATTCCGATGGCGCGCGGTCGGCACCGTCCGCCCGATCGTCCGCGGTCGACGTCGACGTCGACCGCACCCCTGCCGGCATCACGGGATCATCCGTTCGCAGTAAGGCACGTAGGTCCGCCGGAGTGCCGTTCCGTTCGTCGGATGTCCCCGACCGCCGCCATTCCGATGACGCACCATCATCTCTGCAACGCCGCCATTCCGATGGCGCACCATCATCTCTGCAACGCCGCCATTCCGATGGCGCGCGATCGGCACCATCCGCCCGACCGTCCGCGGTCGACGTCGATGTCGGCAGCGTCCCCGCCCGGCGCCGACGGACCCCTCTGCAACGGAGTGTCGCCGTCAAGAGGAGCTTGGGGCAGGCCATCCGCTCTGCGGGGCAGGGGATTGCCGCCGCCGGCGCAGGAGTGCTCGGCGGAGTGGGCACACTGTTTCGGCGCATGCTCCCCGGTCCGGAGCGGGAGGCGCGTCGCCGGAAGTCCCGTCGTCGCCCTCCGCCCGAGGAGAACCCCACGGTGATGATAGCCATCGCTGTAGGGATCCCGGTCGTGGTAGCCCTTATCGTGGCGCTGGCCTACTTCTCACCCAGCATAAGGGACGTACATTCCCAGCGGTGGCCACCAGCGCCAGAGACCTCGCGCTTCATCCAGCAGGCAGAACAAGAGATCACCCTCGCGCAGGCTGCTGGGGGCTTCTCAGAAGAGGCACGCCCCCATTGGGAGGCAGCGCGCGACTACGCCAGCAGCGCCGTTGAACGGCGGGCGGAGGATCCGGTGGCTCTGGCACTGCAGGCCCAGGCACAAGCTGCGCTCGACTTCCTCGACGGCATCTTGCGCCTACAGCCGGTCCATCTGTGGGACTTCGGCCCAAGCGTCAGCGAACGCACGTCCAATGTTCGCCCGCGCCAGTTAATCGTCCACGGACAGTTGATCCTCGTCCTGGATACGGCACAAGGGTGGCTGGCTCAATTGACACTCAACGCCAGCCGGGATGGCGTGAGCGAACAAGGGGACGCGCCTATCTTGCTTCGGACCGGCCAGCAGATCGGAGCGGACACGGATACCGAGTCGGCCGCGTCAGTCGCAGCAGTGGGGAGCCTAGTCGATCTCGCCTGGGTCAACGCGGGAGGCGAGCGGCAGACGAGCGGCCCCGTGGTCCTCGAAGAGGGCGGCGCACTAGTCAGCTACGATCCAGCCTGGGTGGGAGAAGCGGGGAGCCCTCGAATCACGCGTTCTCTTCTGGGGACACCTCCCACCGGCACACCCATCGGGATGGCCTCTTACGGGGGCAGACTCTACATCCTGGACGCCGATGCGAATCAATTGTGGCGCTACGAACCCCGAGGCGACGTCTACCCCGAACAGCCAGACCGCTACTTCGTCACGCCTCCGCCCAAACCGCTGGAGAGCGCGCTGGACGTGGCGATAGACGGCAGCATCTACATCCTATACAGAGACGGTACAATCCTCAAGTTCCTGGGCCGCGAGCTTCAACCGTTTGACGCGGGCGGGCTCTTCGACAGTGAGAGCCAGGTTGCCACACTCGCCGTAGATGCAGACAGCGGCAGCGGGGCCGTGTACGTGGCCGACCCAGGCCACGGGTGCGTGCTGGCCTTGGAGCCCGACGGGACGTTGCGAGCACGTTTCTGCGCAAGCGAAGCATTCAGCGCGGTTGAGGCACTGGCCGTAGACGAGGCGGCGCGGCAGCTGTTCGTCATCAGCAGCGGTCATCTATATGCGGCATCGCTACCCTGATCTATGCTAATATGATATAATCGGCACGTTCAATATCCGTGCAAAGGCGCCATTCCGATGGCGCGCAATCACAACTCTATCGCCGCCTGTGTGCCCTTTGACAGCAGGCGGTGCTCTTGTCGGGAGGACAGTAAGTGGGGCGCAATGCAAGACAACAGACGCACGATCAAGGTCCGCAACGACATTCGATCAACCTAGCTCAACAGCTTCTCACAGCAGGCCTGGTCTTGTTCTTCCTCGTAGTCGCCGGCATGGCCAGCCTGTTCGTGTTCGACCAGGTGCGACAGTTCATCGCCGCTTCCGATGTGTTGCCCGATTTCACCATAGAACACAGCGAGAGCGAGATCCCCGTCTACGAACCAGGGAAGCCGTTGCCGCGTTGGGAGGGGAACGAGCGCATCAACGTCCTGGTGATGGGCATTGACCAACGCGTCCACGAACAGGGCCCGTGGCGCACCGACACCATGATCGTGCTGACCATCGACCCCGTCACCATGAGCGGCGGCATGCTTTCCATCCCCCGCGACCTGTGGGTCCCCATTCCCGGCTACGAGGAGGGGCGCATCAACACCGCCCACTACATCGGCGAGATCTACGATTACCCGGGCGGTGGCCCGGCCCTGGCAGCCAAGACCGTGCAGTACAACCTCGGCGTTCCCATCCACTATTACGCCCGCGTCAACTTCAGCGCCTTCGAGCAGATGGTAGATCTCATCGGGGGCATTGACGTCTACGTCGAGCAAGAGATCGCAGATCCATCCTACCCCGATGAGGCCTACGGCTACGATCCCCTGTACATCTCGGCCGGCTCGCAGCACTTCGACGGCGAGATGGCGCTCAAGTATGCCCGCACGCGCCACACCAACGGCGGCGACTTCGATCGCGCCAAGCGCCAGCAGCAGGTGCTCATAGCCGTGTTCGAGCGGGTAACGCGGCTCGATATGCTCCCCCAATTGGCGCCCCGCACGCCCGAACTATGGAAGACGTTGCAGGGCTCGGTGGTGACCGACCTGACGCTGGATGAGATCATCAAGCTGGCGCAGTTGGCCAGCGAGGTGGAGGCGGACGACATCCGCTATGGCGTGATTGACGAGCACTACACCCAATTCTGGGAAACGCCCGACGGGCAACAGGTGCTGATCCCCGTGCGCGACAACATCCGGGAGCTGCGGGATTACATCTTCACCACCGAAGCCCCCCTGCCCGAACAGGCAGACAATCCGGCGGCGCGCCTGCAGGCCGAGGCAGCCACGATCGAGGTGCTGAACGGAACGGCGACGGAAGGGCTGGCCGGGCTAACGGCGGAGCATCTTCAGCAGCAGGGCCTCCAGATCACAAGCACCGCCAACGCAGATCGCTCCGACTATCCCGAGTCCCTGGTCATCGTCTACACGGGCAAGACCTACACCGCCGAGTACCTGGCCCGTCTCTTGGATCTGCCCCTGACGTCTGTGGTGCACGGGGCTGATCCCAACGCCGAGCGCGACATCTCCATCATCCTAGGGGCCGATTACCAGCCGCCAACCCCTTGACCGGTAGAGACGCAAGATTTTGCGTCTCCGATGCGGTCCGGTGCCGGAGGTCACCCCTCCTCGGAGAAGTCGCCCACCTCAGCCCCTTCCAGCGCCTGCACCAACGCATCGGGCGGGAGAGCCAGCGCGGCGTCAGGGCGTCCGGAGCTGATGATCGCCTGATCCAGCTCCAGCACCCTCCGGTCCACATACGCGGCCACGTCAGCGCGGCGGAATCCCAGAACAGACACCGCCCCTACCTGAAAGCCCGTCACCCGCTGCACGTCCCGCTCCGCCGCAAGCTTCACGCCCTTGTCATTCAGCGTCGCCGCGACTTTCTTGAGACTGAGGCGCACGTCACCGGGTATCGCGACCAGCACGAACCCGCGATCCGAGCGCTGGAGGATCATGGCCTTCACCACCTGCGCCACAGGCACGTCCAGATCCTCTGCCACCCCTTCGGCAGTGTATTGCTTATGCGCGTGCTGGTGCAGTTCGTACGGAATGCCCTTCTGCTCCAACACACGCATGGGCATCGTCTTGGCGATCCGCTTTTTCTTCTTATGGGACGTACCACCACGCGCCATTGTTGCTGCCCCCCCAAAATCCGTGCAAATTAGGCAGTCCGCTGTAGGGCGCGTATCCCTACGCGCCGTCCCCGGTGTTCCGGCGGAAACCGCCCTTCAATCTCCCCTCTGGAGGCGGATGCCCGACCGCCGCCATTCCGATGGCGCACCTTCATCTTTGCAAAGGCGCCATTCCGATGGCGCACCTTCATCTCTGCAAAGGCGCCATTCCGATGGCACACGGTCGGCATCATCGTGTATTTCCCCCATCCGCGGTAGTCCCCCGCCGCCCGTCCGCTGTAGGGCGCGTATCCATACGCGCCGTCCCCCGCCGCCCACGTCGGGACAGCAGAAGGACGCCCCCGACAACGAGCACGGAACCCAGAATCTGGTCACCCGTCATACGCTCGCCAAGAATGAGATAGGCATATACCGCCACGATGGGAATCTCGGTCATTGCCAGGATGCTCGCTACACTCGCAGGCAGCCGGCCCAACCCAAACGTGTACAGGGAAAAGGGCAGGATGGTGGAGATCACGATCAGACCGGCAAACCAAAGCCAGCTCAGTCCAAGCACAGGCCAGGGCTGGGGCGTGAAGAACTGAAAAGGGAACAACACCAAAGCCGCGAAACCAAAGCCGAAAGTCAAAATGGCCAACGGCCCATAGCGCTCCCGGGCTTTCTTGCCCACAAGATTCCAGGCAGCATACGAGAGGGGAATGCCCAGCCCCGCCAGCAGCCCTGCCCGTGTGGATTCAGCCTGGCAACGGATGGCTAAGTCTGCGATGTCCAGGCCAGAAACCAAGACCGTGCCAACGAAAGCCAGCACAATGGCCAGCAGCTTGTTCCAGGTCAGGGATTCTCGCCAGAATATCCAGGCAAGCACGGTGACGACGGCGGGCATAGCTGCCTGCTGCACCGTCGCCACTGCCGCCCCGTTGAGCAACACGCCCAGATTCCAGAACACGTGGAAGGTCCCCAGGCCAGCCCCCATGCCGATCAACAAGGGCAGATCGCGCCGCTGGACTCGCAACAGGTCCGGACGCAGCGTGCCCACCCCAACCAGCAGCACGAGAAACGTGAACAAGTCGCGCCAGAAGGCGAGTGCAAGCGCACTCACGTCGCTGCTGGCGACGACAAACTTGACGAATATCCCCGACATCCCCCAACACGCGGTGGCGGCCACCACGGCCAGGTAGCCAACCACCCTCATACGTCTAGGCGTATCCACCTTGCTTCTTGAAGACGACGACTCTGTCATGTCCACCCTCAGAAAACGGATGCCCCCGACCGTCGCCATTCCGATGGCGCACCATCATCTCTGCAAAGACGCCATTCCGATGGCGCGCCATCATCTCTGCAAAGGCGCCATTCCGATGGCGCGCCATCATCTCTGCAAGGGCGCCATTCCGATGGCGCACCATCATCTCTGCAAAGGCGCCATTCCGATGGCGCGCGGTCGGCACCGTCTGCGGTCGGCAGCATCATCGTGTATTTCCCCCATCCGCGGCAGTCTTCCCCTCAATCCTCGCGCTCACGCCGTCCTGACGTCCCGGACGCGGACGTCGGGCAGCCCATCGATTGTGTCTACCAGCGTGTCCTCCGAGACATTGGCGACCTTCACGACCGATGACCAGACCTCCGGGTCCGCCGTGGGGTAGGTGACAAACACCGAGATGTAGCCACCGTGCTCGTCAATGGCCCTGGTCAGGCGCGCCACCTCGCCCGCCCGATCCGGCTGCAACACCGTCATGCGTACGCCCGCCCGCCGAGCGCCCAACAACTCCACCATGATGTTGAACAGATCGCTGTCACTGATGATGCCGACCAGTTTGTCGCCCTCCATCACCGGCAGACAGCCAATCTTCTCGTCGGCCATGACACGGGCGGCTTCCTCGATGGTGGTATCCGGATCAGTGGTGATCACGTCCTTGACCATGATGTTCTGCGCCTGGAGCTTGGCCAGCACGTAGTTGACCACAAACGGGCTGAACTGGCTCAGGTCATCCGGCACAGCGTGCATCAATGAGCGCTGCGTGATCAGACCCACCAGCTTCTTGTCGTCATCCAGGATAGGCAGATGCCGGATCTTGTTCTCCTGCATCAGCGTCTGGGCCTCCGCGACCGGCGTCGTGGGATGGCCACAGATTGGATCGGGCGTCATCTGATCTCTTATGAGCATAATCCCTCCTCAGAAAGCGCGTGCGCGGGCACGCTGTAGGGGTCAGCCGGTCGTGGGGGCAAACGCGCACGGACCCGTCGCGCACTTGCCACACACGTCGGCCAATCCCAGGTCGGGGTAACGGTCGGCCACCTGCATCAGCCAGGCGTAGCAGCGCTGCTTGTCCAGTCCCTCCTCCGTCAGTGCGCCCACCGGACAACGCTCCACGCATACCCGGCAGCTCCCATCCTCGAAATACCGGCAACCCCAATGGACGGGAGCCCTGGGCCGGGCCGTGGGCGGGAGTGCCGCATCCATTACCAGGCTGCCGAAGCGCCCGGCGCAGCCCGCCTCTGTGATCAGCATATGGTGCAGGCCAAAGCCCCCCAGGCCGGCGATGGCTGCCGCGCTCTTGTGCGACCAACGGCTGATGAGCGTGACCGGATCCCAGTTGTGCGTGGCGGGCTGGGCGGCAGCGCCCACGCCGCGCTCGGCCAGCGCAGCGATCAGATCCTGTACAATACGGTCGATGAGGTCGTTGGTCTCCACGTAGGCCAGCGCCCACTCGCGGGCCACCTCGCGCCGCTGCGCACGGTTCGCCTTCACAACCTCCTTGGCGAACGGCAGGAAGAAAGCCACGACCGACCGGGCCGCCAGCAGCAGATCGCCCGGCAACAGATGCGTCGGTTCGGCGACAGCCCGCAGTTCAAGGAATCGCGGATCAGCGGCATCTGCAAAGCCCACCAGCGGCTCCCGGTAGTGGGTCAGGGTTCCCGCCTGGGCCACCTCTTGTCGCACGAAGTTCGTCACGAACGTTCCCAGGCTGTTGAAGGCGAAATCATTCATAGTCGCTCAGTGTCACATTAGACTTCCGAAGTCTCGGAAGACTTCGGAAGTCTGGAGGCACGACCTACTCCCAGTGCTTCGCCATGCGGTCCAGTTCTTTGACGACCTCCGACGGCAACGTCTCGGGCTCGTGTTCCATCACCTCGGCAGTCTTGTCCCGCAGCCTTTCCTCGAAGCGGCGCGCGCCCTTGTCCAGCCATTGGGCGTGAATCGTGCGGTCGAACAGATCCGAGTACCACACCTCACGGAAATGCTTCAACGTGTGCTCTTCTTGCAGATAGTGTCCCCCAGGGCCGACGCGGTCGATCAGGTCCAAAGCCAGTGTCTCGTCAGTCACCGGGCAGCCCCGCACGTACTGGTTAACCATGTCGAGCACTTCATTGACCAGTACCATGTAAGCCGGGGACGCAACGGACCCATGATCCAGCCAGCCCGAATCGTGGACCAGATTCGCGCCGGTAAGCGCGGAACTGAGGCAGGAGAAAGCCGCCTCGGCGGCCGCCTGAGCGTCGGGGAACTTGGCGTCGGAGCAACCGGCGGTGCCGAAGTACGGCAGCCTGTAGTACTGGGCCATCTGAGCCAAAGCAGCGACCATCACGCTCATCTCAGGCGCGCCGTAGGAGAAGATCGTCGTCCGCATATCCATCACCGTGGCGAAAGCACCGTAGATGAATGGGGCACCCGGCCGCACGAGCTGAGCAAGCACCAGGCCGCTGAGCGATTCGGCGCTGGCCTGAACGACAGCGCCCGCGAAGGTCGCCGGGGCCGTACTGCCCGCCTGTGGTGCCGGGTAGTTGATCAAGGGGATGCCCTTTTCGGCACAGAAGAGGATCTTCTCCACGGCCGGGTCGTAGTACAGGAGCGGCGAGATCGGTTCGGAGTAGTGAACACACGTCGGGGCCTGCCGAAAGCGCTCCTCGCTTCCGGCGACCAAGAGATACATCTCGTAGATGTCACGCGTGCTGTTGACATCCTTGCAGCAGAAAACCAGGGGTTTCTCGCAGTAGGTCAACACCTGCTTCGCGATCACACGATCAGCGACATCGGCCGGCACGTCATCGGCCATACCGATCGTCATGACCCAGGTGAAGTTGGGCAACGCATCCGCGACCGTCGCCGTGACGCGACAGTCATCGCTGGTGAAGCGATGGCGCTCGCCGGTCACCGGATCCAGATAGTCAATGCAATCCACGCTGGGCCCAAACCAAACCTTGTCTCCCTCCAGAACGACCGAGCGCTCACCATTTCGCCGGCCCAATACCACGCGCGAAGGGGCCTGGCGTATCGCATCCTCAACCAGCCAGGCCGGGATGCGAACCCGGTCACCGGCGACGCGTGCACCAGCGCCGTCCAGTATCTCCAGCGCGTGCGAGTGGGTGATCTGGACACCGGTGCGTTCCAGCACCTCCAGCGTGGCCGAGTGAATCTGCTTGATCTGATCGTCGCCGAGCACGTAGGCCCTTGGCCTGAAATGCAACTCCGGATTGTTCCAATCCGCGGGATAAACTGCCATCAATCGACCCCTTTCATAGCTGCTGTACTCACGGTGAGAACCACAACCCTGCGACCACGGGACACAGACCAACGGACCGCCCGGATGTCTGCATCCACCGACCGTCTGCGGTCGGCAGCATCCCTGCCGGCACAGGCTCAATCCTCAAGAAACGGATGTCCGCATCCGCTCAATCCCCGGACGCAAGATCAATGTCCGCGGACGCAGGATCAATGTCCGCCTTCCGCTCCTGGGCAGACAGCGTCTCGCGGACTTTGGCGTAAAACGCGGCCACGTGCTCGTACATGATCTGCGCGGCGCCGTCCGCGTCACCGGCCCGTATCGCATCCACCAATTCCAGGTGCTCCTCGACGGCCGCCGGCAGATAGCCCATGTGAGGCAACGCCAGATACCACAGCCGGCGCGAGAGTCCAAACAACCGATCCAGCGTTTGAGCCAGGTATTTGTTCCGCGCCGCCTTGGCCAGTGCCTGGTGGAACTTATGGTCCAATTCGAAGAGCCGGCGGCTGTCCTCAGGAGAAACCGCAGCGGACGCACGGACGGACGCACTATCAATGTCCGCAATGTCCGCGGACGCACGAGCAATGTCCGCGGACGCACGAGCAATGTCCGCGGACGCACGAGCAATGTCCGCGGACGCACGAGCAATGTCCGCCTGCTCCTGCCGCAGCGCCTCCAGCACAACCAGGTCGTCGGGAGTGGCTCGCTGAGCCGCAAGGCGAGCGCAGAGCGACTCAAGCGACAGCCGTATCTCGCTAATGCGCTCCAGATCTGCCACATCCACGTCCGCCACGTACAAGCCATGACGAGGCGTGATCCGAACCAGGTTCTCGTGCGCCAGCACCCTGAGAGCCTCACGCACGGGCACCGTGCCCATGCTTAGCTCCTGCGCCAGCTTCTGCTCGTTGACCGGCGCACCCGGGGCTAGCTCTAACGTAGTGATCTTCTCCCAAAGCAACTCATACGCACGCTGGGTGTCAACACGCACCAACTCCATGAAACCAACCTCCACTCGTAATTGAGACTTCCGAAGTCTTCAGTAGTTCATTTGACCCGTCCAGCACCTTGCGGAAGCCGCGACCTATGCTACTGGAGCCATGTCCTACGGATTGGAACAATCCGCGACTTCGGAAGTCTGGGACCCGCATCATCGTGTATTTCCCCCATCCGCGGTAGTCTTCCCCTCAATCCGCCAGGCGCGGATTGCCCATGGCCTTCGCACGAATGCGATACGTGTCCAGCCCATCCGCCACCTCCTCCACAACCACCTGCGGGTTGTCGGCCCCAGAGCGCAGCGCCGCTCCCAGGGCGCGCTCCTGGCTCAACCCTCGCGCACAGGCCAGAGCGTCCCCAAGTTCCTCAAACTCCCGCCGCTCTTCGCCCTGTCCGCTGCGGTCAGACGTCTGTACATAGAAGCCCAGAACCTCCAACCCAGAACTCGACAGCAAGGGGTATACCAATATCTCCTCGACCACCATCACCGTGCCGGCGATGGCCCCCAGCGCATTGGCGACGTGGTGATACGGATGCAGGACCAGGTCCGTGTGAAACACCTGGGCGACCTTCTCCAGGAAGAAAGCCGCCGGCGCGCCGATCCCGACGATGGGAATGCGCAGCCGAAGGGAAGTCTCCAGTTGTGGATGCATGTCGTATATGCTGTTGTAGAAAAACCAGCGACCGGCGTTGTCCTCATCGGCCGGCGCTTGCCCCTGGGGCAGATCCAACGTCTGGCCGCTGAGGAACGTGATGATCGAATGGACCACCATCTCAGTGATCCGGCGCCACACCCGGGCTTGGATTTCGGCCGGCTCCTTGAATTGATAGTGGGAGAACACCTCCAGGGCCAGCGAAGCCGCTTCCGTATCCCACGGATCGTATCTTCCCTCGACGTGCATCAAGTCCGTGGGCGTGAGCCCTGCCTTGCCGATCACCTCCTGGCGCACAAGCTCACGCGCATTCACCTGCTGCATATGCAGCACGCCCAGATGCTTGGCGATCTCGGGCACCGGCCGTGGGCCGTCGCGCAAGTAATCCACCAGCGCCTTCGCCTGGGCTGTCTCCAACAGGCTCTCCGGCGGCTCGCGCAGCAGGAACCAGTACTCCAGCCAATCGGGGTTGGCCTGCGCCCAGGCTCGCCGCGATAGCGCCTTGAGGCGTGTCTTGACCCCCGCGTAGTCGCTGGCCAGGTGCGCCAGAGGGACCACCCGCTCGGGGCCGACGGCGACCTGCTTCTCGCGGTTCAGGTGAATGTGGCTGTCGCCACCCAGCGCGATCGAGAGCAGATCAGCCGCCTGGACCGCCGTCTTGTATCGCCCCACGCTGGCGCCCTCCTCGCTGACGGTCACCTGTCCATCCGCGATCAGGGCCAGGTCAGTCGTGGTGCCGCCGACATCCACGATCAACGCGTCATCCAATTCGGAAAGGAAGCGGCCACCGATGGCGCTGGCCGCCGGTCCAGAGTGAATCGTCTCCACCGGTGTACGGGCGGCAAACTCGTCGCTCATCAGTGTACCATCCCCTCGCACCACCATCAGCGGCGCATCAATCTGACGGCGCTCCATCGCCCTTCGAACCGCGATGACGAAATCCTGCAACACAGCCAGCAACGAGGCATTGAGAGCAGCCGTCGTCGCCCGCTCCACCGAGCCCAGCTTGGTCGAAAGCTGATGCCCCAATACTATTGGCAGGTCGCAGACGCTGGAAATAGCCCGATACGCCCGGTTTTCGTGCTCTGGGTTAAGCGGGCTGAAGTAGCTGGAAACCGCGATGGCATCAACCCGGTCCTTGATCTCGCTGACCTTGGCCAGGATGGCCGGCAGGTCCAGTTCCTCCTTTTCGCGGCCATATAGATCGTGACCACCCGCAAAGTAATAGAAATTGGGGGTGGCAAAGCGATCCTCCATCTTGAACGACGCGACCAACTCGGGATCGTAGCCGATCAATACCAACGCCACCCGTTTGCCCTTGCCCTCGGCGATGGCGTTGGTGGCCAGCGTGGTCGAGATGGAGACCATCCTGATGGCCGCAGGATCGTCGATGTGGATACTTTCAATAACGCGCTCTATGCCGATGGAGAAATCGCGCTTAGTGGTCAGGCTCTTATGGGCAGCCAACACCTGACGCGAGCGGTACTCCATCAGCACGCCGTCGGTGTAGGTGCCCCCGGTATCTATACCCAGCACCAAGACACCTGAAGAACCGCTCTCCCTACGGAGGCGCCATTCTGATGGCGCTCTGTTGTCTGTCTCCCTGTCTATATCCAATGCATTACCTCACCAAGACCCGCACCGGCCCCTCTCCCATTCGTGGGAGAGGGGCCATAGATTCGGTCAAGTCAGTCCGGCACCGCCTATTGGCGTGTTGCTGCGTACAGCCCACTTCCTGCATCGTGCCCATTCAGACGATGCCACGCCACACTAAGTGAAACGGGCGCCTACGTCCGCCAACCTCGCACCCGCCCAGTCGGCCTTGCGGCTCCTTATCCTGCACGATGGACCGCCTGGATATCTGCATCCGCTGCATCCCTGCCGGCATTACGGTCGGCAGCATCCGCTCAATCCTCAGAAAACGGATGGTAGTCTGGGACGTCGCCATCGTGTATTTCCCCCATCCGCGGTAGTCTTCCCCTCAATCCCTACACAAACATCTCCAAGTCCAACTCCTCGTCCTTGTGACGCTCGTCGGCCAGCTCGCAGATGCGGTGCAGTTCCTTGTACATCGCCTCGTCCATCAGCGGCTCGGTCTCGGCCTCGAGTATCTCGATCACCCGCTCGTGGCAGCGATCGCGGTACGTCTTGCTGCCCGCCTTCTCCCAGTTCTCCCAGTTCAGGCGATCCGTGAGCGTCGGCCGCCAGATCTCCGTCTTGAAGCGATCGTAGGTGTGGTCGTGCTCCAGATAGTGCCCGCCAGGTCCAACGTCTTCCATCACGTCCAACGCCTTGGTCTCGTCATTGACTGGGATGCCGCGCAGGATGCGCCTCACCCGGTCGATGATCTCATCCGTGGCGACCATCATCTCCGGCGAGCTGTTCAAGCCCTGTTCCAGATACCCCACATCGTGGATCATGTTGCCGCCGACGAGCGCGGCCGTGGCGGTGTTGATCGTCGATTCCATCGCCGCCTGCTCATCGAAGAGCTTGGCGTCCGAGCAGCCGCACGTCTCGTACTCAGGCACACCCAGCCACTTGGTGATCTGCGTGTAGGCGGCGCTGAGCAGCGCCATCTCCGGCGAGCCGTAGCAGTAAACCGTCGTCTGCATATCCATGTTCGACATCAGCCCGCCGATGATGAGCGAGGCACCCGGCTTGCGCAACTGGCTGAGGACGATGCCAAACAGGCTTTCGGTGAGGGCCTGCACGGCCGTGCCCGCCAGCGTGCAGGGCGATGTAGCGCCGGCCAGGGGACAGGGCGTGTAGACGAAGGGGATGTCGTTGTCAGAGGCGAAAAGCAGCTTCTGGATCACCTCTTGGGAGTGGCTCAAGGGCGACACCGGCTCGATGTACAGCGAGAAGGCGGGACCCTTCTTCCACGCCTCTTTGCCGCCTACCCGGATGAGTCCCATCTCGAACTGATCCTTCAGGCCATCCAGGTCCACGGCCGTGATGTTGATCGGCTTGTTGGTCCCCTCGAGCATAGCCAGGTACTGCCAACGGTCATAGGTGCCCACGGACACGTCCTGCACGATGCCCAGCGACATATGGAAATCGATGTTAGGCAGCGCCTGTGCCAGCTTGGCGAAGTTCTTCACGTCCTGATAGGTCGCGCGTCGCCGCTCGCGTGTGTAGGGGTCAATGGTGAACGGCGTGTCGGAGCCAGAGCCGAAGTAGATCTGGTTCTTGTAGAGCTCCATCTTGTACTTGCGATCGACGCCGGTCACGACGACCTTCCGGGGCAACGTGGCCAGCGCCCTGTCCACCATCCACGGCGGCATCTTGACCAGGGCGCTCTTCTCATCCCTATCACCCACGATCGCGCCACCGGAGTAGGCAAGCTCGACGCCCTCCTCCTCATAAACCCGCACACCCGTCTCATATAGCACGGTCAGCGCTGAGTAGTAGATGGCCTCAATCTCTTCCTCGGTGAGGATCTCGAAGGTGGGTGTAGCATTCACCGTGTAGTTCGTCTTTCTTACTTGCATGGTCTGATCTCCTTCTCTCGCCTAGCTAGGCGATGCCAGCGAGCTCTTGGGCCAGCTCAGCGCCAGACGGAGCGTTGGAGCCATACCCGTCGGCCCCAATGCGCTTGGCAAACTCGGCATCCACCGGCGCGCCGCCCACGATGATCTTGACCTGGTCGCGCAGGCCGGCCTCCTCGATGGCCTTGATGGTGTGTCCCATGGCGCGCATCGTGGTGGTCAGCATCGCCGACATGCCCACGATGTCGGGTTGGTGCTCCTTGACAGATGCGATGAACTTCTCCGGCTCGACGTCGAAGCCGATATCGATAACCTCGAAGCCAGCCCCCTCGCACATCATACCAACCAGGTTCTTGCCGATGTCATGCAAGTCGCCTTTGACCGTGCCCAACATGATCTTGCCGGCCATTTTCGCACCGCTGGCGACCAGTGCAGGGCGCAGGAACGACATCCCGGCCGCCATCGCGTCGGCAGACATCAGGACCTCGGGCACAAACATATCGCCACGCTTGAAGCGGACACCTACCTCGTTCATCCCCAGCACCAAGCCGTTGTCCAGAATCTCCTGGGCTGGCAGTTCCTGGTCCAGCGCCTTCTGAGTCAGCTTGGCGGCTTTCTCGGCATCCCCCTCCAACACGGCAGTTGACAGTCGTTCGTAAAGCCTACTCATAGTTCATATTCCTCCACTTCTGAATGGACCCACCGACCGTCTGCGGTCGGCAGCATCCTCCCGGCATTTGTGGACCGCCGGCATCCCTGCCGGCATCTCGGACATCCACCTCATCCCCCTAGTCGTCGTGAGTCCGGTTGATCCACTCGTCCGACTTAACGCGGTCCTCCGCCTCCTCCAGCACCTCTTGGATGACCTTCTCCGTCTCCGGCTTGATCGACGAGGGCTGATGGGCAGCCAGGATATCGTGCACGCGGGCGACGGTCCTGTCCTTGAAAGTCTTCTTGCCCATCATCTCCCACTCCTCATAGTTCCGCCGGTCACACAGCTTCGGGTACCAGAACTCATTCCTGTAATAGCGGCGGGTGTGGGCCTCACGCAAGTAATGGCCGTTGGGACCCACGTTGTGGATCACGTCCACGGCCAGCGTGTCGTCGTTGACCTCGATGCCCCGCGTAATGCGCCGCGAGTAGCCGATGGCCTCGTCCATGGCCGCCAATTGGAACACCGAACCGGTCATAGCGCTCTCCGTGTACCCCACGTCGTGGCACAAGTCGCCACCCGTGAGCGCGGAGAAGAAGGCCGACATCGAACCCTCGATGATCGCCTGTTCGTCGAACGTCTTAGAGTCAGTGCAGCCGCCCGTCTGCCACAGCGGCAGGCCGGCGTAGTGGGCCAACTCGGTGAGTCCGGCCATCATCAGCGGCAGTTCCGGCGCGCCATAGGCCAGGATCATCGAACTCATATCCATCACCGAGAACACGCCACCCATGATGAAAGGCAATCCGGGCTGAATCGCCTGGGCGATCGTCAGACCCATCCAAGACTCGGCAGCGCCCTGGGTGATGATGCCCGCCGCGGTCACCGGCGCAGTGCCACCGGCGATGGGGCAGGGGGTAAAGACCAGCGGAATGCGCCGCCGGGCGGCAAAGACCAGCTTATCCAACGCCTCGAAGGTGCTGACCAGCGGGGACAGCGGCTCACAATAGTGGACGTAGTTGGGGCGCTTCTCGAACGCCTCCTGGCCTCCTGCCTCAGTGACAGCGATCTTGTGGATGGCCTCTGAATCGAACTTATCGTAGGACCAGGCCACGATGGGCTTGCTGGTACTGGGGAACATGCCAGCGAACTCATACAGCGCGCCCAGGTCGTGGTGCACGTCGCCGACGGTGCCCAGCGACTCACAGAAGTCGATATTGGGCAGCGCGTCCACGATCTTGGCCACGACGGGCACGTCGCTCTTGACGTACATCCGGCGCTCCATAGTCTCAATGTCAATGAAATTGGGGCACGTGGGGCCAGGGCCGAAGTGCGCCCTGCCCGGGCCGATGTGGATGTTGTGCGCGCGGTTGCCGTCACGGGCAAACAGGGTGAAGCTGCGCGGCGCCAGTTCCAGCGATTTCTTCACCAGCCACCTGGGCATACGCACACGTTTGCCATCCACCCAGGCCCCGGCTTTCTTCAGAATGTCGCGTGACTCCGCATGGTGCACCTCGAGGCCGGTGTACTCCAACACGTGAAGCACACCCTCGAAAAGCTCCTCCAACTGGTCGTCGGAGAGCATACGAAAGCGCACGCCTGAATTGACTCGATAATTCGTCCTCTTCATATTCATAATAGAGGGCCTCCTTATTCTCTACTCAGAAACCCGATTTCCGGTTCTTCTAGGTCGTAGCGGCGAACTGCTTGGCCAGGTCGGCAGCCGAGGCAGCATTCGAGGCGTAACCGTCGGCGCCAATCTGATCGGCAAACGCCTGCGTCACGGGCGCGCCGCCGATCATGACCTTCACCCTGTCGCGCAGACCGGCTTCCTCCAGCGCTTTGATCGTGCTTTCCATAGCGCGCATGGTCGTCGTCAGCAGCGCGGACATGCCCACGATGTCCGGCTCGAACTCCTTGATCGCTGCAATGAAGCCGTCGGGATCGATGTCTCTGCCGATATCCTTCACCTCAAAGCCAGCACCCTCGCACATCATGCCAACCAGGTTCTTGCCAATGTCGTGCAGGTCGCCTTTGACCGTGCCCAAGAGCACCTTGCCCACCATCTTCGCGCCAGACTCAGCCAGCAAGGGCTTGAGGACATCCATGGAGTTCTGCATGGTCTTGGCAGAGCGCAGCACCTCCGGCACGAACATATTGCCGGCCTTGAACTCGACGCCGACGTAGTCCATGCCAGCCATCAAGCCGTTGTCCAGGATCTCCTGGGCGCTCAGGTCCTCGTCCAGCGCATCCTCTGTGAGGTCAACGATGTCACCCAGATTGCCCTCAATGACGGCTGTAGAGATTGCCTCCAATATCTCACTCATTTCAATTCTGCCTCCTAATATAGATTTAGCTTAAGTCTACTCTGGGAACACTCGAACTTGGCCGACCGCTCCCGACTGCCTCAGACTTCCGAAGTCTTCAATCCTAGACTTCGGAAGTCTGGGGCCAGCCAATGTGACATTGTCGTACTAGCCACACTGGATGCTGCCTGCCCCCCGGCAACGGATCGCCCGGATGCCCCCGACCGTCTGCGGTCGGCACCGTCTGCGGTCGGCAGCATCCGCTGCATCTCTGCCGGCATCACGGAGGCGAAGCGTCTCCTTTCCCACATAAGGGAAGCAACGCGGCTCCCTCCGCGCCACTCAACCTTCCCGGCAGCAAGCTTCACACCTCGCGAACGTCGATGATTTCCACTGCCAGGGGCTCGACCACCTCCACCAGATCTTCCTTGGATATATCGGACACCTTGAGCACGCAGCCCCAATTGGAGGGATCCTCACCCAGGAATACGTTCAGGGCGACGATGAGGCCCCCCCGCTCCGTGATGGCGGAGCTGATCTGAGCCAGCGAGCCCTTGAAATAGGGCGCTAACAGTGTCATACGCACGCCCTTCTCGCGCGCGCCGAAGACCTCGAGGAACGCGTTGAACAGGTCCGTTTCCGTCACGATGCCCACGAGCATGCCATCGCGCATCACGGGAAGGCCGCCGATCTTGTTATCCGACATGATGCGAGCAGCCTCTTCGATGGGGCAATCCTCACACACGGTGATCACGTCCTTGGTCATCACCTCGCTCACCGTCACCTGGGAAAGCAGATAGGTGACCTCCCACACACTCAGCGACGTCGCCGACGACGGCGCGGCGTGGAGAAGGTCCGTTTGGCAGACGATGCCAATCAGTTTGCCCTTCCCGTCCACCACCGGGAAGCGACGCACGTTCTGCCGGCGCATCCATTCCAGCGCCTCGGCGATTGGGACGTCGGGCTTGATGGTTATGGGATTGGGTGACATTCTGTCTTTTACTAGCATTTCTCCTCTCCTTTCTCTCAGAAGAACCTCATCCCTCTCTTGTCTGTCGACAAGCGGTTCAAGACACTTGTGGTCTGATTCATACGTTATACTCTCCCATCAGACGGTATGCTCATCGACGAATGCTTCCAACTGGCGCGCCACGGTCTCATCCAGCGGAGGATCCTGGTGCTCCTCCAGCAATTCTTGCCCACGCCGGTGCGCACGATCGACTGCCCGTTGACGCCCTCCCTCCATCCACGCATCCATTCCGCTCCGATCAACGAGCGTTGGCCGCCAGAACTCGGTCCGGCAGCGCTCCAAGGTATGCATCTCCATCAGGTAGTTGCCGCCCGACCCCACATTGGCAATCACGTCGTACGCCAGTGTTTCGGGGCTAACGTCAATACCGCGTTGGAAGTGACGAACCATGCCGCACATCTCGTCATCCAGCACGAACTTCTCGTAGGAAAATGCGAGATACGCGTTGAGGATGCCCGCCGCGTGGAGCACAAAGTCGACGCCGCTGTTCACCGTAGTCAACAGGCCAAACATCGACTCGAAGCCAGCTTGAGCGTCGGGGAAGCTGGCATCAGCCAAAGACCCGCCGCTACGACAGGGCAGCCCGTAGTGCTGGGCAAGCTGCGCGTGCGCGGCGATCATCAGCGACAGTTCAGGGCTGCCGATGGCCAACGCGCCGGACTTCATGTCAATGTTAGTGGACGTAGAGCCGAAGACGACCGGCGTGCCCGGGCTGACCAACTGGGTCAACACGATACCGGCCAGGAGTTCAGCGGTCTGCAACGCCAACGTGCCGGCCAACGTGACGGGCCCGGTGGAGCCACACATCGCCAAGGCGGCGACGACGACAGGCTGGCGTCGGCGGGCGTACTCCATCAGAGCAGCCAGCATCTCGCCGCTATAGCCCAGCGGCGTAAGGCTGTTGATCAAGCTGATGGTGACGAAATCCTCCTTCACCGTGTCTTCGCCAAACACAATGGCGGCCATCTCCATCGTGTGGCGCGCACCGGTCGCTCCCGCCGCACTGCCGATGAACGCTTTGTCCGAGTGCACCATGTGAGCGTGCAGCATCGCGAGGTGCGGGGCAGGAACGCCCTGGGGCTCGACAATCAGGTGACCACTCATATCCTGATTGGGCAAGGCGTGCGCCAACTTCGCCAAGCTGTGATAATCCTCCATCGTGGGCACGCGTTTGCCAACTTCGTAGTCCACCAGGAACGGCGCGCCATAGCCCGGCGCAAAAACCGGATCACCATCGCCGACAGTCACGTTCCGATCCGGGTTCCGGGCCAAGATGGTAAACTGAGGTGGAACAGACTCCAACGCGTCCATCACCTGTTTCTCTTCGAGATAGACGGTTTGCCCGTCGGTCCTGACGCCATGTGCCTTGAACACAGCGATTGCGTCGTCGTCGGGAAACCTGACGCCGACGTTCGCCAGTATCTTCATACTCACGTCGTGGATTTGCTGCATGTCGTCGGGCGCAAGGACCCCATCCTGATTCCGAGCAGGACTCATCGTAAACTCCTATTCACGTCAAGTTGGCTAGGTCAGGCCACAGCCACAAGGTCGTCAACAAACCTCTGCAATTGATGGCGCGTTGTCTCATCCAGAGGCGGATCCTGGTGCTCCGCCAGCAACTTCTGCCAGCGCCTTCTGGCGCGAGCCACTTCGTCCGGCATCCCGGCCGCTATCCACTTCTCCATACCCATACGATCGCCAATCGACGGCTGCCAGAACTCGCTGCGGCACCGTTCGAGGGTATGAGATTCCATCAAGTAGTTACCGCCCGGGCCCACCTCGGCGACCACATCGTAGGCCAGGGTCTCGGGGGTGATAGATATCCCACGTCCGAAGCGACGCACCATACCACACATCTCGTCGTCCAGCACGAACTTCTCATAGGAGAACGCCAGAAAGGAGCTGAGGATACCCGCCGCATGGAGCACGAAGTCCGCACCGCTGATGACCGCTGCCAGGAGGCCCTGCATAGACTCGAACCCGGCCCGGGCATCCGGGGTGTGGGAATCGGTCAATGCGCCGCCTCCGCGAGACGGGAGCCCGTAGTAGCGCGCGATCTGGGTGGCTGCGGTGACCACCAGCGCGTTTTCCGGGCTGCCAATGGCCAGCGCCCCCGTCTTCATATCCGTGTTAGTTGAAGTGGAGCCATAAATGACCGGCGTGCCCGGGCTGATCAGTTGGGACAAGGTGATACCGGCCAGAAGCTCCGCATTCTGCATGGCCAGCATACCGGCCAGCGTGATAGGGGCGGTGGAGCCCGCCATAGCGGCTGCGGCAATAAGCACCGGCTGTCCCCAGCGGGCGTACTCCATCAGAGCCCCGCACATCTCTCGGCTGTAGCTCAGAGGGCTGAGACTGCTGATCACGCCAAGCGTCACCGGACGGTCCCTGACGTCCTCACCGAAAAGAATCGATGCCATCTCCATCGTATGCCGTGCTCCGACCGCCCCCGAGACGCTACCGATAAACGGCTTGTCCGAGTGGATCATATTCGCGTGCAGCATATGGAGGTAGGCCGTCTGGGCCGGAACATCCCCTGGCTCGACCATCAGGTAACCGACCAGGTCCTGATTGGGCAGCGCGTGGGCCAGCCGAGCCATGTTGCGGTAGTCTTCCATCGTCGGCACGCGCTTGCCCACGTCATAATCCATCAGAAACGGGGCGCCGTAGGCGGGCGCAAAGACAATGCCCCCGTCACCGATGGTCACGTCTCGGCCAGGGTTGCGGGCGTGCAACGTGAACCGCTTGGGGACCGCGCCTACGGCCTCCATCACCTGCTTCTCACTGAGGGTGACGGTATTGCCGTCGGTTTTGATCCCATGCCGCTTGAACACAGCGAGCGCTTCGTCCTCGTGAAACCGGACGCCAACGTTCGCCAATAGCTTCATACTGGTGCCGTGGATTTCTTCGACCTCAGCAGGTGAGAGGAACTCAATCCAGTTGCGCAACATCATACCTCCCCCAATTAGACTTCCGAAGTCTTCAGCAGTTCATTTGACTCGTCTAGCACCTTGCGGAAGCCGCGACCTATGCTACCTGGAGCTATGTCCTACGGATTGGAACAATCCGCGACTTCGGAAGTCTGGGGCCAACGGACCGCGGGCATCCCTGCCCGCCTCCCAACGCCCTGCCCGCCAACGCCACCCCTTCCGCCTAGTGTCGCCCTCGCAGGAAGCTGTCACCCTCGACGACGATGCCTTCCTCATAGCGGCTGAAACGCAAGGGATTGTCCTGAGGGTCCATAGCGCCGGTGACCAGGTCAGTGACCCACTTGCCAGCTCCCGCGGAAAGCATCACGCCGGCCCAGTAACCGCAGTTGAGGTGGAAACCGGGCACCTCGGATACAGGGCCGATGAGAGGCTGATTGTCGGGCGTGTAGACGTACTGCCCCGCGCTGGGATGCACGTCAGCCTTCTTGAGCCCCATGGCCACCTCCTCCCAGAAGGGACAGGTGGGAATCAGTTTCTCCAGGACGATAGCGGCCCGATACCGGTCGATGGGCAGTTCCTCGGTGGGCTCGCTGACCGGCTCGTCAGGGTTCACCCAGGCGATGTAGGCTCCGCCGACCTCGGGCCGCCAGTAGGTATCGCGGACGACGTCCATCACCAATGGCGCATCCTGGGGGATCTGTGGCTTGGAGGATATGAAAGCCTTCTGGCGACGCACAGGCTCCAGCGGCAGATCGAGCCCGGCCATACGACCGACGACGCCGGCAAAAGGACCGGCGGCGTTGACGACGACACGGGTGGCGATAGTGCCACGATCGGTCTCCACCCCAGATACGCCCTGCGCATCCTGCAGGATGCCGGTCGCCCTCGTGCGCAGCAAGAAACGGGCGCTGCTCCCCTTGGCGAAGCCCTGGGTCGCCTCGTGACACGAGAACCAGCCATCACGCTGGCGGAAGGTCGCGGCCACCACGCTCTCCGACAGGAAGGGGAAGCGCGCCCGTGCCTCGTCGCCGGTGAGGCACTCAGAGTCGGTCACCCCCAGGCTGTGGTGCTTCTCCACCGCGGCCTCGACCGGGCCGACCAAATCAGGATCGTCGGCGATGAAGAGATAGCCCTGATGGCGGATGGCGATGTCAATACCGGGGATGCCGACCACGTCGGCGAAGTGCTCAAACATCTCGATGCTCGGCTGG
Organism: uncultured Anaerolineales bacterium; assembly: GCA_964649415.1. Taxonomy (GTDB): domain Bacteria; phylum Chloroflexota; class Anaerolineae; order B4-G1; family B4-G1; genus CAZYSK01. The sequence goes on from CAZYSK010000023.1 coordinate 39,323, forward strand.
GCCAGCGCGGACATAGCCGGCTCCGTGAACTGAAGCCGGAAGCTCTCGATGGACTCGGCCGTCGTCAGCGTGGAAAGGCCATCGCGCATCTCAACCAGCACCGCGTCCAATCCGGCCCGTGAGAGCCAGAAGGCAGTGGCCACACCGACGATTCCGCCGCCTATGACAACTGCGTCGGCAGTGTGAGGGAACGTTTCATCTGTAGGAGTGAATGTCTTGCCCATAGTTACTTAGACTCTTAGACTTCCGAAGTCTTCAGTAGTTCATTTGACCCGTCTAGCACCTTGCGGAAGCCGCGACCTATGCTACTTGGAGCTATTCCTAGACTTCGGAAGTCTGGGGCCAGCTAACGTGACATTGTCGTACTAGTTATCCTTGGCGCGGGCTGATCGGATCTTCCCAACCACCCACTCATACAGCCCCGACAGTCCGTTGGGATAGAAGATCATCACCAGGACCATCAGCACGCCGTAGATCACCAGGTGCAAACCAGGCAACTCCGTCAGGTTGGACCTGAGGAACTCGATTAAGAAGACAAAGGGGAACGCGACAAACATGCCCCCCCACATACTCCCCCGACCGCCGATGTAGGCCAGCGCCAACACCTCGACGGTCTTGGAGGTGTGCATAAGTGTCTGGGGCGTCAGCGATCCGAAGTAGTGGGCATAGAAGCCGCCAAGCCAGCCAGCAAAGAACGAGGACAGGGCAAAGTTTAGCACGCGGTACTTGGTGGGATTGATGCCCGATGCCCGCGCCGCCTCGATATTCTGCCCGATGGCCTTGAAGGCCAGGCCAAAACTGGATCGCGTCACCAGCCGCAGGACGATGTAGACTACCAGCATCATTCCGAAGATGATGTAGTAATAGGGGAGGTTGGCGGTAGTATCCAACAAGCTCTGCGGGTTCATGCCAAGCGGGCCACGGGTCAGGTCGGTCAGGTTACGCACCAGCCCCATCAGCGCGATACCCGCGAACCAGGCCATCACAGCGGCGAAGATGCCGCGCAAGCGCAGCGTCAACCACCCCAGGCCCAGGCCCACCACACCGGCCAGGATCGCGCCGGCCCATATACCCACCCACGGCGATATCCCCGGCTGAACCATCAACACCGGCGACGTGTTCGCCAGGATGGCCGAGGTGTAGGCCCCAAGTCCCAGGATAGCAGCGAAGCCGAAGTTCACCACGTTGATGTAGCCGGCTGTGAAGTCAAAGGCGATCGACTGAGCAGCGAGGAACGCGCCCATGATAAGCCAGCGAATCATATGCTCCTGGTTAAAGGGCGGGATCAAGGGGAGGACGGCCGCGACCACGATCAGGACAAGGCCCAACGGGGAGAAACCGACCGTCCCCAGCGCGGATTTGATCGCCCCCCAGGCCCCAGCGTTGTTCTTTTTCTCCATATTCATTTGCTCCTCCTCGCGACTCCTACTGCTCCTGGACACCTTTGACCTCGGAGCCAAAGATACCCGAGGGTACAATCAGCAGCACGATGATCATGACGACGGTCGGTATCACATCCTCCCAGGCGATGCCCACGAACTGCTGCGTCGCCGTCTGGAGCACGGCCACGACGAAGCCGCCGACGATGGCGCCTACCACGTTTCCCAACCCCGCCATCATGACCACGTACCAGGCGAAGTAAAGCGGCTTGAGTCCCACCGTCGGGTAGGCTTGAAACATGAACAGCAAGCTCGCTCCTGACAGGGCAGCCATAGCGGTAGCCAAAGCGAAGGTCAGGGGATAGATGAAGTTGAGATTGATGCCCATCATCTGGGCGCCCGTTTCGTCTTGGGAGACCGCCCGAATCGCCCGGCCTGTGCGCGTGCGGCGAAGGAAGAGCCAGAGGGCAACGATGGACGCGATCGCGATGAAGAAGGCGACAATCCGATCGACGGCAACGCGCACCCCCAGGAACTCCAGCGGGTCCACATCCCAATAGCGCGGGATGCCGCGGAAGTTAGGTCCCAGGACCAGCGTGGTCCCATTGGTCATGATGAACGAGATACCCACCGTCAGCAGGAAAGCGTTCATCACCCATCCAGACTTTGTCCTCACCCTCAGCGGATAGAAAAGCAGCCTTTCAAGAATTACGCCCAAGACCAGACCGACCACCCCGGCCGCCAATATGGCCAGGAAGGGAGCGACGGCGGCCAGGAATGCGTTGGGGTTATCCTGCAACGATTCATGTATCGGACTAAAGACAAAATAGGCGACGTAGGCGCCAACCATAAATGACTCACCGTGGGCAAAGTGGGGCACGTTCATCACGCCGAAAACCAACGCCAACCCCACCGCCAGCAGTGCCCACAAGCCACCGGTCACGATGCTGTTGACCACCTGGGAGGGATTACCCGCCAGGCCGATCACCACAGCCAGGGCCACGGTACTGATGATCACGATGGAAGCCGCCCAGTTGCCGGAGACCCTTTCCTTGATCGTCTTCCCCTTCATAGTTACCTCTCTTTAGTGAATAGGCCGTTCCGTTCGTAGTGAGGCCCGGATGTCTGCATCCGCTAGGTCCGCCGGAGTGCCGTTCCGTCCCGTTCGTAGTAAGGCACGTAGGTCCGCCGGAGTGCCGTTCCCTGCATCAAATGCCCAGGTAGGCCTTCTTGACGTGGTCGTTCTGCATAAGCTCACTGCTGGAGCCTTCCATCGCGATTCGGCCGTGCTCTAGGACGTAGGCCCTGCCTGTGATCTCCAACGTGGCGTTGACGCGCTGCTCCACGAGCAGGATGGTAACGCCTGCTTCCTGCAACGTGCGCAAGGAGTTGAACACGTCAGTGACCAGGTGAGGGGCCAGACCAAGCGAAGGCTCGTCTACCAGAAGGAGCTCGGGGTTCGACATCATGCCGCGGGCGATGGCCAGCATCTTTCGCTCGCCACCACTCATCGTGCCGGCCAACTGGCTCTCTCGCTCCTTCAACCTGGGGAAAAGCTGATACACGAAATCCAACGTCTCCAACTGCTTCTCCCGCTCACGGACGATGTACGCCCCCATCAGCAGATTCTCGCGCACCGACATATCGACAAACAGATTGAGGTCCTCCGAGATATAGCTGATGCCCCGCCGGGTGGTCTGATGGGCCGGCACCTGGTTCATGGACTGGCCCTTGAACAATACCTCACCGCCCGTGGGGGTCAGCAGTCCGGCGATAGTCCTCAACAACGTCGTCTTGCCAGCCCCGTTGGGTCCCACCAGTCCCACGAACTCCCCCTCGCCGACGTGGAGGGAAACGCCCCACAGGATCTGGAGAAAGCCATAGCTGGCGTCGAGATTATTTAGCTGAAGCAACGGATCCTCCTCTCTTCTGGACCGCCGGCATCCTGCCGGCATAACGTCCGCAGACAGATGGGCGCGGAGACCGCCCCCCAACGGACCGCGGGCATCCCTGCCCGCCAACGCCACCTCTCGCGCCTAGTGTCCTTCTCCCAGGTAGGCCTTGATGACCCGCGGGTTGTTCAACACCTCGTCCGGCGTGCCCTCGGCGATCTGGGACCCGTACTCAATGACCATGACGCGATCGCATATACCCTGGATGACGCGCATAATGTGCTCTACGACGATGATGGTGATCCCTCGATCCCGGATCGTGCGGATGATGTCCATCATGTCATCGAGCTCACCGGGGGTCAGACCAGCAGCCAGCTCATCCAGCAGCAAGAGGTTGGGCCCGCAGGCCAGCGCGCGGGCCAGGTCAAGTCGCTTGAGCTGTACCGCGTTCAACTGCTCGGCAGGTGTGCTGGGATCCATCGGGAATTCGACGAACTCCAGGGCCTCCGCCGCGCGCTGCTCCGCAGGCTTGCCGCTGCCGGTATGCGCGCCAAACACCGCGCCGACCATCACGTTTTCCAGCACGGTCAGCTTCGGAAAGGGCAGAGGTATCTGAAACGTCCTCGACATACCCCTCTTGCACATCACGTCGGCCGACTGGCCCGTCGTCTCCTGGCCCATGAAGTAGACTTCCCCGGCGCTGGGCGCATAGGCCCCGGCGATGCAGTTCAGAAACGTCGTCTTGCCAGCGCCGTTTGGTCCGATCAAGCCGAAGATCTGGCCTTTCTTCACGTCCATGGACACCCGGTTGACCGCCGTCAAACCGCCGAAGTTCTTGATCACCTTATCCGCATGAAGAATCATATCTGTCTGAAGTGCCATCTACCGACTACCTCCCCCCCTATCAATCCTCGTAAACACGCACAAGCGCAACCAGGGGTGGCGGGAGGCGGTGTCCAACCCTACAACCACACCCGCCACCCCCAGATTGCTAGTCTACCCTATCCTCTTCAAAGGGCCATTCCGATGGCACCCTATCCCGTTCAAAGGG
>CAZYSK010000023.1:43744-74971 GCA_964649415.1 uncultured Anaerolineales bacterium
CCATTCTGATGGCACCCTATCCCGTTCAAAGGGCCATTCTGATGGCACCCTATCCCGTTCAAAGGGCCATTCTGATGGCACCCTATCCGGGAACGAAAGACCCTATGGTTTGGGCTGAACCTCCTGCACAGCCCACTCGGGCGGATAGACGACCTTGCCCTCGCCGTCGAAGTACTGGAGGACCGGGAAGATGTAGTAGCCCTTGCCCACAACGGGGTCAGGCACGTCGTCCATCGTCGTCTTGTACTCCTCCATCACGATGCCATCCATGAAGGTCCACTCGCCCGTCCACACGTTGTCCTTGACGAAGTTGTGGATCACCTCGCTGCTCAGCTCCCCGTACTCCTCGTAGGCATCCTGCGCGATCGCCAGGAAGAACTTCGTGCCGTCATACGACAGGCCGCCCGACGATGGGCTGGGCGCGATGCCCCAGCGCTCCTCGAACTGCTCGGCGTACTCCTGGCCCTCTGCCGTGGCCCAACCCGGGATCTGGTCGAGCACGTAGTCGGAGGCCGAACCTGTCAGGTCATACCACTCACCGACCCAGCCCAGGCCGTCGGCGATGATCAAGCTCTCCAGCCCCACCTCGTCCGCCTGCTTGATGAAAGCCGAGAAGGAAGGTGCCGCCGTGCTCGTGCCCGCGATGACCGCCGGATTCAGATCCACCAGCTTGTTCAGCAGCGGGTAGAACTCCGTCTGGTCGAGGGCGAAGTACTCCTCGGCCACCGTCTCCCAACCCTCAGCCTCCAACTGCTCCTTGATCGCCGCGCCGAAGCTGCGGCCCCAGTCGCTGTCCTCGCCGTAGATGCCGACGGTCTTGGCCTCAGGCTCCCAGACACCCTCGGCGATGGCATCCTCTAGGGCCTGCACGTACGAGATACTCAGCTTCTTCGGCGTGGGCCAGCCCTTGAACATCCAGTACCCGTACTTGTCCGGGTCGGAGTCGAAAGTCTCGTTGACCACCTCCGTCGCGCCGAAGCCGAAGAAGTGCGGCACCTGGTGCTTGGCCGTGATCTCCATGCAGGATACAGCCACCGAACTGTGCCAGTTGAGGACGCCCGCCTGGATGCCGTCCTGGACCACCGCCTGCTCGTAGGCCTGGGAGGCCTTGGCCGGGTCCGACTGCGAGTCGATCCACACCGGCTCGATCGTGTACTTGCCGATCTGGAAGTCGATCTCCTCCAGAGCCGTCGTAGCCGATGCCTTGAACTCCTCGCCCGTGCGGGCACTCGGTCCACTGAACGGCCCCAGGATGCCCAGCTTGAAGACCTCGGTGGCCTCCTCCGCCGCGGGCTGCTCGATCGCCTCGGCCGCACCACCCTTGGGGGCCAGCGTCTGCACGGCCCACTCAGGCGGGAAGATGACCTTGCCCTCGCCGTCGAAGTACTGGAGGACCGGGAAGATGTAGTAGCCCTTGCCCACGATCGGGTCCGGGACCGTCTCCGGCGTGAACTTGTACTCCTCCATCACGATGCCGTCGGTGAAGGACCAGTTACCGGTCTGGACCTCATTCTTGGCGAAGTCGGCCAGCGTCTCTTTGCTCAGCTCGCCCGTGCTCTCATAGACCTGCTGGGCGGCCTGGATGAAGAAGCCCGCACCGTCGTACGCCAAACCCGCCGCCGAGGGGCTGGGCGGGAAACCGTTCGCGGCCTCGAAATCCTCAGCGAACGTCTTGCCCTCGTCCGTGGCCCAACCGGGGATCTGATCGAGCACGTAGTTGGAGGAGCTGCCGGTTGATTCATACCACTCGCCGAACCAGCCGAGGCCGTCCGCGATGATCAGGCTCTCCAGTCCCACCTCGTCCGCCTGCTTGATCAGCGCGGAATAGGAGGGCAGCGCCGTACTCGTGCCCGCGATGACCGCCGGATTCAGATCCACTAACTTGTTGAGCAGCGGGTAAAACTCGGTCTGGTCGATGGCGAAGTACTCCTCGGCTACCGTCTCCCAACCCGCCGCCTCGAGCTGCTCCTTGATCGCAGCGCCGAAGCTGCGGCCCCAGTCCGTGTCCTCACCGTAGATAGCGACCGTCTTCGACTCAGGCGACCAAAGGCCCTCGGCGATGGCGTCCTCGAGGGCCTGCACGTACGAGATACTCAGCTTCTTCGGCGTGGGCCACCACTTGTTGACCCAGTAGAAATACGTGTCAGGGTCAGACTGCCAGGTCTCGTTCACCACCTCCGTCGCACCATAGGGGCAGAAGTGCGGGATCTGGTGCTTGGCCGCGACCTCCATGCACGAGACAGCCACCGAGCTGTGCCAGTTGATCAGCCCCGCCTCGATCTCGTCTTGAACGACCGCCTGCTCGTAGGCCTGGGAGGCCTTGGCCGGGTCAGACTGGGAGTCGATCCACACCGGCTCGATCGTGTAGTGGCCGATCTTCCAGTCGATGGCCTCGAAGGCCATGTTTACCGCGGCCTTGAACTCATCACCGGTGCGTGCGCTGGGGCCACTGAAGGGACCCAGCACGCCCAGCTTGAACACCTCTTCGGCTTCCGCGGCCTCTTCCTCTGCCGGCTCGGCGGCCGGCGCCTCGGTGGGCTCGGGCTCGGCGGGTTGGCAGCCAACGACGGCCAAGATGAGCCCTGAGATCACCAACATAGCCAACAAACTGTGAATTGCCTTTTTCATGTGTGTTTCCTCTCTCTCCTAATTCTGTGGTACTCGTATACGCAGTGTAACGGGCCTATACCTCGAAAGCTCAGAACGGTTTGATGCAGGCACCACCCCCTTTCAAATACCAGACAGACCGCCGGCATCCTGCCGGCATTACAGCCACTCTGTACGCGAAAGGGAGCAGCCGCGACACGCGGTCTGCTCCCTTCTCCTCGGAAGGTCTCAGAACCCAGGCAAAGGCGGGTACTCTGGCTTTCGCTGACTCACGCTAGAGACAGCGTGATCCGGCTTGGACCACGGACCATCCCATCGTGCGACAGGATCACAGTTGCGGGACAGCGCCGGGTTTTCACCGGGCTTCCCCTCTTTGGTTCCCTATAGGGAACACCTTTGCCGCTTAAGAACTATCCCTTTCAGAATGTGAAGCCTCAAAACAGGCTTACTCAGTTGCCAATCAACTCCCAGCCGGACGCCTGCGTCCGCGTTCGGCCCAATCGTCTACAGGACAGCTATAGGACAGCCTTGATCCCCTGCTGAAACCCGGTAATATGTCGCTGAATGAGCGTCTCTGCCCGCACGCCATCCGCCGATCTCAGCGCCTTGACAACTTCCCTGTGCTGCAAGATCGCGCCCTGCACGTCACCCAGACGAGGCAGTACAAGATACCAGAGCCGTAGGCTTAGATCATAGAGCCGGTTGAGCGTCTCAGCCAAGAACGCGTTGCCTGCCGCTCGGTACAACAGTTTCTGAAACTGCCTGTCGATGGCTATCAATGCCTTGGAGTCACCATCCTGCACCTGGTCAAGTTCGCGGAGCACTGCCTCCATCTGGGCTATCTGATCCTGGGTGGCCCGCTCAGCCGCCAGGCGAGCGCAGAAGCCTGCCAGAATGATCCGCACCTCAAAAATCTGCTGTAAGTCGGTGATGCTGATATCGGCCACGAACATCCCCCGGCGGGGGACGATGTTCACCAGCGTCTCATCGGAGAGTCGGCGCAGGGCCTCACGGATCGGCGTGCGCCCCAACGCGAGCTCCTCCATCAGCGCGTGCTCGTCAATCACTGAGGAAGGTGCCAGTTCTAGACAGATGATTTTCTCTTTGATGAGGTGATAGGCCTTCTCGCTGTTTAGTTGCACAACGGCTCCTCGCCTGTTGCCTAGAATCAGGAGAATCTGTGGGGAAAGATCGAGATATATCTCGAATACATCGCTAGTATACCACGTTTCCGCCACTTTGTCAAGCTTTGCGCGAATTCGCGAATCTGGCAGCGACTAACTTGACAATGTCACATCAGCTGTCCCCAGACTTCCGAAGTCGCGGATTGTCCCAACCCGTAGGACGTAGCTCCAAGTAGCATAGATTGCGGCTTCCGCAAGGTGCTAGACGGGTCAAATGAACTACTGAAGACTTCGGAAGTCTAGTCGGACAGAACGGGGGCATCGGACTGAACCAGACCGCTGTGCGAAGCGATCCCGGTCCCAGGGGGATTGCGGTCTCACCCATGTGTGCAAATGGAGGAGGCCCGGCTGACACGGACGCATCCGCCCGTACTACGAATGGGCCAATCGATGTTCGGTGTGGACGCTACACGACGTTGTACTCGACGATCTCCCTACCCTCCCGGAAGCGATCTATACTCAGCGATGCGATGTCCAGCGTGTGGGCTGCGCCATCCACGATTTCCTCCGCCAGCAGCAAGCCACAGGCCGGGCCGTGCTGAAAGCCGTGTCCGCTGAAGCCAGCAATACAGTAGAGTCCCTCCACCTCGGAGATACCGCCCAGGATGGGATGGGCATCCGGCGTGTTCTCATAGAGCCCAGCCCAGTGGCTGGCCAATTCCGCCTTTTCCAGGACAGGCAAGCGCTTCATCGCCGCCTCCAGATGAACCAGTTCCCACTCCTCATCCACCGATTGGTTGAAACTCACCGGCTCATCGTGTTTCGCCATCCCCGTCAGGATGCTCTCGCCCTCGCGATGGAAATACAGGGAGGTCTCGAAATCTATGGTGAATGGAAAGTCAGGCGGTATGTCCGGCATCCGGCCAGTGACGACAATCTGTCGCCGCACGGGGACGATCGGGATATCCACGCCGGCCATTTCTCCCACACTACCCGCCCACGGACCGGCCGCGTTGACGACGAGCGGCGTGGCAACCCGTCCCTGCGTGGTGACGACGCCCTGCACCCGCCCCCCCTCAACCAGAATGTCGTTCACCTCCACATCGTTCAGTAGCTTCGCCCCCAAGCGCCGCGCCCCCGATACGTACCCCTGGACCACGCCGCTGGGGTCCGCCAGGCCATCGTTCGGGTTGAACGTTCCCCCGAGGACCCCTTCCAGGTTGAGCAGAGGCACCAGGCGCGCGATCTCGTCCGGCTCCAGCCATTCCGTCCCCACGCCCAGCCCCTGCTGCATCTCCACCTGCTGGCCGAAGGCCGCCACGTCTGCATCGTTCGTCAGGAGGAAAAGATAGCCACAGTAGTGCACGTCGATGGGCTGTTCCAACTCCTCCTCGAAGCGAGCCAGCATCGGCAGGCTCAGCATGGAGATGCGGACGTTGATCTCAGTGCCGAACTGGTAGCGAATACCCCCGGCACACTTGCCCGTGGCCTGTGTGCCAAAGAAGGGCTCCCGCTCCAGCAATAGCACGTTCTGGCACCCTTTGAGCGCCAGATGGTAGGCCGTACTGGCGCCCATTACACCCCCACCTACGATGACGACATCCGCTGTCTTGGGTAAGTGCATGGTTACTCCGATAACCCTTTCTCCGATAATTCGCACACCACGCAACACGAAACACATGTTGCGTGGTGCGTATTGCGTGTGTTCCACGGCCTGTCTGGACTCAGAGTACTATCTCAATCCCCAAGTCTTGCTGCCGCGCCGCCTCCAGCACCGCGCCTGCCGCCGCCACGTCCTGCACGGCCACGCCCACCGACTTGAAAAGCGTGATCTCATCCGGCGAAGCCCGCCCTGGCTTGTGCCCGGCAGCGATCTCACCCAGCTCTGCGTAGATGCTGTCCTCGGTGATCAGACCCTCGCGCAGCGGGATGAGCAGGTCGCCGGCCTCGGCCAGGCTCGCCTCCCGATGGTCAATCACCAGCTTGGCCCGCACGACCGTCTCCGCCGGCAGCTCCTGCATCTGCGGGGTGTAGGCACCGACCGCATTGATGTGCGTCCCCGGCCGGACGTCCGCGTCCGCGAACACAGGGGTGGAGGAGGTCGTGGCCGTGCAAATCACGTCCGCCAGGGCCGCCGCCTGGGCCGGCGTCTCCGCCACGCTCACAGCAATCGACAAGCGCTGACCCATCTCGTCGGCGTAGGCGACGGCCCGCTCTAGCGCCACATCGTAGACCCACGCCTGCCGGATGGGCCGCACGGCACAGATAGCCTCCAGTTGTGTGCGCCCCTGCGCGCCCGCCCCGAAGACCGCAACCGTGTGCACGTCCTGTCGCGCCAACAGGTCCGTGGCCGCACCGGAGACCGCGCCCGTGCGCAGCGCCGTGAGATACGTCCCGTCCATCACGGCTACCGGCTCCCCCGTCACCGCGTCCACGACCACGACTAGTGCGTGTATGAGCGGCAACCCCCTGGCCGGATTGTCGTTGAAGACGGAGACGATCTTGACCGCCATCTGGTCATCGGCAGACAGGTAGCCCGGCATGAACAGCGTAACGCCGTTGTGCCGCGGCACCTGCAGCGCCACCCTGAGCGGCACGTCGGCCTGGCCGGTGGAGAGTTGGGCGAACGCCCCCTTCATCGCCTCGATCGCCAGGCGCATCGGCAGCGCCTGCCGCACGTGTTCACGCGATAGAATGCGCATCATGTCACTGCTCACCCAGATACGCCTTGCGCACCCGTTCGTCCTGCAACAAGTCTTGGGCCAGGCCGGAGAGGACCACGCGGCCGGTCTCCAGCACGTAGCCTCGATGCGCTACCTTGAGCGCCGCGCGCGCGTTCTGCTCCACCAGCAAGACCGTCACGCCGCGCGCGTTGATCTCGCGAACCGTGTCAAAGATGGCGCGGACCAACATGGGAGCCAGGCCCAACGAGGGTTCGTCCAGCATAATCAGCCGGGGGCGGGCCATCAGCGCGCGGCCGATGGTCAACATCTGCTGCTCGCCGCCGGAGAGTGTGCCACCGAGCTGATTCTTGCGCTCCTCCAGGCGCGGGAAGAGGCTGAACACACGACGGCAGTTCTCCTGGATGGCCTGAGTGTCTCCGCCCAGGCTATAGGCTCCCATGTTCAGATTCTCCGTCACCGTCAGGGTGCTGAATATCTGCCGTCCCTCAGGGGCGTGAGAGATGCCTCGCTCCACGATCTGATGGGCAGGTACCTTGCCTATGTCCTGCCCGCCGAATCCGATCCGGCCCTCGCGGGGGCGAATCAGACCGGAGATGGTGCGCAGTGTAGTCGTCTTGCCTGCTCCGTTGGCCCCGATGAGAGTGACGATCTCGCCCTCATCCACCTCCAGGTTGATGCCCTTCAAGGCATGGATGTGGCCGTAGTAGGTGTGCAGGTTCTCGATCTCCAAAAGGGACATTGATCACACCTCCTCCTCGCCCAGATAGGCCTCGATGACCCGCGGATTGCGCTGGACCTCAGACGGCGTACCCTCCGCGATCTTCTTGCCATAGTCCAAGACGACGATGCGCTCGCAGATGCCCATCACGACTTTCATATCGTGCTCAATCAGCAAGACGGTGATGCCCGAGTCACGGATCTGGCGGATAAGGGCCATCAATTCCAAAGTTTCCTGTTCGTTCAGGCCAGCCGCCGGCTCATCAAGGACCACGAGCGCCGGCTCAGCAGCCAATGCGCGGGCGATCTCCAGTCGTCGCTGGTGACCGTAGGGCAGGTTCTTCGCCAGATCGTCTCGGTAGTCCGCCAGGCCCATGAACGCCAGGTGCTGCTGTGCCTCGGCGACGATGTATTCCTCCTCATCCTTTTGGGATGGGGGACGGAAAAGCGCGCCCCACACACCTGCCCTGGTGCGGTGATGCAGGCCCGCCATCACGTTCTCCAGCGCAGTCAGGTTGTTGAACAACCGGATCGTCTGGAAGGTACGCGCGATGCCGCGCTCCGTAATCTCGTGCGGGCGGAGCGTGCGGACATTGTCCCACTTCTGCTGCACTGAGCTTAGCGGCACCCAATTCACCCACCAAACAGGAGTGGCCAGGCGCTCGCGCAGGGTGGGCTGTGGATGAGCGATACGCTGATCCCGAAAGTAGATCTCGCCCGCTGTGGGCGGATAGATGCCGGTGATCATATTGAAGATCGTTGTCTTACCAGCGCCGTTGGGACCGATGAGACCCAGGATCTCTCCATCGTTCAGGTCGAAGTCCATTTGGTCGACGGCCACCAGTCCACCGAAACGCTTGGTCAACTTGCGGATTCCCAGAATTGCCATGCTTCCTCACCCCTCCACTCTTAGAAAACGCCCATGGACCGCCCGGATGTCTGCATCCGCTGCATCCCTGCCGGCAAACCCCCGCGCCCGCTCCACTCTAGGAAAACGGGCGTCCGCGCCCGCAGAATCAACTGCCTGCTGCAGGAGCAGGAAGGGTTTCATCCTTCTCGCCCCGAATCTCCATCTGCACGCGGCGGCTGGGCCACAAGCCCTCCGGGCGGAGGATCATCATGGCGACCATCACAAAGCCCAGCCAGGCATCGCGCCAGGCTTTCAGCGGGCGGGAAAGTTCGGGTAACGTGACCATGCCCAGGGTGCCTACGAAGACGCCGGGGATAGAGCCCGTGCCGCCGAGCACGACAACGCAGAACATGATCACCGATTCCAAGAACTTAGCCTGATCGGGCGAGATCACCGTGATCTTGGCTGCATACAGCGCGCCCGCCAACCCAGCCCAACCGGAGCCGAGCACGAAGGCCAGCAGTTTCACCCGAGTCGTGTCAATCCCCATCGCCTCGGCAGCCACCTCGTCCTCGCGCACGTACATCCAGGCCCGCCCCAGACGGGAGTTCTCCAAACGCTGCACTGCGGCGATCGTGACGATGAGGAAAAACAGAACGAGATAATAGTGATAGATCGGCTCGCGCAGCACCAGGCCAAACAGCACAGGGCGATCAATGCTGCTCAGGCCGTTAGCACCGCCGGTGATGCCGAACAGGTTGTTGACCAACACCAGCCGTACGACCTCGCCGAAGGCGATGGTCACGATACACAGGTAGTCACCACGCAGATGCAGAATGGGCCGGGTAAGCAGGTAGCCAAATAGAGCCGACACTCCTACGCTGGCAGGCAGAGTCAGCAGGATGGGGATGTCGAAGTGGAGATTCAGGAGCCCTGCCGTGTAGGCTCCCAGTGCATAGAAGGCAGCGTGGCCCAACTGGAACAGCCCGGCGTACCCAAGAATGATGTTGAGACTGAGGCCCAACATAGCATAGAGTGCAGTGCGCCACATTACAGAGCGCAAGTAATCGCTCACCGGCAGCGGTAGCAGGACAGCCAGCATGACCAGGCCTACCTGCCACCAGAGCGAATTCACCTTTCGGAGGCGTGTCAGTATATTCTCCATCGCTGCCTCCTCACAGCTTTTCCGCGACCCGCTCGCCAAGCAAACCGGTAGGTCGGAAGATCAAGATCAGGATCAGAATCGCATAGGCGATGACGTCCTTCCATTGAGGCGACAGGTAGCCAGCCCCCAGGGTCTCGATAATGCCCAGGAGCATACCGCCGATCATCGCGCCGGGGATATTGCCGATGCCCCCCAGGATGGCAGCGATGAAGGCCTTCAAGCCAAACGCCCACCCCAACGTGAAGTCGAAGGAGCCGTAGTAGAGGGCCACGATCATACCCGCCACCCCGCCCAACCCCGGACCGATGATGAAGACAACCGCGATAATGCGGTTGACGTCAATCCCCATCAACTTCGAGGTGTCGTGATCCAGCGAGACGGCACGCATGGCGGTTCCAATGCGGGTACGCTGTACGAAGAGGTACAGGGCCCCCATGAGCAGAAAGGAAATAGCTAGAACGACAGCCTGCATCACGCTGAAGTGCGCTCCACCCCATTCGACCCTCCCGGCGAGCGCAACGCCGTTTGGATAAGTCCTGTAGCTGGCTCCGTATATGTTCCGCGCCAAGCTCTCCAAGATGAAAGCCACCCCAAGCGCCGAGATCACCGGGGCCAGCCGTCCAGCCGAGCGCAAGGGACGATATGCCACCCGCTCCACCGCGACCCCGGCGACGGCCACCGTGACCAGGACGGCGACGACGGATGGCACAATGGCCCAGGGGCTCGCCTGAGCCACCAGGGCTAGCACGACGTTCAGGCTGGTCAGGCCCAGGTAGGCGCCCCACATGAACAGGTCACCGTGGGCAAAGTTGATCAGTTTCAACACGCCATACACCATCGTGTAGCCCAGAGCGACCAGCGAGTAGAACGCACCGATGGTGATGCCGTTGATCATCTGCTGAAGAAATTGCATGGGATAGGTCCTCCCTTCGTTGGCGTGAAGAGGCTTGCCCAGACATGAAACACCAAGAGGGGAGTTCGAGGAACCTCGAACTCCCCGTCTCTTGTGCCGCTAGGCCTATGGCTGTTCTGGGTTGACGACGAAGTTTCCGCCCTCGTCTATGATGTAGGCCAGGTGGATGGTGCCCAGCCGGTCACCCTTCTCGTCCCAGCCCAGGATCGGGCCGGTGATGCCATTGATGTCTTTCGCCTCTTCGTGGAGGAACTTGGCCAGGACCTCGGAGTCGGTCGACTCGGTCTCCTCGATGGCGTAGCGGATGACGTTGAATGCCTCGGCTGCCATCATCCACCACACACTATCGGGCGACTCGCCGTACTCGGCCTCGAAGTCAGCCACGAACTGCCTCGCCTCGGGGTAATCCACGTCCTTGGGCAGTGGCTCAGTGGTGATGTAGGTGCCCGCAGCGTTCTCCACCCCGGCGATCTGGATCAGCTCGGGGTTGTTCGAAGCATTGCCCATCACCCAGGTCAGATCCAGGCCCAGTTCGCCGCCCTGCTTGAGCAGCAGCCCGCCCTGAGCGTGATAGCCGGTGAAGTAGACCGCGTCCAACCCTGCCCCGCCGATGTTGGTGAGGATAGGTGTGAAATCCGTGTCGTCGGGGTTGATGGCGTCATAGAACACCACATTGAGCCCCATCTCCTCCGCGTAGCGCTTCGTGTGCTCGGCCAGACCCTGAGCATACGTGGAGTTGTCGTGCAGGATACCGAAGTTCTGCACCCCCAGCACGTCGCTGGCGAACGTGGCCGCAAACAGGCCCTGACGGTCGTCCAGGAAGCAGACGCGGAAGAAGCGCTCGAAGCCCTTTTCAGTGAGGCGTGTAGCCGTAGAGGACGGCGTAACGTGGAACAGGCCCGCATCGTTATAGATCTCCGACGCAGGTTCCGTGGCGGTGGAGTTGTAGGCGCCGATAACAGCCACGACCTCGGCATCCACCAGGCGCTGCGCCACCAGCGCGGCCTGGGTCGGGTCACCGGCGTCGTCCTCGATGACCAACTCGATCTGACGTCCCAGCAAGCCGCCAGCCTCGTTCGTCTGATCAACGAGCAGCTTGACAGCTTTCTCGAAACCCTGGCCCTCGTAGGCATAGTCGCCAGTCATAGGGCCCTCAAGGCCAAGCTTGATCGTACCGGACTCTTTCTTGCAGCCCGTAAAAACGGACAGAACCGAAACAAGCACCAGAAGCAACAAAGCAAGCTTTTTAGACATGATTCTCCTCCATTTGGTCTGATGAGCGGCGGTACAGCCCCTGATACGATCAGGGGAAACACGTTGCTTCGCGCTGTGCTGATTCGCTCAATATCCCCTCCTTTCTGGCCTGCGCTCCCGCTGAGAAAACGGACGTCCGACCGTCTACCCCCGACCGCCGCAATTCCGATGGCGCGAGGTCGGCACCGTCCGCGGTCGACGTCGGCAGCGTCCGCCGCGTCCCGTATTTTAACGGGGAATGGAAACGCCAACAGATCGTACGGGCACACCGAGGCCATGCTGAAGCCGCCAGAGACGTGAGGCCACGTCCCTGGAAACGGCGCCCTTGCCGGGAGCATCGAGACAAACGCGGAACGCCTTCGGGAAAAGCGCGGGGATCGCGCCCCTAGGCTGGAAACGTGCGAGAGATAGGCTGAGTGTCTTGGCCCACTCGAGCCTGCGGAAAAACCCGGCAAGACAGACTGATAATACAAGTAATCCCCCAACTTGTCAAATCGGCCTGACCAAGCCCTCTTCTGATTCGCGCACTTTACTTCAGTTTCTCCTCCCCCCCAAACTCACGGTACGGGTTCAGTTCGTCCAGGATTGCCTCATCCCCGGGCGTGAGGTCATCCCGCACCATCCGGGTCAACAGCGCGCCCACCCCTGGCCCCAACATGTAGCCCTGTCCACACATACCCACGGCACAGATGTATCCATCCAGTCCGTGGGCACGCCCCACGATGGGGAACCCGTCGGGCGTCATCGGGTACAGGCCCCGCCAGGTACGCCGCACCTTGATATTGGCCAGTTTAGGCATCAGGTCGACCATGCGCCGGGCGATCATGGGCAGGAAGACGGATGTCTCCCGCCGGTCGGTGCCGACGATCGGGGGATCGGGCGTGATACAGAACACGACCGGACCGGGCCTGTGCTGGTAGAAGTAGTAATTCCGGGAGCCCTCGGCAGGCCGGATGTCCACCACCATCGGCTCCAGAAAACGAGCCACTGGCTCGGTGATGCCCGCCTCGTGGCTGTCCGGCGTCACCGGCACTTCCAGCCCGGCCATCTGAGCCAATGTACGCGCCCAGGGGCCGGCGGCGTTGATGACCGTACCCGTGGCATAGCCCCCCTTGTCCGTACGCACCCCGACCACCCGCCCCCGGCGGAGGATCACGCCGGTGACCCGCTCGCGGAAACGAAACTCCGCCCCCCGCGCCCGCGCCTGGGTGTAGAAAGCATGGGCACTCAAGAGCGGCGAGGCAGATCCATCGCCGGGCGAATACGTCCCACCGATGAGGCTGTCGGGACTCAGGTCCGGGATGACCTCTAGAAGGCTATCCCGATCCAGCCAGCGGATATCCAGGCCAAAGGATTGCTGGACCTTCAGCAGGTCTTTCAGAACTTGCTCATCCTGTTCCCGGTAGGCGACGAATGAGTAACCACCTTGATACCATTCGATGTCGTCGCCGTAGATTTCCTGCCAGGTGGAGAAAACGTCAATGGACTTGATACACAGGCGGATCTTGGAGGGAGCGGAGTGGGTGGCACGAATACCGCCGATGGCGGCCTTGTTGGAACCCTGGCCGGGCCCGGCGAACTGATCGATGACGAGCGGCTTGAGCCCTGCCTGGGCCATGAAGAAGGCAGCCGGAGTGCCGACACTCCCAGCGCCAACGATAATGACATCGTACACTTTTGTAGTCACGTATGCCTCCTCATGCCGGGTGCGCCATCATCCCTACAAAGGCGCCATTCTGATGGCGCGCCATCATCCCTACAGAGGCGCCATTCTGATGGCGCGCGCCATCATCCTTACAAAGGCGCCATTCTGATGGCGCGACGTCGCCCCCACCCCTGACTACATGCCCCCCTCGTCCAAATCCGTCGCGTGGACTACCCGCGCTTCCTCGGCCGGCCCATCTCCAGAAGCAACGCCGGCGAGGACGCCCAGGGATACCTCAATGAAGAGCGGGCGACGCGTGCTCTCGACCATGTCCGCTGGCGAAACCCCCTCCTCGCGGAACAGCCGCTTGATCAGGTTGGTGCAGGTTTTGCCCCCACAGGCCCCCATCCCGGCACGTGTCACAGCCTTGATGTGGTTCATGTCCCGCACGCCGGATCGAATGAGCGCGCGGATCTCCCCCGCCGTCACCCGTTCGCAGCGGCAGATAATCTCGTCGTCGGCGACTCGCTCGACGTACTGTGCCACCGGCTCGGCTACCCAGGGCTGCTGCACGCGGATGCCGGCGATGTGCTTGGCAATCTCGTGGGGGGCCTTCACCCGCACCAGAAGCGCCCGGTCAGTGAACCTCGGGGCTTGCACCTTCACCACTTCCACGTTGCCCAGCACCGCCCCCTCTGTATCGAGCACCGTCACCACGTCCCCCTCGCGGATCGAGTCAGACGGAAACTCATGGGGGATCGTCACCGTCGGATATTTGGCATCCTTTCGGTAGTCCACCAGCGTGATCGCCAGGCCGGGGCAGATCGCAACGCACTGCGCACAGCCGGTGCACCCCTCGCCCACGTACTCGGGCAACCCCCGGATGTCATCCCCCTCGATGACGATGCAGCCCTGAGGGCAGACGGACGTGCACGGGTTACAGGGGATCTCCTGAGCACAATGGAGCACCGGGAAGACACCCGACTCCATCTCGGGAATGTCCTCAGTGACCACCGCGCCGGGTTTGGACTTGAGCACTTCGGCGGTGCGATGCCACTCCAGCGGCACCTCCCCAACGTCTCTCCCCAGGGCCTTGGCGACCTCCAGGCCCCGGATACGGCCGGTGAACATCGCCGCCGAGGCCTCGGCGATTTCCTCCGCATCCCCTGCCGCGTGAACCGGCAGACCGAACTCCCGCGCCTTGTGCACGAACTCATCCACCGGGTCGAGCCCCACGGCGACCAAGATCGTATCGCACGTAAACGTCTTCTCTGTGCCAGGGATGGATCGCCAGTTCTCGTCGAGTTGAGCGATGGTGGCCGATTCCACCTCTTGATCTCCATTGGCGCTGAGGATGGTGTGGGAAAGATATATGGGGATCCCCATACGGGCCAGCTTGTCCTTGTGGACTTTGTAGCCAGAGCACTCAGGCAATGCCTCACACAGGCCGACGACCTGGATGCCAGCCTGCAGGGCATGATAACCTGCGATCAGGCCGACGTTCCCACCGCCGACGATGAACAGCCGCCCCGTGGGCCGTACCAGGTCTCGATTGGCCAGCGTCTGGAAAGCCCCCGCACCGTAGACGCCCGGCAACGTGTTCCCCCTGAAGGCCAATGATTTCTCCCGCGCGCCGGTGGCTACCAGCAAGATATGAGGCTGGACGACGACGAAACGCCCCTCTCGCAGGATCTGGACTTTCCGATCTGAGAAGACGGCCAGGGCCGTGCTGTTGAGCCAAACCTGGACGTTCTCGAACTGGCGCACGTCACGTTCTAACTTGGTGGCGATGTCGATGCCCCGTGTCCCGGCGTAGCATGCATCGATGGAGCCGAAGAACTTGTGGGTCTGGAGGACTAGCTTGCCGCCGAGCCGATGCTTGTCGTCCAGGATAAGCGTGCGTACGCCGGCCTTGCCCAGTTCGATGGCCGCCGAAAGACCCGCCGGGCCGCCGCCGATGATCAGACACTCAACCTCGGCGATTTCCACGGGCCGCATGCCGGGCACGGTGTGGACGTCAGGGAGAACCGGCTTTCCCTCCATCGGCTCGACGCACATCCCGGGCCGAAGGGGCGTCATGCAGGCCTTGACGGGCAGGCCATCCGCCACGACCAGGCACTGAGCACACTGGCCGTTGGCGCAGAAAATGCCCTGGGGCGCGCCGTCCTTGTGGTGATGGCCGAAGATGCGCACGCCGTTAGCAAAAAGGGCCGAGGCGATTGTCTCTCCCTCACGGGCACACATCGCCTGGCCCTGCCAGGTGAACTCGATCTCCGGCCATTCCTCGACCGCTATGATGGGATGCTCTTGGATGCGATGATCCGCCACTCGGCACCTCCTTGTCACGTCCACGAGGCTTCCTTACGTATGGCAACTATGGGCCGCGATTATACATGCTACAGGAAGGACCAGCGGATAGCAAGTGTCATGTCTCACCCAACAAACAGGCATATGTCAGTATTGGCGCCGGTCACCGGTCACCCTGGCCAGGAGCGCCGTACGCAGCGGCGCACTCGATCCGAGACGGGTATGGGCAGGCCTGCACACCGGCGGTTTCCCTCCACTCTGATTTGGGGTAAAATCAAGTGCCTGCACGGGGTCACTCGCCACTCCCGGCCCAATCTCTGGGCATTGAGCGGGCGGCGGACTGGAGTCTACGGAGGTGCAACCCATGGGACAACCGCCAAAGACCGATCACTTCACGCACGAGACGTTTCTTTCGCCCTTCACGTGGCGCTATGGCTCCCAGGAGATGCGGGCCATCTGGAGCGAGATGCACAAGCGGCGTCTCTGGCGGCGGGTGTGGACGGCACTGGCAGGGGCACAGCGCCAGGCCGGTCTCGTCACGGCCGAGCAACTGGCCGATCTGCAGGCACACGCGGCGGACGTGGACCTGGCTCGCACTGCCCAGCTCGAGGCCGAGATCCACCACGACTTGATGGCCGAACTCCGGACGTTTGCCGAACAGTGCCCCATCGGCGGCCCGGTGCTCCACCTGGGAGCCACCAGCGCCGACATTGAAGACAACGCGGACGTGCTGCGCACCCGCGAGGCCCTCGACTTGCTGATTGGACGGCTACGCGCGCTCCTGAGCGACCTGGCCGACCGCATCGAGGCACACGCCGATCAGGTGTGCATGGGCTTCACGCACCTGCAACCGGCAGAGCCGACTACCGTCGGCCACCGGCTGGCGATCTACGGTCAGGATCTGCTGGAGGACTATCACGAACTCCGCCGGCTGCGGCAGCACATCCGGGGCAAGGGGATCAAGGGCGCAGTAGGCACCGGGGCCGCCTACGCGCAACTGCTCCAGGGCACGGGGATGTCGCCCGCCGAACTGGAAGCCCGCGTGCTGGCCGACTTAGGGATAGAAGCGTTCACCGTCGCCACGCAGGTGTACCCGCGCAAGCAGGACTATCGTGTGTTGACCGTGCTGGCGGGCATAGCGGCATCCATCTACCGCTTCGCCTTCGACCTGCGCATACTGCAGTCACCGCCTATCGGGGAGTGGAGCGAGCCCTTCGGCAAGCGGCAGGTAGGCTCGTCCGCGATGCCCTTCAAACGCAACCCCATCAACGCGGAGAACATGGACGGCCTGGCTCGCTACGTCACAGCGCTGGCCCGGGTGGCATGGGACAACGCCGCCCATTCCCTGCTGGAGCGCACACTGGACGACAAGGGCAACCGGCGCATCATCCTGCCGGGCGCGTTTCTGGCGAGCGACGAACTGGTTCTGCGGGCCCATCGGGTTCTGCGAGGGCTGCTCATTCGCGACGAGGCGACAGCACATAACCTGGCCGTCTATGGCACCTTTGCTGCCACAGAGCGGCTGCTGATGGAGCTGGCACGGGCCGGGGCCGACCGCCAGGCGATGCACGAACAGATCCGACAGGCCGCGATGCTCGCCTGGGACGCCGTGCAACGGGGAGAACCTAACCCGCTGGCCGACCTGCTGACAGCCGATCCACAAGTGCTGCGCTACCTGCCCGCCGGGCGCGTGCGCGACTTGCTCGACGCCACGAACCACGTAGGCGACGCGCCGGAGAGGGCGCGACAGATGGCGGACGCGATGCGCACCTACGTCAAGTGACTCTGTGGCCGTTTGCCCATCCCCCCATGGTGATGTACAATCGGTCCACAGGGTGGGCAAAGGAGCTGTCTGTGGAACGCATACTGCTTGGCACATTTCAACGAGATATCAGACGACACTGTGATCTGGCCCGCGCCCACGGAGCGGGGCTGGAACTGCAGGTCTATGGCTACGACACCGACCTGCTCGATGGTGACTGGCGCGCAGTGGTCGCCCAGCACCAGGCGTTGCTGCGCGACATAGAGGGCGACATCGCGATCCACGGCGCATTTCTCGATCTGTCCCCTGCCAGTACGGACAAGCGGGTCGTGGCACTGACCCGTGAGCGCTACATGCTCAACCTGGACATCGCGGCAGAGCTGGGTGCGCGCAACGTCGTCTTCCATACCGACTTCATACCCGTGGTGCGCAAGCCCAGCTATCGCCCCGAGTGGACGAAGCGCCAGGTCGCGTTCTGGGAGCCGATGATCGAGGAAGCCGCTGCGCGCGGCGTGGTTATCGCACTGGAGAACATGTGGGAGCCAAACCCAGACGTGATCGGTGACGTACTGGACCAGGTGGACTCACCTCAACTGAGCGCATGTCTGGACGTCGGCCACGTCTATCTGTTCTCCGACTACCTGCCGCTGGGCGCGTGGATCGAGCGGCTGGAACACCGGCTGGTGCATTGCCACATGAACAACCACCGCGGATTCTGCGACGAGCACCTGGCGCTCGATCTCCCCGGCGGGGTGATTGACTACAAGCGAGATGTCTTGCCGCTGCTGCACGGACTGCCTAAGCAGCCCTGCCTGGTGCTCGAGATGGACGAGATCGAGTACCTAGAGCACAGCCTGCGCTACCTGGAAAGCTGATCCTGCCGCACGCGGCCCATTGGCGAGGACGGACGGCACCCACACGCCGCCCTTCTCCCCACCCTGCCCGCGCACACCCCTGGAGCTATCCCGTGCCACGATCACGCACCTCGCTGCACAGGGCCTAGCTTGACGCCCGTGTGCACCTGTGATACCATCGCGCCATCAGCACGGCGTGTCATCGGAATGGCGTGTCATCAGAATGACGCGCCATTACTCTTAGCCGCAAGCGGAAAGGAATCCCATGATCGGCACAGGTACCCTGATCAACGTAGTCACCGTCCTGGTAGGCGGGGCACTGGGCATGCTGCTGGGCGGTCGCCTGCCGGAAAGGATGCGCGAGACGATCATGCACGGCCTGGGGCTCTTGACGCTCATCATCGGCATCCAACTCTCCTTCGAGACCGACAACATCCTCATCGTCCTGGCCAGCCTCCTGCTGGGAGGCATCGCCGGGGAATGGCTGCGCATCGAGAGCCACATCAATCAACTGGGCCGCTGGCTCGAACACAAGACCTCCGGAAAGGACGGCCCCGCGCACTCCGGCCCGCCACTGGACGGTGCCCGGTCGGGCAAATCCCGGTTCAGCCACGCCTTTCTGACGGCAAGCCTCGTGTTCTGCGTCGGCCCGATGACGGTCTTGGGATCCATCCAGGACGGTCTGACCGGTGACTACACGCTGCTGGCGGTCAAGGCGGCGTTGGATGGGTTCGCGGCCCTGGCCTTCGCATCTACGTTGGGATCTGGCGTGCTCTTTTCCGCTCTCACGGTGCTGGTCTATCAAGGAGCGCTGACGCTGGGCGCGGGTTGGGCCAGCGCGGTTCTGACCGATCCGATGGTCGCCGAGATGAGTGCTACCGGGGGCGCGCTGATGCTGGCGCTGGGGTTGGGCCTTCTCGATATCAAGCAGATCCGCGCCGGCAATCTCCTGCCCGCCATCGCCATAGCGCCAATCATCGTGGCGATCGTGAAGTAGGGCACGGGACGCGATACGCACGACAGGTGCGAATGAGTTCCGCGTCCTTCAAGCGGCGTGAGGCTACGATCCGTGCCCGGCGCCCGGCTGGACCTGACGGGTTTCGGAAGACCCGTCAGGTCTATTCTGATTTGACCGTTAATGCTGCTTATTGTATAATGGCGCGGATGTTAACAATCGGCCATGCGCCGATTGCTAGCCGTTAGAGGGAGGATAGATGCCAAAGCGAACATATCAACCTAAGAAACGCAAGCGTATGCGCACCCACGGGTTCCGGGCCCGTATGGCCACATCAAGCGGACGGAAGGTAATCAAGTCACGGAGGAACAAGGGCCGACGGCGACTGAGCGTGCGACGAGAGTGGGCCAAGAAGCTGAACTGGAAAGAAAGCTCACAGCGTCCACGGCGCCGAGGCTAGCTCACGGTGCGAAGCGGAGCATGTGGCAAGGGAATGGACACGGGGACCGCGCTCCTACGCGCTGGTGTACCAGACGGAGGCGTTCCCGGCGGTCTGGGCCGAGCCACATGCCCTGTTTTTGCATTGGAACCGAGGCCGGTGATGGAGCGGCAAATACGGCTGCGACGCGAGAGCGACGTGCGACGGGTATACCATGAGGGACGATCGTGGGCACACAGCTTGCTGGTACTCGTGGCACGGTCCAACGATCTCGCATTCAGCCGCGTGGGCGTCACAGCCAGCCGGCGCGTCGGCGGTGCGGTGGCGCGGAACCGCGCGAAGCGGCTGCTGCGCGAAGCCGCGCGACACCTCTATCACCAGTTCGAAACCGGGTGGGACGTGATGTTGATCGCACGGTCTCCCATCCTCAAGGTAAAGGAGCCACAGGTCGAGCGAGCACTGGCTTCGCTCCTGAGGCGGGCCGGAATGAGCGCGCAGCACGTGGTCCTGAATCATCAAGCCCCAGGTCTCAGGCTGGAGAAGCCGAAGGCCTGATCCTTGGAACCCCGGACATTGGTAATCCGACGGATGGCTGCAGGAAAAGAGAAGACGTAAGGGATGAAAGTCGTTCTTCTAGGTGCGATTCGCCTGTATCAAGCAACGTTTTCGCGGGTGCTTCCTCCCACCTGTCGTTTCTTTCCCTCCTGCTCGCAGTATGGATATGAGGCCATCGCCCGTTACGGGGTCTGGCGCGGTGGCTGGCTGGCGATCAAACGCGTCGCACGCTGCCACCCATTCAACCCGGGAGGATATGACCCTGTACCCGAATTAGAGGAGGATAGGTAATTGAAGCAATCCTGGATACAGCGCTGGCCCATCACACTGGTGGTGTTGTCGGTGCTGCTGATGAGTGTAAGCGGCTGCGCAGGCGGCGCTCGGCCTATGAGCTGGACAGGGCTGACGGTTGTAGATGAGATGGTGTACGCCCCCGACCTGGAGCAGTTTAGAGTGCTGAACGCGGCCGATGGCGAGCCCGTGTGGGTTTTCCCCAAGAGCACGGAGGATGAAAGGCGCGGGGTTTTCTACGTCACTCCGGCAGTGGATGAGAAACACGTCATCGTGGCCTCGCAAGTGCCCGCCAGCGGGTTCTTCAGCCAGGCCAAGAACGTCGTCTGGGCGCTGGAGCGTGACACCGGCACTCTGCTGTGGCGCTTCGATGAAGCCGGTGGACAATACGTCGAAGGTGGTGTGGTGGGCGGCGGGCTGTTCATCATCGGCAACAGCGACGGCAACGTCTACGCGCTGGACGTGGAGACCGGGACGCCGAGGTGGGTTTTCGAGACTGGGCACCGCGTGTGGGCTACCCCGCTCATCGTCTCAGACACCGTTTACGTCGGCTCCATGGACCGCCATCTGTACTCGCTGAACCTGTCGGACGGGCAAGTGCAGTGGGATTTCTCCACCCTGGGCGCTTTCGCCAGCGAACCGGCGATGTGGAACGACACGCTCTACATCGGTGCTTTCGACGACAAGCTCTACGCGGTAGACGCCCTGACAGGAGCGGAGCGCTGGCACTTTGCGGGCGAGAACTGGTTTTGGGGCGACGTCGCGGTGCACGACGGAACCATCTACGCAACCGACGTGAACGGCAACGTCCACGCGGTGGATGCCGAAACCGGTGAACAGATATGGCATCAAGCGCTGGACGCGCCACTCCGGGCGGGGCCGGTGTTGACCGAGGATGGCAGTCAGATGTTCGTGGGTAGCGAGAACGGCACCCTATATGCAATGGACACGAGCGACGGCTTCGTCATGTGGCGCGCTGAGAACGACAAGGCGCAGATACTCTCGCCGCCGGTGGTGAGCGGCTCAAACGTGTACGTAGCGCTGCTCTACGGAGAGGCCCGGATACAAGCGCTCCACGTAGACAACGGACGTGAGATCTGGGTCCACCCGCCCGCGGTTGAAGCTGCGGCCAACGAATGAGAAAACAGTAAAGGGAAATCGATCGTGTTTGATCCTATCGCCTATTTTTTCGCCAACGTTTTGCTGCTCCTGTACAAATTCCTGGGGAATCAGACGGTTTGGGCAATCGCCGTTTTGACCCTCCTGATCAACCTGCTCGTCCTGCCACTGACGCTGCGACAGCAAAAGTCGTCGCGCAAGATGCAGGAATTCCAGCCTGAGATTGAGAAGCTGCAGAAGAAGTACGCCAAAGACAAGGAACGGCTGTCCCAGGAGCAGATGAAGCTGTACAAGGAAGCAGGTATCAACCCCATGGCAGGATGCCTGCCGCTCCTGATCCAGATGCCGATCTGGTTCGGCCTCATCGGGGCCATCAGGTATTGCATACCCTCCACGCCGTTTGAGCTGTTTCGGTTCTCCCAACACATCTACAAATGGCTGCCCGGCGTCGTGGGACTCGTCCCGCTGCAGAGCACGTTCTTGGGAATGGATCTGGGACAGCCCCCCAACCCGGTTCAGTGGTGGTCATACTCTCTGCCCATCCTGGTCCTGGCCACGTCCTGGCTGCAGCAGAAGCTGCTGACCCCGCCCAGTGTCGGCGATGACCAATCGCAGGCAGCCACGATGAACCGGCAGATGCAGGTCATGATGCCACTGATGTTCATGTTCTTCACCCTGCAGTACGCGACGGGCCTTTCCATCTACTTCATTATCTCCAACGTGATTCGGCTGGTCCAGTACTTCCTTGTACAAAGAAGCCGAGACGGCGCAGAGGAGAAGGGGAAAGCTAAGGCCAAGGCTAAGACGTAAACCCGAGTAGGACAGCGCGGAGTATGCTTTCGAGGAGCTTGGCAAATGACGGAAAGAGAACGAGCAATAGAGGCAACCGGAGAAAACGTTGACTCCGCGATCGTATCAGGCCTGAGACGCCTGGAACTTCAACGGGATGAGGTGGAGATCGAGGTGCTAGACGAGGGCAGCCGGGGAGTATTCGGGCTGGGAGCGCGAGCGGCACGCGTGCGACTGGCGCCCAAGCCGCAGGCCCAGGCCCGACCGGTCTCCGAGGCAGTTCCCGAACCGACGGCGCCGACCGCCCCACCGAAGAAGCAAGTCGCCGAGACGGCATTCGAGGAGCAGGCTGACCAGGTGGAGAGCGATGAAGCACACGCAGGCGAGGTAGCCAAGGGCGTGTTGCTGGAACTCCTGTCACTCATGGATATAGAGAAGGCCCAGGTTGACGTGCGCCATGCTGAACCTTCAGACGACGAAGGGGAAGCGCCGATGGTGCTCGATGTACACGGTCCCTCCACCGAGGTGCTGATCGGACGCCGTGGGACCACACTGGCCGCGCTACAGCGCATCACCCGGCTGATCGTGGGGCGAGAGCTGGCAGGTCGCGCATGGCTGGTGCTAGACGTGGATGGTTTCAAGGCACGCCGGGAGAAATCCCTCCGCCGGCTGGCGGACCGTCTCGCCGACCAGGCGGTCCGCACCCATCGCACGGCAGTCCTGGAGCCTATGCCGCCTCACGAGCGCCGCATCATCCACCTGGCATTGCGCGACCATCCTGAAGTGATCACGCAGAGCGTCGGGGAAGGGGACCGGCGCAAGGTCACCATCATCCCACGCTAAAGGCAGCTGGGTCGTGCAGGCTTGATCCGCCCAGCTGTCCTGCACGCCAGGGGCTACGCTGGAGGGAAAGGGACCACAGAGTCAGGGCAGTTGACCACCAGCGACACGGTGGTGAGGCGTCCGAAGAGATCGTCACGTGACGCGATGCCCAGACGAGCCACAGGCAAGACGCACACACCGGGGCTCCTATAACGCCAGCTCAACCCGGCCCTTTCCACAGCGCTATGACATCCACCACTGAACTGGACTACGTGGTCATCGGCCACTTGACCCGCGACTTGACAAATGGCACGTTCACGATCGGCGGAACGGCTTCGTTCGCCGCGCGCACCGCGCGCGCGCTGGGATGTCGCGTCGGCGTCGTCACCAGCGCCAGCCACGACCTGGATGTGAGCCAGGTGCTGAATGGCGTCGCCATTGCTCGGTTCCCCGCCGAGAAGACGACGACGTTCAAGAACGTCTACACGCCCGATGGCCGCAGACAAGTGTTGCACGGTGTGGCAGAGACACTGGTGCCGGATATGGTTCCGGCAGACTGGCGGGCAGCGCTCGTCCACCTGGGGCCGGTGGCCCGAGAGTGCGCCCCAGAGCTGGCTCACGCCTTCGGCGATTCCTTCGTGGGTGTGACGCCCCAGGGGTGGATGCGGCGCTGGGACCAGGACGGGAACGTGAGCTGTTGTGAGTGGGAGGAGACGGAGGAATTGCTCGCGCGTGCCGACGCGGTGGTGTTGAGCGAAGAGGACGTAGCAGGCGATAGAGCGCTCGTGGCCCGGTACGCGGACCAGACCCACGTGTTGGTCATGACCCAGGGGGCAATGGGCTGCACCGTGTACACGGGTGGCCAGTCGCGCCAGTTCCCGGCACCGGCCGTGCGCGAGGTGGATCCCACCGGCGCGGGCGACGTCTTCGCGGCAGCCTTCTTCACATGGCTGCTGCGCACGGGCGACCCCTGGGCGGCGGCACGTTTTGCCAACTGCCTCGCGGCCCAATCGGTCACCCGGGCAGGACTGTCCAGCACACCGAGCCCAAACGAAGCCAACCGCTGCGCGCGGGATCTCGGGGGGTAGGCAGACCACGATGGCGACGATCACGTATGCATTGGCAAATCAGAAGGGCGGGGTGGGCAAGACCACCACGGCGGTGAACGTGGGGGCCTGCCTGGCGCAGTGGGGCCGACGCGTCCTGCTCGTGGACGCCGACCCCCAGGCGAACGCCACGTCCTCCCTGGGAACAGACAAACACACTGTGCCGCTCTCTACGTACGACCTGTTGGTGCGCGATACCCCATTGGCCCAAGTCGTCCAGCGGACGGGGCTTGCACAGCTTGATCTGGTCCCGGCGTCGCCGATGCTGGCCGGCGCGACGGTGGAGCTCGTCCAGATGCCGCAGCGGGAGTACCGGTTACAGCAGGCGCTGACCGCGCTGGGATCGAGCCAGGACGAAGGGGATGGGCCGGGGTACGACTACGTGCTGATTGACTGCCCGCCCAGCCTGGGCATCCTGACGGTGAACGCGCTGGCGGCCACCGACGGTGTGATCATCCCGGTGCAATGCGAGTACCTGGCACTGGAGGGCCTCTCGCAGCTGGCGCGCGCGATTGACTTGGTGCGTCGCGCGCTCAACCCGAACCTGCGGCTGCGGGGACTGGTGATGACGATGTACGACGGGCGCACGACACTGTCGCGGCAGGTCGTCGAGGAGGTGCACCGGCACTTCCCCGGACGGGTGTTCAAGGCCATCATCCCGCGCAGCGTGCGCTTGAGCGAGGCCCCCAGTTATGGGGAATCCATCCTGTCCTACGCACCCCGTTCGGCGGGGGCGCAGGCCTACGCCGCGTTGACCCACGAGTTGCTGGCGGGCGACGGGCGTGCCGGCGGTCAGAATCCGGCACATTCCTGAAACCTGTCGGTTCCTGACTTATTAGTAACCGCGGAGGTGAGACATGTCACCACGCAAGAGTGGACTGGGCCGAGGATTGGAAGCCCTGATCCCCGTGGCCGAGGAGGGCGTGGCAGCGGCACAGGGCGTGGTCGAGGCACCCATCGCCTCCATCGCGCCTAACCCGCACCAGCCGCGCGCGCCGATCCGCGATCAAGACCTGGTGGAGCTGGCCGCCTCTATCGAGGAACACGGCGTCATCCAGCCGCTGGTCGTCACGACGGCACCCGACGGCTATCAGCTCATCGCCGGCGAGCGCCGCTGGCGCGCGGCCCGGCTGGCCGGGTTGGCCGTGGTGCCCATCGTCGTGAAGGACGTGGCCCCCAGCGAGATGCTGGAACTGGCACTGGTCGAGAACCTCCAGCGCTCGGACCTGAACGCGCTGGAGGAGGCGATGGCGTACCGCCAGTTGACCGAGGAGTTCGGGCTCACGCAGGAGCAGATGGCGAAGCGGGTGGGCAAGAGCCGCGTTGCCGTGTCGAACACGCTGCGGCTGCTCAAGGCCAGCCGTGCAGTCCAGGAGGCCCTGCTGGCGGACAAGATCAGCGAGGGACACGCCCGGGCGCTCCTGGGCCTGGAGCAAGCCGAGGCGCAGGACGCGGCGCTGAAGACAGTCCTGAAGCGCGGGCTCAACGTGCGGCAGACAGAGGAGTTGGTGCGACGGCTGCTCGGCCAACACCGCGAGGAACAGAAGCCCGCGCCGGTTGCACCGGAGACGCGGGCGCTGGAGTCACGCTTCCGCGAGGCACTGGGCACGAAGGTGAGCCTGACGCGCCGTGGCCAGCGCGGGCGCATCGTGATCTACTTCTACTCCGACGAGGAACTGGACGCGATATACGGGCAGATCGTGGGGGAGGAGTAGAGACGCAAGATCTTGCGTCTGTGTTGCGTATTGCGTGAGGTGTAGGGGTAGACTATGTTAGCCGATCGGTTGCTGGTCAACGGGAATGCGTACACGATGGACGCCGAGTGCCCCCGGGCCTCGGCGTTGGCCATTTCCGGCGAGCGTATCCTGGCCGTGGGGGACGCGGACGACCTCCATGATATCCTGGCCCCAGGCGGGGAGGTGAAGGACCTGAGCGGCGCGTGCGTGCTCCCAGGCCTGACGGACAGCCACATCCACTTCACGTGGTACGCGCTGGGGCTGCGCGAGGTAGACCTGGGCGGGACCCGCTCGCTGGACAAGGTGCTGGCACTGGTAGGAGAGCGGGCGCGGCAGACGCCTGAGGGGGATTGGGTCGTCGGGCAGCGGTGGGACCAGGAGTTGTGGCCCGAGCCCCGCTTCCCCACGGCGGACGACCTGGACGGGGTCGCGCCGGCGCATCCCACGGTGCTCAGGGCCAAGAGCGGCCACGCGGTGGTAGCGAACACCCGCGCGCTGCACCTGGCCGGCATCACCGCCGAGACACCCGATCCACCCGGTGGGCGCATCGGGCGGGACGCGGCGGGCCATCCGAACGGCATGCTCTTCGAGGACAGCGCGATGCACATGGTCACTGACCTGATCCCGCTGCCCGACCCGGACGAGATCGACGAGGCGGTGCGCGGCGCTTTCCCCAACGCGTGGCGGGTCGGATTGACCGGCATCCACGACGTGGACCGCCGGCCGGCCTTCGCCGCCTACCAACGGCTGCACGCGCTGGGCGAGCTCGGCCTGCGCGTGAACAAGTACCTGCCCGTCGAGGTGCTGGACTGCGCGCTGGAGATCGACCTGCGGACGGGGCTGGGCGACGACTGGCTGCGGGTGGGGGGGATCAAGGTCTTCAGCGACGGGGCGCTGGGGTCCCGCACGGCTTACATGCTGGCCCCCTACAGAGGGGAGCCGGACAACGTGGGGGTGCTGACGACGGAGGAGGCCGCGCTGCGCGCGCTGGCCCACAAGGCCGTGGACGGCGGGCTCAGCCTGGCCATCCACGCCATCGGCGACCGGGCCAACCGCATGGTGTTGGACGTGCTGGGCGAGGTGATGGCACGTGGGGGTGTGGGGGCACGGGAGGGTGGGAGCAGGCATCGGATCGAGCACGTGCAACTGCTGCACCCGGACGACGTGGGCCGCCTGGCCGCGCTAGGCGTGGTGGCCTCGATGCAGCCCATCCACGCCACGCAAGATTACGAGATGGCCGAGCGCTATTGGGGCGAGCGCTGCGCCACCAGCTACGCCTGGCGCAGCCTGCTGGAGGCCGGCACGGTGCTCGCCTTCGGCTCCGACTGCCCCGTGGAGGACCTCAACCCGCTGCTGGGCATCCACGCCGCCGTGACGCGGCGGCGGGCCGATGGATCCCCCGGCCCGGAAGGCTGGTACCCCCAACAGAGGCTGACGGTGGCGGAAGCGGTCCACGGCTACACGTGGGGCGCAGCCTACGCCGCCGGGCTGGAGGACCGCCTGGGCTCGCTGTCGCCGGGCAAGCTGGCCGACCTGGTCGTGCTCGACCGCGACATCTTCACCTGCGACCCCATGGCCATCGCCCGAACGCAGGCCGTGGCTACGATGATCGGTGGGCGGTTTATGTACGAGGCATGGTGACGCTCCCTCGTAGACCTGGTTTCTGCTGTCGTCACAGATCGACGGTGCAGCCCAGTCCGGGGACCTCCGAGGCGATCAGATAACCATCCTTCAGAAGAAAACCGGGCACCGTGGGGTCGTCGGTCAGGTCGAGGTGGCCGTCCAGGTCGCCGTATTTCACGTTAGGGCTGCTCAGGGCGAAGCTCAACCCGGCAGCGGTGAGCAAGGCGGGCTCGTTGACGCAACTAACCATCGTTGACATCCTGGCGGCGCGGGCGATGGTGTCCACCTGGCGCGCGCAGCGCAGGCCGCCGCACGTGGCCAGCTTGACGCTCACGCCGTCGGCCGCCCGGCGGGCGGCGATCTCCAGGGCCGAGGCGGGATCGACGACGGCCTCGTCGGCCAGGATGGGCACCGGGCTGTGCCGGGTGACCTGGCCCAGGCCGTCCAGGTCGCCCGCGGGCGTGGGCTGTTCGAGCATCTCCAGTGCATCCTCCAACGCCCGGGCCACGTCCAGCGCCTGCTGGACGGTGTAGCCCTGGTCGGCGTCGAGGCGCAGCGTGGCGTGGGGCAGCGCCTTGTGGACCGCCCGCACGCGGCGGACGTCCTCCTCGGAGTCGAGCCCGCCCTTGATCTTGAGGATGCGGAACCCTTGCCGGACGCGCTCGCGGGCCAACGAGACGGTCTCCTTCTCCGGCGCGATGCCGATGGTCACGGACGTCTGGATGCGGTTCCGGTAGCCACCCAGCAGACGATAGAGGGGTAGCCCGGCGGCCAGGCCCAGGAGATCGTGAAAGGCCAGATCGAACGCGCACAGGGCGGAGGGGGTGCCCGCGGTGAGGCGGGCCAGTTCATCCAGGGCGTACTCGGTGTTCAACGGGCTCAATTCGGGGGCCCGGTCGGCGCAGGCGCGGCAGGCGCGGGTGACGGCCTCCAGCGTCTCACCCGTGAGGCTGTGCTCGAAGGCCGCGCAGCCCCAGGCAACCTGTCCCTGGCGCGTCTCGACGCGCACGAACACGACGGTCACGCCGTCAATGGCAGGATGATACGCCGTCCGGTAGGGCAGACGCAGGCGCAATTCGACTGGGGTCACCTCGACCTTGACGATTTGCATGGGCCGACACCTCAGGTGGAAGCATATCACCGATTGGGGGTTGTGGCAAATGGGCAAGTCGGCAAGTCGGCAAATCTGCAAGTTTGCAAATCGGCAAATCAGCAGCGGGGTTTTTCGTGCGCTGGGGCATCGCCCGACGGGACATCGGTTGGGACCTGGTTTCTCTTGAGGACGGCGTCGAGGGCTTCGGTCCAGGCGGCCAGGGCGTGGTGACGGCGGAGGAGAGCCAGGCCGCGCTCAGTGATGCCGCCGGGAGTGGCCAGCGCGTCCAGCATGGCGGCCAGGTCTTGATCGGGACGGGCCAGGGCCATTTCCGCCGCACCCCGGACCGTCTCCAGCACCAGGCTCCGCGCCACCTGCGGCGGCACGCCGGCCTGGACAGTCCAGGCGACGGTGTCGTCCAGCAGGGCGTATATCCAGCCGTAGAAGGCGGAGATGGCGCTGGCCGAGGCGAAACAGGACTCCGATGGCAGGACGTAGACGTGGCCCAACAGGTCGAATAGGGCATAGGCGCGGGGGTCGTGCGGATAGAGCAGCGTGGGGCTGATGTTGATCGCGGCGCACGATATGGGCAACGCGCGCACGAGCGAGGCCGGCCCCGCGGCCGGTCTCAGCGCCTCCAGAGGGAGCGTGGCCGCCACGGAGACGAACGTGTGATCGGGCCTGAAGGCGATGGCCCGGGCCGCGGCCACGGCGTCCTCGGGGCGGGTGGACAGGATGAGCACGTCGGCCGCGTCGGCGACGGCCTGATTGTCGGCCGCGACGCGCGCGCCGAAGCGGACGGCCAGGCTGGCCGAGCGCCGAGCGTTGCGGGGCGAGAGCACGATCTCGAGCTCTGGACTGGCCCGCCTGAGGCCCTCCACCAGGTATCCGGCCAGGTGCCCCACCCCTACGATGCCGACGCGGACGCCGGCGACGTCAATGCGTTCGTTCATCGGTCTCGCTCCTGGGCCACGTGGGCCAACCGCTCCAGCATGTCGTCGACGCGGTGACAGACGCGCGCCCCGAGGGCCTGCACCCGCTCCGTCACGTCGACAGGCAGACTCGACGGCTCGCCCTCCTCCTCTACGTCCTTCACTCGTTGCCCACCATCGAGGATCTGGGTCACCTTCCCCCCGATGAATATGGGCACGTCCAGGCCGAGCCGTTCCATCTCTCGGCGTAGGGCCTGCACGTAGTACAGGGCGACGCCGCTGTAGGTGCTGATGGCGATGAAGTCGGCCCCGGCCTCGGCGGCCCGCGCGGCGACCTGCTCGGGCTCGGCACTGACGCTGGCGTCGGCCAGCTCGACGCCGAGCCGCCCCAGGACCGCCTCGACGAGGATCTTGCCGTACTCGTGCACGTCGGTGCAGGCGACGCAGGCGGTGAAGCCGGCGCGGCGGATGGCCTCTCGCGCGTCGGAGGACAGGGAGGTCAGCAACGCCTCGCCCTGATCCTCCAGCGCGGCGACGGTGGTCGCGCGCACGACCGGCTCCCGCCGGCGCAGGCAGCCCTCGCGGGGCACGCCCGGGCCGAAGAGCTCCTCCAGGCGCTTGGCCCCCACCCGGCGCATGGCCAGCAGCAGCTCGAAGGGGTCGGCGGTGTCCACGCCGGCCGCGGCCAGCCCGGCCAGGACGCGATCCCTGAAGCGCCGCCCGCCCTCGACCAGGCGATCGGCGACGCGCTCGGCGGCCTCCAGGTCGAACAGGGACTCGAAGCCATCGGCCCGCTGGATGAGCCGGTTGGCGAAGAGGTGGGCGTCGACGACCTCGTCGATCTCGGGGATGTGGAGCGCCTCGCTCACGGGCACGGGGTTGAGGCCATGGCCGGTGGGCCGGGTGCGCTGGGCGACGATGTCCACCAGCAGGTAGCTGGCCAGGTTAGCGTAGTTCTCGACCTCCCCGGCGACGTACACGGTCGTGTTGCCGTAGACCATGCTGCCGGGGGCGTCCGTGACGCGGGCCAGGGCACGCTGGAAGGCCAGCCGGGTCAGGGGATCGGAGAAGGTGTGGCCGTAGCAGTGGGCGACGTGGCCGCCGACGAGGTCCTCGACGATGGTGCGCTCCAGCAGCACCGCCCCGACGGCGCAGGCCATGTCGCAGAACAGGGCAGCGAAGCCGTCGTCCAGGTTGGAGTGGACCAACACCTCGACGGGCTGGGCGGCGCACAGGGCCAGGGCCTTGACCGTCTCGGCCGTAGTGGCGACGTCGTCGGTCCAGCGGGGCATGCGGAAGGTGAAGTACTGGCCCAGGTTGCCGATGGTGGTCGCGCCAGCGGCCAGCGCGGCGGCGGTGTTCTCGACGGCGGCGGGCGTACCGATGACGAAGTCGCCGAAGTGGGGGGCGACGGGTGCGAATTGGGTGAGGGCGGCGAAGTCCTCGGGCCGCTCCAGGATCAGGCCGGTGCCCTGGGGCATATGGGCCCGCCGGGCGGCCGGGTAGCCCATGCTCCAGTCGAGGCAGATGCCGTAGCGGTCGAGGCGGTACCCGGCCGCGGCGAGACGCTCGTATATCTCGCGGTAGGCGCGGCAGGTCTTGGCCAGGCTGCGATAGCCAATCTGGGCGTGGAGCATGACGGCGCGCTCGGCCATGCGCTGGCGCTTGTAGGCGCTCTCCGAGGGGACGCCGTAGGTGCTCAGGAACGGGCAGGAGCCGACGGTGACCGTCCGGGCCAGCCGCCGCCCCTCGGCCAGCAACTGGGCCGAATCGGGCAATTCCGGCTCGGGGAAGATACGCGCACGCTCAAGTCCTGGCATCACACTTATCAGAAAATCGGGGTAGGGGCAGGTCTTGTACCTGCCCAAGAGGGCGACCACGAGGG
>CAZYSK010000024.1:0-74683 GCA_964649415.1 uncultured Anaerolineales bacterium
CCATTATACCCTAAATTCTCAAGGAGAGTTGTCTCACTCATATTAGCACATAGGGCAAAGTCAGGAGCGTCAGGGAGTTGAGAGCATCTTGAGACAGATCTGGTAAGCCGTTTACCAGAATCCAAGAACTCTCGATCAGGCTCTTACATGCTGACTCCAGCAGAGCTTGCGTGGCTTGTGTCAAGGCCCCATGTTCTTCCATTCTCTTGAATCGCCCGAAAGGCCCTTTGTAGAATTCTTTCTGGGAGAACCCTAGCAGAAGCCTGTAGTAACCGATCAGGGCAGGTCTTGAAGCAAGCACGTAAGGCACCGGAAAGACCAACTCGCCTCTGAGCCCTCTTTGGGCGACGAAAGACAACCTGTCGCTGCCAACGAATTCGAGCAGCGCTTTGTCAAGCAATCCAATATCCAGGTTCCCCACTTGTGCCAGCAATGCTGGCAACAGGTGGGTCTTTCGGGCCTCTTCGAGGCGCTGGTAGAAGCCTAACTGCAGTGCGGGAGACATCACCGGGAACTGAGACATACTATTCCTCTCTCTGGTCAAGATCAACCAGGTCGAAACTGAACCCGTGTTCCCCCAGACGGCTCTTCGCTATCTCGACATACTCTAGCTTTAGTTCTATTCCGATGAAATTACGACCATATAGAGCCGCTACCAAACCAGTAGTACCAGAGCCGAAAAACGGGTCGATGACGAAATCGCCGACTTGGCTTCCAGCCAGGACGCAGGGCTCGATTAGTTTGGTTGGAAAGGTAGCGAAGTGGGCTTGTTTGAGAGGTTCTGACTGCACGGTCCAAACACTGCGTTTGTTCCTGCGTCTACCGTTCACCCCCCTCTCCTTGATCGCGGCGTGGTCGTAGTAGTATCTCTCGTTCTTGCTCAAAAGGAAGACCGTCTCGTGCGCTCGCGTGGGGCGGTCCTTCACGCTTTCAGGGTGAGGATTAGGCTTGTGCCAGATGATCTCGCTGCGCAGGTACCATCCATCACCTTGGAGAGCCATAGCGAGCCGCCAAGGGACGCCGACTAGATCCTTTGGCTTCAAGCCCTCTGGTGTTGCAGGACGATAGGACATCGCCCGTGCAGGGTTCTTCCTGTCTGGCGCTCGCCGGGTGCGTCCACCGCTTGTATAGCAGTCGCCGATGTTCAACCAGAGCGTTCCGTCCTCGCTAAGAACCCTTCTCAATTCCCCAAACACTGCAACCAGATTGCTGATGTAGTCATCGACGTTGTCCTCCGAGCCGATCTGCCCGCGTATGTCATAGTCTCTTAACCCCCAATAGGGCGGAGAGGTGATGGCTGTTCGACAGATCTGTGATGGAAGGCTAGACAGAACCTGGAGGGCATCTCCACGATAGACTACTGATTTCGTGGACACTTCAGAGAAAAGCAGTGCGGGTTGCGGAAGAACGCCAGTTTTTTCCATTGCTCCTGACAAGGTGTCTCTGGGACGACCTACAATCACCATTGGTATTATACGTACGCAAAGGCGGTGGTCAAGCTAGTGGTGTGTCTGATGGGGTGCCGCCTTGCACTTGCGCAAGCAGTATAAACCCGAAGGCCCTGGGGCGCAACTCAGGGGAGCTGTTGGCCTCGACGGTTGTTGCAGGCCAAGGTTGCCGCGTATGCAGGTATCCGTTTCCTCGATCCACCGGACCGGTGTCCGGTTGACTTGCACGCTGGCGCGCTATGGCTATAATACGGGCAGGCACACGACTCCCAGGCAGCCATCCCTGGACTTCCGCTTCAGCCGGGCAGTACGCAGCACGCATCATGCATTGCATTCTAACACAGAGCTACGCAGAGAACGCAAGACGCGATACAGAGGAACGGCGAGATCGTTTTCTGTCTTCTGCTCTGTGTCTCTCTGTGTATCCTCTGTGTGACTCTGTAAAGTTGTGTGACTCTGTAAAGTTGTGTGATTCTGTGTAAGGCATTGGGGCCCATAATACGCACTAAGGAGGTGTAAGTTGCACATCGTGGTATGCACCAAACACACGCCCGACTCAGAGGCCAAGATGTCGGTGGACGAGGCGGGCAACGTCTCCTGGGGGGAGTCGCCACTGATCATCAACCCATGGGACGAGTACGCCGTGGAGGAGGCCCTGATTCTCCGGGACGAGCACGGCGGCACAGTCACCGTCGTCTCGGTGGGACCGGAGGAGGCGCTGGAGGCACTGAAGCACGCGGTCGCGATGGGTTGCGACGAGGCTGTTCGTGTGTGGGACGACGCCTGTGCCGGTGCCGACACGCTGGCCACCAGCTACGTGCTGGCGAAGACCGTCGAGAAGATAGGCGACGTGGATCTATTGCTGTTCGGCAAGTCGGCGATTGACGCGGAGACGTGGCAGACCGGTTCGGCGGTCGCCCGGCGACTGGGCTGGCCCGCGTTGATGTACACGATCAAGATCGCCGAGTTGGACCCGGACGGCAAGCGCATCGTCGTCGAGCGGCTGCTGGAGCAGGGCCGCCAGGTGGTGTCGGCTCCGCTGCCCGCCGTCGTCGGCACGACGAAGGGCATCAACGAGCCGCGCTATACCTCCTTCATGGGCATCCGCAAGGCGGCGAAGATGGCGTATCCACTCTGGACGCTGCAGGACGTGGGGGCGGAGGCCGACAAGGTGGGCGCGGCTGGTTCCGGCGTGCGCTGGCCGGAGGTTGCCATGCCGCCGGCGCGCGAGGGCGAGGCGGAGATCATCGCCGGTGAGACGGTCGAGGAATCGGCGGCGATCCTGGTCGACAAGCTGCTGGCCGAGAAGGTCATCTAGGAGGCAATGCCATGAGCAATGACATCTTTACCTGGGTGGAACAGTTCAAAGGTGAGCCCGCGGCTGTTTCCTGGGAGGCCATCGGCGCGGCCCGTGAATTGGCGGACGAGCTGGGTGGCAGTGTGGTCGCCTGCGTCTTCGGCGGCGAGGGGGTCGAGAAGCTTGCACAGGAGGCCATCTCGTACGGGGCCGACACGGTTCTGTTGGCCGAGGACGCGACTCTGGCCGATTTCCGCGTCGAGCCGCAGGCCGCGTTGCTGGCCAGCGTGGTACGCGAGGCCGAGCCCTCCGCTGTCGTCATCGGCGCGACTTTCCGAGGGCGCGAGTTGGGACCCGCGTTGGCGGTCGATCTCGGCACAGGCTGCATCGCCGACTGCATCGCGCTAGAGCTGGCGGATGGCCAGGTGGTTGCCACACGCCCGATCTACGCGGGCAAGCTGCTGTGCAAGTGCGTGGTCCCCGATCGGCGGCCGCAGATCCTGACCACACGCGCGCGGGCTTTCGCCAAGCCGGAGCCTGATCCGGCCCGGAGTGGTGAGGTGAAGCAGGTGGAGCCGGTCTTGGCCGAGGATGACATCCTGTGCCAGGTGACCGGGTTCGAGGCGGCTGGGGGCAGCGTGAGTCTGGCTGACGCGGGCATCATCGTCTCGGGTGGGCGCGGCGTCGGTGGCCCAGAGGGATTCGAGCCGGTGCGCGAACTGGCGGAGACGTTGGGTGCCGCGCTGGGTGCCTCCCGCGCCGCCGTGGACGCCGGCTGGATTCCGTACGCGCACCAGGTGGGGCAGACCGGGAAGACGGTCGGCCCGGATCTCTACGTGGCTGCGGGCATCTCGGGCGCGATTCAGCACCAGGCCGGCATGCGCACGAGCAAGGTGATCGTGGCCGTCAACAAGGACCCCGAGGCGCCGATCTTCAAGCTTGCGCACTACGGCATCGTGGGCGACCTGTTCAAAGTAGTGCCCGCGCTCAACGCAGCGCTCAAGGAGAAGTTGGGGTAACGCAGGACCGAAGGAAAGGCGTCATACGCAGACGCAACACGTAACGTGTGTCGCGTGTTCCGTTGGGCAGGGTAGGGTGGCTGGCACCGGGACCCCGCTTTCTGGCGGCAGAGGGCGGGGTCCTGGCTTCTGTCAGGGGGGCATTGGATGCGGCGACTTGTCGCGGGGGAGGGGCAAACGTGCTCACGCTTCTGGGCGGCGGGCCTGGCGGAAGGTGATGCCCACGCTGCGCGCGGTCGTTGTCGGATGGGGCGTTTGTGCTATAATCTTGAGTCGCATACCCATACGGATGAGGTTAGCGTTGATGGATGTACAAGACAAGCCAGGACAACCAAGCACGGCCGAGGTATTGGCCGAGGTGAACCGAAGGCGGACAGAGGCAGATCACCTGAGCGAGGCTCAGCGAGGGATCGTCGTCCTGGCCGACCGGTTTGTGTTTTGGCTTTCCAAGCATTGGCTGGCGGTCTTCAACACGCTGGCTTTCCTCTACGTGGGCCTGCCTGTCCTGGCCCCGGCGCTGATGGCCATCGGGGTTGGGGGAGCGGCGAGGGTCATTTATCTCGTCTATGATCCGCTGTGCAACCAGTTGCCGCAGCGCTCGTGGTTCTTGTTCGGCCCACAGGTCTCGTACACGCTGCCGGAGCTTGTGCCGTGGATAGGCGACAACCCGTTAGCTAGCTCCTTCGTCGGCAACGCGGCCGTGGGGTACAAGATGGCCCTGT
Organism: uncultured Anaerolineales bacterium; assembly: GCA_964649415.1. Taxonomy (GTDB): domain Bacteria; phylum Chloroflexota; class Anaerolineae; order B4-G1; family B4-G1; genus CAZYSK01. Next base: position 4,487 of record CAZYSK010000024.1, read on the forward strand.
GCCAGAGGTGCATGTCCATCCACGGTGCGATCTTCATCTTTGGGATGCTTTATGCCCTGGGCCGGCGGTACATACGCCCGCTTCCGATATGGGCCTACATCGTGTTCGGCCTGCTGCCGATGGCGGCGGACGGGGGATTCCAGTTCCTGTCCTATGCCATCCCCCTGATCCTGCCCAGCCTTCCCATCGCTCCCTACGAGACGACGCCCTTCATGCGCGCGCTGACCGGCGTGCTGTTCGGCCTGGCCACAGTCTGGCTGGCCTATCCATACGTGCAGGAGGCGATGGACGAGTTCCGCGAGTCGCTGCGCCGGCGCCGTGGCTGGGAATGAGGCGCACGTCACGGAGTCTGGACTGTGCCGATGCTGCACGTGATTGGTTCGGGCCTGGTCTCATGATACGCGCGTGTGTGGACGGCGTGGTGTTGTACCGCTTCGAGGGGCTGGACGGCGTCGAGGGCGTGCGTCACGCCGTACTGACGCGTATCGGCGGCGTGAGCCGGGGGCCATACGCCACGCTCAACCTGGGGCACACGGTGGGTGACGATCTGGCCGCTGTGGAGGAGAACCACCGGCGGGCTTTCCGCGTGCTGGGGTTGGCGTCCGGCAAGGTGGTCAGCCCGTACCAGGTACACGGGGCGCGGGTGGGTGTCGTCGGGCGCGCGCATCTGGGCACCGTCCAGCCGGCCACCGACGCGTTGGTGACCGCCACACCGGGCGTGCCGCTGCTCATGCGCTTCGGCGACTGCGCGCCGGTGCTGTTCTTCGATCCGGCGCGGCGCGTGATCGGGATGGCGCACGCGGGCTGGCGCGGGGTCGTGGCGGGAACGGTGGAAGCGACAGTGCGGACGATGGCGGAGCGGCTGGGCTGCGATCCGGCTAACCTGTGGGCGGGTATCGGCCCGACCATCGGACCGTGCTGTTACGAGGTTGGACCGGAGACCGTGACGGCGGTGCAGGGGGCGTGCCCGCCGGGGGCGGGCGTGGCGCGTCGCGTCAATGGGCGGGTACATCTTGACCTGCCGGCGGCGGTGGGGGCTCAACTGCGCGCTGCCGGGGTGGGGGAGATCGAGGCCGCGGGACTGTGCACCGCGTGCCACGTGGACGAGTTTTTCTCGCATCGAGCGGAGCACGGACGCACGGGGCGCTTTGGCGTGGCTATGGAGTTGCGGAGTAGCGAGACCTGACAGGTTCTCCGAAACCTGCCGGGTCTGCCTGGGTAGCGGAGGTGGCGAGGTGGTTGACGTCGCGCACAAGTTGGCACAGGTGCAGGAGCGCATTGGCGAGGCGGCACTGCGGGTGGGGCGGGATCCGGGTGAGGTCACGCTGGTCGCCGTGAGCAAGACCCATCCACCCGAGGCGGTCGTGGCTGTCTATCAGGCGGGGGTGCGTCACTTTGGCGAGAACCGCGTCGAAGAGGGGATGGCCAAGATCCCGGCCGTGCACGTCGCCCTCGCCGGCCCACGGCCGACCTGGCACATGGTGGGCCACGTGCAGAGCCGGAAGGCACAGGAAGCCGTGGCGCACTTCGACTACGTGCACTCGGTGGATCGGGTGAAGATCGCGCGGCGGCTGAGCCGTTTCGCGCAAGAGGCCGGACGCACGCTGCCCGTGCTGCTCGAGTGCAACGTCTCGGGCGAGGCGTCGAAGTTCGGCTTCGACGCGCGGAACTGGGAGGGCGATGCGGGACAGCGGGGGGCATTGTTCGCCGCTGTCGAGGAGGTATCGGCGCTGCCGGGTCTCTTGGTCCAGGGTCTGATGACGATGGCTCCGCTTGTGTCCGATCCCGAGATTGTGCGGCCGGTCTTCGTTGGGCTGCGCGTGCTGCGGGATGCGCTGCGCGAGCGCTATCCGGATTGCCATTGGCCCCACCTCTCAATGGGTATGACCGATGACTTCGAGGTCGCCGTGGAGGAGGGGGCGACCATGGTGCGCATTGGACGCGCCATCTTTGGGGAACGGAGGAGCGATCAGTGCTGAGTGGGGAAGCGGAGAGCCAATGAGTGTACTACCGATTGGCGCGTTGTTGCGATTCTTGAACCTGCTATTCACGCTTTACTCGTTTGCGATCATCGCCCGTTCGTTGCTGTCGTGGTTTCGGATCAGCTACTACCACCCGATAGCACGTTTCTTGATCCAGATCACCGAGCCGGTGCTGGCCCCGCTGCGTCGACACATTCCACCTGTGGGGGGACTGGACTTCACGCCTATGGTGGCGCTGGTCTTGATCTGGGTGGTCGAGCAAGTCCTGCAGATGGTGATCTTGGCACTGTTCTAGGCGGTCATGGGGCTGTTGGTCAGTCAGGGGGATGACGGGTCTGTCTTCCCGGTGCACGTCGTGCCTCGGGGCAGGCGGAACGAGGTCGTGGGGCTGTATGGCGATGCGCTGAAGGTGCGGCTGACGGCCCCGCCGGTGCAAGGTAAGGCGAACCGGGCACTGCGCGAATTCCTGGCCGAGCGGCTTGGTGTCCCGACCGCGCAGGTCGAGGTGATCAGCGGGCATACCTCGCGTCACAAGCGGGTGCGTGTTTGGGGCGTGTCGGGCGATGAGGTCCGGGGGTTGCTGGACTAAGCCCGAATTGCCAAGGCTAAGTCTGATTCAGGTGATGAGTAGGTCGTAGCGCCTGCTGATCCGGTCGAGTGCCTCCAAGGCCGCGCCGACGACTTCCGGATCGGGGTCCAACAGCGCGGTTTGCAGGAGTTCGACGTCGTCCAGCCGGCCGATCTGGGCCAGCGCTTGCGCTGCGGCCAAGCGGATTGGTACGTCTCCTTCCCCCAGGGCACGGCGCAGCACGTGGCGCGCGGCCTCGCCGAGTCCAACGGCCTGTCCCCGGGCCGCTGCCCACGAGATGAGCCAGGGCAACTGGTCGGCCCGTGGCAGGGGGGCCACGCCGGCGGTCTTCTCCTGTTCGTCCATTTCGTCCAGCGCCGCCGTCGCTGCCGAGCGCACGATCCACTGCTCGTCCTCGCGCGCCACCTCCTCCAGCGCGTCGCGCGCTTCCAGTTGCACCAGCCCAAAGACGGCCGCGCGACGGGCGACCACGTCTTCTGCCTGGGTGGCTTCGCGCAGGAGGCTCAGCCCTTCCTCTCCCCACGTGGCCAATGCCTCGGCGGCTGCCGGTCTGAGTGCGTCGTCCCCTTCGAGCAGTAACCGCGCCAGCAGGCGCTTGGCAGCATCGCTTTCCAGGTGCGCAAGCCGCCGCACGGCCGCTTCGCGCACGGTGGATGAGCTGTTCTGTAGCATGGCTTCCAGCAAGGCCAGGTCCCCGTCGCCCGCCGTCCTGATCAACCCCAACGCAGCGGCGACGCGCACTTCGACGTCTGGGTGCTTCAGGGCCTGCTTGAAGAAGTAGACGACGCCCTGCATGTTGGTCGCCGCCAGCGTTTCGGCTAACGCCTGCCGGATTCGGGCGGCATGGCCGGCCTGGAGGAACGCACGGGCCAGCACGGCCATCGCCCCGTCTCGCCAGGCGGCGTCCTGCGGAGCCATGCCGATCCAGGAGCTGAGCGTGTGGAGTCGCCTGTGGAAGATGTCATCTGGCCCGTTGAGCCAGGCTGCCACCAGCGGCCCCATGTCGCCGATCTCGGCATAGAAGCGCAGAGTCTCAGACCAGCGCTCGTCCTCCAGCCGTTCGATGAGCGCTGCGGGATTGGTGGCGATCAGTTGCCGGGCGGCCAGGTACGCCTGCCACAGCGGGTGGACGAAGGCATAGGAACTGGAGCCGTTGCGCTTCCCGTTGCTTAGAATGGTGCCGGTGGAACGCAGCAAGCCCCGCTCGCCGGTGATTGTGTGGAGGACGTCGGCGGCCGCACGGACCGGGCGTTCCTCGACCGGGGGCAGTGCCGCCTCGATAGCCGCCTCGATTTCCTTGCGGGTTGCGGACCCCCGGCCCTCCTGCTGCAAGCTCAGCGCCACCTGTCCCAGCGCTGCCCGACAGGTGGCCGGGAACCAGGGTTCATCGTCGTGCCGGAGCAGCAGGTCCAGCGTGCGGTCGAACAGTACCACGCGCCTGTCGGGCGCGTGGCCGTCGGAGAGGTAGACGAACGCCCGCAGTGCCAGTTCCAGCGGGGAAGCGCCTTCCAGGATCGCGCGGCGCAGTTGGGCCATCACTTCGTGAGGCGGGAACGGGGGCGATTCACCGTCCGGCGTATATGCCGCGATCCACTGCCTGACGAATGCGTCCACCTGAGCGGCTTTCCAGGGCGCCAGCGCCAGAGGAACGAAGCCTGCTTCCGTCCAGGGCGCGTAGCCCCGCACGCCCGTGCTGACCAGCCAGATGTTCCCAGGCAGAGCGCGTGCGAGCGCAGACAAGCACGCAGTGGCCCGTTGACGCTGCTGCGGGTTGAGTTCGTCCCAGCCGTCGGCGAGCACGATGGCTTGCCCCGCTTCCAGGTGCTGGCGCACCGGTTTCGTCATCCCGCCACCACCTGCGATGGTTGCCACGGCGCCGCCAACAAGCCGCTCGATTTCCTCGCTGACCTGCCCGTCTGACTGCTCGCCTTCGCCGTCCGTCTCCGGCCATTCGATGGCCGGCATGTGGACACAGAGGGGCAGGTGGTCTTGGGCCAGGCCGAGCGTTTCCACACCGTCGTGGGCTCGCGCGGCGCACGTGAGCGCAAGGTGGGCCATGAGGGCCGTTCGACCTGCTCCTGGGGGGCCCAGGATCAGCAATTGGGTGTGCTGTCCCAACGTTCGGCTCAGGGGCAGGGCCAGCTTGCCCATAGGAGATGTCTCGATCTCGGAGATGGACTGGGGGAGTGGCCGAGGGGGACACAGTTCGGGCTCAACGAACACGGTGTCCAGGGGAGCGACGTGCTTCAGGACGGCGAGGGAGCGTGCCCATTTAGCGACGCGCTCTCGATAGCGGTCCTCAGCGCTAGCCTGGAAACGGTGAAACACCCGGGCAAGCGGGGCCGTCACGGCTTCCCAACCCACGCGTAGTATGTCGCGGAAGTGGAATGCGAGCCACGCCAGGAGAAGGGCCACCGCAGCACCGATGAAGGCCGATGCGGGGTCAAACTGCCACTGGCGCGCGATGAAACGGGTTGGTTCCAACCCGTGGGGCATCCGAGTTCCCGGCAGGTTGTGGGCAATGTGGCGGGCCACGTGAGCCATGGGGTTATCCTTGGGGATGGTGCCTAGTCTGCGTCCTCAGGGGCGGCCAACTGGTATCCGATCCCTCGCTCCGTGCGGACGAGGACGGGGTGGGCAGGGTCCACCTCGATCTTCTGGCGGAGGTACCAGATGTACAGCTTCAGGTACTGCCGTCGCTCCTCGCATTGTGGTCCCCAGACGCGACGGAGCAGTATCTTGTGAGAGACCACGTGTCCGGCCTCTCGAACCAACACGGCGAGCAGCTTGTATTCGAGGGGGGTGAGGGAGACGCGTTCGCCGTTGATCTCGACGAGGCGCCGGTTGAGGTCAACCAGGAGCTGACCATTGCTGTAGATCCGGTGTCGAGATGCAGCGCGCTGTGCGCGGTGCAAGGCAGCCGTTACGCGGGCCAGGAGTTCCTTGTAGCTGAAAGGCTTGATGATGTAGTCGTCGGCGCCCATCTCAAGACCACGGATCACGTCCTTCTCAGCACCTAGCGCAGTGGTGAAGATGATGGGGGCGTTGGTGATCTCCTGTAGCCTCTCGCACACGAACCAGCCATCCACGTCGGGCAGGAGGATGTCGAGTAGTATCAGGTCTAGATCAGAATCCTGAGCTGCCTGGATCCCGCTCATTCCATCCTGGGCGATCTTGACCTGGTAGCCTGCGTACTCAAGTTGCGCGTGCATCATCTCTGCCAACGCGTCATCATCTTCGATGAGCAAGATATGCTCTTTCACTATCTGACCTCCGTGCCTAATGCCCTGACGAAATACGGGAGCCCCAAGCTCTGACTGCATCCTGATTGGCGTGAGTTCACTGGCCGTGCCACAGATTCTTGGGTCCTGAAATGGTACGAGAGTACTATTGACGTAGCATGTTCTATGTGCTAGAATGAAATCGATGTCGGGACGGGTGTCCGCCCCCCGAAGCCCACATCAAAGGCTGTTTGTGGTTACCCTCCTTTCGCAAGTCACGGCCTCCTCTAGATGGGGAGGCCGTGACTTCTTTATGCCGGTCATGTTCGTACGACGATGCGGTCACAGTTGCTGCAGAAGGCCAGTCCATCCTGGCGCAACTGCCACTGCAGGCTGGCTGAGACGTTCACTCCACACCCGCCGCATGCGCCGTCGCGCACCTCGACCACTGCCAGACCTGCCTTCCTGCGTCGCAGATCCTGGTAGCTGGCCATGTGATCCGCTTCGATCTTGGGCACGAGTTCTTCCCGCGCCTGTCCGATTTTCAACAGTCCCTCCTGCAATTCCTCTCGCTCGGCTAGCAGGTCGCTCTGATCGGCCGACCACTGGGCCTCGATTTCGCCGAGGTGTTGTTGCGCCTGGGCGTGCGCGGCAACCGCTTCCTCCCGCCCAATCATCGTCTCCAGTAGATCGTCCTCCAGGCGTTGCCGTCGCCGCCGGAGCGCAGCGACGTCAGCCTGCAAATCCGTCAGTTCCTTCGGGTTCTTAACCACGCCGCTGTACAGTCGCTTCTCATTGCGCGAGATCTTGTCCAGCAGTCCTTGCGTCTGCAGCTCCAGGTCGCGCTGTCGGAGCGTGGTCTTCTGGACCACGACCCGCGTGCGTTCCAGTTCTCGTCGCGCGTGCTGCAGTGCCTCGCTCTCCCCGAGCGCGGCTTCCACCTCCGCCAGACGGTGCTGCATCTCGTCGGCCTGGCTGTCGAGACGCTGCAAGCGATAGAGATCCGCTCCTCTAGTCATTGGCCGAACCCCCGGTTGTCAAGCGTGTCTGATCTTCGATGGCCTATTCCTGTTCACTCTGCTCTGCGGGTGACTCGGTGGTCCTCGTCTCCCGCTCCGCAGCGTGATCGTCGATGGGTGTGCCGGCGGACGGCTGACCGGGTCTGGCCTTCACGTGTCGCACGATCAACATGGCGGTCCCGCCGATCACGAAAATGATGGCGAATAGTTGGGCGGCCGCGAGCGAGCCGATCATCCAGGCGTCGGGACGCAGATACTCAATGAAGAAGCGGCCCAGTGGGTATCCAATGACGTAGCCCAGGAGGAGGTCTCCCTCAATCAGCTTGTCCTTGCACTTCTGCGCGATCAATGCCAGCGCGACAAACAGCGCCAGGCACCAGAGAGATTCGTACAGGAAGGTGGGATGGAATAGGGTGTCAGGTGGGAATGCGCTGAGATCGTTGTACGGGACAATGCGATGCTCTGCATCAATGATCAGACCCCAGGGGAGGTCCGTAGGAGGGCCGTACAGCTCCTGGTTGATGAAGTTACCCCAGCGGCCGATGGCCTGCCCCAGCGCCAGCCCTGGCGCGCCGTAGTCGAGCCACTGCAGGGGGCGCAGTTGGGCACGCCAGGCGTAGATGATCACCCCCAGCAGACCGCCGAGGATAGCGCCGTAGATTCCCAGGCCGCCATGCCAGATGTAGAGGATTTCAATCGGGTGCTGGCGGTAGTAGCTCCAACCCACCATCCCACCCGCTGGCTCGGAGAAGACGTGGTAGAGCCGGGCGCCGACGATGGCCAGGATGATGGCGGCGGTGAGGGCATTCCATGCGTGTTCGGGATCCTCCCCGTCCCGCTTGGCCCGCCAGGAGGCGTACATGGTTCCCATCATGACGCCAGTGACGATCAGAACGCCGTACCAGTGGATGCCGAAAGTTGGTGTGATGTGAATGAGAATGGGATCAAACGGCGGCCTCATACATTCCTCCTGCCACAATCGTGCAGTGGATTATACCACAGGCAAGCTGGTTATCCAATCGGTTGCGAATCCCAGACCTGACAGGGCGGATGCCGCGGATGAGTACATCCGACATCCGTTCAAAACCTGTCAGGTCTGGTGCCTGGCTACGAACTGGCACCCAGTAACGCCAGGATAAGCGTGGTGAGGCCGCCCATCAGGAGCAATGCCCCGAGGAGCAGCCCGGGCAATATCGTCGCGACGATGGCGCGCCCGATGCTAAGCCGATGGGACACCGCCACGGCCTTCACGTAGATGGCGATGCCCCACAGCGTCGCCGCCAGTCCAAGCAGCCCTCCCAGGCAGGGCACGAAACCCAGGATGCCCAGGACGTGCGGTGTGGCATAGAGCGCCGTCGCGCCCAGCATCTCGGAGGCTGTCGCCCGGCCTCCCAGCAGCTTGGCGGCCAGCAAGACCCAGATGGCGTAGCCGATCCACCCCGCCACGCGGCCAAAGGGCAGTGATAGCCACTGTCCCAGGTCCTGCAGTACGCGCCCCAGCGGTTTGGGTAGCGCCGTCGGCAGCGCCTCGATGCGCAAGCCCATATCTATTCCGGCCTCCATGTTGGCCACTATTTGGCGTTCGATGCCGGGCGGCAGGTCGATGAACTGCCGCATCGAGTCAAAGGTGGTGAGTAGCTCCTGGATGGCCTGATTCGCCTCGCGTCGCTGATCCTCGATGTCCACCGGACGGATGTCGCCGACAAAGCTGATGAGGAACGGGACGAGGCCCGCGACCAGCGTCACCAGCGCGAGCAGCGCCAGACCGCGCTTCAGTGCGTCAGGGCGGGCGACGTGTTGCGCGTAGGCCTCGTGTCTGAGTAGCGCTGTGTCCACGGCCAGCTGAAGCAGCTCTTTCATTGCACTGCACCTCCTTCGAAGATCATAGCTGCGAGCACACCGCCCAGGCAGGTGAAGGACGCGACCACCAGCGCAAGGGCGGCATACGGCAACAGTGTCGCTGCCAGCGCACGCCCCCACGTCAATCGATGGCACGATTTCAGGGCCAGGTAGCGGCACAGGAGCGTCCACGTGCCCACGACAGCGCCGACGCCGACGTAGGGCAGGAAGGTTGCCAGGTTCAGCAGTTGAGGGGCTACGCTCAGTGCGGTGCAGCCCAGCATCTGGGAGAGGCTGCCCTGTCCCCCCATCAGCCGCGCGAAGAGATGCGCCACAGCCCCGTACAGCACCCAGATGATTAGCAGGCTCAGGGGCAGGAGGATGATGCGCAACGCGCCACTGACGAGGTCAGGCGCGCCGAACAACTGGGGGAAAACGCGCCAACCGATGTCGAACGAACGAAGGAACCCCTCGACGAACTCGGGCTCATACTGTAGTTCTTTGTACCATGGCATCGCTTGCAGCCCCTCCAGAACGGTCTTCTGGATGTCCTGCAGGTTGGGCGAGGTCGCCCACTCCAGCGCGGTGCCCACCAGGCCGGCTACTGCCACAACCAGGCCCACCAGCGCGACGAGACCTAATCCACGCAGCGCCGGCTTCGGGGTCTCCCGCATTTCCGTGTAGGGCTCCTCGCGCAGGAAGAGCGCCTCCCACGCCAATCGGATGAGTGCTTTCATTGTTTCTCCTTTCGGTATCTCTCAGGATTCCTTGGGCGCAAAGATTCTGGCTAGCGCCAGAGTGGTCCAGAATACGGTCCAGCCGATGAGGAGCGCCCGGGCCAGCGTGAGCTTCCGCTCGTCGATGATCCCTTTCACCTGCGTGCCCGCCGGCGTCACCTCGACGACGGCGAGGGGACGGGCCAGCAGGCCACCACCGCCGCCACTGCCAACGTCGACTTCGTCTCCTGTCGTCTCTCCGGGCTCTTCGGCCGTCGTTGGTTCTGACCCGATGCCCATCGCGAAGCCATAGGCCACCCCGGCGACGGGGATGACCGTGCGATCCCCGGCGGTCACCGGCTCGCCGAAGCAGGCGTTGACGTCGGCCTTCTCTCGCAGATCAGCGAGTGCGTCGAGCAGTGCGCTGACTTCCTTTTCCATCAGTTTGTCCATCCATCGCCTCCTCTCTTGCCTGTCTCTGCTTCTTGGGTTCGGACACGAGTGGGCCTGGTCAGCTGTTGCGCAATCTGCGCGCCAGATGCACGGCCAGGGCCAGCCAGAGCGGGATCAAGAGTGCTGCCAGGAGCAGGACACCGAGCGCGCGGGCCGTTTTGTCGTGGATCGGAATGCGGCGTTCACTTGCGGCGTCTCGTTCCAGGATCGCGATGGGCTTGAGGTGCACGAATCCGCCACCTCTTCCGGCAAGCCGGTCGCTGCCTATGAAGGCGTGGCGTCGTGCGTACGTCGTCACCCGTACGAGAGGCACCAGTTCTCGCTCGCCAACGCGCACGGGATTTCCTTCGACCGTCTCAGTCACGAGTGGCGTGGGCTTGTCCATATCCTGTCTGCCTGTCATCCTGCCTCCCGTTCGATTCCTTGTCCCCGTCCGGCCATCCCCTCGGCCGACAGCAGTTCGTCCAGCAGTGCTTCTTCCTCTTCTCTCGTGCTCACCTGGCCGTCCAGCCGGGCGTCGAGTAGACTCGCCAGTATCTGCCCGAAGAGCGGGCTGGGTCTCAGCCCCCGTGTTTTGAGATCGTCGCCGCTCAGCTCAGTCTCCAATAGTCGCCAATCCGTCTCGTAGCGTAGCATACGCCTCCGCAGCCGCTTGCGGTCCGTGGCCACCCACGCGACGGCCAAGACGCGAGCCGGGTACGGTTGCAGCAGGCGATACGTAGCGCTGGGCCGGCGCGCCTTTGCCAGAGCGGGCAGATCCTCTCTCAGGCTGTGCAGAGAGCGCAGGTCGTCGGCATCGTCGCGGACCATCTTCAGCCGGGCAATCAGCTCCTCCAGCTCTTCACCGCTGAGCCGATATGAGAGCAGTGCCAGGTAGGCAAAGGGCGTAACATCGGCCTCCAGTTTCCAGTGCTGATCGTCAAGCGCCCAGCCACCATTGTCCAGGTGTTCCCTGAACTCCCGGTATTTTCTGCAGATCCACTCGTCGCAGCGAAGATTGGGATGAATGTAGGCCAGCACGCCCAGTTCCTCCAGGCGACATAGGGCCTGTTCGGGTTCCCGCTCGCGGAAGATCAACTCCAGTTCGTGGCGGAGCCGATCACCGCTGACCCGTTTGAGGAGCGGCAGGCCTTCGGCGATCAGTTGCTCTGTGCGGGGGTCGAGGTGGAATCCGAGCCGGCTCTCCAGCCGGGCAGCGCGGAGCATGCGGGTGGGATCATCCGCAAAGCTAAGGCTGTGCAGCACGCGGATGACGCCGCTCTGCAGGTCGGCCTCGCCGCCGTAGAAGTCCAGGATCTCCCCCCAGTGCTCTGGATCGAGGCGGATCGCCAGGGTGTTGATCGTGAAGTCGCGGCGGTGGAGATCCTGCCTGATTGAGCTGCGCTCTACCTGCGGCAGGGCCGTAGGGTGGGTGTAGAACTCGGTACGCGCCGTCACGAAGTCCACGCTGGGCGGCACTTCGTCGTGGGATGCGTCATCGACCACCTGCCGCCAGACCGGCTGCGAGAGGAGCCACTTGGCGGTGCCAAAGCGTCTGTGAGCGATCACGCGTCCTCCCAGGTCCTTGGCCAGCCGGTGTGCGAGGGCGATGGCGTCGCCCTCAACGACCATGTCCACGTCCACGATGGGGCTGCCGAGCAGCAGATCGCGCACCAAGCCGCCGACGAAGTAGGGGACGGCCCCCATGGCGTGAGCTTCCCGTGAGATGCGACGCACCAGCGCCAGCACGGGACGTGAGAGGGCGCTCTCTAGCCGTGCGGCGACTTCCTGGCGGCGGGGAGGTGTGGGGGGGGTGCCCCATAGCGTGATCAGGTCGGTGCGGGTGACCACGCCGACGATGCGTTCATCTTCAACTACGGGGATCTGGCCCCAGCCGCTTTCGATCATCTCCCGCTGGAGGTGGGCGACGGAATCCTGGCTACTGACCGAGACGTTGCCGGCCTCCATCACCTGGGTGACGGGGACGGCGGCCATCTTGAATTGGAGCGCCCGATCCACGGCCCGCCGGGTGAGCAGCCCGATCACGCGCCCGGCGTCCAGAACCGGATACCCCTCGTGCCCGGTGCGACGCATGCGCTCGGCGGCGTCGGCGACCGTGTCCTCGGGAGAGAGCACTTGCACGCCCCGTGACATGATCTCTGCGACGGTGACGCTGGGGCGTATCACCTTCGGCAGCAGGTGCAGCAACTCCTCGCGCACCATGCGCAGCGGCCGGCCGCGGATGAGCGCTGCCGCCGCGCGCTTGTGGCCCCCGCCGCCGAAGTGGGTGGTAACCACCGAGACGTCAATGTCGTCGGTGGTGCTGCGGGCGACGAGCTGGATGCGACCGTCGAGAGCGACGAGCACAAACAGGGCCGATGGTTCCAGGAGTTCGCGCAGTTTGTGCGCCAGTGTCGAGATTTCCTCGGTGAAATCTGGCGCCTCAGCCCAGGCGATGATGACGTGATGGCCTTCGATTTCGTGCGTCTCGCTTTGCCTCAGCAGCCGGTCGTAGAGCTCGCGTTGCTCTGGTGCGAGCGGGTGGTGGATAAACTCGTTGGCGATGTCGAGGCGGGCGCCTTGTTCCATCAGCCAGGCCGCTGCCCGTACGTCCCGGGGAGTCGTGCCGGTGTATGAGAGGGAACCGGTGTCTTCGTAGATGCCCAGCAGCAGCAGCGTGGCCTCGGCGCTGGTCAGTTTGAGGGCCCGGCCCGAGATCTCCTCGATGAGCAATGTCGTCGTGGCCCCCAGCATCTCGCCGTAGAAGGTCCAATCGGGGGGCAGATCGGGACTGCGCTTGTGATGATCGATGATGTCCACGTGCACGTCGGTGCCCATGCCCCTGAGCGTGGTCAGGCTCTGCGTGTCCACGAGGATGGCGCGCTTGATCTTGCGCCGGGGGAGGTCGTCGGGCTGGACCAAGGGGAGTTCAGCGCCGTATAGCGCCAGGAACGCGCGCCCGTTGCGGTTGACGCGCCTGGGCAGCACGGGCGTGGCCGCCGGGAACAGCTTACTTGCTCCGAGCAAGCTGGCGATGGCATCGAAATCCGCGTTCTCGTGGCTGAGGATGACCTCCAAACGATACCTCTCTTAAGCAGGATGGATCATGTCCAGGATAGCACGATTCGCACAAAACATCAACTCAGGATCGGAGGTAGCTGGCCAGAGATTACGAACCGTGCGTATGATTTTATCTGCACCCTTCCAGACGCCAGTCCCCCCAGCCCGTGGGCGTGCATTCGCCTGCCACCAGACGGCTGATGCGGCGCGCCCGCTCATCGTTGGCCTCTGGTTGATGCTGCACGTTGAAGTTGGCTGGGCCGGGCAGCATGGCAACCAGTCTCAGGTACTCCTCCTCGCTCAGTTCAGGGAAAGCCTTCCCGAAGTAGGCTTGAGATGCTGCCGCGAATCCAATCACCTGTTCCCCGTCAACCTGTCCCAAGCGGGCCTCGTTGATGAAGAGCAGGAGTTGATCTCGTTTCGACACCAGGGGATCCATGGCAAACCTGGCGATGAATGTCTGCCGGATTTTCGGCAGCCCCTGCGTGAAGTGCTCGAAGTAGTGTATCTTCACGAGTGCCTGGGTTATCGTTGTCATTCCAGACCCCGGCGTGTGGAAATCCCAGCCACGATGGTGGTGGAAGTCGGGATCCTCGACGGCCAGCAGGATGTCAATCTGTCGCTGCGACAGATCGTCGATGTCCAGGGTAATTCTTTCCGGTTGCATCGCCGCTTGCACAATGGACGGAGTCGCCTGACGCGCCTCGATGACCTCGACAGTGTAGTAGCCCGCCACAGCGGCAGCGGCCAGCGCCATTAGCGCGAGTAGCACACGTGCGAACCGCCTGGGTACGGATAGCTTATGCCGCTTCATTTCGATCTAGCCTCGTGGTCAATGGTGGAGTTGCCTGCGAGGGTGTCGACCTGGGTTGACGAGCGGACGTCGTCAGGGAGTGGTCCTGGCCCTCGAGGGTTGATTATAGGCATCCTGGCACGTAGGTCAAGGTGGGCGAGACCCTAAAGGTTTCAGAGAACCTTTAGGGTCTGTAAGAGTATGACCTCCCGCGTTTGACGCGGATTTCCTCGGGAAAACAGAGGAGAATGCAGGAACTTGTTCTCTTGCGAACCTTTAGGGTCTTGGGGGACCGCACGGCTGTTGACTAGGGTGGGATGGGTACTATAATCGGTCTCACGCATCACGAACGCTGACCCCAGCGGTCGGACCGCGATACGTGCTATACATCATGTCTATGGAGGTGCAACGGTATGGATAGAATCATTGATCTACGCAGCGACACGGTAACCTGGCCGACGCCGGAGATGCGGGAGGCGATGTACCGGGCGGAGGTGGGCGACGACGTCTACGGAGAGGATCCGAGCGTCAACCGGCTCGAGGCGATGGCGGCGGAGCGACTGGGGAAGGAGGCGGCGCTGTTCGTCGTCAGTGGCACGATGGGGAACCTGGTGGCGCTGCTGACCCACTGCGGGCGGGGCGACGAGGTGATCCTGGGGCATCGGAGCCACACGTTCATATACGAGCAGGGTGGCATGGCAGCGCTGGGGGGCATCATGCCGCACACGGTGCCCAACCAGGACGACGGCACGATGCGGCTGAATGACATCGAGGCGGCGATCCGGGGCGACAATGTCCACTACCCGCGCTCGCGCCTGGTGTGCCTGGAGAACACGCACAACGTATGCAACGGCTCGCCGGTGACTGCCGAGTACACGGCGCAGGTGGCTCGTGTGGCCCACGAGCACGGCCTGGGGGTACACGTGGACGGGGCGCGCATTTTCAACGCAGCGGCGGCGCTGGAGGTGAACGTGCGGGAGTTGGTGCGGGACGTGGACTCGGTGCAGATCTGCCTTTCGAAGGGATTGTGCGCGCCGGTGGGTTCGCTGGTGTGCGGCAGCGCAGCTTTCATCGCCGAGGCGCGGCGGGCGCGAAAGGTGGTGGGCGGCGGGATGCGTCAGGCCGGGATATTGGCGGCGGCGGGGATCGTCGCGCTGGAGCGGATCGCGCCCCGTATGGGCGAGGATCACGCGCGGGCGAAGCAACTGGCGGAAGGGTTGGCTGAGATCCCGGGTCTTGAGGTTGCGCCGGTGGCGACCAATATCCTCTATTTCGGGCTGACGGACGCGGTGGAGCGGACGCCTGCAGAGGTGAGCGCGGCGCTGGAGGAAAGGGGTGTGCGGATACTGGGCCGGGTGGGCGGCCGCTTCCGAGCGGTGACGCACTATTGGATCACGGACGAGGACATTGAGCGAACGATCTCCGCGGTGCGGGAGGTGGTGGCGTAGGCGGGGCGCACAACGGATTTCTCTTTCTCCGTCCTCGGAACGACAGACCAACTCCCGGGCCTGGGGATCGAACGTGATCTCCAGTTGCTGCTCAGCGAAGTCCTTTCCAGCATTGTAGAGCTGCGCACCGAGAGAGAACTGACCCTGCGAACTCGTGCGCCGAAACCACCGTCCTTGAGCGAGGTAGTCGTAGACTCGTTCGAGGTCGAGCATCGACTCTTCCCTGTCCGGACGATACGGTCTGCCAGAGTGCACAGCTTCTGGATAGGCCTCCAGCGGAGGACGCCGATCCGAGGCCTGGGTTGGAAAGTCGTGGTTGAGGAAATGACGTCGATCGGTCAGTCTCATTCGAGACTTTGCTAATGTGCAACCGGTACGACTTTATAGGACTTGACACCCGGACAGTACTATGCTTTCTATGTTCTTATCCTTTTCACCGGCCGTTCCGCTCTCGATACAGAATATACATCCCACTAGACAGCGTCAGAAAAGCACCTGCCAATGTCATCAACGTCGGGATCTCTTGCCAAATGACAAAGCCCCACATGATATTGATCGGCAGCGATACATATTCAAACGGGGCAACCACCGAGGCTTGAGCCGCGCTATAGGCACGCGCCATACAATACATCCCACCAGCCCATACCAGCCCTAAACCGGACATGATGATCCAATCCAGGAATGTCGGCATGGTCCAGGTCCGAAGAAGAAAAGCAATACTCGGATGAGCGTCGGGAATCTCTCCCACAATGCCAGGAAGTGGCACCAAAACAAAAGCGGCAACCAGGTAAACAAGCGAACTGTAGTAGGCCATTGTGGCGCTGCTGTCCGTTGTTTGCAGCCTACGTGTGAGCATGACATTAAGCGCATAGAACAGCACGGATATCAAAATGAAAATGGAACCCAGATTGAAGGTTACCGAACCGGGTCTGACAATAAAAAGGACACCCACAAAACCAACGATCAGCGCCAGCCAGCGACGTGGGCCAACCTTTTCGCCCAGCATCACGACCGATAAGAAGGTGATCATCAGCGGAGCCGAGAAGCGAATCGATTCGACATCGGCCAGCGGCAGAGCAGCCAATCCCATAAAGTGGGTGGTGTAGGAGAGAAAAAGGAAAACTCCACGCACATATTCGAGCTTGTGCCGCTGCGTGGTTGGCAGCCCCCGCTTGCCTTCATAGCGATAAAAGAGCAGGGTGCAGGGCAAGGCAATCAAGCTGCGAAAAGTGACGATTTCCAATATGGAATAGTCGCCGCCAATCCATTTGACCGCGATATTTTGGAGGGAGAAGATCAGTGCAGACAGCATGAGAAAGCTGACGCCCGTGACGTTGGAACTAGTTTTCGTCATGTGTTTACCTCGGTGATGTTCATCTTTCAATAATTGGGAGAACCAGACGCGATGGATACGCCGCGTCATGGAAGACACGGTTGATCGCGGGTTGGTATTGATCGGCAGTCTCACTGGCGATCTCCCCGCCCGTGTTGCTGTTGCGGTCGAACCGTGGGAAGTTGCTGCTGGAGACCTCCAACCGGATGCGGTGGCTTGGCAAGAACACGTTCGCCGTGGCCCACAAGTCGAGCCGGAGTTCGTAGATCGCATCAGGTTCGAGGAGTTCAGGCTCCGTGAACGAGTCGCGGTAGCGGGCACGCAGAATGCCCTCGGTCAGGATCATCGCCTGGCCATCTGGGTAGACATCCACCAGCTTGCCCGTAAAGTCCGTGTCACGCGCCGATGAGACCACGAACAGGCACAGTTCGATTGGACCGGTCACTTCCACCGGGCGATCCAGCACCGGGGTGCTATACACCAGCACGTCATCGCGCAGTTCAACCTCGCGCTGGTCGCGCGGCCCCATGGCATTGCCACCAGGTAGGATGACTTGGCCGCCGACGGTTGGCACCGGACGCAAGGGGTTGTACAGGTACACATCCGGCGGCTCGTCGCCCGGTGGCTCGGTTGATAGTGTGCCGTCGCCGTAAAGAGTGTTCGCCCCTCCGCTGCTGTGCAGGTAGTAAGGGCGGTATTGCGTGTTTGGTAGCGGCCAAGCGGCTTCGGTGCGCCATTCGTCAACGCCCATCACAAAGATCATCACCGGCGGCTCTTGGTCTATACCATTGTCCACATCTTTCAGCCAGCGGTCGAACCAACGAAGATGGATACCAGGCAGATCGATGGCAGCGCTGCTGCTGCCCCAGCCAAATTCGCGTTCCGGGAAACTGCCGCTGAAGTTCATATGTGTCCAGGGGCCGATGATCAGGCGCTGGTTCCGGCGGGCCTCTTCCGTGCCGCCTCGCTGCTTCATGCCCATGTAATTCTGGAAGGTGCTCCACAGAAAGATGTCGTACCAGCCGCTGACGTTGAGCGCGGGCACGCTGATCTGCTCGTATCCCGCCTGGGGTGAGGAAGGCAGCCAATAGTCATCCGCCGTTGGGTGAGCCAGCCAGTCAAGGTAGAAGTCTGCGTACTCCCGGATCAAAGGATGGGTGGCGAGCGGGAGTTCAGTCAGTGCCACATCCACGTCTAAAGGGGTTTCACTATCTAACGGCTTCTCACCGCGGGCGACACGGCGCCCGACTTCTGCCGGAACGATGTTTGCGACCACCCAGCGGAGATCATGGAGTACCTTGGCTCCGCCCTGGTATGCGCAACCTTCGTACCCATCTGAGAAGGTGATCGATGGCGCCATCGCTCGCAAGGCCGGGGGCTGTTCACGGGCAGGCAACCACTGGGTGGAACCCAGGTAGGAGCCACCGAAGGTGCCCACCACCCCATTTGACCAGGGTTGAGCCGCCGCCCAGGCAAAGGCATCAAGGCCGTCGTCTGTTTCTTGAACGTGCGGGTTGAACGTCCCCTCGGAGGCATAGCGTCCCCGCACATCCTGAGCCACCACTGTGTAGCCAGCCTGCACCGCCCGCAAAATGTTGAAGATATCCCCGCCGGCGACCACGTGGTCTTTGTTGTAGGGGGTGCGGACGACCAGCACAGGTGTAGGGCTTGCGCCCTCCAGCCGATAGATGTCGGTGGCGAGCTGTACTCCATCGCGCATGGGGACCATGATGTTCTTTTCAACTAGAATGGTTGTCATTGCTGTGTACCTGCTTCAACAATTCGTCCACCATTTCCTCGGGGTGCACGGTCCACGCGTCTCGCTGGAAAATCAGTACGCTCACCAGGGGCATGTCATTAAGCATTTCCATAATATCCATACCGATGGCGCCTTCGTTGCCATAACGCTCGTCGCCACCGCTGAACCTCTTGCGGGCTTGGGTTTCCATCTTTTCGTAGTGAGGGCCAAAGGCAGCCTTGCCGCGCGGGTCAGCCATCCACTCGCGGACGGTGGATTCCTTGTCGAGAATGCAGGGCAACTCGAGGGTTGATTCAAGCGTCACCGTCAGGGTGTGGCGAATGTCCGCCGCGGAGGCCGCGATGAGGAGGTCGAACTCCCCAGCTTCGGTAATCCACTGCTTATATTCGGGATGATAGTAAGCAAAGGCGCGGAAATCGAGAGGGATGGAGATGGTTTTGGTCTCGCCCGGCTGGAGTTCCACTTTGGCGAAGCCTTTCAACTCCTTTTCTGGCCGCACCAACCCGGCTTCGTGGTCGTGGACATACACCTGGACAATTTCCTTGCCTGCCACATCCCCGGTGTTGGTGACATCCACCGTAACCGTCACGCCCTCCGTGTCCTTGAAGGATTGCGCCGATACTTGCGGATTGCTGTATTCAAAGGTGGTGTAGCTCAGCCCGTAGCCGAAGGGGAAGAGGACGGGCATTTGCTTGGCATCGTAGTAGCGATAGCCGATGAACAGACCTTCGCCGTAGCGCACTGCGCCCGCGTCGCCCGGCCAGTTGAGATGGGAGGGAGTGTCGGCGAGTTTGAGAGGGAAGGTTTCCGCCAGCTTGCCGGAGGGATTGACTTTGCCAAACAGTACATCGGCAATCGCCGTGCCGCCTGCCTGCCCCATCAGCCAGCTTTCAAGGACGGCGGCCACATCGTCAATCCAGGCGCTCATGGCGACCGGCGCGCCGTTGTTGAGCACCACGACGGTCTTGGACTGGACCGCGGCGACGGCTTTGATCAGCGCGATCTGCTGTTCGGTCAGGTCGAGGTCGGGGCGGTCGTAGCCCTCGGATTCCTTGAAGGTCGGCAGCGCGATGTACAGCACGGCTACGTCCGCATTCTGGGCGAGTGTCACGGCTTCGTCGATCAAATCCTGGCGGAAGGAATCATCTTTGGGGTAGCCTTCGCCGTAGGTCAGTCCGGCGTCTCTGGCCAGAGCTGCCAGCTCGTCGAACGGAACCGCCACTTTGGTCGGTTTGATGTGCGAACTGCCGCCGCCCTGGAAGTGAGCGTGTTGCGCGGAGCGACCGATCACGGCGATGCGCTGCTGGCCTTTGAGGGGCAGGATACCGTCGTTTTTGAGCAGCACGATGCCTTCCGCGGCGACGTGATGCGCCAGTTCGTGATGCGCGTCCACATCAAATTCGCCGCCTTTGGACGTTTCCGCGGCCTTGAAGACGATGCCCAGAATGCGGCGAACGGATTCGTCCAGCACGGCTTCGTCCAGTTCGCCGGAGCGCACGGCGGCAATCACTTCTTTGACACGGCGATCCTGCGGGCCGGGCATTTCCCAATCCAGCCCGCCTTTCAGCGCCGCGACTCGGTCGCGCACCGCGCCCCAGTCGGAGACCACCAAACCTTGAAAGCCCCATTCGCCCTTGAGAACCTTGTTCAAAAGGCCGGCGTGCTCGGAGGCAAACGTGCCATTGACTTTGTTGTACGAACACATCACCGTCCAGGGTTGGGCCTGTTTGACGGCTTTCTCAAAGGCGGGTAGGTAGATTTCGCGCAGGGTACGCTCGTCCACTTCGGCGCTGATGCTGAAACGCTGGAATTCCTGGTTGTTGGCGGCGTAATGCTTGAGGGAAGTTCCCACCCCTTTGCTTTGCACGCCATTGATGAAGTTGGCGGCCAGCTCCCCGGCCAGATAGGGGTCTTCGGAAAAGTACTCAAAGTCACGGCCACCCAACGGGGAGCGTTTCATATTCGCGCCGGGGCCGAGGAGTACATCCACATTCAGGGCAATACATTCTTCGGCTAGGGCCTCGCCCACTGTGCGGATCAAATCCACATCCCAGGTGGACGCGAGACAAGATGCGGTGGGGAAACAGGTGGCAGGCAGACTGTCGTGCGCTATATCGTGGACATCCGGCACGCGGCGGACGCCGTGTGGCCCGTCCGAGACGATCATTTCCGGCACATCCAGGCGCTCGATGGGGGTGGTCGTCCATGCGCTTGCGCCGGTGCAGAGCGCGGCTTTCTCTTCGAGGGTCATTTGTGAAACGATAGATTGAATGTTTTTCATCATTTATTCTTCTCCTTATAGTGAAAGATTCATGATTAACCACTTGCTATAGATTGTTCGCAAAACGCACTCCGGTTATCTATTGACTGGCAGTTCACAACCGATGATGCGCGTATCAAGCTCAAGCGTCTTTATCCGTCAATTCCAGATTGACTGGGTACTAGTGCGCACTGTACAGTGCCTGATAGACGGCGAGGTGTTCTCGGACGCGCCGGAGATAGAGGCGCGGTTCGTACAGCGTGACAAGTTCGAGGAACAGATCGGTGTCGTCGCCGGCAAGCTCCAGCCAACGCTCGGCGCGGGACGGGCCGGCGTTGTAGGCGGCCAGGGCGGCATCTATCCGGCCGTCGAACCGGTCGCGCTGCTGGGCCAGGTAGTAGGTGCCGAAACGGAGGCTGACGTAGGGGAGGTAGAGGTCGGCGGTCTCGTAGCCGGGCGGCCAGTCCAATTCGGCGGCGATCTGTGCGCCGGTGGGGGGGACGACCTGCATCACTCCGTGGGCACTGGCCACCGAAGTGGCGAGGCTTTCGAAGAGGCTCTCCTGGCGGATGAGGGCGAAGACAAGGAGCGGGTTAAGGCCGCTCAGGCGGGCGTTGTCCAGTACGAGGTCTTCGTAGTAGGTGGGATAGACCAGGCGCGCGACGAAGGTGGGGGCGTCGAGGACGGTGTCGGCCGGGGAGAGGGACATGACCCGCGCGGCGCAGAGGATGGAGGAACGATACAGGCCGATGTCGCGGAACGCCAGGGCCAGTTGGTATTGGGCCAGTGCGTCTGCGCGGGTGGCCGTGCGCAGTGCTTCAAGTTCCCATTTGGCTTCCTCGAAGCGTCCCAGGCGCCACAGCGCCAGCCCGCGTTGGAGGCGGGGATCGGCAGCCAGGTCGGGGGAGAGCTCGCCCAGGCGCACGGCGGATTCCAGGCCCAGCCATCCGGCCAGCCACTCCTCCGCCTCGACCTGGGCGGCTGCCGGATCGTATCCGGGATCGGGGCTGTAGCTGGCGGGCGGGAAAGGCGGGGATATGGGAGCGGCCAGCAGGTCGGCAGCCCGGAGGCCATAGTAGCCCAGGGGATCAGTGGCGCTGGCGGCCTCAAACGCCTCCTGGGCGGCCTCGGCATCGCCCTGGTCGCGGCGGAGCTTGCCCAGCCAAAGGAGAGCAATGGGGCGGTAGGGCGAGTCGGGGTAGAGCGCGGCCAGGGTGTCCCAGGAGACCGCGGCGTCGACGAGTTCGCCCAGCCGGTAGGACTGGAGCCCGCTCCGGAAGAGGGCGGGGGGGGCGTAGTCAGAGTCAGGATAGCGCACGTGGGCGTCGAGGTAGGCCTCGGCAGCATCCTCCAGTTCATCGCCCCGCTCGAGAAGCTGTGCGGCCTCCCAGAGCGCCTGGGGCGCGTTCGGGTCGTCGGGGACGATCTCCGTAAACTGCGTGTAGGTCTCGATGGCGGCGTCCGCGTCACCGGCGTCGATGAAGGCCTCCGCCAGGCGCATCCAGGCGTCGCTCCAATGCGCGTTGCCCGGGAAAGAGTCAAGCAGGGTCTCGAACTCGGCGGCTGCCAGTTCCGGGCTGCCGGCGGCCAGGTACGATAGACCGGCGTACCAGTGGGCGTCGTCCGAGTACGTGTCTGGATAGGTGCGCATGTAGCGGTAGAGCGCCTCGACCGCCGGGCCGTATGCCTCCCCGTAGTAGTCCACCACGCCGCGCAGGAAGTCGTCCACCGGGCGTCCCGCCTCGACCAATTCGACCAGCGAGAGGTAGGCGTAGCGCTCATCGGGGTACGCCTCGACGACGGACGTGTGGCGCTCGTAGCCCGCCTCAACCTCGCCGGACAGGATCAGGGTCAGGGCGGCCTGGTGCTCAATGCGGGCGCGATAGGCGCGGATCTGGGCGATGTCCAGGATGGCCTCGTATTGGGCGATGGCGGCGGGGTAGTCTTGCAGAGCGACGTGTGTCAGGGCCAGCTTCTCGCGCATGCCGACCTCGAAAGAGCGGTCAGGCGCATCGGCGAGCGCGGACTCGTAGGCTTCGACGGCGGGAAGATAGGCCCCGCCCGCGTAGAGCGCGTTTCCCAGCGACTCGTTGACGTACGCAGTGATGACCGTGCCTGCCGACAGGGCGGCCTGGTACGCCTCAGTGGCCGTCAGTGGGTGCCCCGCGCCCACCAAAGCCTCGGCCAGGAGGAAGTGGCCGTCGAAAGCCCACTCCCTCTCAGGGTGGGTGGTCAGAAAGTCGCGGAAGGCCCCCGTGGCCGGGTCGTAGTCGCCCGCGCGCAGATAGGCCGTGCCCAGGCCAAGACGGGCCTGGGCGTCGCCGTCTTGGTCGAGCGGCAGGGCGAGCACGCGGCGGTAGATCCCGGCCGCGGCCTCGAAGTCACCGTTCTCCGTCGCCCGCGCGGCATCGGCGAGCCATTCGGCTGGGTCGGGCGTGGGTGTTGGTGTTGGTGTTGGGGTGGGGGTAGGCGTCGGGGTGGGCGTGGGCGTGGAAGTGGGGGTGAGGGTGGGTGTGGGCGTGTCGGTCGCGAGGAATGCCGGCGGCGTCAAACCGAAGGGCAGGTTGCAGGCCAGCGCAGCCACGGCCAGGGTGGCGAGAACACACAGGGCAATCCTTGCTCGGCTCATGGTCTGATCGAGGCGTATTCTACCGCCGTCAGGTGGCTTTGGCAAGGGGCGCGCGCGGCGCCGATGCGGCCTGTTTTCTGTCAACAACGTGTTATTGAACCTCAAAACCCGGCGCGCGCGTTGACATACTTGTGGTTTTCGTGTATAATAGAGAAAATCCAATATTCCACTGCGCATACACTAGCTCCAACGAGCATTGCCGCATTGAGTAGCGTCCTCGTCTCATCAAGCGCGCTTTTTGGTAACAGCTTTGGCCTCAGCGGCCTAAGCGTGGGGAACGTCTGGACGGCTCAATACAGCTACCCTGCGGATGGGATTGCGCGGCTGTTTAGCATGATCCGCTTAACCACAGCCGAGCCGCCGAGAGCCTTCTCTCAGCGGTTCGGTTGTTTGCATGTAGGGAGGTGATATAGCCACATAAGTACAGTCAAACAGGTAATGGTTAGGTAACTCAAGCAGGTTTCAGGGATTCCGATTAGGGTTGGAACGTTTGCGTATTTCAGGCTCTGAAGGGCCGACACAAATACCTGGAGGTGTTAACGTGGAGAAGGAACTTCTAGCGACCGTTATGGCGGTGACTTCGAACGTCGAGTATACGACCAGTGACCGGATTGAGGCCTTGACCAAGGGGCACGGGATGTTGAACCTCTCGGCCCTGTGTGCGGCGAACGCGATGACACACGAGATTCTGCAGGGACGCGACATCGCCCTCTCAGATGCGAACCTTGAAGCGCTGCCTCTCGACATGGTGGTTGAGGCAGGTGTGAATGCGGCTATGGAGGCGGGTGCAGCGCCTGCGAACGCGGCCCTGATTACTGCCTCTCTGCTCCTGATTGCGGGCACGGAATCGCGGGCCGGTGTACCCGCTGGCAACCGCAAGCTTGGGGCAATGGCTCGCCTGAAGGCAGGCGCGGGCCGCTCCGGCGTGGCAGCCATTCCCACATCCAAGCTGACGAACAAGGTTTCGGGTTTTGCTGCCGTGCAGGCACTGTATGACGCGATGCAGAAAGGTGAGTTGGTCCGGGTAGACGGCGCTGCCGTGCCCGCCTTCGTGGCCGGTGGTGCTCCCATGGGCCACAGCGTGTTGGGCGAGGACATGGTCTACGTGGATCTGTGCATGAACGGCGGCAAGATCGCGGTGGACGCGATGATGAAGGCCTACCACGGTGTGGGCATCAGCGCCAGCCCGATCCAGTGCGCCATGCTCGCCGCTGCCGCCGTGCTGGAGATCATCAACCCGGACGGGATGATCGGAGCCGAGTACGGCACTTTCTTTGTCGAGGGCACCGGCTATCTGGCGGGCAAGGGCGCGGCCGAGGCTGCCGGGCTCCCAGAGAAGCTCCACCTGCGCGGCACGGGCACAGAGTACGACACAGCCGCGTTCATAGGCGGCATGGGCATGATCCTCAAGGACGTGGGTGCCCCCTCGGTGATCGGCATGATGACGCTGAACGAGATACTGGCCGCTTTCGCGGAGGGCCCGATGATCGGGGCTGGCTTCGGCGGTGGCCCGGTCAATCCTCCGCTGGCTCACCTGTTGGCTGACTGCGTCATCTCCATGAATTTGCTGATCGACCACAAGGGTGATGTGGAGGCATGCGCCGACGTCATCCACGAGGTCAAACTCACGCAGTGGATTGACGGTGAGATCGCCGCCTGCTGCACCAACACGATCGCTCGCAAGGCCGAGCAGGTCCGCCGCGGCCCGGTCACGGAGACCATCATCAAGGCCACCGACGGCATCCGGGCCAATGCTATCTACCGCCGGGCGAAGTTCGCTTACGACGAACTGAGCGCCGGCAAGGAACTGGCCGACGTGTGCGTGGCGCTGGATCAGGCGCGCAAGGAGAAGGTCGAGGCGAGCGCCGGCGTGATCCTGAGCGGTTTCTTCGGCAAGGAAATCGCCATCAAGTTCACCAAGCTGGAGGGTGGAGCGCGTCGCGATCACCCCTTCGCCCAGTCCTACTGGGGCTTCGACGCTGACATTGACACCGTGGTGACCGTAGACGGTGAGGAGTTCGTGATGGAGGGTCTGAGCCACAAGGTGATCCCCGACGCCGTGCTCAACAAGAAAGCCGAGCTGTCATTGCCGATCACCGTCGCGGCAGCAGTGGCGCAGGAACTCATGTACGTCGGCTGCTGCACGATTGACGCGGTCATTCCGGCCGTCGTGGCCGCGGCTATGGGCAAGTACACCTGGAAGGACGCGGGGAAGAAGGCGGAGAAGGCCGCCCGAATCACGTGCTCCATCCCAGGGGCGAAGGACACAGCCCGCGAGGTGGCCCGGCTCGCCGTGCGGATCTTGAAGGATCTGGAGTAGTCTCCGGAGTTTGTCTTGCTCCGGGCAGTCCTAAGACCTGTCGCATCTGAGTAAGGGTAGGGGTGCGGGGGATCGTACCCCTACCCATCTGGTGGTCGATCTCACACGGCCCTGAGCACTGGCGAGACGCTAACCTCTGATGTTGCTTTTGGTGAATGTGGATGACATATCGGGTGAGGTGATCCCCCACGTCATTGATGGATTGATGGCGCGGGGGGCTATGAGTGTGCACGTGGTTCAGGCATTCACCAAGAAGGGGCGGCTGGACTATCTATTCTTCATAGACGCCCCGGAGGAGCGGGCCGAGGGATTGGGAGGCTACCTGGCCTGCGAGTTGGGCACGTTGGGTGTACGGGTCTTCGATCCACGCCACATCCGCTTCGAGTACCGCATGCAGCGGGTGCGACTGAGCGCTCAGGTGGACGTGCGTGTGGAAGCGCTCGTGAGCGTGAAGGAGGTCCTCGGCCACGATGGGAGCGTTGTCCACGTCAAGGCCGAGTGGGGTGATCTGGAGGCGGCACTGACCCAGCTTGAGCGGGCCGGTTGCCCTGTCTCCCTCACTGCACTCAAACGACTCGTCGAGCAGGCCGTGCTGGGGCGGAGGGACTGTTCCCTCTCGAACGTTCAGGCAGAGTATCTACCTTGAGTTGCAAGGAGATGATAATGAAGCATATACTGATCTACTTCGACATGAACAAGCGGCCGAGTCCGTTCGACATCTTGTTCGCATACGACGTGGGCTTCGACATCGTGCTGCCGTTCAGCGGGGTGACGATGGAGGAGATCACGCCACTGGTGCAGGATGCCATGTTCCCCCGTGGACCGAAGGGGGCGACGTACACGACGATCTTCTTCGGGGGCAGCGACCTTGACGCCGTGGAGAAAATGGCCAAGAAGGCCAAGAAGACGATGTTCCCGCCGTTTCAGCTTTCCATCGCTGTTGACCCGAAGGGCGCTCACACGACGTCCTCAGCGATCGTAGCGAAGGTTTTAGAGGCCTTGGCCAGCAAGGGTGAGACGTTGGAGGGCAAGAAGGCCGCCGTTCTAGGGGGCTGTGGCCGTGTGGGCCGGGTGGCGAGCCGAATCCTGGCCAGGGAAGGCGTCGAGGTCACGATGTTGGACATCGTCGAAGACGTGACCTCGCTTGCTCTTCAGATTTCTGAGATGGTGGAAGGGAAAGTGACGGGCGTGGTGGCCAAGTCGCCGCAGGAGATAGTGGCGGCAGCGAAAGAGTGCGAGATCGTGGTCTCTGCCGGCCCGGCGGGTGTCGAGCTGGTACCTGAGGAGTTCGTTCCCCAGTTGGAGAAGTGCATGGTCGCGGCCGACGTGAACGCGGTCCCGCCGGCGGGCATCGCGGGCATCAAGGCGAAGTATGACAAGCGGGAGAAGAACGGGATTTTGACCATTGGTGCGCTCGCTGTCGGGAACCTCAGGAACAAGATCGAGGCCAAGATGCTGAAGACAGCGATGGAATCGGAGGGGGCGTTCCTGGACTACACCAACGCCTTCGAGTTCGCCAAGGAGTTGGCGGACATTTGAGTCGACCGAGTCTTTGAGACCAGCCATGGAGAACGGCTGGGAAGGAAACCGGGTTCTTGGCGACGCCATCTTGATGGCGCGCCATCGGAATGGCGCCTTTGTAGGAATGCTGGGGCGCCGTCGCGGGAGCCTACGTCGTACGAGAGGCCCTGGTTTCTGAGGGTGGTGGAGCGGAGTGCGCACTGGCATTCTCATCGTCGGACTTAGCACACGCGCCATCGCCGAGTCGGCGGTGAGGGGGGGGCATCAGGTCGTCACACTGGACTACTTTGGCGATCGGGATCAGCGGGAGCTGGTGGAGAACCACGCGCTCCTGCGAGATCCTACACTGATTGGTGAGACCTGCCCCTCCTTCAGCGCCGCAGCACTGGAGCAAGCCAGCCGTTCTCTTGACTTCGAGTCAGTTGTGTACATCTCCAATCTGGAGAACCATCCCGAGGTGGTTGAAGAACTGGCACAGGGGCGCGTTCTGCTCGGGAACGCGCCCACTGTGCTCTATCAGGTGCGCGACTGGCGCACGCTGCGGGCCTTCTGCCATGAGGTTGGGGTTGCCTGTCCGCACACGTTGCTAGCTGGAGAGGGGGCGGCGGCTGACGGGGGCAACCGCTGGCTACGCAAGCCGGTCCGCAGCGGCGGAGGGCACGGCGTCCAGCCGTGGGATGGCAGGCCGTTAGGCCAGTCTCACTTCCTGCAGGCGTATGTTGAAGGTCGGCCTGCGTCTGCGGCCTTCGTGGCCGATGGGAAGCGGTGCGTGGTGATCGGCCTGACGGAGCAACTCATTGGGCGGGGTGAGCTGGGGGCACAGGGCTTCGGCTGGTGTGGCAACATCCTTCCGTTGGCAGGGGGGGACAACGAATCGGGAAAGGAACGAAGGGGGGAAGGGGCGCAGCGGACTGCGCCTTGGAAGGACGAAGGGCTCGCCGTATTGGAGGAAGTGGAGCGGATGGCTGCTGCGCTCACTCGCCGCTTCGGTTTGCGGGGTGTGAACGGGCTGGATTTGATCGTGGCGCGCGACCGAGACGGTGGTCCACGCGCGATCCTGGTGGAGGTCAACCCCCGCTACACGGCCTCGATGGAATTGGTCGAGCGAGCATACGGGCTTAACATCTTCTCGCTGCACGTGGAAGCGATGGACGGTCGATTGCCTGACTTTCGGCTGGCGGAGCACTTGTACGCTCGGGGTCTGTGGTTTGCCAAAGGGATCGTCTACGCCAGGCGACCGGTGACTATGCCGGAGACAGGCGGGTGGGTGAAACGGGGCAGGCGGGACATTCCCTTCCCCGGCGAGCGGATCGAGGCTGGCCATCCCGTGTGTACGGTTCTAGCAGAAGGTGAGGGGCGAGATACGTGCTGGCAGCATTTGTTGGCGGGCGTCGCAGACGTCCGGCAGGAGATCGGAGACCTGACAGAGTGAAGGAGACGAGGCGGATGAGTACATCCGTGAGCAAGTGTTTCACGTTGATTACCGGGCGCACGCCTGAACAGGGGAAAGGGTTGCACGTGGGCAAGGATTCGGACGTGTACCGCGAGGCAACCGCTGCGGTGATGATGGGCGAAGGGGACATGGCCCACCTTGGCGTCAAGGAGGGGCAGATTGTCCGAGTCCGGACGGCGGCAGGACAGGTGGAAGTGCCGGTGCGGGCGGAGTCGCTTCCTGAGGGGCTGTTGTTTATGCCGATGGGGCCGATGGCGAATGTGCTGATTGGGACGGGCACGGAGGGGACGGGCATGCCCCACTTCAAGGGATTGGAGGCGGAGGTGGAGGCAGCATGACGCGGACGCAGGAGTCCAACGTGTTCGAGAACGTGGTGTGTTCTTTCTGTGGCTGTCTGTGCGACGACCTGGCGGTAGAGGTGGATGGGGGGCGTATCACGCGGGTGCGCAGGGCATGCGCCAACGGGCGTGGGCTCTTCACGCACTACGATCCATCGCCCCGGCGACCTCGCGTGAATGGCCGGGAGGTGGATTGGGACGAAGCGGTTGCGGAGGCGGCACGCATCCTAAGCGCATCTGACAGCCCGTTGATCTATGGCCTCAGCTCCACGGCCACGGAAGCTCAGCGCAAGGCGGTGGAACTGGCGGACCGGCTGGGGGCGATGATAGACACCACGTCGTCGGTGTGCCACGGCCCCACAGGGCTGGCGATGCAGGCTGTGGGCGAGCCGACGTGTACACTGGGGGAGGTG
This sequence comes from uncultured Anaerolineales bacterium, assembly GCA_964649415.1. Lineage (GTDB taxonomy): Bacteria > Chloroflexota > Anaerolineae > B4-G1 > B4-G1 > CAZYSK01. Next base: position 33,612 of record CAZYSK010000024.1, read on the forward strand.
CGGAACCGCGCTGATCTGCTGGTTTTCTGGGGCTGCAACCCAGCGGTCTCCCACATCCGCCACTTCTCGCGATATTCGGTGACGCCCAAGGGTATGCTCACTCCCAATGGGCGCCGGGATCGGACCTTGGTCGTCGTGGACGTGCGGCCCACCGGCAGCACGAAGATGGCCGACCTCTTCCTGCAGGTGAAGCCGGGTTCCGACTTCGAGGTGCTGACGGCGCTGCGAGCGCTGGTAGGTGGGAAGGAACTCGACGCGGAGGCGGTGGGCGGCGTCCCGCTGTCGCAACTGCGAGACCTCGCGGAGCGGATGAAGACGTGCCGTTTCGGGGTGGCGTTTATGGGCATGGGGCTGACGCAGACCGGAGGGCGGGATCTCAACGTGAGCGAGCTTTTCACGTTAGTGGCCGAGTTGAACGCGCACACGCGTTTCACCGTCATCCCGATGCGAGGACACGGGAACGTGGCCGGAGCGGATCAGGTGGTGACCTGGCAGAGTGGCTATCCGTTCGCTGTCAGCTACTCACGTGGCTATCCCCGCTATGGCCCCGGCGAGTTCTCGGCGGTGGACGTGTTGGCACGAGGGGAGGCGGACGCGGCCCTGATTGTGGCCTCAGACCCGGTGGCCCATTTCCCGAAGGCGGCCGCCCAGCAATTGGAGCGCATCCCGGTCATCGCTCTCGACCCGATGCCGAGCCTGACGACGGAGGTCGCGCAGGTGGTCTTTCCTACCGCCTGCTATGGCGTGGATGCGGCCGGCACGGCCTATCGCATGGATGGCGTGCCCATCCGGCTCCGGCCGGTGCTCCCTTCGGTGCGTCCGACCGACGAGAAGGTCTTGGGTGATATCAGTGCCTTAGTGCAGCCTGGGATGGTGATGTGATGCTAGGAATCCTGAACGGTCGAGTATACGACCCGATAAATGGGGTGAACGGCGAGGTCAAGGACCTGTGGATTGAGGACGGGCGGGTGGTTGCCCCGAGTGACGTGGATCGTGGCGGCGCGCAGACCATAGATGCGACGGACCTGGTGGTGATGCCCGGCGGTGTGGACGTCCACAGCCACTTTGCTGGGGCCAAGGTGAACTCGGGGCGCAAATTCCGTCCAGAGGATCACCGTGGGCACGTGCGGGCGCGGGGGAGTACGCCGGATGGGAGTGATACACGATGGCGTGGGGGGCGGATGGGCATGACCCGGTCCGGCGTGGGCTACACGACCCCAACGACGCATCTGACCGGATACCTCTACGCGGAGATGGGCTACACCACGGTGATGGAGGCTGCCTCTGCTCCCCTGGTGGCCCGCCATACCCACGAGGAGTTCGACGATGTCCCCATCTTGGACAAAGGCGCGTACATCACGATGGGCAACAATCACTTCATCATGCGCTGCATCCGTGATGGGGAGCGGGAGAAGGCCCGGGACTACGTGGCCTGGTTGCTGGACGCGACCAAGGGTTACGCGATCAAGGTCGTCAACCCGGGTGGGGTAGAGAACTGGAAATGGGGCCAGAACGTGGCGCGCCTGGATGACGAAGTCATCGGTTTCGGTGTCACCCCCAGGCAGATTCTCACCACGCTGTCCTGGATCAATGACGACCTCGGCCTGCCTCACGTGCCGCACCTCCACAGCCTGAACCTGGGGCAGGCGGGGAACGTGCCCTCGACGATCGAGGTGATTGAGGCGCTCGACGGGCGACGGGCGCATATCTGTCACCTCCAGTTCTTCAGCTACGGCGGCGAGCCCGGCAAGATGCCGCGCTCCGGCGCGGTGGAGATCGCCCAGGCGGTGAACGCGCACCCCCTCCTCACCGTGGATGTGGGGCAGGTGATCTTCGGCGAGGCAACGACGATGACGTCCGATGGCCCCCTCCAGTACCGGTTGCATCAGTTGACGGGCAACAAGTGGTTGAACGACGATGTGGAGGGAGAGACGGGCGGCGGGCTGGTGCCCGTGCTCTACAAGCGGTCTAATGCGTTCAACGCGGTGCAATGGCTGACCGGCATGGAGCTCTTCCTGCTCATCGAGGATCCGTGGCGGGTCTTCCTCACCACGGACCACCCGAATGCCGGCCCGTTCTTCTACTATCCGCGCGTGATCAAACTGTTGATGGACCGTGACTACCGGGCAGAGGCGTTGGCGGGCATATCGGCCCGGGTGCGAAGGGGGGCGCTGCTTCCCGAACTGGATCGGGAGTACTCGCTGTACGAAATCGCGATTATCACCCGAGCGGGCACGGCTCGCGTGCTGGGTCTCAAGAACAAGGGCCATCTGGGGGTGGGGGCCGACGCTGACGTGACCATCTATGCACCGCTGGAGGATAAAGAGGAGATGTTCGCCCATCCTCGATACGTGCTCAAGGATGGTGAGGTGGTGGTGAAGGACGGCCGGCTCGTGAGCGAGCGACCGGGGCGCACGTTCTACGTCAGTCCACCGCACGATCCGGGGATCGAGGCGGACATCCGCGCCCACTTCGAGACGTGCTATAGCATGTCGTTCGACAACTACCCGGTCCAGCCAGAGTATCTGCCCCACGGCGACGTTGTGGCCTGTGCAGGGGGCGGACATTGACCGTGCGTCCAGGACACTTGATGAGCATCGCCTGGGGAGTCACGGGCGGTGGTCATTTTCTGCAGGAGTGCGTCGACTTGGTTCGGGAGCTCGGTGAGGCGGAATTTGGGGGTGCGGCCAAGATGGCCGCGGTCCGAGTGGACGTCTTCCTCTCCCTCGCGGGTGAGGAGGTACTGCGCATGTATGGCCTGGCGGACGCGGTGCACCGGTCAGCCAGGGCGGTAGTGCGGGACAACATGAGCAGTGCGCCCGTCGTGGGTCGCTTTGCCCAACCCGACCGGTATCGCGCCCTGGTCATTGCCCCGGCCACGTCGAATACAGTGGCCAAGTTTGTCTTGGGCATCTCCGATTCCCTGATCACCAACCTGTTTGCCCAGGCCGGGAAAAACCGGGTGCCGACTCTGGTGCTACCCACGGATCTCGCGCCCGAGATGGACACCGTCACGCCCAGTGGAAGGACGATCAAGGTCTACCCGCGCGAGGTCGACCTGGAGAACACGGCCAGGCTGCGCGAGTTCCCGAACGTAGCGGTGGTGGAAGATCTGGAGGGACTTCGATGTCGGTTGCAGGGCCTAGATACCTGTTCGTAACCGGCAAGCTGGCGGCGGATGCGCTCACGGCGGCGCTGGAGCGGATGGCGCCCGATTTCGAGTACGAGGTGGCCGTGCTCGACTACTCGGTGGCGGCTCTGATGAGTACTGACTGGATCGCACGGCAACTGGTGGATGCCCGGCGGTGCGAGGAGATTATGATCTCCGGGTGGTGTCAGGGCGATCTATCCGTCATCGAGGAGCGGCTGGGGGTTCCGGTGACTCGCGGCCCCAAGGATCTCAAGGACTTGCCCGCCCTATTCGGTCGCGAACGGGTGATGCCAGGCTACGGCCAGTACCGGGTGAAGATCCTGGCCGAGGTCGTGGACGCTCATCGGTTGCCCTGGGAGGACATTCTGACCCGGGCCGAGTACTACCACGCCAGCGGAGCCGACATCATTGACCTGGGGTGTCCGGTGCAGGGCGGTTTCCCCCACGTGGGCGAGGTCGTGAGGAAGCTGAAGGAGCGCGGCTTTCTCGTCAGTGTGGACACCTTTGATCACGAGACGATCCTGCACGCCGATGCGGCGGGCGTGGACTTCCTGCTGAGTGTCAACTCGAAGAACATCGAACTGGCCCCGCGTCTTGGGTGCAAGGTGGTGGTTATCCCCGATTTCGACCAGGGGCTGCCTTCCCTGGAACGCAATATTGCCCGGCTGGAGGAATGGGGGGTTCCGTATATCGTTGACCCGGTGCTGAATCCCATCAGCTTCGGTTTCACGGAATCCATCCATCGGTTCTACGAGGTGAGGCAGCGATACCCGGATGCAGAGATGCTCATGGGGTTGGGGAACCTGACCGAGCTGACCGAGGCGGACAGCACCGGCATCAACGCCGTGATGGCCGGGATGCTTTCGGAGTTGGAGATAGACTACGTCCTGACCACAGAGGTGATCAGTTGGGCCAGAGGAGCGGTGCGCGAACTGGATCTGGCGCGCAAGCTGATGTACTACTCTCGTCAGAACCAGGTTCTGCCCAAGCACGTGGACAGCAGCCTGGTGACGGTTAAGGACCCGCTGCACGGATACACGTACTATGGCGAAGCAGATCTACGGCTGATGCAATCCCAGGTGCGGGATCGGAACTTCCGTATCTTCACCGACGACGAGCAAATCACCGTGTTCAACAGTGAGATGTTTGTCGTGGGCACCGATCCGGATGAGGTTTTCGCCCGCCTTGGCGTGAGCGAGGGCTCACACGCCTTCTACCTGGGGCGGGAGTTGGAGCGGGCGGCTCTGGCTGTGAGGCTGGGCAAGAGATACACGCAGGAGGAGCCGCTGCGATGGGGGTACTTGAGCGATCGGATTCGGAAGGGCTGATATTTGGAGGTAGTAGAGGATGCACATCAACGGCGTTGAGATTGAGGACACCTTCGCCGAGGCGTTCAAGATGCGGGCTGCACGGTTGCTCATCACTGCGATTAACCCGCAGTGGGCGATGACGGCGGCGCAAGTGAGCACGGGTTTCGCCACATCGGTCATCGCATGTGGCTGCGAGGCCGGCATCGAAGGGGTCGTCCCGTCGGACGTGACACCCGATGGCCGCCCCGGCGTGAGTATTCTCATCTTCACAATGGGGCCAAAGGGGATGAAGGATCAGTTGATGCGCCGCGTGGGCCAGTGTATCATGACTTGTCCCACGACGGCCTGCTTCAACGGCCTGGAGGGCGAGGAGTGGCTCAAGATCGGCGGGACGCTGCGCTACTTCGGCGATGGGTTCCAGGCGAGCAAGCTCGTGGGGGGGCGGAGGTTCTGGCGGATACCGGTGATGCAGGGCGAGTTCCTGGTGGAAGAGCAGTTCGGCATGAAGAAAGCCGTTGGCGGCGGGAACTTCCTTATCCTGGGCGAAAGCGTCGAGGCCACGCTTGGGGCGGCCGAACGGGCGGTGGAGGCGATGCACGCAGTGGAGGGGGTGGTGATGCCGTTCCCCGGTGGCATCGTACGCAGTGGCAGCAAGACGTCGTCACAGTACAAGTTCCTGCATGCCTCGACCAACACCGCGTACTGTCCTAGCCTCCGTCGCCAGACCGACAGCGCGCTGCCGGAGGGCGTCAATTCCGTGCTGGAGATCGTGATCGATGGGCTGGATGAGGATGCGGTGAGAGAGGCGACGCGGGTGGGCGTCGATGCGGCGTGCCGGCCCGGCATCGTGCGCATCTCGGCGGGCAACTACGGTGGCACTTTGGGGCAATACCAGATTCATCTGCAGGAGTTGTGGAAGTGAGGAGCACTACACTGCGTTTGAGGGACTCGGTCACTCTCCCCGTCGAGGCGGAGAGTATATCGCCCGACCGGTTTGCCGGGCTCAGTCAGGAGGAGGTGGCGGCGCTACCACTCCTGTATGGGCGGCGACCGGTGACTGTCGGCGATCTGTTCGTGGTGGAAGGGGCGGACGTTGCGGACATTCAGGTGGGACGCACTTCAGAAAGTGCGTCCCACCTGGTTGGTCGTGCGTCCGATGGGGAGGAGATCCTCCTCGAAGGTGATCTCAGTCACGTGAAGCGGATCGGGCAGGGGATGGCCAGTGGACGGATCACCATCCGAGGCAATGTCGGCATGCATCTTGGAGCCGAGATGAGCGGGGGGGAGATCGTCGTCCACGGGAACGCCGCGGCGTGGATGGGCGCGCACATGTCCGGTGGGGTCATCCGCGTGCGGGGGGACGTCGGCCCGATGGCCGGCGCTGCCTATCCGGGAGAGAAGCGCGGTATGCGCGGCGGTTCTATTCTCGTGGAAGGAAGCGCCGGGCCGCGGGTGGGGGAGCGCATGCGGCGCGGGCTGATCGCCGTCCAGGGCGACGTGGGAGAGTTCTCCGGGGTGCGGATGATCGCCGGATCGCTCTTCGTGTTTGGCACGTTGGGGCCGAGGGCGGGCGCTGGCATGAAGCGCGGCACGATCGTCGCGCTGGGATCTATTGAGGGCGACCTGCTGCCTGTGTTCCACTATGCCTGCTCCTATCAGCCGGCCTTCCTGCGCACTTATCTGCGCCACCTGCGCGGGTGGGGTTTGCCCGTCACGTCAGATCACGTCGAGGGAGTCTTTCGCCGCTACGTTGGTGACATCACGACTCTGGGAAAAGGGGAGATTCTGGTCTATGATCGGCGTCAATGAACGCGCAGTGGAGATCGTGCGGCGGATGATCGCCGACGCGGAGGGATTGGGGTTGGCGGTGACGCGACTGCCGAACGGGACCACGGTGATCGATGCCGGTGTGCGGGTGCCCGGCTCGTTGGAGGCGGGACGGCTGTTTGCTGAAGTATGCCTGGGGGGACTTGGCCAGGTTGGTTTCGCTGAGCTCGATTTCGACGACATGTGGCTGCCGGGAGTTTCCGTCTCGGTGAGCCACCCAGCGGTGGCGTGCATGGCGTCGCAGTATGCGGGGTGGTCGCTCGAGGCCAAGACCGAGAAGGGAAAGTACTTCGCGATGGGCTCCGGTCCAGCGCGGGCGCTTTACGCCGGGGAGCCGATCTTCGAGCGGCTGGTGATCCGGGACGAAGCCGATGTGGCAGTCCTGGCACTGGAGGGGCACGAGTTGCCGCCGGAGGTGGCAGCGGACAAGGTGGCCGAGAAGTGCGGGGTCTCTCCCGATGCGCTCTATCTTCTGGTTGCGCCTACCGCCAGCGTGGTGGGCTCGGTGCAGATCGCTGCGCGTGTGGTGGAGACTGGGTTGCACAAGATGTTGGAGGTGTGCGACGGGGAAGACCTTGACATCGCTACGGTGGTGTCTGGCTTCGGCACCTGTCCCCTAGCGCCCGTCGCGGACGACGACCTGCGGGCCATCGGGCGCACCAACGACGCCGTGCTCTACGCTGGTCGGGCATGGTACACGATGAAGGCGGACGACGCGCAGATCGAGGAGATGATTGACTGTTTACCCTCGTCGGCGTCACGGGACTACGGAACCTCCTTCTATGAGCTCTATCAGCGCTACAACGGTGATTTCTACAAGATTGACCCGCTGCTCTTCAGTCCGGCCGAGGTGTTTATCAACAACCTGGGCAGTGGCCGCACGTTCCACGCCGGGCGCGTCAACGGCCGAATGCTAAGGAAGGTGCTTCTGGAGTGAGAATCGGCATTCTTGGGCAGCGGGGGGGCTGGCACGTGCGTGCCCTGCAGCAGGCATTCGCTCGACGGGGCATCACCGCCCCCTCGTTTTCTATTACGTGGCTGAAGGCGCGCCTGTCGGCGCGCCCATGGCTGACGGCCCCGGCCGATCAGGCCGACGCGGATGCGGGCATCCGCCTTCGGGATCTTGACGGAGCAGCACTGGAAAGCTACGACGTCTTGTTCGTGCGCGCGATCCCTGGGGGCTCCTTGGAGCAGATCATCTTCCGCGTGGACGCGCTCCATCGCCTGGAAAACGCCGGCGTACGCATCGTCAACTCACCGGCGGCCATTGAGCGCACGGTGGACAAGTACTACACGTCGACGCTCCTGGAGGATGCGGGTCTGCCCACACCGCGCACAGTGGTCACCGAACGGTTCGCCGATGCGATGGCAGCGTTCCACGAGCTGGGGGGCGACGTTGTGGTCAAGCCCATCTTTGGCTCGGAGGGACGGGGCATCGTGCGCGTCTTGGATCCGGACACGGCCTATCGGGTCTTCCGAGCGTTGGAACTGGGCCGCTACGTGTATTATCTTCAGGAGTTCGTGCCCCACGGCTGCCAGGACGTGCGTGTCTTTGTCGTCGGCCAGGAGGTGGTGGCCGCGATGACGCGCCGGGGAGAGACGTGGAAGACGAACGTGGCGCAGGGTGCTAAAGGCGAGCCGCTGGCGATCGACGACGAGCTGCGCGCGATGGCCCTCCAGGCAACCCGTGCATTGGGGGCCGATTACGCGGGCGTGGACATTCTCCCGCTTTCGGGCGGAGGCTATAGTGTGATCGAGGTCAACGGCATCCCCGGTTGGCGCGGTCTTCGGGCTGCGACCGGGGTGGATGCTGCTGACTGCCTGGTAGAATACGTTCTGGGAGAAGCGCGATGACACCTCTAGGACTGGACAAGATCGCATGGGCTGTCCACATTGCATGCCTGTTCGAGGTATGTGCCGACAAGCCGGGCAACGTGACCTGGGGCAAGGATTTCTGGGACACGCGCTTTGTCGACTTCCTGGCCAGTGCTATCGCCATTGGGCCTGCCCTGCGGGACGCGACTCACACCTCCGTTGGCCAGACCATCCTGCGGGCGGTGAACGACACCCACCAATTCGTGAGCACTAATACCAACCTGGGGATGGTCCTTCTGCTGGCTCCGTTGGCAAAGGCGGCCGGGCGGGGTCATCCCAATGGACTGCGGCTGGCTGTGAGCGAGGTATTGGAGGCGTTGACCGTGGAGGATGCCCGCTTGACGTTCGAGGCGATCCGCCTTGCCGCTCCGGGGGGCCTGGGCAGCGATGGTCGCTACGACGTGCACAGGGCAGACGTGGACGTGACGCTCAGAGAAGCTATGCGGGTGGCTCAGGATCGAGATACCGTGGCGCGGGAGTACGTGACGGACTTCGAAGTGACTTTCGAGCTTGGATACGCGACGCTCCGCCGCTTGTGGGCAGAGGGCCGCGGATTCTCAGAGTCCATTGTCCAGACTTCCCTCACTATCCTGTCGCAGATGCCGGATACGCTGATCGCGCGCAAGGAAGGAATGGACGTTGCTTTGGACGTATCGCGGCGCGCCGGTGTCGTGTTACAGCACGGAGGGGCTTTCTCCGAGCAGGGCCGGGCGGCGTTGCGGGCATTCGATCTGTCGATCCGGGATGACAAACATCGTCTGAATCCGGGCACCACGGCGGACTTGATCGCAGCTTCGCTCTTCGTCTTCCTGACGGAGGGGGGCGCGTTCGAGGACTTCCCGGAGTTGCTTGCACGTTGGTGAGGCAGTCGGCAAAGCAGCAAATCGGCAGAGGGGAGATTGTTTGACACGGTCGCGAGGTGCGGGAGGAACATCGGGTATGGACCGCCGGCATCCTGCCGGCATGACTCGGGCGCACGATACGGGTCCGCAAGGCCCGCGCTTGCTGTGCGAAGGGTTCGCGGTGTTGACGGCAGATGGCCTGATCTTCACGGTCAAGGGGTTGGTTCATCCCCCTGAGCGGGTGATCGCGTATCTGCGGTATCTCCCCGATCCAGAGGGCGGTCGGGAGCGCCTGGGCGTGCGCTACCGGCGCGTCTACCACTTCGAGGAGCAATTGGAAGTGCTCCAGAATCGCTTCCCGCACTATCTGTGGGACGATGAGGTGTTCGGGGTGCGTTTGCAGAGCGTGCCTCGGCGTTTTGTCCGGGAGGCATTCGATCCCTGCCTCTGCCTGGCTGATCTCCGTGACCGGGGTCCGGCCGACCTGGTCGAGGAACACGCCCTGGGTCTGTCGGAGCTGCTGAGAGACGTGGCCGGTGTGCCCGGCGAGGATCTGGGTGTCTCGGGGTCGGTGATGGTGGGCACGCACACAGAGAACTCGGACATTGACCTCCTCGTATATGGTGACGCGTCGGGGCGGGCCGTCCACCGAGCGCTTCAGCGTCTGTTGGATGAGCCGGGGAGGCCCGTGCGTCGCCTTGACGGGCAGGAGATGGCCGCACTGCACGCCGAGCATCGGCCGGACACCCCACTGTCTTTCGAGGATTTCTCCCGGCTTCAGAATCGCAAGGTCAACGAGGGGCGCTATCGGGGGCGGGAGTATTTCATCCGCTTCGTGAAGCGACCATCGGAGGTGAGTGAGCGGTATGGGGATCGCCGCTTTGAGGCACTGGGGCAGGCCACGATTCGGGCGGAGGTGACGGACGCCCGTGATGCGATTTTCACGCCCTGTCGCTACACCGTCGCAAACGCGACGGTTCTGGATGGCCCGCCCGCGCCCGACTTGCGCGAGGTGGTCTCCTTTCGGGGGCGCTTCAGCGACCAGGTGCGCGTAGGTGAGTGGGCCATCGCCCGGGGGAGCCTGGAGCGGGTTGTGGTCGAAGGCGAGCGGGTGTATCATCACCTGGTCGTCGGTGGACAGGCGGGCGACTACGTGCGCCCTGAGCGCGTGACGTCCCCCGTTCAGTAGGGGCGCGGTTTCCGCGCCCGCCGGAGTGCCAGAGTGCCGGAGTTGATGGCTTTGGAGTCTGAAGACAGGGAGTTGGATACGAAACGGGCTGCGCTGAGGGAAACGTTCGCCGATATGGAGCGCGTGCTGGTCGCCTACTCTGGCGGCGTGGACAGCGCGTTTCTGCTGTGGGCTGCCTTGGACGCGCTGGGCCCGGAGCGTGTGCTGGCCGTGACCGCTTCCTCGCCCATATTCGCCCGCCGGGAGTTGAGGGCAGCCGAGGACTTGGCGCATCGCTTGGGGGCTCCCCATCGTTTCGTGCGCACCATGCAACTGGAGGATGCGGACGTTGCGGACATTCAGGTGGGACGCACTTCAGAAAGTGCGTCCCACCTGGTTGATGGTGCGCCCGTGAAATTCGCGACGAATCCGCCGGAGCGATGCTATCTTTGCAAGCGGGAGATATTCGCCCGGCTGGTGGAGGTGGCCCGCGAGGAGGAAATACCCTGGGTCGTCGAGGGCTCCAACCTGGACGACCGTGACGAGTACCGGCCAGGCACCCGGGCAGTGCGTGAGTTGGACGTGCGAAGCCCGTTGGAGGAGGTCGGACTGACCAAGGCGGACATCCGGGCTCTCTCCCGGCGCGTGGGCTTGCCGACGTGGAATCAGCCAGCGCAGACCTGTTTGGCCACGCGCTTCCCGCACGGCACGCCGATCACGCGTGAGCGGCTGGAGCGGGTGGAGGCCGCTGAGGTGGTGTTGAGGGAGATGGGATTCGGCGAGCTGCGGGTGCGGGATCACGTCGACCCTGCGGCGGGTCCTATCGCCCGCATCGAGGTGCTCCGTGAGGATGTGGCACGGCTGGCGCGACCGGAAGCCGCGGAACGGGTGGTGGCCGCGCTGCGGGGGCTGGGCTACGACTACGTCACGTTGGACCTGGGGGGCTACCGGCGCGGTGGCCTCAGTGGGCAGGTTGGTGAAGTAGTAGATTGGTAGATTGGTACATTGGTACATTGGTAGATTGGTAGATTGGTACATTGGTACATTGGTCAATCGGAGTGTGATATAGATGGAAGTGAAGTGGTTGCGTGAGTTGTTGGAGAACGTACGAGAGGGCGAGACGGACATAGAGGATGCGTTGGCCCGGTTGCGGGGATTCCCCTACGAGGATCTGGGATTCGCCCGGCTGGACAGCCATCGCACCTTGCGCAAGGGTTTCCCCGAGGTGATATTCTGCCCGGGCAAGACTACCGGGCAGATCGTGCAGATCGTAGAGCGAATCCGGGCGCGGGAGGGGCGGGTGATGGCGGCGCGCGCCGAGCCAGCGGTGGCAGATGCGGTACAGCAGGCTTTTCCCGACGCGGTCTATCATCCTGCCGCGCGGATGATCGTCGTCGGTGAGCCGGCCCCCCAGCAGGGACGGGGGACGGTGCTTGTGGTCAGCGCGGGCACCGCAGACATCCCGGTGGCCGACGAGGCCGTCGTGACGGCTGGGACGATGGGCAGCCCCGTGGAACGGCTGTACGACGTCGGCGTGGCGGGCATTCACCGGCTGCTGGGCAACCGTGACCGCCTGTTCGCCGCCAATGTGCTGGTGGTTGTGGCCGGGATGGAGGGAGCGCTGGCCAGTGTCGTGGCCGGCCTGGTGGACCGGCCTGTTGTGGCTGTCCCCACCAGTGTCGGCTACGGGGCCAGTTTCGGCGGGTTGTCTGCGCTGCTGACGATGTTGAATAGCTGCTCACCCGGCGTGTGCACGGTCAACATCGACAATGGGTTTGGGGCGGGATACCTGGCTCACTTGATCAATCAGTGAAAGGATTACTCTCAACGAGGGGTGACAGATGAGGATTGCATATTTCGATTGCTTCTCGGGTATCAGTGGGAACATGGTTCTGGGGGCGCTGGTGGACGCCGGCCTGGACGTCGAGCGGTTAAGGGCCGAGTTAGCCCGTCTGCCGGTGTCCGGCTACGAACTGGTCGCCGAGCCGGTGCAGAAACGCGGTCTGCGCGGCACGCACGTCAGCGTTGAGGTGTCGGAGCACGGGGTGGAGCGTCACCTACATGACATTGAGGAGATCATCGGGGGGAGCGATCTGCCCGATGAGGTCAAGCGCACCGGTCTGGCGATATTCCGACGATTGGCGGAGGCGGAGGCGGGGGTGCACGGCATGCCGCTGGATCACGTGCACTTCCACGAAGTGGGAGCGGTGGACGCCATCGTGGACGTGGTGGGGGCAGCAATTGGACTGTGGCTGATGGGCATAGAGCAGGTCTACGCATCGCCGGTGCACGTGGGATGTGGGACGGTGACGTGTGCCCACGGTACACTGCCGGTGCCTGCCCCGGCGACGCAGGAGCTGCTGCGTGGGGTGCCGATCTATGGGCGGGATGTGGAATCGGAACTGGTGACCCCAACGGGAGCGGCCATCCTCACGACGCTGGCCGAGGCGTTTGGGAGCGCGCCCCCGATGCGTGTGGAACAGATGGGCTACGGCGCTGGGACCCGCGATCTGCCGCTGCCTAATCTGCTGCGCGTCTCGATCGGTGAGGTCGAGGCGGCGTTGGAGGAGATGGAGGGGTACGAGGCGGACGTCATCACCGTCATCGAGACCAACATCGACGACATGAACCCACAGTTCTACGAGCACGTGATGGCCAAGTTGTTCGATGCGGGGGCGGTTGACGTGTTCCTGACGCCCATCCAGATGAAGGCGGGACGGCCGGGCGTGCAGTTGAGTGTGCTCGTGGCCCAGGCGCACGTTGCGGCTGCCACGGAGACCCTGTTCGCTGAGACGAGTACCATCGGGGTGCGGATGGCCTCAATGCGGCGGTGGAAACTGGGGCGCGAGCGCGTGGTGGTGGAGACGCGCTATGGGCCGATTGGCACGAAGGTGGCCCGGCGTGGGGAGGAAGTGGTGAACGCGGCTCCGGAGTATCGAGAATGCCGCCGCGTCGCCGAGGAGCTTGGCGTGCCGCTGAAGGACGTGTATCAGGCGGCTACGGAGGCTGTCCGCGCCTATGTCCAGCAGGAGACGGGTTAAGCCGTGACAGATATGCAGGAGAGGCGCAAGCCCAAGGACCGGGACTTCCTCCGTACCCGCGAGGGCATGTTCTTCTGTGTGACCGGTTATCTGCACCCGCCGGATCGGTATACCGCCTATCTCAAGTATTCGCCTGCTGCGTCGGGGAAGTGGCACAATGCGGAGACGGCCTACCAGCGGGAACTGCCTTACTACCACGTCCGCAGTGTGGAGGATACAATCCAGCATCTGGAGGCGCATTACCCCTGGTACGTCGCGGATTGCCCCGTCCGGAATATCCGCTTCTCAATGGTGCCCCGGGAATACGTCGCCCGCTACTACGATCCACAGGAGCGGTTGAGGGAGATACTGGCGCATCCTGGCGACTCGCTGGAGGAGGAGGTGTGTGGTCTGGCGACCGAGATCGCCGAGACCGCCGGCGTGCCCGTCGGCGATCTGGGTATCACGGGATCGATCCTGATCGGATTGCACAACCCGACCTTCTCGGATATTGATCTGGTGGTGTATGGGCGGCAGAGCGCCCGTCGGGTGCGCCGGGCCTTGGGCGCGGGGGACAACGAATCGGGAAAGGAACGAAGGGGGAGAGCAGCGCAGTCCGCTGCGCCGCGAATCCGCGAGTTGGGCGCGGCGTTCATCGAGCGCTGGAGCCGGGGAATCGCGGAGCGCTTTCCCTTGACGGTGAGTGAGGCGCAGTATCTCGCCCGCCGGCGTTGGAACTACGGCTGGTACGGGGAGCGGTATTTCTCGATCCACCCGATCCGCACGGATGACGAGATCACCGAGCACTACGGAGATCACATCTACCGCGGCCAGGGAGCCGCACGAATCCGGGCCACCGTTGTCGGCACGAGCGACGCGCTGTTCATGCCCGCCGGGTACCTGCTGGCGGACGTGGAGGTCTTGGAAGGCCTTGCAGAGGCGGCGGATGTCCGGGAACTGGTCTCCTACGAGGGTCTCTATCGCGACGTGGCCGACGTGGGGCAGAGAATCGAGGCCAAGGGGAACGTGGAGCGAGTGGACGCGGACATTGCGGACATTGATAGCGCGTCCGTCCGTGCGTCCGCGGCAGACCCTAAAGGTTTCGGAAAACCTTTAGGGTCTGACATCAGGCTGGTGGTCGGCACGAGCGCCCTCAAGGGTGAGGGGTACATACGGCCGCTTCCCGCCGGGGATAGCGCGGACAACTGATGGCGGAAGCGGTCTTCCTGATATACGTCGCCACGGTCATGGTGATGGGCGTCAAGGCCAAAGCTAAGACGCTGGAGACGTTCATCCTGGGCGACGTGCTGGACACGAAGACGATGGTGGCCACAATCGTGTCCACGTTCTACGGCGCGTCTGCCATCCTTGGCGGGGTGAGCCTGACGTACCAGTTGGGGCTGGACGTAATCTGGTTCATGGTGCCCTTCTATCTGGGCAACGTGGCCATCATCCTCTTGCTCAAGCGGATCGCTTCCTCAGAAAGGTGCACGCTGCCAGGCTTCCTGGGCGACTTCTACGGCAATGGGTTCGCTGTGGCAAGTTCGATGCTGTTGGTGACTCTGTGCCTCGTTCCGGAGGAGATCATCGCCGGGGGAAAGATCCTATCCCTGTTCACGTCAATGCCCGTGGAGGCGGCGATGGGCGCTATGACCTTCGTGTTGGTGGTGCCTGTTGCCATCGGCGGGATGAAAGCAGACGTGATAACGGATATCGCTCAGTTCGCCCTGATGTTGATCATGCTTGGCGTCATGGTGCTGTTCCTCGGCCATACGGGCCGCCTGGGCCTGCAGCCGGACCTGGACTCGGGTGTCCCGCCCGGGCATCTGACTCTCTGCTCGTCTCTATCGCTGCAGGAAATCGCCGTGTTCTTCGTCTCCTTCTTCTTCCTGCCGATCACCTCAGCACCTCTGTACCTGCGCTTCTTTGCCTCGGAGTCAGAAGCGTGCTCCAGGAAATCGGTGCTGTCGTCTGTCGCGATATGGATGGTCGTAGACGCGATCATCGTGCTCTGCGGCTTCGCGGCCCTGCGGATGTTTCCGAACCTGGACGATCCAGATATGTCGTTCGTCCTGCTTGGGATGGCGATGCCCCCGGTGGGTCGGGGCGTGTTCACTATAGGGCTGCTGGCCGCGATCATGAGCACGGTGAACTCCTTTCTCCAGTCCGGGGCGTCAAGCCTGGCGCACGACGCATTCAGGCATTTCATGCCTGGAACCAGTGACCGGCGATTGCTCGCGCTGTCCAGGGTGTTCGTGATTGTGCTGGGCTTGCTGAGCCTGGCGCTGGCTCTGTGGTTCCAGATGATCGTGCCGGCGCTGTTGTTCACGTTGAGTATGTGGACGGCCGGGGTGCTGGTTCCCACTCTGGCGGCTCTCAGCGGCGTGCGGTTGAGGAAGCGGTCGGCGTGGGCCAGTCTGGCGGCCGGGACACTATCCTGTCTGGCCTGGCAGATGGCGCAGCCGTTTCAGGTAGATGCGTTGTTCGTCGGCCTGGGATGCTCTGTGCTCGCCGCGCTTATCTCGGAAGTCCTGCCCGGTCGCGCTCAGGGGGCGCAGCGGACTGCGCCTTGGTAGAGGAGCGGGGCGCAGCGGACTGCGCCTTGGTAGAGGAGCGGGGCGCAGCGGACTGCGCCTTGGTAGAGGAGCGGGGTGAAGCGGTGAATCCGCGAGGAGAAAGGGTCGGGCCACGACTGGGCCTCAATATGCATCCCCGGTGGGTGGGGGGCGGCACGCCTGGCGCGTTTCTCTTTCCCCTGAGGGAACTGGGCCTGAGCGTCCTCGAGTTCGGCTTGAACCTCACGGCTCCCGATTGGCCGGAGATGGACGCCTTGATCAAAGCGTGCCATCAGTTGGGGTTCCTGCTGAGCTTTCACGCGCCTTTCAAAGGCCCGCACAACCCGGCCGGTTTCTCTGGCCCCAAGCGGGGGGAACTCGAATCGCTGTATGCGCCGGCCATGCGCTATGCCGCTGGATTTGCCGAGGAGATGGGGCCTGTCAGTCTCGTCGTTCACGGGGCTAAGGGGAATCGCCCGCGCGAGGCGCTGCGGCGGGACACCGCGGCTTTCCTGACGTGGATATCGCAGGAGTGGCCGGACGTTCGCCCCTCCCTCGAGCTCCTGTATCGGGATGAGAACGTGGTCAAGGTCGGGGACAACAAGCCGGAACTGGTTGAGCTCGTCTCCGGGCTGGGGCTGGCGCAGGTCGGTATCTGCTGGGATATGGGTCACGATGCGCGCAACGGTTCGAAACCCGTTCCGCCTGGATTTCTGGCGCGGGTGAGACATGTGCATGCCCACGACGTCTCTCCCGATGGGAAGGATCACTGTCCACTGGTTTTCGGCAACGTGCCCTACGCCCGCCATCTGCGTCGCCTGGGGCAGGTGGGCTATGGTGGGACGATCATTCTCGAGGTGAACGGTGTCCGCGTGTGTGACCTGGCGACAGGGCGGGGGAAGAAGCCTATCGAGATTCTGCAGGATAGCTTCGTGGAGTTGGCCCGGGTAATCTCTGTGTGATGATATAGCGAGCCATCATCCCTACAAAGGCGCCGTTCTGACGGCGCACTAACATCCCTACAAAGGCGCCGTTCTGACGGCGCGCTAACATCCCTACAAAGGCGCCGTTCTGACGGCGCGCTAATCGCCGCTCAGGCCGTCGATCTTGCGGGCCTGGCGCGTTGTCAGGTCGAGCAGGTAGATGCCCTCTGTGTTGTCCTGCACCGGGCAGGCCCATTTCATGGCCGTTACCAGTTCGGTGTTGCTTCGCCACCTACCTGGGGCTGTCAGATCGCCCGCTGTCGTGGGATAGAAGGAAGCCGCCTCGTCATCTCTTGGCAATCCTGCGAAATCTGTCTGATGGTAGACGGCCGCTGTCCGCATAGTCGCGTCCAGTTCAACGACCGTGAGCCTGTATCCCACATGGCAGGCGTCGCCCCATAGTACACCGGCAAGCACGGCCACATAGCGACCATCGGGCGAGACGCGCGGAGCGTGTCCCGTGCCGATCTGGTGTCTCTCTCCGGTCTCGACGTCGCGGATGCAGACATCCGCCTCTAGAGGGGGGATTGATATGATCCACAATGTGTCTTCCCTGTTCACGACTGGCTGTGAAGGATCGCGGTCACTGTACACGATATGGTCCCCATTGGGGAACCAAGCCAGGCTGGAGATCTCATCGATGACCAGGATCTTGTGCTGTTGGCCATCCGCGTCCTGCACGATCAGGGTGCCGAGGTCTTGCACGACTGCTAGGCGCGAGTTGTCCGGAGACGGGAATGGCAGGGTGGTTGTCGTTGCAGGGGAGGCCGTTGCGGTTGTTGGCGGGAGGGACGGGGGCGGCGTGCGGATGGCCGCATGAGGGCTTTCTGTCCCAGGTGCTACCGGCGTCGGATCTGGGGCAGAGGTGGGGGAGACCGCTGGAGCACAACTGAGAAACGTGACAATCAGTGCTGTGACTGTCAACGAAAGCCATCCTTTGCTGCTACTGATGTTGATCACTCTCATCCTCGCTTTTGGGGGCGGCGCGTATGGAAACGCGCCCTACGTTGGCCGATGGTTCGGCGGGGGCGGCGTGTATGGAAACGCGCCCTACGTTGGCTGATGGTTCGGCGGGGGCGGCGCGTATGGAAACGCGCCCTACAGGGATTGGGGATCGTCACTCGTATTGCACCGCCCGCACGATGTTGACTTTCGTGGCCCGCCACGCCGGGTAGAGGGACGCGAGCTGGGAGATGCCCAGCGCGAGGACCGCGCCGACGACAAGCAGGCTCTTGGGCAGGACGAACTCCAGTTCCCAGCCTGAGCTCTGTGCCATTCCCTGCACGGCGAAGTAAGCCACGTACGTCCCAACCGCCACCCCGAACAGCCCACCGAGGATGCCGATGATCAAGGCCTCGGCCAGGACCATCCTGACCACCTGCCAGCGGGTCATGCCGACTGCCCGTAAGATTCCGATCTCCCGGATACGCTCCAGGACGTTCATCGTCATCGTGTTGGTCACGCCCAGCGTACCGATGACAATGCCGATTCCGACGACGATGTCGAAGAAGGTCATCACCGACATGAACTCCTTCAGCCATCTCTCCCTGTAATCCTGTCCGGACGCCACCTCGATGTGCCGGCGCTTGCCGTACTGGTCCTCCATCCGCTGCTGTACCTGGTCGACATCGGCCCCTGGCGCGACGTCCACAACGAAGATGTCGGCCTTGTCCGTCCTGAAGTAGCGCTGTAGATCTGGCCAAGAGCCTGTGACCGACTGGCCGCCCCACGTATAGTCCGCGATCACGCCGGCCACGGCGAAGTCCTGTTCTCCACGGGACGTGCGGAGACGGATGGCGTCGCCCTTTCCGAAGTCATACTTCTCGCTCATCAGAGTGGAGATGAACACCGCGTTCCCCTCCACCAGGCGCTCCACCATCGCCTGCCCATCGCCCTGACCTGAAGCGAACTCGAATTCGCTGATCTGGATGTACTCCAGGGGTTTGACGGCTACAAAGGCGACGTCGTCGTCCTGGGGGGTGAAGCCCTCGTGTGTCGTGGTCCCCGCCACCTTAGTGTGCTGGTAGCGCATAGGTGTGATCCCGACCACGCCCTCGATGGTCGCCAGTTCCTCCCGCAGGTCGAGCCGCATGGGTTGGTAGGAGTCTACGAACAGATCCCCCTGCATGGCCGTTTGCATCCAGGCTCTTACGTCAGACGTCATACTCGTTGATTGCGCACCGATCACGATGAGCATGAGCACGCTCATCGTCAGAGCGCCGGCCGTGACGGTGGTGCGGCCCAGAGCCCGGTTGACGTTGCTGCCCCCGATCCGCCCCTCGGTGCCGTAGAGGAGGGCGATGGCGGGCCGGGCGAGCCGCTCCAGCAGGCGGATGACGAGGGGGAGGAGCAGCGTGACACCGGCCAGGAGGACCAGGAAGGTCATCTGGTCAAAGCCCATCTGGGCGACGTCCTCGGGGATGGGAATGAACGACGTGGACTCGGCCAGGAGTATGAGCGCCAGCCCGACCTTCCAGCCGTGCCGGATGAGCCAACCTGCCTTGTGCCCTGTGCCTCTGACGGTCAGGGCCTGGATGGGTGAGATACGGCCGGCGCGGATGGCAGGAATGAGCGCGCCGCCTATTGTCACTGCCATTCCCACGGCCAGTCCGGCGATGAGGCCGCTGGGTGGCACGGAAAGGGTCCACTCGGTCAATCCAAAGGGCGCACTGAGCATGCGCGTCATCGCCAGGGACAGCAGCAGCCCAAGGAGGATGCCGAGGAGAGAGCCTGCGAGCCCTAGAATGAGGGCCTCGGACAGAATGAGGCGGAAGTTCTGCCCCTTGGTGGCGCCGACTGCCCTGAGCATCCCGATCTCGCGCATGCGCTCCACGACTGTCATCGAGAACGTGTTGAAGATCAGGTACGCGCCCCCGAACAGGGCTGTGGCGGCGAAGAAGCTGAGCCCCAGGGATATGCCCTCCAGCGCTTCGGTGATGGTCTTGGCCCTGGCGGCGGGGTATAGGGCTTCGTAGGACGCGCCCACTTCATCCTGGAGCGCGGCCTTCAGCCGATCCAGTGTGCTGGTGGATTGGGCAATCTCTTCCTTGGCGATGATGTCGATGGTGTCAATCCTGTGTCGCCGTGCAAAGATGTCCTGGGAGTCCGTGAGGGGCATCACGATCTGCGCCCGCCGGGCCGGTCCCTCCTTAGCCATGATGCCCACGACCAGGACCTGCTCCGGCCCCTGGGCCCCCAGGAGTGTCACGTTCTCGCCTACCTCGATACCATGCTCGGTGGATAGATCCTTCACGACGATGGCCGTGTACTGCCGGGCGGCGGACAGAAAGCTGCCTTCGACCATATGGTATGGGCGCACGCGTGCATCTATCTCCGGGTCGACGCCGTAGACTGTGAGGGCGATCTCTCTGTCTCCGAGCAAGAGCATGGTTTCGTTGGCGGTGCTGGGCACGGCCAGCGCGACTCCCTCGACGGCTCGAACCTGCTCCAGGAGGCGCTCGTCGAACCCGTCCTCGGATATGGAGGCGGCCTGGACTGTGAGGTGGGCGGAACCTGCCACGTCGGCGAAGAGGGCTTCGAAGCCGGCGAGTATGCTCTGGTTCGCGATGGATATGCTGACAATCGTGGCTACTCCCAATATAATGCCGGCGGCCGTCAGCAGGGTGCGGCTAGGCCTGGTCCAAACGTTTCGGAGAGCTAGCGCGGACAGACGTTGCATGATGGTCTCCTCTTCCCCGTCAGATCACAGCTCCAATTCGGTCAGGCGGGCCAGGATGTCGGTAGCATCCTTCTTGCCCTCCAGCCCCATCTCGTCGACTACTTGCCCATCCTGGAGGAACAGGATCCGGTCGGCCTGGCTGGCGGCCCTGGGATCGTGCGTCACTATGACGATTGTCTGCTCGAGCTCGTCGCACAGCCGGCGTAGGAGCGTCATGATCGCGTCGCCTGACTTTGAATCCAGGTTGCCTGTCGGCTCGTCGGCGAGGACGATGGCCGGCTCGGTCACGAGGGCGCGGGCGATGGCCACGCGCTGCTGCTCGCCGCCCGAAAGCTGGTCAGGCTTGTGATCCCGCCGCTCTGCCAGCCCCACGAGATCGAGCAAGCGGTCTACGCGCTCCTGATAGTCGCGCCGCCGCCGGCCGTCGATCAATAGGGGGAGGGCGATGTTCTCCTCGGCACTCAGCGTAGGGAGCAGGTTGAAGAACTGGAAGACGAAGCCGACCTTGCGGCGGCGGGCAATGGTGATCTGTCTGTCGGAGAGATCGGAGAGCACGTGTCCGTCCAGCGCTACTTCGCCGCCACTTGGCTGGTCAAGGCCGCCGAGGAGGTGCAGGAGCGTGCTCTTGCCGGATCCTGATGGCCCCATGACGGCCACGAATTCTCCCTTCTCCACGTGGACGTCGACACCCGCAAGGGCATCCACCGTCACTGCACCCATCTGATACTGCTTGCTGACGTGGTTGGTCTCAAGGATGGACATCTGGAGCCTCCTTCGGAGGACCGCGAACTGTGACTGGAAACGTCAAACGTTGAGAGTTGTCATTGGCAAACCGGGCCGACTACCGCGGATGGAGAAATACACGATAGTACACTGGAAACGTCAAACGTTGAGAGTTGTCATTGGCAAACCGTGTACTGTGCTCATTATAGCAGCAGTTGGCTGATTTGTCATCGGACCGGCGGATGAATGCGAGTTGTACTTGGGTACAGTGTGCGGCTGCGGGGCAGGGATGGCTGCGCTCATTCTTGACTCCAGGCTGCTTTTGTGGTAGAACGACACCGTTGTAGGTACAAAGTCCCGCAGGAATGGAACCAGCCAGGATGCAGGGTGCCGGGGTGTATAACGTGCCCTGCTTCACCGCCAACCCCGGAGGTGTCGCATGCGCGTTGACCAATTGGATACACCGGTCGCCATTGTTGATCTGGATCGGCTAGCTGCAAACATCGCCAGGCTCCAGCGCTACCTGGATGAGCACGGTATCGCCAACCGGCCTCACATCAAGACCCACAAGATCCCAGAGATCGCCCACATGCAGCTCAACGCCGGGGCGGTGGGGATCACGTGTCAGAAGTTGGGGGAGGCCGAGGTAATGGTCCAAGCGGGGATTCGCGATGTCTTCTTGCCCTACAACATCGTGGGCCAGGCCAAGCTGGAGCGCCTGATGTGTATGGCTCGTCGGGCGCGCATGAGCGTCACCGCCGATTCAGAGGTCGTCGTGCGAGGGCTCTCGAGCGCGGCACAGCGCGCGGGGTTGACCTTGCCAGTGCTGGTGGAGTGCGATACCGGTGGAAAGCGCTGTGGGGTTCAGTCGCCCCACGAGGCCGCCGATCTGGCGCGCGCCATTGCGCGGTCGCCTGGCCTGCGCTTTGGCGGCCTGATGACGTTCCCCAACGGCGAAGGCACCGATCGCTTCGTGCGCGAAGCCAAGGCGCTGCTGGCCGCGGATGGGCTCTCGGTAGAGCGTGTCAGCGGCGGGGGAACGCCCTGTATGTGGCAGGCCCATACCCTGGAAATGCTCACCGAGCACCGGGCCGGCACGTACGTCTATGGCGACCGCTGCACCCTCAAGTCAGGCGCGATGCAACTGGAGGATGTCGCCTTCAAGGTCGTCACCACTGTCGTCAGCCGGCCCACGCCAGATCGGGGGATTCTCGATGCGGGGAGCAAGACCTTCTCCTCCGATCTGCCTGGGTTGAGAGGATACGGCATCATCTTGGAGTATCCCGAGGCCGAATTCTATGGTCTGTCGGAGGAGCACGGCCACGTTGACTTTTCGAGGTGCCAACGCAAGCCGAAAATCGGCGACCGGCTCAGCGTTGTCCCGAATCACGTTTGTGTGGTCTCCAATCTCTTCAACGAGGTTGTCGGCGTTCGCCAAGACACGGTCGAGGTCGTGTGGCCGGTCGCGTGTCGTGGCGCGTTGGGCTAGCACCCAGGTAGCCGTGGCACCCATCTGGCCAGTTGAGAGTGGGCCCCACCACGAATCACCACTCTTGATCTGCTGAAGCGTGCCAGGTTTCTCGACTCCTTCCTTGATTATTCAGCGTGAGACACGTCCGGAGACGTCGCCGCCCATGAGTTTCTCGACCTCAGCGACGGTCACTAGATTGAAGTCACCAAAGATCGAGTGTTTCAGGCAAGAAGCAGCCACGGCAAACTCGAGAGCCGTCTGCCGGTTTGCCCCATAGTTGCGCAGGCCATAGATTAGCCCTCCCACGAACGAATCTCCGCCCCCCACCCGGTCCACAATGTGGGTAATATCATAGATGGGAGCCACATAAAACTCTCCCTGATCCCACAGTACTCCTGACCAGGTATTGTGATTGGCCGAAATCGAGCCCCGCAAAGTGATGGCAACAGCATTCAGGTTAGAGAATCGCTTCTTCAATTCCTCACACACGTAGCGATATCCATCGGCGTCGACCTTGCCCGCAATCACATTAACATCAGGTGCCTTGATGCCGAGCACCTTGTCGGCATCCTCCTCGTTGCCAACGGCCACATCACAGTATTTCAATAACTCTGGCATCACTTGGTTCGGCTTCTTTCCCCATTTCCACAGCTTCCTGCGGTAGTTCAAGTCGCACGACACTGTGAGTCCCGATTCTTTCGCT
Organism: uncultured Anaerolineales bacterium; assembly: GCA_964649415.1. GTDB lineage: Bacteria > Chloroflexota > Anaerolineae > B4-G1 > B4-G1 > CAZYSK01. The sequence goes on from CAZYSK010000024.1 coordinate 56,919, forward strand.
ACCTGAACTGCCTCCAGACAGGTGTCTGCTGCCCCTGCCGAGAGAGCTGGGGTGATACCGGTCCAGTGGAACCAGTCAGCGCCCGTGAAAACCTTCTTCCAGTCAATCATTCCGCGTTCGATCGTAGCGATGGCTGAGTTGGCTCGGTCATACACCACCTTGCTAGCGCGCTGAATTGCACCTATCTCGAGAAAATAGGCACCCAGGCGGTCACCGCCGCGTACAATTTCGTCTACACCTACGCCGTGCTGTCGGAGGAACTGAATACACGCATCGCCCAGGTCGTTATCGGGCAGACGCGTGACGTAATCAACCGGCACCCCGAAATTGGCCAGTGACACAGCTACATTGGCCTCACCCCCGCCATAGCATACGTCAAATGAGCGTGCCTGCCCGAACCGTAAGAACCTCGGCGGCGATAACCGCATCATGATTTCGCCAAAGGTCACCACTTTCTTGGTCATTGTATCGGCCCCTATCGCAAATGTGCAGAACCGGCCTTCCCTGGCCGGTTCTGCTACAATTCTGAACACATATCCGTCTCGATCACTTGGCCTATGCTTCGCCCTCCCCATAAGGGTAAGGCCAGGATAAGTAAACTCTATCGAGCCAACCACCCGCCGTCCACCGGCACGATCGCGCCATGCATGTAATCCGAGGCTGACGAGGCCAAGAATACTACTACTCCCACCAAATCGGTTGGTTCTCCCCACCGGCCTGTCGGGATGTGGGCCAGGATGGCCTGACTGCGTTGTGGGTCGGCGCGTAGGGGAGCGGTGTTGTCGGTCGCCATATAGCCCGGCGCGATGGCGTTCACGTTGATGCCCTTCGATGCCCATTCGTTGGCCAGGGCGCGGGTGAGCCCGGCTACCCCGCTCTTGGCCGCCGTGTAGGAGGGAACCAGAATCCCGCCCTGAAACGAGAGCATGGAGGCCACGTTGATGACCTTTCCTTTCCCCTGCTGGTCCATCACGCGGGCCACGGCCTGCGAGAGGAAGAAGAGCGCCTTCAGGTTGATCTGAAGCACATCGTCCCAGTATTGCTCGCTGAATTCAAGCGCAGGCGCGCGGCGGATGATCCCGGCGTTGTTGACCAGGACGTCCAGCCGTCCCAGTTTGCGGACTACCTGATCGACCACCTCGTTCAGCCGGGCGACAGTGGCCTCCCGTAGATCGCACTGCACCGGCAGAAAGCGCCTGCCCAATGCTTCCACCTGAGCCTGTGTGTCCTCGTAGCGGGTCAGATACAGACCGGCGATTTCCGCACCGGCCTCTGCCAGTCCAACGGCCATAGCCTGTCCCAGACCCCGTCCCGCACCGGTGACCATGGCGACCTTTCCGTCTAGCTGAAACAAGTCTAGTATGCCCATCTCAATGTCTCCTTAAATATGCAATGTAATACGACTGGTTGGGGCTGTTGGCCCCTGGCAATGGGTGGAGGTTTTTATCAAGCCAATGGCTATTTTCGTTTGTGCCGTTGCGAGGATGATTAAGCGATGAGGATTTTCCCCCGATTCTTTCCCTCCTTCATGGTCTGAAGCGATGTTTCCAATTCGTCCAGGCTGCGCAGTTCGTAGATCAGCTGGTCCACATCAAACAGTTTGGTTATGCCCTCCAGTATTTTGGTGGTTCGCTTAAAGTGATCGAAACTGTAGACTCTACTCCCGATGATGGTCAGTTCTTTGAATATCACCTGTAAGATATCGCACTCTGGTTTGCTGGCGGGGAATCCCACTGGGACGATAGTGCCCCTGATCCTGCAAGCTTGGGTCGCCATCAATTGTCCTGCTTGCGACCCTGACACTTCAAAAACGATGTCAAAGCCGATGTCTTCGGTAAGTTCACTGATACGGGCTATGGCGCCTTCTTCAGTGGGGTTAACGGCAGTGAAGCCAAATTCTCGGATCATCTCCACTCTGGCTGGATTGATCTCTGAGAAGACAACCTGGGCCGCTCCACTCATTTTCGCCACCATGCCCACAATTAAACCAATGGGACCACCGCCAATGACGAGGGCCGTGTCCCCAATACCTAATCCTGCCCTTTGATTGACGTGAAAGCCGACCGCAAAGGGTTCGGTGAGAGCCGCAACGCTATCAGGTAGCGTGTTGTTGACTTTGATCACCTTGTCTGCCGGCACTTTGACGTATTCTGCAAACCCGCCATTGATATGAATCCCCAGAAGCTTCAGGTTTCGGCATACGTGCCAGTTTCCTTCCTGGCAGGCTTCACACACGCCGCAGCTGATCAAGGGACAGACCACAACTTTGTCTCCAACTGCCACATCAGTTGGACCTTGCGGCTTTATCTCTTCCACAATACCGACGAACTCGTGGCCTAATACGAGCGGTGTGACCGCAGTAGGATGATGCCCCTCATATATGTGCACATCTGAGCCACATATGCTTGCACATTTTACTCTTATCAAGCATTCTCCCTCGCTGATTTCCGGCACTGGGATGTCTTGAAGTTCGATATGTTTCCATTCAGTCAATACCGCTGCTTTCATCGTAATGCACCTCCTGGGAAATGTTTGAGGTTCACGGGGCCAAGCTGTTTCCTACACGAATAGGGTAGACTACCAACTCACGGGGTTGGTCTTGGCGAATTTTCGGTATTTCATGTCGCCCCCCCCCCCGTGTCTTGACCCGGTCACGAAGCCGCTGCAAGCAGGGCCGTCATGTATCCAATCGCGTAGGCTCGCCCTCGGTGCCCCCACGGTGTGTCACCTGCCATTTGCGGTACGTGGTCGGGCAAAAGGGATCCGGTGAACCCCACCTCTCTGAGGGTCCTCACTACCTCGAACAAGTCAGTGTTCCCCTCATTGATGAAACACTCTTGAAACCCGGGTACTGCACCTTGCACGTCTCGAAAGTGTATGTAAAAGATTTTATCTCGCTCTCCAAAGTAACGGATAGACTCGATCACTCCCGTGCCCATCTCAGACAGGCAACCCAGACACAGATTCAGACCGTGCACAGGACTTTCTATGACTTCCATTGCCCGCTTGAGACCCTCGAAATTACGAAAGATGCGTGCGATCCCGCCCAGGGACTCAACCGGTGGGTCGTCTGGGTGGAGGGCTAACTTGACACCCGCCTGCTCCGCAACGGGGACGATGGCTCTCACAAAGTACTCATAGTTGGCCCACATCGCCTCCTCGGTGTATATCCGGTTATGGGATAGCGGTGCATTCTTGGCCAGTTCCATATCAAAGCTCATGCACTTTGCACCACCTCTGCCGAGTGTGGTGCGCGATGTCCGCCACACGAAGTTGGGCATCCAGTGGTAGCTGAAGATTGAGATGCCGGCTCGGCCCATGTTCTCGATAGTAGTGGCCAGTTGATCGATTTCCTCGTCCCGTCCCGGTAGCCCCAGCATAACCTTGTCATAGGAGCCAATCGGAACACCCTCAATTGCCTCCAATATCAGCCCGGCGTCTTCGCACCGTGTTCGAAGATGTAGCAGATCCATGAACCGATAATGCTTCTCGTTGAACAGAAGCGGTCTGCTGAGATGAACCACGTCCACGCCGAGCTGCTTGATGAAGTGTAACGTCTCGTCAGTCAGGTCCTCGACGTGGCGTAATTCCTTAATATGTCCTAGAGCCAGCCTCATTTTCTTTTCCACGATGATCTTATTCCTTTTTTGCGAATTAGCAGAGAGCACAAACTGTCGCTCAACTTAATTGTACTGTGCCGTTGGACTTCCAGGATAGCGCGTGCAGCATAGGTGGGTCATTTCCTTTGGGGACTGACTACCAGTCTGTTACGCTGCCGTCGTCATCGTGGAACCAGGAAGTGAGCGCAAAGTCGCCGTCGAAGGACCCCTTGAGAGCCTCTTCGTCAATCTCAAATCCAAGCCCTGGTTTCTGGGGAAGTTCGATGTATCCGTCCTTCACCTCCCAGTCTTCTTTGAGAATGCCCCAACCGCAAGTATAGTCGTGTAGCTCCTGGATCAAGAAATTTGGGATGCAGGCATCCAATTGGAGAGAGGCAGCGAAAGCTACTGGCCCGATGGCAGAGTGAGGTGCCAGGTAAATATAGTACATCTCTGCCAGTGCGGCAATTTTCCTTGTCTCCAAGATGCCTCCCGCATGAGCGAGGTCTGGCTGCAGGATAGCTGCTGCCTGCTTTTCGACGATGTCCCGGAAACCCCATCGGGTGATCAGCCGCTCGCCGGTGGCGATGGGAATAGTGGTGGAGCGGGCGATAGTGGCCAGCACATCAGGGTTTTCCTGAGGAACCGGCTCCTCCACCCATAAAGGATGTGCATCCTCGAGTTCTTTGCACACTCGGATGGCTTGAGCCGGACTCATCTTTCCGTGCAGTTCCACAGCGATATCTACGCTTGGGCCCACGTGCTCCCTCGCCTTGTAGACCAGGTCGATGAATTCCTGTGTGCGCTGAGGTGTCTCGATGCCGTGCCATTTTCCCGGCACTTTACACTTGATCGCTTTGAACCCTTTCTCCTTGACGAGATAGTCCATACGATCGTAGTCATCCCAAGCAGAGTGCGCGTACACCTTGATCCGATCACGTGTGGGACCACCCAGGAGCCAGTACGAAGGTACACCGAAGTGTTTTCCGGCGATGTCGTACAGCGCGTGCTCAATGCCGGAGATCGCGGTCATGTTCTGGGGACCCCCACGGTAAAAAGCGCTACGATACATACTCTGCCAGTGATGTTCGATTCTGAGGGGGTCTTGGCCGATCAAATAGCCTGACAGTTCCTTGACAGCCGCCGAGGCACTATCCAATTTCCCCTCTAGAGTGATCTCGCCCCAACCCACCAACCCGGTGTCGGTGGTCACTTTCACGAGCTGGCAACGGTGTCTAAGCCTGTACTGCTCGATGCTCACGATTCTCATAGTATCTCCTCATTCGACATTGTATGGTTCCCGGTCAAGGTGCTCCCAATGTCAGGCCTCATTGGATTGGAGACCACCCTTTCGCGGGCCGATCAAGTTGTAGATGGTGTCCAAGACAGCAAGCTGGGCTACGCGAGAGGGACTCAAGTTCGCAGCCATAAGCCCTCCCGGTGTGCCAGTGACGAGTTTTATGTCCGAGATTTCGGTGATGGGTGTGCCTGCGAAATTGGTGAGGCAAATAGTGGTGCTTCCGCTTTCTTTGGCCTCAGCCAATACATCAACGATAGCTTTGTTGGAGCCTCCAAATGAAATCCCGATAGCTACCGCTGTGGGTCCGGCCAGCGAAGCTTGAGTCATTTGAGAGGCGACATCGGGATGAGCTGTCGCCAAGTATCCCATGCGCATAAGCTTGAAGGCTGAGAGTTGTGCTATGCGCATCGAACCGCCGATGGAAAAAAGGTGCACACACTCGGCAGCCGATATGGCCTCCACTGCTCGGGCCAATTCGTCGACGTCCAGAACTGTAAGCACGTTTTGCAGTGCCTGTGAACAGAGGGATACAACCTTTGACAGCACATCTGTAGGCGAGTCTTCAGGGGAGAAGGGCGCGGTTACTGGCGACTTGGAACTGGCGACCTCCTGGAGCAGTGCCTCCCTGAATGCGGATAAACCTTCATATCCTACTTTCCGTACGAAGCGAATGACCGACGCTTCACTGACGCCGCACCGACGGCCTAACTCTCGTGATGAGAAACTGGCAACTGCTGTTGGGTAACTGATGGTTAAATCGGCTATGGCCCGGTCGGCCCGGGTGAAGTGAGGATACAGTGTGTGAATTCTCGCGGTGCACGTCGTTTCACCCCTAGACGATTGTGTCAAGAGAGTTTCAGTCATTTTCATACCTCGTCAGTTGCTACACTGAATGTCGGTTCTATGTAACACAGACCTTCACTGGCGTCATTCTACCATAATCGATCCATAATGTCAAGCATAGATGTAACAAACGGCCCCTGATTGTGGTATTTAAACCTTAAAAAACGCGATTTTGTTACACTAGTGCTTGACAGTATGTAACAGCTATGATATAATATCCACTGTGTTACATTTTGTCTCGATAAATGTAACAGTTACTCTGGGCTGAGTTCAACCAGCAAAGAGCCACGCGCTGAATGAGTGAGATTGAGGATGTGCATTGGCTCAACTCGCAAGGCTGGTTCTGCTGGTTCTGATCGTAAAGATGGAGAATCATGACATGTTATTTCAGAGTGTTCCGATCTCAACTCATCACCCTGATCACCGTACACCAATCTGGTACAGACGTAGGAATCGTATTGCCAAGACGCTGCGGATAGCCAATAGAGCAGCAGCCTATCTACTGCTCATTATCTTGGTGTCCAGTATGGCGCTGCCGCTCTTCTGGATGCTTATGTCGTCTCTCAAGACGGACGGTGAGCTCCTTTCTTACCCACCTACGATCTTCCCCCAGAAGTGGACTCTGGAACACTATCGGATACTGTTCGACACCACACTGTTCCCGATATGGTTCCGCAACAGTCTTCTTGTTTCTATCGGCACTACGTTGACCTCGATTGCGGTGAGCGTCGCGGGAGCGTATGCCTTCTCGAGATTCCGTTACCGGGCGTTTGAAGTGTTCTCCCGCGTGATCCTGTTTGCCTACATGGTACCCCGAGTTCTGCTCCTCATCCCAGTGTTCAAGATTATCTATTCACTCAAACTGAACGACTCCCTGTATGGGCTGCTGCTTACCAATAATGCTTTCCTAATCCCGTATGGTCTTTGGACACTGCGTTCCTACTTCGCCGGGATACCACACGAGATTGAGGAAGCAGCCTGGATAGACGGATGTAGCCGCTGGCGCGCTTTTGTCCACGCGGTCCTTCCTCAGGCACTTCCAGGCATCATTTCTGCAGCCTTGTTCGCTTTCCATGTGGCCTGGAATGAATACCTCTTCTCCTCAGTTCTTCTTTGGTCATCCAATCACCAGACACTAAGTGCAGGCGTCGCAACTTTCATGGGCAAGGTTGGCCCTAACTCTTGGGGTTTGTTGATGGCTGCCTCGGTGATGATCACTTTGCCGGTTGTCATTCTGTTTTCTTTCATGCAGAGTTTCCTGGTAGCGGGATGGGGCGGAGGGGCGGTGAAAGGGTAGACCTAACTCTGACCCCGCCTGGGAGCGACACAATTAAAAGGAGGTGGATAGGGAAGGAGATACATGGCCAGTTCCGGTTGAGTACCGTTGGATGCTCTTTGGTCCAAAAGAACCGACATCAGAATCAAGAGAGGAGTACGCAACAATGAAGAGAAGGGATTTGAAGCGAGGGCTGATTGGGGGCACGTTGGTGCTTCTCCTCAGCATAGGGATCGTAGCATGTGGCCCGGCGCCAACACCAGAGGTGGTCGAGGTCACCAAGGTAGTAGAGGTAGAAATCGAGAAGGAGACGGAGGTCGAGGTCGAGGTCGAGGTCGAGGTAGTGGTGACACCAACTCCGGCCCCACTCCCTGAAGGATCAGTCAAAACGATCTCCTTAGGCACGACTGAATCTGACCCCGAATCGGTGGTTGTCTGGCAGGAGATTATTGCCGAATATGAGGAACTTCACCCGGACGTCCGCATTGACCTGGTGCTCATGCCACATGGCACGGAAATGGAGCGACTGGTAACAGCCCAGGCTGTGGGAGCGGAGCTGGGTATAATGTCGCCGGAGCGCGAATACTTCAGCGATTATGTTGAGGCTGGTTACCTGATTCCACTGGATGATGTAGTCGACGGTATTGGCCGCGACAAGTTCAAGCCGAACGCGGTGTTGAGCCTGGATGGCCACGATTACGCTATCGGCTATGCTGGGGGCACGCAAACCACGCTGTGGGTGCGGAAGGATCTTTTCGATGCAGCCGGTCTTGAACTCCCGACCAACTACGACGAATTGTTGGCGGCTGCCAAGGCGCTGACCCAGGACACGGACGGAGACGGAGACATCGATATCTATGGTATCGGTCTTCCGGCGGCTGCAAATGGCGCGACTCAAAACCGGTTTATTCCCTTCGTCTACCAGAACGGCGGCGACTGGTTTGACAAAGAGGGCAACCTGACATTTGACAGTCCCAATGTTCTTGAGGCCCTCGAGAGGTATGTCGCGCTCCTGGAGTACGCGCCCCCTGATGTCACTGGCTGGTCATACTCCGATGGCATTACCGCGTTCACCGCGGGCAGAATTGCTATGCATCCCTATGGTGGTCGCTTGGGCTACAACCTTTTCCGCGACAAGCCAGAAATGCGCGAGAAGACCACGGCCATTTGGTTCCCTGTGGGCGAAAAGGTCTATGCAGGGCGTGGATCGTACGATTACCTGGCGGTTTCTAGCACCTGTCGCTGGCCTGAGGAGACGAAGGACTTCCTGGAGTTTTTCTTCACCGGTGACAGGCTGGCTCGTTTCTTGATGACTGTACCCGGTCACCTGATCCCACCGACGACTGACCTCGACCAGGTCGTCTTTGAATCCGATCATCCGTATGTGCAGCAGTACGCCGACGATGTCCATACACTCTTCGGCGCGCTGACACACGATTGCTTCCCTCAGCTCCAGATGGGGGGAGTGGATGTCAAGACGGGCACGTTTGACTGTGCCTACAATCCTTGTCCGTGGTCTGGTGGAGTCTTTGGCGCCAAACTCGGTGTCCAGATGATCGTAGACGTGTACGTGGGTGGTGATACGCCTGAGGACGCCTGGACCCGGGCGTACACCGAAATGCAGAGAGTTGCAGACGAGTGGAAGGCCGAGCATCCAGATTGGAAACCTGTGGTTAGCCAGTAGCCTTACTGCAACGTTCAGGTTGGGAGCCCGCGTGGGCTCCCAACCTGTAAGGGGAACATAGGAGTCCCTTCTTGGCACTAGACTTAGCATTAGTTGGAGTTTAAACATGGAGTTCAAGTTGGGCGAGCGTCTGGGAGCTAAGGTTTTTGCCTGGGGTCTGGTTGCACCTTCAATCATCTGTCTGACCGCGCTTTCGATCTATCCCTTCCTGACGGCGGTTCAGAGTAGCTTCTACTGCATCCATACCATCACTCGTGAGTCCTCCTACGTTGGGTTGGACAACTACGTCTGGGTTCTCCATTCGCCGATGTTTTGGGCATCGTTGAGACGGTCCTTTATCTGGTCGTTTTTCGGGGTGGGTATCCAGCTTGTCTTGGGCATCGTATTTTCGCTAGTCCTGCATCAAGAACTCAAAGGCCGGGTTATCGCTCGTGGCCTGGTCTTGTTTCCATATCTCATCCCTGCTGTTGTGGCGGCAAGTGTCTGGCGGTTCATGCTGAGTCCATCAGTCGGCGTCATCAATTATCTGCTGGTCGACGTGCTCCATCTGCTCAAGGGTCCCCTGACGTGGCTGATGCGTCCCGAAACGGCTTTGCCTGGCGTGATCCTGGTGGGAATCTGGAAGTACATTCCATTTATGGTCATCTTGTTCCTGGGGCGCTTGCAGACCACGCCCCTCGAACTCTATGATGCGGCAAAGATCGACGGTGCTAATGCGTGGCAATCGTTTCGGTACATTACGTTTGCTTGGCTGAAGCCCATCATCCTGGTGGCTCTCATGCTGCGTACCATCTGGCTTTTTAATCATTTCGATCTGGTCTACCTGTTGACGTTCGGCGGCCCGATGCACGCTACGACGACTGTTCCCGTGCTGATTCGCCACACTGCCTTTGAGGAGCTTCAAATGGGAAGGGCCGCCACTATCAGTATGGTCCTTGTAGTCGTCCTGCTGATCGCTTCCATCGGATACACATGGGCCTATGCTCGGTCAGAGGAAGAGCTTCGGCATTAGCCCTTGTTCTGCTTACAATCGTTTGGTGGCATGGAAAGCGGCTGGATCCAGTCGATTGTTCAGAACCGAGTGCCGTTCCTGGCCCCCAGGACCATGCCAACATCACCACGGAAGAGGTCGTAGAATGAGGATCACCGAAGTACGCGTTATTGTAACCTGCCCTAATCGGAATTTCGTTCTCGCCAAAGTCATGACAGACCAGGATGGCCTGTACGGCGTAGGCGGGGGAACGCTCAATGGGAACGAGCTGACTGTCGCTCAGGCTATCGAGCACGCGTCACATCTGATCATCGGGCGCGACCCGTTGGACACTGAGGATACGTGGCAGTTGCTCTATCACTGGAGCTACTGGCGTGGAGGCCCGATTTTCATGCCTGCCATCGCCGCGATTGATCTGGCTCTGTGGGATATCAAAGGAAAGGTTGCTGGCCTCCCTGTCTACCAGCTTCTGGGGGGCAAGTCCCGAGAGGGAGTTGCCTGTTACGAGCATGCGGACGGGAACAATCCGGTTGAGGTAGAGGACAGCGTGCGCAGCTTTATCGAAAAGGGGTACAAGTACGTCCGAGCCCAACTGAACGGCTACGGTGGGCCAGGGAAGGTCAGGTACGAGCCGCCCACACAGCCGGGTATTCCCGGCACCAGTTTCTTCACTCCTAGGCCCTACTTGCTGAGCACACCCAAGCTGTTTGAACACCTGCGTAAGACGCTTGGCGAGGAGGTGAATCTCGTACACGACGTCCACGAACGGTTGACGCCCATTGAGGCAGCCTGGCTCGCCAAGCGATTGGAGCCACATGGCCTCTTCTATTTGGAGGACCCTATCCGGCCAGAGCACAGGGAGAGTCTTAGGCTCGTTCGTCAAGCGTCTACGACTCCTATTGCAATGGGGGAACTCTTTACTTCCCGCTGGGATTGTCTGCCTCTCTTCCAGGAGCAGCTAATAGACTTCATCCGTGTCGGGCCTATTCACGTCGGGGGCATTACAGAGGCAAAAAGAATCTCCACACTGGCTGAGACTTTCCAGATTCGCACTGCTTTCCATGGTCCCCCCGACATAGATCCTATTGGCCAGGCGGCCGCCGTTCACATTGGCATGGTCATCCCCAACTTTGGTGTGCAGGAGTGGTCGACCTTTCCCGACTTGGTGCACGAAATCATGCCTGGAGCCTGTGAGTTCCGTGATGGCTATGCTTACCCCAGCGACAAGCCGGGGTTGGGTATGGACATCAACGAAGAGTTGGCAAAGAAATATCCTTATCAGCGCGCCTACATGTCGATCGTTCGTCGGCAGGACGGCAGCATGCATGTCTACTAGGACGCCTACATCCTATTTGGTCGAGAACAAGACAAAAGGAGGCTGCTAACAATGAGAATTGATCCTAACAGCTGTGTTGGCTGCGGACAGTGTATTTCCTATTGCCCTATGGAGGCCATTCACCTGACGGACGCGGGTGTATCCGAGGTCGATCAAGAGGAATGCGTGGAGTGTGGTGTCTGCCTGCGGAATGCAAGTTGCCCCACAGATGCGATCATCGAGACAGAAAATCCATGGCCCCGTTCGGTGCGTGCTTCGTTCTCCAATCCATTGATGGAACATAAAGAAACTCGCATCCCTGGCCGTGGTACCGAGGAGATGAAGACCAACGACGTGACTGGGCGATTCAGATATGGCCAGGTCGGGATGGCTATGGAAGTGGGGCGTCCGGGCACTGGTACGCGCTTCCGTGACGTACAGATTCTGACGATGATGCTGGCGGAACTAGGCATTCACCTTGAGGTCCAGAACCCTGTGACGTCTCTCATCGTAGACGAGGACAAGGGCTTACTCAATCCTGATGTGCTAAATGAGAAGGTCTTATCGGCAATCGTTGAGTTTACCATCCCCATTGAGAAAGTGCCGGGAGTCATCGAACGGCTGCGCGAGGTGGAAGGACAGTTGAACACCGTGTTTAGTGTCGATTTGATCTGCAAGGTGCGGCAAAATGACTTCGTGGCTACTGTCCCGCTGATGGAGCGACTCGGCGTCTCACTTTCGGCGAATGGCAAGAATAACTTGGGTCTGGGACGACCGTACTTCGAGGAGGCATTGCCGTGACTCATACCCTTCACCGCCAAGGAATGCCTGAGAACCTTCAGAATGATTACGTCGTTTTCGCGATGTCGGCCAAGGATCACAACGAGGTGGGCTCGGCGGCGAATATGCAAGCTTTCTTGCGAATAGTGGGTAGGCATAACCCGATCAACATGGGCGACATGAAAACAGGCAATTGTTTTCACGCGGGAACAGAGGATATTGAGGCCAACGTACAGGACACATCCATCGTTCATGCCGTTTTTGCCGATATCGATAGCGTGGCTGTCGTAGTAAAAGAGATTCAGGAGGCTGAACTGGGGCTGTCAGTGGTGGTGAGCGGCCTGTTGGATCCCGTACGCGAGATGTGCCGCGAGCTGGGGCTAACGCCCGCGCCGCACACGGTGGAGCATTCACTCGGCGTGTGGGGCAAGGTGGAGCTGCTCCCTGCAGAAGAAATACTCGAAATCAGCACAATGTGTGGCCACGGTATGGTGAGTTTCGGCCTTGTTCAGGAAGCTGTGGCCGATGTGAGGGCTGGCAAGAGCACACCAGAGGAAGCGGCTAAGAAATTGGCAGAGCCTTGTGTGTGTGGTGTCTTCAACCCGGCACGTGCAGCCGTGCTCTTGAAGAGAATGGCAGACAAATAGTGTCTGCGCACTGACCCATTAGCATATACCGGTGCACAAAATGTAAGAGTAACGACGTTATCAGGAATGGCCACGACTACAAAGGCAGTCAGGAATTCCACTGTCATAATTGTATTGTGGTCATTTGTGCTCGAGAAGCAACAAACGATGGGTGTGGACTGCTATATGTCGTCGCACAGGAGGCTACAGGTATATGCTAGACATTCTAATCAAGAACAGCATCGTGGTAGACGGCACAGGCAAGCCGGCTTTCAAGGCTGACGTAGGAGTGACAGAAGGCCGCATCGCCATGGTGGCGGATGGTATCGAGCAGAAGGCGGTGCGCACCATTGAGGCGCAGGATCTCCATTTGGCTCCCGGCTTCATTGATCCCCACACGCACTCAGACCTGCCTCTATTGGTCGACCCCCGGGCTGAGAGCAAAATCCGGCAGGGAGTGACCACGGAGGTCACCGGAAACTGCGGCTTTTCACCTGCTCCCTTGTTGGGCGCAGCGGTAGAGGAGATGCGTGCCAAAGCACAGAGGTTTGACCTGGATGTCACCTGGACGAGCATGGCCGAATACCTGGATTGCCTGTGCGACCCAGGCACGGCTTTGAACGTGGTACCTTTGGTCGGCCACAACACGGTACGCGGTTCGGTGTTGGGCTACAATGATGTGCAGCCTACATCCGAGCAGCAGGCAGAGATGGAACGGCTGGTAGCGGAGGCCATGGAGCAAGGAGCGCGCGGGCTGTCCACCGGGCTGTATTATCCGCCAGGGTACTATGCTCAGACCAATGAACTGATCGGCCTAGCACAGGTAGCAGCGCGCCACGGCGGCATCTATGCCAGCCACATCCGGAGCGAAAGTTTCCAATGGCAGGATGCCATGAGCGAGGCTATCGAAATCAGCGAGCGGGCCGGGATCAGGGTGGAGGTCGCCCACCTCAAGTTGTCGGGCCACCGCAATTGGAATGATGTTGACCAGTTGATCGCTGCGATGGATGATGTTCAATCACGGGGGGTCTGCCTGGGCTGCGATCAATATCCTTACAACGCCTGTTCGACCTGGCTGGCGGCCATACTGCCCTACTGGGCACAGTCTGGCGGGTACAAAGCGGTCGCAAAACGCCTCGGTGACCCAGGAATGCGGTCGCGGCTCAGGAAAGACTACGAGGAGAGCCGCATCGAGTGGGATAATCGCAGCGGTGTACGCGAGTGGGCCGACATCGTCGTCTGTGGTTGCCAAGGCCGACCGGAGGTAATAGGCAAGAGCGTCGCCAAGATCGCTGAGGTCGAAGGAAAGGACCCCCTGGATGCAGCCTTTGACCTGATGGTGGTCAGCGAGGGACGCGCAGTGTGTGTGTGGTTCAACCAATTGGAGGACAACGTCAGGATCTTGATGCGCCATCCCCTAGTAGTGGTGGGCAGCGACGGCTCATCGCTGTCCCCCGATGGCGTGCTGGCCCGCCGCAAAGATCATCCACGCAACTACGGCGCGTTTCCCCGCGTGTTGGGGCGCTATGTGCGGGAAGAAAAGACACTCTCGCTGGAGGAAGCGGTGAGGAAAATGACATCGGTTACCGCGCGGCGCTTCGGCCTGACCGACCGGGGAGAGGTGCGCGAGGGTGCGTGGGCAGACCTGGTTTTATTCGATGCCCAGATTGTCGCTGATAGAGCCACCTTCACTGACCCACATCAGTATCCAGTGGGCATCCCCTACGTCATCGTCAATGGCGTGATCGTCGTTGACCAGTGCCAACACACTGGCGCTTTGCCCGGACAGGTGCTCTAACACAACGTCCTTCTCCTGGATCCCATCATGGTCTGCGCGTATCTTCTCAGTAGCTCGGGGTAGGGGCAGGTCTTGTACCTGCCCAAGAGGGCGACCACAAGGGTTCGCCCCTACATATTGAGACGATACGTCTACGCCTTGTGTGCTTGAGACCCTTTCATAATTGATCAGGTGTTGACAAAGGCGAGCACCTTGAAACGTGAAGTCGCTGGCTTGCGCCGTTCGCCCCACTTACCGGCTCAGGGAGGGGCTTTTTCAGTGGCCTCCTGGTCGACATTCGCGGAAGCGTGGAGCACATTGCGGATGAAGTTGAGGAACGCGTAGTTGAAGTAGGCGGCGTCGGCCCGCACCACGCGAATCCGTAGATGATAGAGCAACACCAGGGCGGCGAAGATCGAAAAGTAGGGCAGCAGCCCCAACGTTCTCAGACATCGCGATACTGGTAGTCTCCCTCCCTGCCTCTTGAGTGTAGTTGATGAATAGTGTATACTGCTGGCACTCGTCAACAGCACAAGGAGGGTAGAGAAATGCCAAAGTTTGCCAAGTAGGCGATTTCTGTCCAAATACAGTTTGTGCCGACTATGGCAAGCAGGTAGTCTATCTTAAGATTCCTGGTTTTCTCTGCACTCTTGGCGTTCTTTACGCTAATACTCCGGGTTGCGGTTGCACCAACGCAATTGCGGGAGACTAGCTCCAGGTAAGGCGGGGTGAAATAAGTGGAGAAGAGGCATACGCATGAGTGAGATAGAACACGTTCTCTCAATCAACTGCAGGCTGGGCGAAGGTCCGATATGGAGCTGTGAGGAGCAGGCGCTCTATTGGGTTGATATCGAGGCACATTGCTTCCACCGGCTATGTGTCACGACCGGATCGCACAGCTGCTTCGACGTGGGCCTGCCGGTCGGCGCGTTGGCCTTCCGGGCCTCGGGCGGCCTGGTCTTGGCGACCCGGGATGGGTTTGCATTCTGGGACCCCGAATCTCAGGCGCTGGATTTCGTCGCGGACCCGGAGCCGGGCAAGCCAGGCGCTCGCTTCAACGACGGGGGTGTCGACCGCCAGGGCCGATTCTGGGCGGGCACGATGAGCAAGGATCCCACGAGCAGCCTCTATCGCCTGGACCCTGACGGTTCTGTCCACAGAATGGAGTCGGGGGTTACCATCTCCAATGGGATCGGGTGGAGTCCCGACAACAGGACCATGTACTACACCGACTCTCCCGTGCGCATGATCTACGCCTATGATTTCGACCCGGCCACGGGCGCGATCGAGAACCGGCGGCCGTTTGTCCACACGCCTGACGAGAAGGGTGTGCCTGACGGCATGACTGTGGACCGCGAGGGCTTTGTGTGGAGCGCCCGCTGGGATGGCTGGAAAGTGACGCGCTACGATCCCGATGGGAAGGTGGAACGCGAGATCCAGATGCCGGTGCAGCGCCCGACGAGCTGCACGTTTGGTGGGCCGGAGTTGACGGACCTGTACATCACCTCGGCGTGGACTGGCCTGAGCGACGTGGAGCGGGCCGGCCAGCCGTTGGCAGGCGATCTGTTTCGGCTTCCGACCGGCGTCGGGGGGTTCGAGGAACCGAAGTTCGCGGGGTAGCGCTCGACGTCCCCGTCGGAATCGAGTTGGAGGCGGATATGTCATCGTTCGAATTCTTCGATATCGAGGCGGACGATCTCGGCGGGTTTGCGGGTCGCGGCGCCGCTTTCGTCACTCTCGGCGAGACGATGGTGCGCGACACGCCAGCCGACGACGAAAGGCTGGAGCGTACGCGGCGTGTGAGCGTGTCCCTGGCCGGGAGTGAATTCACTCTGGCCGTGATGCTGAGCCGGCTGGGCGTCCCGGCGGCGTACGTCACACGCGTGCCGGACAACCCCTACGGCTGGATGCTGCGCAACGTGGCCCGGGAGCAAGGTGTGGACACCGATCATTTCGTCTGGGCCGAGAAGACCGAGCCCATAGGCCGCTTTCTGTACGAACTGGGACGCACGCCCAGGCGGGGGGCGGGCTGGTATCAGCGCAAGTACTCGGCTGCCAGCAAGCTGGGGGCTGGCATGGTGGACTGGGAGTCGGCGCTGGCGGGCGCCCTGCTGTTCCACACGTCTGGCATCACCTTCGGTTTGAGCGCGCATAGCGGCTACGAGCGCAACTACCTCTTGGAGGCGTTCCGGGAGGCGATGGCGGCCAAGCCGGCGGAGTGCAGGGTGGGGTTGGACTACAACTATCGCAGCACGCTGTGGAGTCCGGCGCAGGCCGGAGCGGTCATGACGCCGCTCATCGTCGATCACGTGGACGTGCTGATCACCACGATTGAGGACATGGCCAGGATCTATGGCATGAACTGCGGCCGGGTCAGTGCGGAGGATCTCGTGAAGGGCGATATCGGACGGCTGGAGGACGAGGATATCCAGGCGTTCATGCGCGACCTGATGGAACGGTTCCACCTGCAGGTGGTCGGCGTGACGATCCGACACCCTGACACGCACGAGCGCCACCGCTGGGAGAGCGCGGCGATGGACGATGAGGGCCACTTCGTCCGATCGGCGGCGGTACGCCCGATCGTGTTGTGGGACCGCCTGGGAGGGGGCGATACGTGGAACGGCGGCTTCTACTACGGCCTGCTGACCGAGGGCGAGCGGGGGGCGGCGATCAAGAAGGGGATGCTCGTGGGCGACGCGGCCACGCGCCTGAAGCAGACCTTGATGTACGATTTGCCGATTGTCACCAAGGGGGAGGTACAGGCGCTCATGAGGGCCGACGTGACGGGGGGCGGCAAACGTACCGCGCGATGAGAGCGCGTCTTTGAGGGTTGTTGAGGAGGACAAGATGAATCATCAGGAGAGCATAAGGCTCATCCGGGACACCGGCGTGGTCGCCATCATGCGGACCAAGAGCTCCGAGCAGTTGCTGCGCGCCGCCGACGCCATTCGCGAGGGCGGTGTGAGGGCGATTGAGGTGACGATGACGACGCCAGGCGCTCTGTCCGTCATCGAGCAGGCGGTGTCGAAATACGGCTCAGATGTGTTGTTCGGAGCCGGCACGGTGCTGGATGCCGAGAGCGCCCGCTCCGCTATTCTATCGGGCGCTCAGTTCATCGTGTCGCCGTCCTTCAATCCGGCCCTGATCGAGATATGCCGCCGCTACAGCATACCGGTCATGCCGGGTGCCTACACGCCAACCGAGATTCTCACGGCCTGGGAGTGTGGCGCGGATATGGTGAAGGTGTTCCCGGCGGGGCTGGGAGGCCCGTCCCTGATCAAGGCCATCAAAGCGCCGTTTCCGCAGGTCGAACTCGTGCCGGTGGGCGGCGTCAACGTGGATAACACGGCCGACTTCATCCGGGCGGGGGCGGCGGCGGTCGGCGTGGGCAGTGCACTGATCAACCAGAAGCTGCTGGAGGTTGGCGACTTCGACGCGCTCACCGAGAGGGCGCGCCGGCTCGTCGAGGAAGTGGCGCGTGGGCGCAACTCTCGATGAGCAGACGCAGGTCTGTAGAAGAGGCGGGGAGGCAGGGATTCGAACCCTGGGTGGAGCTATTAACCCCACAACCGCT
>CAZYSK010000025.1:0-16708 GCA_964649415.1 uncultured Anaerolineales bacterium
CGTCGTGGACCATGGCGTCCACCAGCTTGCCGTCGCCCAGCCGGTAGCCGAAGCGGGCCTTTGGGAGCAGGTAGGGCCCGTTGTTCATGCTCTCCATCCCGCCGGCGACGAAGACGTCGCCATCACCGGCGGCGATCATCGCTGCCGCCAACATAACCGTCTTCAAGCCCGAGCCGCAGATCTTGTTGACCGTGGTGGCACCGATGGTGGGCGGAATGCCGGCCTTGATGGACGCCTGTCGGGCGGGTGCCTGGCCTTGCCCGGCCAGCACGACGTTGCCCATCAGCACCTCGTCAATCGAGGCTGGGTCCACCCCGGCCCGCTCGACGGCAGCTCGGACTGCCACCGCCCCCAGTTCGGGAGCGGCCAGGGGCACCAGCGTGCCCTGAAACTTACCGATGGGAGTGCGAACCGCCGATACGATGACGGCTTCACGGGGATTCCTGGACATTGTGCCTTCTCCTTCTTTGTGAATCGCTGTGGTTATCAGTGAAATCAATGACGGCGATGCAGACGCGCAACGCTAACCCCGTAGCCAATGCCTCCGAGCAAGGGTGTGTCATGCGCTCGCTCATTCCCTGACTCGGTCACTCGCCCCGCCTGCATCCAAAGCGTTCGACTGCGTTGACGCACTACAGCCGTCCTCTGTCCCGCTCCCGCTTCTTTCAGCACTCATCTGATCGAACAGCGGCCGCAACCGCTGGTAGGTCTGGTCCAGCCACTCGGGGATGACCCGGGTCTGACCGGTGATGCTCAGATAGTTGGTATCACCTCCCCACCGGGGGACGACGTGCAGGTGGATGTGCCCCGCCACGCCCGCCCCGGCCACCTCGCCGATGTTCATGCCGACGTTGAACCCCTGTGGCCCGTAGGCATGCCCCAGCACGCGCAGGCTGAGTTGGGTCAGCGCCATAAGCTCGGCCAGCGTCTCTGCATCCAGGTTCTCCAGCGTCGCCACGTGGGCGTAGGGGACGACCATCAGGTGGCCGTTGTTGTAGGGGTAGCGGTTGAGAATCACGTAGCACAGCCGTCCTCGGTGGACGATGTGCGCCTCGGCGTCCTCCAGTTGGGCCTTGAGACAGAACAAGCACTCCTCTGGAAGGGGATCGTCGCCGCGAAGATATGCCATCCGCCAAGGAGTCCACAGGTGGCTCATTGCTCCCGATTGTACCTCAGATTGCCTCTGGGCGCAATCGCGCAGATTGCCGATAGTGAGACTCGTTTCGTAGTAGAGCCAGTTCGTAGTAGGGGCGGATGCAGACATCCGTCCGTAGGTCTGCCGGAGTGCCGTCGAGAAAGACGAGGAGACAAGAGCGCATTGCCGATAACGGAGAGCCGGGGTAGAATTGAGGCGGTATATGGAACATGGATTGTGGGCATTTGCGGAGGATGCCGGTGAATCGACTGAGCGCGGAGCGCGTCAAGACGTTGTTGAGAACGCAGGTCTTCGGGCAGGAGTTGCTCGCCCTGGCCCAGGCCGGCTCGACCAACGACGTGGCGGCCGACCTGGCGGCACAGGGCGCTCCTGAGGGCACGGTGGTGCTGGCGGACGTGCAGACGGCCGGACGGGGACGCCTGGGGCGGCGGTGGGTGGCGCCACCCAGCACGTGTCTCCTCTGTTCCATCCTTTTCCGCCCCGACCTTTCCCCGGCGCAGGCCCAGCAATTGACCATGCTCTGCGCGCTGGCGGCCGCTGACGCGGTGATCGAGGTAGGCGGGCCGGGTGTGGCACTGAAGTGGCCCAATGACCTCGTCGTCGAATCCCGAGTTTCAAATCCCAAAGCCCAAGGGCCAAAGCCCAAGCCCCAGAGATGGAGGAAGTTGGCCGGGGTGCTGACGGAGACAGAGGTGACGGGAACGGCCCAAGCCCGGAGACCAAAGCCCGAGACCCAACCATGGCGCTTGGAGTACGTGATCGTCGGCATCGGCATCAACGTGAACGTGTCGGCTGCGGATCTACCGGGGTTGGCGCCGGACGCCACCAGCATCCTGGCGGAGACCGGGCTGACGGTAGATCGGGCCGTGTTGCTGGCAGCGCTGCTGGCGGGGGTGGAGGCCCGCTACGCACGAGTGCAGGCTGGCGAGAGCCCTCGCGCCGAATGGGCAGCCCGTCTGGCGACGCTGGGACAGCCCGTGCAGGTGCTCACCGCCACAGCGACGCTCGTCGGCGTCGCAGAAGCAGTAGACGAGGACGGCGCGCTGCTCCTGCGCACCGCCGATGGCGCGCTTCAAAGGCTTGTTGCAGGAGACGTGACCCTGAATCAGCAATGAGCTAGCGCCGTACTGCGCAGCCACCATCCGTGGAGAGGAAGCGCCAGGCTACACACATTCTACGAGGGAATGAAGGCACAGGAGTTCTTGGACGCAGTCTACATCTCGCACGAGAAGCGACGGTGGGTAGAGCAGCCGTTGCCTGTAGACTGACGGAGCCGTTTGTGAGACGAGAATCGGTTGAGTGGGTGGACGGGATGTCCACCAGAAGACAAATCGCACATGACAACAGTCGTCAAGGAGAAACATGAAAATCGCAGTCGTCTATCATTCTGAGAGCGGTAACACTGAGAAAGTCGCCCAGATCGTTGCAGAGGGTGCAAAGATGGGGAATGGAGCGGATTGTGCCAATCCGATCGAAGTCGTGCTGATGAGCATCGAAAGCATTGACGATCAAGTCTTGTCTGAAGCCGAGGCCGTGATCTTTGGCTGTCCAACATACTGTGGGACCTTCTCGTGGCAGATGAAGCGGTGGTTTGACACAGCGAAGGTTGACTTGGCGGGAAAGCTGGGCAGCGCCTTTGCCACGGAGAACTTCGTCGGCGGCGGGGCGGCGGTGGCCGAGTTGGGGCTCATCGGGCAGATGCTGGTGCGTGGAATGCTGGTGTACACAGCAGGTACGAGCAAGGGCAAGCCGATGACGCACTACGGAGCCGTCTCAATACGAGATGGCGACGAAAAACAGAAAGAACGCGCGAGGCTCCTGGGAAGACGGGTGGCCGAGAAGGCGCTCGAGCTGTTTGGCCAGGAGTGACGGCATCAGATCAAAGCGCCAGGCAAGGTGGTGATGAACTGCCCGAAGCCGGAATCCTTGCTAGAGCATCCACACACATCGCCGGGAGGGTATGAACGTCGTGCACGCACCGCTGTCCCAGTTCAACCGGAATACTCGGCTGTTCATCGCCGCGTCGGCGATATTCGCGCTCGGTTTCTTCGGCATCCAGACGCTGTTGAGAGTACTCTACGTCTTGCGGCTGGGTCACGGCCCACGCTACGTCGGTATGTTCGAGTCTGCCGGGGCCTTCACCTACATGAGCATGGGCATGGTCAGTGGTGCGATGGGCAGGCGACTGGGTATACGGAGAACCCTGCTCCTCGGCGGCATCGTCACGGCGATAGGTATGACCGCGCTGCCCCTGAGCGAGTTCGTGCCGCCCTGGGCCCGCGAATTCTGGCCCATCGTTTCCAACGTGGCTACGATCGCCGGCTGGTCCATACTCAACGTCAACCTGGTTGCTGCCATGGCGACAACGACCACGAGACGGAATCGCAACAGCGCCTACGCTCTGGGCAGCGCGACTCGAGGGGCAGGCATGCTCGCGGGAACGGTGTTCGGCGGAGTCCTGCCGGGCCTTTTCGCCCGGGTTCTCCACCAGAACCTGAACATGCCAGGCCCTTATCGCTGCGGGCTATGGGTCGGCGCAGGTCTCGCCTCGTTGGGGCTCATCCCGTTGAGCTTGGTCGGGCCGGTGGAGCCGGTTGCGTCCAGGCAGCCAGCGAGACCGCGGGCGGCTTTGCCACTGCTCCCGATTGTCCTGATGGGCGTGTATGTGTGCCTGCGCCACGCCGGGTGGGCCACCTCCCAGGCCTTCTGGAATGCCTACATGGACACTGCACTGAGTGTTCAGACCTCTTCGATCGGGCTGATCACAGGAGCAGGCCAGGTCCTCGCGATTCTGGCTTCTCTGCTCACACCCCGTCTGGCCAACCGCCATGGCAACGGTTGGCTAGCCATGATTTCGACGCTGGCTGTCGCCATCGGTCTGATCCCGCTGGTGCTGATTCCCCATTGGACCGCAGCCGCTGGAGCCCAGTTGTGCGTCCTGGCGATGTCGGCTGTGTGGCTGCCCGCCCTGCAGGCATTTCAGATGGAGATGGTTGACAGCACGTGGCGCTCAACCGCCTATGGTGCGGTGTCTATGGCGATGGGCCTTGGCTATGGCCTGGTGAGCCTCGCGGGGGGCTACGTCGTCGAAGCGGCAGGGTATCGCGTTCTATTCCTGGTCGGTGTCGTTCTCACCGCGATGAGCGTGGGGCCAATCTGGATCGTGCTCAGACGTCGAAGCGCGAGAGCAGCACAACCTGATTCCAATCCTGGCACGCCAGGAGACGAGGAGCGTGCCATCTAGACGACGGTGGGATGGTAGGTAGATCGGTAGATCGGCAGATTGGCAGATTGGTAGAATGGTAGATTGGTAGATTGGTAAATTGGTAGATTGGTGAGGAGATGCGATTATGAATCACGAGGAGGGTCCCTCGACCCGTTCGGTACATCTGACGAGCCGCCCCGATCCCGCCACCGGCGCGATCTCACCGCCAGTGGTCGAGAGCTCAGGGTTCGCTTACCCGGATCTAGATACCTGGCGGGCCGTCGCGCTGAAACAAGCTGCGGGACACATCTACAGCCGCAACTCCAACCCCACCACCTGTCTTCTGGAAGAGAAGGTGGCCGCCCTGGAAGGCGCGGAGAGCGCTACCAGCTTCGCGACGGGCATGGCAGCCATCAGCACAACCCTGTTCGCGCTGCTCAGCCCGGGCCAGCGCGCCATCGGCGTGCGGGACGCGTACGGCGCGACGTATCTCCACTTCACGCAGATACTCCCCCGCTTCGGCATCGAGTGCCAGGTGTGCGCGACAGAGGATCACGCAGCCATCGAGACGACTGTTGGCGAGGGCTGTGACGTGTTGTACCTGGAGTCACCGACCAACCCTGTCCTCAAGGTGCTCGACCTGGCACGGCTGACTGAGGCCGCGCACCGGGTGGGTGCCATCACGATCGTTGACAACACCTTCGCTACGCCCATCAACCAGAACCCCATCCCGTTGGGCGCCGACCTGGTCATTCACAGCGCCACCAAGTATCTGGCGGGGCACAACCACGTGTTGGGCGGCGTGCTCTGCGGCGATAAGGAATTGGTCGAAACGGTCTACCGGTATCGCGAGCTCACCGGCCCCTCGATGCAGGCCCACACCGCCGCGCTTTTGCTGCGCAGCATCAAGACGCTGGGCTTGCGTGTGCAGCGGCAGAACGAGAACGCGCTGGCGCTGGCTCGTTTCCTGGAGGGCCACCCCAAGGTGGAGAGGGTCTACTACCCCGGTCTGGAGAGCCACCCGGGTCACGAGATCGCCAGGCGGCAGATGCGGGGGTTCGGCGGTGTGCTCAGCTTCGCGGTCGCAGGCGGGCTGGAGGCCATCGGACGCCTACTGCCGCGCCTGCGGTACGCGTATATGGCCGCCAATCTCGGCCAGGTCGAGACCGTCGTTGGCCCGCCGGCCGTCACCAGCCACGTGGAATGCTCCGCAGAAGAAATGGCCGCGGCCGGCATACCGCCGGGACTGGTGCGCTACGCCGTCGGCATCGAGGACGTCGAGGACCTCAAGGCCGATCTGGAGCAGGCACTGGCCGCGTTGTAGCGCTATTGGGCCGCTGCCCGCGCCTGTGTCGACTTGGGGTTACCATCCTCGTAGATCGTCGCCACGGTGTTACCGGGCAGCGTCCCGGGATCACTTGGGGTATCCCGGTGATGGATGAACGTACCAGAGGCCCGGTCGAATTGGTCGAGCCCGCTGTCTTCCGTTCCCACCCAAGCGTTCTCTCACTGTCCTCGTGGATCGCTACGTCCAGGCCCGTTTCCTCATCCACAGATACATGCCAATAGGCGTCATAAACATCGCAGCGAGCGTTAGCCCAAACGCTATCCGGCCTGTCCAGACATCGAGCGGCGTGGTGGGCTGGAAGAAGTTCATGCCGAAGAAGCCACTGATGAAGGAGAGCGGCATGAACAACGTAGTGACGATGGTCAGCGTTTTCATCACATCGTTCATACGGTTGTTGACCACCGAAAGGTACGTATCCAGTACGCTGCCTACCAGATCCCGCAGGCTCTCGTTGATGTCGTGCAGCCGGACGAGGTGATCGTACACGTCGCGGAAGAAGACACGATGATCGGCATCAACCACATCGTAGTCACCGCGCGCCAGCTTGTTGAGCACCTCGCGCTGTGGCGCGATCACGCGGCGTAGCCGGAGCAGCGCTCGCTTGAGTACGAAGAGCCGCTCCGGCAAGGCTTGGGTGGGGTTGTCAAAGACTTGATCCTCGATCCAGTCGATTGCCTCGTCGAGGTGCTCTATTGCCGGCATACAGTCGGCCACCAGTTCGTCAACCAGCCTGTACAGCAGATGGGATGCGCCTCTTCCCAGATAACGCAGATCCCGCTGGCAGGCCGACCAGACACGGTCGACGGCGGCGATGGGCCGAGCCTGATAGGTGACCAGGTAGTTCTTGCCCAAGAATACGTCTAGTTCCGATGTGTCCAACTCCAACGTGTCCAACCGGTTATCGTCGTGCTGATCTACGATGATGGCGTGCAACACCAGATAGAGATAATGCCCCCAGTCATCCACTTTGGGGACGTGCGTCTCCCTAAGAGCATCGTCCACGGCTAAGGGGTGAAATCCAAACGTCTCGCACAGGATAGGCTCACATGTATTCGCCGGTTCGATACTCGTCTCCGGCGCGGAGATGTCCACCCACAGCAAGCCGCCGGTATCCTGGAGTGCAGCGCTGAACTGCTCTGGGCGCAGGTCGGTCCGAATGCGCCCATCCTGTTCGCGGTACAATGACCGTATCATGTCGCCTCCTTCACTCTCGCCTGTCTGCGCCCTCCGATTCTACGCGCGGAAACGGGCAATAGCATCTCGGTTATTCATAGCGCGGGTTCTCTGCGCCAGGATGTCTGCATCCGCGCCGTCTGGCTTTGTTTCGATTCGTGAGACACACTCACTTTTCGCGCAGGGGAGGGAAGCCGACGATTTCCATAGTCACCGACGCGACGGTGATGCCGGATTCTGACTCGAAATGCTGGAGGAGTTCTTGGTGGAGTTGTCCCTTGACCCGACGACGCGCGTAGGCATCAACGACGTAGCGCAACGTCAACTCAATCCAATTGTCCGTCATAGCGATGTATAGCGTTGGCTCTACCGTCGTCTCACGCACCGGATAATCCTGGACCAGGTCACGAAGTTCGGCCTGAGCTTGCCCCTGGATATCTGCTGTGTACTCCTGGCCGTGATCCAGCATGATTTCGCACGCCAATCGCCAATCGCTGCTGTAGGTGACTGGAATCACAACCTCATCCCAGAGGTAGTGCCACCCTTGCGTGTAGTTGAACACCGGGTCGGAGAAGACCACGCGGTTGGCGATCGTGACCATGCGTCCTGTGTACTGGTCCGCATGCACCCACTCCCCGATCTCCATCACTCGTGTGCGCAGGATGCCGATATCCAGCACGTCTCCAACGACGTTTCCGATGCGCACCCGGTCGCCCACGC
Source organism: uncultured Anaerolineales bacterium (assembly GCA_964649415.1). Classification (GTDB taxonomy): domain Bacteria; phylum Chloroflexota; class Anaerolineae; order B4-G1; family B4-G1; genus CAZYSK01. The sequence goes on from CAZYSK010000025.1 coordinate 7,603, forward strand.
GGAACAGGCTGCCGGTGACGATGTTCACGTAGCCCGCGAAGGAGCCGATGACCTCCTGCGATGCGAAGGCGATTCCCGCACCCAGGATGCCCATCGTGACCGTGAGGTTACTTCCGGAGCCCAGCCAGATGAATAGGACGACGATGCTGCTGACGATGAAGACGGAGTTGCGAACTAGTGTGTACAGGGTGCGCATCTGCGCCGGGTCCCTGATCTGCATCTTCAACAGGTTGCGCAGGGCGCGATTGGCGACCAGTGAAACCACCAAGACCAGGAGGGAGAAAACCAGCTTCAAGACGATGCTCACATAGCTGACAGGCAACTCAGGCATGTTTGACCTCCTATGCGCACAGCAGGAATGTGCCCTCCATCGTCCCCTCTCCATGGGGGGGGATGGGAAAACCGAAGGCTGGTACCGCCAGAGTGTACACTATGGGATGGCAACGGGCAAGCGCAGCTGGCACAACTCCTGCAGCACACCGATTTCTGGCGACAATGCGGCATGTATGATGAAGTTGGGGCGTAGCAAAGCATCCTGGAAGATCAACCAGGATGCTTGAACGCGAGTGCCTCATATTTCAACAAGTGCTGCGTACCTGCACCGCTACCCTCAGTGGTGAATGACGACCAACGTCGGCCTGGCAGGAAGGCTGGTGGAGGGGACGCATGTCGTGCGCACTAGACAGACGCAGGATTCTGTAGCACGCTCGCAGATCGTCAGCAACTGCTCCGACAGATCTGCCTGTGCCCTACTCGGCGTCAGTACGGGGCAGCTCGATCACGAAGCGACTGCCCTGGCCTAGCTCGCTCTGGAGAGTGACGCGCCCACCGTGCGCCTGGACGATGCTGCGCACGATGGCCAGGCCCAGGCCGCTGCCTTCAGCCTGGCTCTCCCGGCCCCGATAGAAGCGCTCGAAGACCCGAGGCTGATCAACTGGGGCGATGCCAGGGCCGGTGTCCTCTACCCACAATTGGACGCCCTGGTCGGTCGTCTCCGCGCCGATCTCCACCCGGCCACCGGCAGGCGTGCAATTCAGCGCGTTGTCCAGGAGGTTGGACAGCGCCAGCACGATCCGCGCGCGGTCACACGCGAGCACCACGGGGGACGGTGGGGGCGTGACCAGGAGTGCGACGTTCTGCTGGCGCGCCGTCCCCGCTACAGAGGCGCCATTCTGCTGGCGCGCCGTCACCCCTACAAAGGCGCCATTCTGATGGCGCGCCCGCGGCCTGAAGGCAGCCACTGCGGCCTCGATCAGTTCGCCCACGTCGTGGTCCGCCACATCCAGAGTGACCAGCCCGGCTTCGATTCGGGATAGATCAAGCAGGTTGTGCGTGATCCACTCCAGCCGCTCCAGTTGAACCTGGCTTTCGGCCAGGAACTCATCACGGGCGGCGGGATCGTCCGCCGCCGCGCCCTGCAGCAACTCGTTGAAGCTCTTGAGCGCCGTGATCGGCGTGCGGAGCTCGTGCGATGCGTCCGCGATGAAGCGGCGCAGGGTGTCCCGTTCGGCCTCCAATTGAGCGAAGCTGGCCTCCAGTCGCTCCGCCATCTGGTTGAACTGCCGGGCCAGTTGCCCGATCTCGTCCCTGCCGCGCGCGGGCGCACGGATGGACATGTCGCCGTCACCCCTACGAAGGCCCCATTCTGATGGCGCGCCTTCGCTCATCTGGCTGGTGGCGGTCATCAGTGCCCGCAACGGCGCGGTCAACCCCTGGCCCACCAGCAGGCCGACGATCACCGCAAGCAGCGTGGCTCCCCCCGCGGCGAGCAGGAAGGCGCGGCGGGCCGTCGCCAGTGCCTGGGCGGCGAAGTCCGGTCCCTTGCTCAGCTCCACATAGCCCAATATCTCGGTCCCGGTGCTGATCGGCACGGTGACCACGCGCTCTGAACGTGGTCGAGACTCACCCATTGGCGTCTCCGGCAACGGCAAGTCATCGACATCCACCGGCAGTTGCCGGACCACCCCCAGATGTTGCCGGGGTCCGAAGATGAAGCGATGCCCCCACGGACCCTCCAGCCGGCGCGCGACTGTGAACTCCGTGTCGGGGGAGAATTCGTCAAAGGGGAGCCGTTCGAAGAGGCCGAGCGGGTCAGATAGAGGTATCCCCACGCGCGCAGGCTGCACGTTGGGCACGAGCATGATCGAGACCGTGCCGCTCAGGCCGGCTGTATGAGCGCCCATCTCCACCGACGTCAGGATCACGACGAATTCGTGATCCTCGGCATAAGATCCAGAGTCGGCCAAGACCCGGTATTCGCTGTCCAGGATTCTCACCTGGGTATTGCCCAGGAAGGAGGCGGTGGTCACCAGCTCGAGCAGGCCCTGTGAACGGACAGCGGTCTCCAGCAAGGGCACAGCCTGGCGCGCCACCGCCTCGGCGTTCTCCGTCAGGTAGTCTCGCTCCTGCTGCTCCATGTATCGCTTGATCAGCGAGAGGGCCAACAGCCCGACCAGGCTCACCGTCAGCAGGGTCAGGAGCACATAGCTTGCCACCAGCCGCCAGCGAATCGAATGGAACATAGCGCATCACCTGCCACCCGGCGCAAAGCACCACCAGCTACGTATTGAAGCAATCCGGCGGACCGGTACAGTCTGCCGCGTTCCTCACCTATAGCGCGCCATCAGAATGGCGCCTTTGTGTGGATGATGGTTCGCCACTGTCAGGCGACACAGGCGGGAACTCGAACTCGAAGTCGTGGGGTACATCGTCGAGATCGAGCAGGTCGCTCCAGGCCGGGGGCACTTCATCGAACGGCGCATCGAAATCGAAGTGAAACTGGAAGGGGTACCTGCCGCGGAACCGCTCGCCGCCCTCGAAACGCCGGATACGGAAGAAACCGCCGATCGTGACCCCCAGGTACGCCGCGCCATCAGAATGGCGCCTTTGTAGGGGGGACGGCGCGCCTTCTTCGTCAGGATGTTCGCCCAACGTGACCTGGATCTCCATCACGTTGGCATCCTCAGAGGCGCCCTCAGACCCTTCTCCAGACCGGTAGACCGTCAGTGTCACCTGATCCCCTGGCTCGCGCTCGGCCACGGCGTCGGAGAGGTCTTTCGGCGTCTCGACCGGCTCGCCGTCGATGGCCGTGATCACGTCTCCCTGTCCCAGGCCCGCCTCGGCAGCCGGGCTGTCCTCGGCCACGCTCCGCACGATCACGCCCTGTTCCGCCCCTTCAAACGGCAGGTCGTGGGGAAGCCCTTCGGGCAGAGGCAGCCTGTGGCCCGGAAACGGCAGGGGCTCGATGTCGAACTCGTCAACATGGATACGGACCGGAGACGATGGCTGATAGCGCACACCCAGGTAGGCCACGCCCTCCTCCTCGGGGTGTTCTCCCAGTTCAATCGCCACTTCGTGGGACTCCTCACCGGGCTGTTTCACTTCGAGCGTCACCGCGTCGCCGGGTTCGTACGCGGCGATCACGTCCGCCAGATCAGCCTCACCATCCAGCTCTGTCTCGTCAATAGCCGTGATCACGTCTCCCGCCTCCAAACCGGCCTGGTCCGCCGGCCCATCGGGTTCCACGCTGGTGATCAACGCCCCCGGCTCCATCGCGCGGACGAACACCTCCCGCCCCGGCCCAAACGAACCACAGCAGGGAACAATGCCTAGATAGGCCCTGCCGTCGTGGTCGCCCAGCGTCGCCTCGACCGTGCGCTCGTCGTCACCGTGCATCACCGTCAGATTCACCGCGTCGCCGGGCTCGTGCTCACCGAGTACACGCATCAGCTCGGCCAGGTCGTCCACTGGCTCGCCGTCCACCTGGAGCAGGATATCGCCCCGCGCCACGCCAGCCTCGGCCGCCGGTCCATCGGGCGTCACCGAAGCAATCACGATGCCCGGTTCTGGATCAGACGGCTCGGTGCCAATCAAGGCAAAGGGCTTGCCGGACTGCGTCAGCGCGTAGACCACGCCCCCGCCGGCCGCCGCACCCACGCTCAGAACCACCAAGAACGCGAGCACCCAGCCGATGATCTTCAATACGCGTTTGTTCATTGGGTCATACCTCCTCTACCAAGTTCTGGTTGCACTACACGCGTATTGTATCATGGAGACATTGCGCCGTCGTTGTGATGACGTTAAGGTTTCGCAACAATTCCGACTCACGGCTTGAACTTGTAGCCCACCCCGCGCACAGTCACGAGCCAGCGCGGGTCGGCGGGGTCGTCCTCCAGCTTCTCCCGCAGGTGCCGGATGTGCACGTCCACCGTCCGGTCGCTGCCGATGTCGCTGGCGTAGCCCCAGACTGCCTCGATCATCTCGCACCTGCTACACGGGCGGTTCAGGTTGCTGACCAGGAAGCGCAATACCCTGAACTCGATGGGCGTCAGATCAACCGGCTTCCCCTCCCGTGTGACCTGCAGCTGCTCCAGGTCTACCTCCACCGCGCCGAACCTCACCCGACCTCCCGGAGTTGGACTGGCAAGTTCCCCGTAGGCGCGGCGCAGGAGCGCCCGGATGCGCGAGGTCAGTTCACGCAGACTGTAGGGCTTGACCACGTAGTCGTCGGCCCCCAGTTCCAGGCCCAGCACCTTGTCAAGCTCCTCGTCCCGAGCGGTGAGCATCAGGATCGGCTGGCGCATCCCCTCGACGCGCAACTGGCGGCACACGTCGAAGCCGCTGATGTCGGGAAGCCGGATGTCCAGCAGAACCAGGTGCGGGTCGCGGCTGCGAGCCAGGTCGAGCGCCTGCTGTCCCGTTTCGGCCCACATCACGTTGAAGCCCTCGTTGGCCAGCCCGTATTCCAGGCCACGTGCCACCGCGCGCTCATCCTCGACGATCAGAATCCGCTCCCCAGCCATGCTATCGCCTCACTGCTTGTCCAATCCGGTTCGCCCAAGACCTATGACCAGTGTCCGGCTAATCCTAGCACACCCAGCGGTACAATACAAGTCCCGACCGGCACACTGGTGTGCCTCGCTTCCTGAGAACTGCGCGAACTCCCCGACAAGCAGACCTGGTGTTCTGCAGGAAACCGTACCCAAGCCGCGTCAGGCCCAGGAAACCAGATTGACAAAGCGCTCCCAAAGCGGTACAATTATCGCACAATATGATGTCACGATCGACATCGAAGAAGGTGGTGTATATGGGTACGAGAATAGTGCCGGTCAGTGACTTGCGTCGCAAGACCCGTGACGTGATCGACGCGGCTCGCGAGTCAGAGAACGCAGTCTACATCACCCAGCATGGCCGTCCTGTCGCGGTGATCGTCGGCTACGAGCAGTACGAACGCCTGATGGCCCGACTTGAAGCGTCCACCACGCGTGCCGCCGTCCGAGGGGCAGTTGCCGAACCCTCACGGCCCTACCCGGCACAGCGCTATCCCACGGTGGCGACCCCGGCCTCCAGCCTGAATGCCTGGGTGAACCTGATCCCTGATGGCTGCGGTGGGGATGCGTTGGCGGACACAGAAGCCCTCTACGACGAAGTCTGAGCAATGAGAACGCACGAATCGAAACAATCCACAATCGTCGTGGATTCCTCCGTGTTGGTCGCCCTGCTCGACCCCCATGATATCTGGCGCGCCCAGGCCACGGCCCTGGTGGCTGCCCTGCTGGAGGCCGACGTCAAGCCCGTTTACTTCGACTGCGTGGCGACAGAGGCGGTCAGCGCGGCCGCCCGCCGCCTGTGCGAGAAGAACCGTGCCGCCGAAGTACCCGCGCTCTTGGACCGCCTGAACGCCCAGGTGCCGCTTGACGCGCTCACCTGGATCCTGCCCGACGTGCCCGATCTCTATTCCGAGGCACTTGACCTCATCCAGACCTCGCAGGGCGAGCTGAACTTCAACGATGCCCTCATCGCACTGGCTTGCCGTAAGCGGGGAATCCCCGCGATCGCCAGTTTCGACGCCGATTTCGATCAGATCGCCTGGATCAAACGGATAGCCAGGCCAGCAGACGCCTCGGCCATGTCATTGTAGCTCTGACAGGGCAGACGGCGCGGACGCAGACGTCCGTTCGGCAGACCTGAGCGCGGAGACCGCGGACAACATGCCGGCAGGATGCCGGCGGTCCATTGATCGTGCGTCTATCCACGCATCCACGCCCCCATAACGGGTCACTCTCCACCAGCAAAGCACCTACCACATCTTGACAGACGTCGGGTTTGCTGGTATAATGTAAGCGCTTTCAGAAAGCGCTTACATCCTCGCAGGAGCCCAGTGGACCATGACCGAACAAGAGACCCCCTCTCGCGTCACGATTGCCGATGTAGCGGAGCGCGCCAACGTCTCCATCGCCACGGTCAGCCGCGCCATCAATCATACGGCGCCCGTTTCTGAGAAAACCACCGCGCGCGTCCAGGCCGCCATCGTGGCGCTCAACTACCGGCCATCCGCGGCCGCCAAGGGACTGGCCAGCCAGAAGACAAACCTGATCGGGCTTCTGACCACCGAGATATCCGCGCCCTTCTTCGCCCCGATCCTGCGCGGAATCGAGGCCGGTGCCCGAGAGACCGGCTTCGGTCTGCTGATCTATTGCACCCAGGGTGAGCCAGTTCCTGAGACAGGTTTCCACCGCCCAATGGGGCCGCACAACACCGACGGCTTGCTGGTGTTTGCCGGCAGCCTGGAGGAGACGGAATTGATCTACCTGCACCGGGTCAGCTTCCCGGTAGTTCTGCTGCACCAGTCGCCACCCGAGTCCCTGAACATCCCCTACGTAACGTCCGAGAACAAGTCCGGTGCCCGTAAACTCATAGACCACCTGATCGAGACGCACGGCCACCGCCGCATCGCCTTCCTGCGGGGGCCGGAGAACCACGAGGATTCCTATTGGCGCGAGTTGGGGTATCGTGAGTCCCTGGAGGCGCACGGGATACCGTTCGATCCCGCGCTGGTGGCGATGGGTGGGTTCGACAAGGAAATGGCCCAAGTGCCGGTAGAGCGGTGGCTCAGGGAGGGCGTACAGATGGACGCGGTCTTCGCCGGCGACGACGAGGCGGCCACGGGGGTGATTGCCGCTCTGGGGCGAGCCGGCAAACGGGTACCCGAGGACATCGCCGTCGTAGGGTTCGACGACGTTCACCTGGCCGACTACCTCATGCCCGCTCTGACGACCGTCCGCGCACCCATCGAGCAGGTGGGTAGCGAGGCCGTTCGCCAATTGGTACGCCTGATCCACACGGGCCAGGCCGACGACTTGGTGTTGCTGCCCACCGAGTTGGTGATTCGCCGCTCATGTGGCTGTCCCTGACGTGACCGCGCTGTGCGTAGGGGGTAGGGAGAGGGCCAGGGCAGGCACGAGACCTGCCCCTACCGGTCCTGGAGGATGAACCACATGAATACGAAACGGCAACGGCTTCTCAACACGCTCAACTTCGAAGACACAGACCGGGTTCCCCTCCTCGGTGGGTGGATCATCGCCGACGGCCACGAGCAAGCGATTGCCTGCACAACGCGCGAACGCCCAAGCCGGGTGGAAACGAGGGACTGATCAACATGCGAATCGTGGACGCGGCATATCGGAGTGCCCGCACGGGAAAGGTGGTCGAACTATGAAAGTAACATCCAACAGCGAGAAGACAACAGAAACGAGCGCTATGAAGATAGCCGTCATCGGTGGTGGATCGTCCTACACCCCCGAGCTGATCAATGGTTTCGTGGAGCGGGTGGGGTCGCTCCCGCTCACCGATCTGTGGCTGATGGACATCTCGGCGCAGCGGCTGGACGTCGTGGGCGGCTTCGCCCGGCGACTGGTCCAGGCCCGGGGCGCACCCTTCGCGATCCATCTGAGCACGGAGCTTGACCAGGCACTGGACGGCGCCCGCTACGTGATCACGCAACTGCGGGTCGGCGGAATGCAGGCACGGCGCGAGGACGAGTACCTGGGCCGGCGGCACGGCCTGATTGGCCAGGAGACCACCGGCGTCGGCGGCATGGCTAAAGCATTGCGCACCATCCCCGTGGTGCTGGACATCGCCACCCGGCTCAGGCGACTGGCCCCCGACGGGCTCCTGGTCAACTTCACCAACCCGTCCGGGCTGATCACCGAGGCCCTCAGCCGCTATGCGCCGGACGTCGCGGCGGTGGGTGTGTGCAACGCGCCGATCACGACCAAGATGGGGATACTGAAGGCGCTGGAAGAGCAGCAGGGTGTATCGATCTCTCCAAAGCGGGCCGAGCTGAATACCTTGGGGCTGAACCATCTTTCGTGGCACCGGGGATTCGTCGTGGACGAGGCGGACATTGCGGACGTTGACTCCGACCGTCTGCCCGACCGTCCGCGGTCGACGTCGGCTGCGTCCGCGGCGGCAAACAAGAAACCAGGTTTTCCATGCGATGGTACATCGCCAAAAACCCAGTTTCACCGTGCGTCCGTGGACGTGTGGCCCCAGGTGCTGGAGGGCTACCTGGAGCGGCTGCGGAACGAACCGGACCCAGAGTGGGATCCGCGCACCATAGAGGTGCTGGGGATGATACCCAACTACTACCTCCAATACTACTACGAAACCGAGCGTAAGCTGGCCGCACAGGAGAAGTGGCCGCCATCCCGGGCGGAGGAGGTGATGAGCATCGAAGCGGAGCTGTTGAGCCAGTACGCCGAACCGGAGCGGACGGAGCCACCCGAAGGGCTGATGCAGCGCGGGGGCGCGTACTACTCGACAGTAGCGACGCAGTTGCTGAACGCTCACCACAACGACCTGGGAGAGACGCACGTGGTGAACGTGCAGCATGGCGGCGCGGTGGCGGGGTGGCCGGAGGATTGGGTGCTGGAGCTGCCGTGCCGGGTGGACGCGAGTGGAATCCATCCCCTCCCGGCTGAGCCGCTGCCCGCGGTGTGTTACGGGCTGTTGGCGCAGGCGAAGATGTACGAGTTGCTGACGGTGGAGGCGGCTGTGCACGGCGACCGGGACTCGGCCTACCGTGCGCTGCTCGCCCATCCGCTGGGCCCGTCGGCCGGCCGCGTTCAGGCCGTGCTCGACGATATGCTGGAGACCCACCGAGACTACCTGCCGCAGTTCTGATCAGGCCGTTCTGACCAAGCCGTTCTGACGGCCGACGTCGAGAAATCGGGTTCTATGCGACGGCACGTCGCCAAGAGCCTGGTCTCTCAGGCAGTGGCCCATCCAGAGATAGGGGCAGGCGCGGATTGCTCCAACGGATTGT
>CAZYSK010000025.1:16808-72299 GCA_964649415.1 uncultured Anaerolineales bacterium
TTCAGTCCGCCGGATTGTTTCAGTCCGCCGGATTGTTTCAGTCCGCCGGATTGTTTCAGTCCGCCGGATTGTTCCAATCCGCTCCGTCCGTGCCTGCCCGTCAGGGAGACGAGCATGCCGCAGATTGCCCCAATCCGTCGATATTACCTCGGCGTTGACGTGGGCGGTACCAAGAGCCACGCGCTCGTCGCCGACCAGTCCGGGCGGGCGCTGGGCTTTGGCGAAAGCGGTCCCGGCAATCCCGAGAACGTGGGCTACGACGGCCTGGCCAAGGTACTCCAGGCCGTCACCGAGAGGGCGCTGGCCGCCGCCGGGATCACCGTGGACCAAATCGCCGGCGCCGGCTTCGGCATCGCCAGCTACGATTGGTCCTCCCAGCGGGAGCCCACACTGCAGGCCATCCAGACGATTGGGCTGCATGCGCCGGTAGGGTTGGTCAACGACGCCCTCATCGGCCTGCTGGCCGGGGCGGCAGAAGGCTGGGGAGTCGCCGTGGTGGCAGGCACGAGCTGCAACTGCTGGGGATGGGACCCTGACCGGCGCGAGGGCCGCGTCACCGGCATGGGATTGTGGCTGGGCGAGGCGGCAGGTGGACACGAACTCGTCGCCAAGGCCATCCAAGCCATCGCCCTCGAGTGGACCCGTCGCGGCCCGACCACCGATCTGAGCCAGGCGTTTGTCGAGTTGACAGGCGCGCGGGACGTCGAGGATCTGCTCGAAGGTCTCACGCTGGAGCGCATCAACCTGGGCTCCGAGGCGGCCCCACTTGTCTTTCGAGTCGCCGCTGCAGGAGACCCGGTGGCCGTCGGCCTCATCCTGTGGGCCGGGCGCGAGTTAGGGAGTCTGGCAATTGGCGTCATCCGCCAACTCAACCTCGAGCAGGCGTCCTTCGACGTGATCCTAAGCGGCAGTTTCTTCGACGGCAGCCCGCAACTGACCGAGACCATGCGCCATACAATCCACGCCGTTGCACCGGGCGCTCGTCTCAGGCGGTTACGCGTGCCGCCGGTTGTCGGAGGCGTGCTGTTAGGTATGAGAGAGGCAAGAATGAATCCATCCGCCGTGCGCGAGGCGCTGATCGCCTCGACGCGTGCAATCGTCAAGCAAGCAAGATAGACCCGTCGCTATACTGGTTGTGCACAACTTCCAAGGAGGTTTTTCCATGTCCGACTCTATGTCCAAATTGGCGATTCTGGGCGGCACGCCCATCCGCACCCAACCCTATCCCGCCTGGCCCGTCCACGATGCGCGAGACGTCGCGGCCGTCACCGCCGTCGTGGAGTCCGGCCGCTGGGGCGGTTACCCCTTCCCGGGGCCACGGACCGCTGAGTTCGGCCGCCGCTTCGCCGAGATGCAAGGCGGCGGCTACGCCGTGCCCATGGCCAACGGCACGGTCACGATGGAGGTTGCCGTGCGCGCGGCGAACATCGGCTGGGGCGACGAGGTGATCGTGCCGGCCTACACCTTCCAGGCCACCGCCGCCGCGCCCATGGCCGCCGGGGCAATCCCGGTGATCGTGGACGTGGACCCCGAGACCTACTGCATTATCCCCGAGCGCGTCGAGGCGGCGATCACGCCCCAGACGAAAGCCATCATGCCTGTGCACCTGGGTGCGCAGATGGCCGATATGGACGCGATCATGGAGATCGCCGAGCGCCACGACCTGATCGTGATCGAGGACGCCGCGCACGCGCATGGGGCCAGGTGGCGCGACCGGGGCGCCGGCACCATCGGCCATTTCGGTTCCTTCAGCCTGCAGTCGTCCAAGATCCTGACGACGGGCGAGGGGGGTGTGCTCCTGTGCCGCACGCCAGAACTGGCAGCCAGAGCCGCCGGTATCATCGATTGCGGCCGTGCGCACGCCGTGGCCCCACCACACCACGAAATCGAGTCACCCGACGAAGCGAGCATGGCGGACCCTGATCCAGACGAGCGATCACAAGCCGCTGCGCCCGGCGAGGGGACGTTCACCTTAGGCGCCAACTACCGCATGACCGAACTCCAGGCCGCGCTGGGCATCGTCGCGCTCCAACGCTTTCCTGACCAGATGAAGGAGCGCGCGGAGATGGCGTCCTACCTGGAGGAAGGGCTCAGCGAGGTCCCTGGGGTCCGCCTGCTGAGGCGCGACCCGCGCCACACGGTCCGCTCCTTCTACCGCTACGTCTTCGCCGTCCAGCCGGAGGTCTTCGGAGTGGCACACGACGTGGTGTGCTATGCCCTGACAGCCGAAGGGATACCGTGCTGGGAAGGCTACGAGGCCATGCACCACTACAGCCTCTTCCAGCCCCAGGCATCCAGGCTGCCAGTGCCGAGCGCCTTCCCAGAGCGCTTTGCGTTCGACGAGATGCACTTGCCACACGCCGAACGCGCCTGTGAGCACGAGGCCGTCTGGCTCGATGAATGCATCTTCCGGGCGGGCCGCCAGGGCGTGGACGACGCCGTCGCCGCCATCCGCAAGATCCAGGCCCAGGCCGGGGAACTGGCACAGGCGGTTCCGGCCGGATAGCGCAAGCGACCCTAAAGGTGCGGATTGTTCCAATCCGTTCCGAAACCTTTGGGGTCTGCACCTACCCCTCCGCTAGCGCGCCATCAGACCCTAAAGGTTTCGGAAAACCTTTAGGGTCTACAGCGCGTCGTGGCGATTTGCACACACGAGCCGGGCAGGGTAGAATTGGACCGTACGTATGGTGGGGGTTTCCGATGATGCGGATGCCGGCATCCAGGCGCGACAGACAACGGATGGTCCTTCTCTCGCTTCTGGCTGTGGCCGTGCTGGCCATTGTCCTCCTGTCTGCCGGCGTGTCTCAAGTCCGTCTGCTCCCCGGGCAGCCCTTCTCACTCAGACGTGGCGATCTGGAGTGGAAGGGCGAGTATGGCGCGCTGCCCGGCGGTGAGGCCCTCCTCACCCTGGCCCGGGCGATCTTCATCGGCGCCCTGCTGCTACTGCCCGTGGCCATCGTCTACTTCGTCATCTCGCCTGAGTTTCGGAAGCAGGTGCTCCGCGGGCTGGTCTCGTTCCTCCTGTTTTTCGCCATCGCCTATCTGTTCTCACACGCGCTGACCGACTTCCTCAACGTGAATGAGGAGAGCGCGCACTCCGGCGGACCGGGGCCGGCAGAGGCGCTACCTCCGGTGCCCATCGCCGAGTTCATCGCCGCTCCCCCCCGCTGGCTCGTGCCAGCAGTCAGTCTCGTCCTTGGCTTGATCGCTGCCACGCTGCTCGCGAGCCTCGCCTTGGCCATCTGGCACCGCACTCAAGGTCCGGCGAACGCGCTGGGGCGTCTGGGCCAGCAGGCCCAGGACGCGCTCGACTCACTGCAGGCCGGCAGCGACGTGAGGAACACGGTGATCCGTTGCTACGTCGACATGGCGCGCATCCTGGACGAACGGCGGGCCATCAGGCGCCAGCAGGATATGACTCCCAGGGAGTTCGAGGCCCGCCTACAAGAAGCGGGCCTGCCAGATGAACCGGTGCAGCGACTGACACGGCTCTTCGAGGTCGTTCGCTATGGCGTCAAGGTGCCCGGCGAGCGCGAAGAACGCGAGGCCATCGCCGCTCTTGAGGCCATCGTCGAAGCCTGCAGGAGCCCGGCATGAGCGAGGGAACGAGCAACCGGGCGAGAAGTCTGCTCATTTTCGTCGGCTTGGTGTCCCTCCTGGCGCTTCCTCTGGCCCTGGCCTTCGGGCGCGTCGTGCGTGAGCGAGTCGCGGTGCCGCTACTGTACATGATCTGGTTCGCTCAACTCCTTCTCCGCCGCATCCCCCAGTCACTCCTGTGGGCCGCGTTTCTCCTCGGCACGCTGCTCGTCGCCGCCCGGAGCCTGATCAGGCGCCAGCGCGTTAGGTGGCCCGTACGTGGCGCGGAGACGTCGCGCCGCGGGCGCGTGTACGTCTGGGCGAGACGGATTCAATGGGCCACCCGCAGGCGCTATGCCAGGTGGCACCTCGCCCAGCACGTGGCACGACTGGCCGTCGACGCGCTGGCTTACCGCGAGCAGATAGCCCATGAGCACGTCAGGCAGCTCGTGAGGAACGGCGAACTGGACGCCCCCTCACAAGTGCAGGCGTACCTGCAGGCCGGCGTGGTGCCCTTGTCTGTCTCTGCCTGGTCGCCCGGGCGCCCCCTGCTGGCAAAGCTCCGGCACCGTCTCCGGCGCGCACAAGTTGCGGCCCCCAACCTTGACGTAGAACAGGTGCTTCAGTTCCTGGAGCGCCAACTGGACGTGAAAAGCAGTCCACCGACAGGAGGTGGGACATGACGATTGACGTCGCCGAAGTATCCGCGCTGGCCGGACGGGTCATCCAAGAGGTCGAGCGGGCCATCGTTGGCAAGGGGCCGCTGCTGGAGCAGATCATGGCGGCGATCCTGACCACCGGCGGCCACGTTCTCCTGGAGGACTACCCTGGGCTGGCCAAGACGCTTATCGCCAAGAGCTTCGCCATGGCGCTGGGCCTGGATTTCAAGCGCATTCAGTTTACGCCGGATCTGCTGCCCGGCGACATCACGGGCGGATACGTCTACGAACCTGCCGGGGATGGACAGCCCGGCGGACAGGCGTACCGCCTCACGCTGCGCAGAGGCCCGCTCTTCGCCAACATCATCCTGGCCGATGAGATCAACCGCGCCTCGCCCAAGACGCAGTCGGCCCTCTTGGAGGCTATGCAGGAGAACCAGGTGACGTTGGAAGGCGAGACGATGAAACTGCCGCAGCCGTTCATCGTGGTCGCCACGCAGAACCCCATCGAGTACGAGGGCACTTTCCCCCTGCCCGAGGCTCAACTCGATCGGTTCATCATGAAGCTTTCGGTCGGGTACCCCTCGCCGGATGAGGAACAGGAGATCCTGCGGCGCCGGCGGGAGCGGGGGCACGATGACTTCGACCTGCGGCAGGTGACGGATGCAAGCGAGTTGCTGCACATGCGCCAGGCCGTGGAGACCGTGCACGTAGACCCGGACATCGAGCGCTACATCGTCTCGCTGACAGATCGCACGCGCAGGCATCGGCAGGTGGCCGTCGGGGCCAGCCCCAGGGGCTCGCTGGCCCTGCTCAAACTGGCCCGCACGTGGGCCGCTATGCACGGCCGCGATTACGTGATCCCCGACGACGCCAAGCTGTTCGCCGCACCGGCGCTCACCCACCGGCTGATCCTGGAGCCCGACCTGTGGATGAAGCAGCACGCCGCCGACGAAGTGATCTCCGACGTGCTCCGCTTGGTCCCCATCCCGGTCGTCGAGGGGGCTTGAGCGGTGTGGACGAGGCGGCTCCTGCTGTTGGCGGGCCTGGCGTATGCGTTGCTCCTCCTCGGCCTGGCAACGCTGGATGGCAGGCTGCTCGCGCTGGCCCTGCCGCTGGTGATCTACCTGGGCGCGACGTTCGTATACGGGCCGCACGAGCTCCGGCTGAGCGTCACGCGGACGCTCAGCGCCGAACGCGTCTCTCCGGGTACGCCCGTCGCCGTCGAGATCTCGGTGATCAACGCCGGCCCACGGCTTGAGGAGGTCCTAGTCGAGGCTCCCATCCCCCGGAAGCTCGAGCTGGCCGATGGGGAACCAAGCATGATCGCCACGCTGCCGCCTGGTGAGGCGCTGGCGTTGGCATACACCGTGAGGGGGCCGCGCGGGAAACACGACTTTCCCCCCATCCGCGTGACGGTGAGCGACCACCTGGGTCTGTTCCGGCGGCGGACACGTCTCCCGGCCCGGAGCCAACTGATCATCCTGCCAGAAGTCTCGCGCCTGAAGCGCGTGACGATACGCCCACTGCGTACGCGGGCCTACGCCGGCCCCGTCCCCGCCCGGCAGAGCGGCTCCGGCGTGGAGTTCTTCGGCGTGCGCGAGTACCAGCCGGGCGACCCCAGGCGCTGGATCAACTGGCGGGTGAGCGCCCGCCACCCCCGCGCCATCTTCACCAACGAGTTCGAGCAGGAGCGCATCGCCGACGTCGGGCTGATCCTGGATGCCCGCCTCCGGACCAACGTCCGCTTGGAAGGCCAGGCGCTCTTCGAGCACGCAGTCCAGGCCACGGCTTCGCTGGCGGACGCGTTCTTGAGCGATGGCAACCGCGTCGGGCTGCTCGTCTACGGCCAGTTTCTAGACTGGACGCTGCCCGGCTATGGCAAGGTGCAGCGGGAGCGGATCCTGCGCGCGCTGGCCCAGGCCGAGACCGGGGAGGGTATGATCTTCGAGAGCCTGGACCGGCTCCCAACGCGCCTCTTTCCCGCCCGGTCGCAGGTCGTCCTCGTCAGCCCTCTGTGCAACGACGATCTGCCCATGCTCGTCCGGCTCCGGGCGCGCGGATATCAGATCCTGGTCATCAGCCCTGACCCGGTTGCCTTCGAGGTGCAGGGGTTCGGCGTGCTTGAGGGAAAAGGCTCGCGACCGAACGCGCCGCAGGCGGCACTCGACCTCGCCGCCAGAATCGCCCGCCTGGAGCGCGTGCTCCTGATGCGCAGGCTGCGCCAGGCCGGCGTCCAGGTCGTGGATTGGCAGGTGGACAAGCCTTTCGGCCAGGTGGCCCACGTCGCGCTCAGCCGCGCGCCGCGCTGGTTCCAGGCCGTGGGGATGACACGCTAGGCTGGGCTAGCCGTCCCCATGAAGGATGTAAAGTGAGGATGTAACCATGGCTACGACCGCCAAATCCCGCTCCACCGGCACGACGCTGACCGGCACGATTCTGAGCATCATCCTGACCACGGCAGCGCTGGGGGCGAGCTACGGCCTGGGTGGCCGCTGGGCCGGGATGCTTGCGATCTTGAGCGTGGGCCTCGTCTGGCTGCTGGCGCAGTGGCGCGACTGGGGTTGGATAGCCTCCCTGGCGCTGGTTTTCTCCGTAGGGGCGGCGGTCTTCGGGCTGTGGCTGGGGATGAGGACCGGGTGGATGCTGTGCGCCGTGGGGGCGGCGCTCTCTGCATGGGACCTGGATCATTTCGCTCAGCGTTTGCGCTCGGTGGGGCGGGTCGAGGGGCAACGAGCGTTGGAACGGCGACACCTGCAGCGGCTGCTGGTTGTGGACGCGCTGGGACTCCTCCTCGCCGCGCTGGCCACCGCGCTCCGGCTCAGGTTGGGCTTCGGCGCAGCGCTCCTCTTGGGTGGGCTTGCCGTTCTGGGGCTCAGCCGCGTGATCGGGTTCCTGCGACGCCAACATACTTGAGCGCCGTTGCTCGTCGCGGCGATGCTCGCAGCAGGCGCTTCAGCGCCGTCCTGACCAGCCTGACCCGGCGGGAGATTCGCCCCGTGGCCATCGGGTGGTTTGGCTTGGGACCGCTCGGATTGGAACAATCCGCAGCATCCCTGCTCGCTCTTCTGGCGGCCATTTGCGCAGTGGCCATTGGGTGGTATCATAGCTGTTACACCGCGCCCCCGCGACGTTGGAGGCAGGAGACTTCTGACTTCGCCTGGCGGGGGACAGTGCAAATCCGACTTAGGAGGTCATTGTGAGCAAAATCGCTTTCATCGGTGCAGGGAGCCTGGGATTCACGCGCGGCCTGGCGCGTGATATGCTCACCTTCCCCCTGCTCCAGGACGCCACGTTGGCATTGATGGACATTGACGCCGAGCGCCTCGAATTCTCCCAGAGGGCCGTCCAGCGCATCGTCGATATGGGCAACTACCCGGCCAAGGTCGAGGCGACACTGGACCGTGCGGAGGCGCTGGAAGGGGCCGACGCGGTACTGTGCACCATTCTGGCCGGCGGCACCGACGTGTGGCGGCACGACATCGAGATCCCCAAGAAGTACGGCGTGGACACCAACATCGGCGACACGCGCGGCCCCTCGGGCATCTTCCGCGCGCTGCGCACCATCCCGGTGATGCTGGACATCGTCAAGGACATAGAGCGCTACTGCCCAGACGCCATCTTCCTGAACTACACCAACCCCATGGCCATGCTGTGCCGGGCGATGCAGCGTGAGTCCTTCGTCCGCACCACAGGCTTGTGTCACAGCGTACAGGGCACGGCCATGATGCTGGCCCGGTGGATCGGCGCACCGTTCGAGGAAATCACCTACACCTGCGCGGGCATCAACCATCAGGCCTGGTATCTCAAGTACGAATGGAACGGCAAGGACGCCTATCCACTGATCCGCGAGGCAGTGCAGAAGCCCGAGATCTACAACGAGGAGATCGTGCGGAACGAGATGTTCCTGCACCTGGACTACTACGTCACCGAATCCAGCGGGCACAACTCGGAGTATAACTGGTGGTTCCGCAAACGCCCCGACCTGATCGAGAAGTACTGCACCCACGGCACGGGCTGGAATCCGGGCGAGTACGCCTATATCCTCAAAGAGTACCAGAAGAAGGAGAACACCTGGAAGGACGAGGCCAGGAAGTGGTTCGCCGAGGACACCCCGATCAGCCTGGAGCGCGGGCACGAGTACGCGGCCTACATCATCAACGCCTGGCAGGGCGGCGAGATCTTCCACTTCAACGGCAACGTGCCCAACACCGGCCTGATCACCAACCTGCCGCAGGGTGCTTGCGTGGAGGTTCCGGTCTTCGTGGATAAGGCCGGCTTCCACCCGGTCCACGTGGGCGCGCTTCCGCCACAATGCGCGGCACTGACGAACCTGAGCTCCATCATCGAGGAGATGGCGGTCGAGGCGGCGCTGACCGGCGACCCGCGCCTGGTCTTCCAGGCCATCGCCCACGATCCATTGACCGCTGCGGTCCTCTCGCTGGCCGAGATCAAGGACATGGTCAACGAGATGTTCCGGCAGAATCAGGACTACCTGCCGCAGTTCACGCATTTTGACGTGTAGGAACCAGTTTTTTAGACGATGATCGATGCGGGAGATAGCGACTGATCTGGCTCGTTGGCTGGCGGCCGGTGAGCGGGTTGCGCTGGCGACGGTGGTGTGGGCGCAAGGCTCGTCCCCCCGGCCGCCGGGCGCTCGCCTGGCGCTGACCGCCTCCGGCCACATGGCCGGATCGGTCAGCGGCGGCTGCGTGGAAGGCACGGTCTTCGCGGAGGCGCAGGAGGTGCTCGCTAGCGGGCAGCCGAAGCGCCTCCGCTACAGTGCCTCCGACGAGAGCGGTTGGGAGGTCGGCCTGGCCTGCGGGGGCACCATCGAGGTCTACGTTGAGCCGCTGGCGGACATCCATTGCCGCGTGCTGGAGGCGGTAGAGGCGGAGGAGACCATCGCGCTGGCGACGCGCCTGGGCCGTTCAACTATCCCTGCGGAGGCGAATGTCGCCACTGCCGATGCAGACCGCAGACGGCACTCCGGCATAGACCTGACAGGTTTCGGTACGGATGTACCCATCCGCCCTGTCAGGTCTACGAACGGTCGGGGGCAGACAGTCGGCGGCCACCTGCTCGCCTGGCCCGACGGCCGCCTGGAGGGCGACGGCTCCCTGGCCCCCTTGCTGACCCTGCTGTTCCCCGGCCCGGCCGCCGACCTGCATCGAGACCCCGAAGGGGACGTGTTCCTCGAGGTCATCACCCCACCGCCGACGCTGGTCATCGTCGGCGCGGTGCATATCGCCGCGCCGCTCGTCACCCTGGCGCAGGCGCTGGGCTTCCACGTCCGCCTGATAGACGCGCGGCGGGCCTTCGCCACCCGGGATCGGTTTCCCACCGTGGACGACCTGGTGATCGCCTGGCCCCAGGACGCGCTACACGCCGACAAGCTCGGACCACATCACGCGGTCGTGGTCCTGACCCACGATCCCAAGTTCGACGTGCCGGCGTTGCAGATTGCGCTTCGCAGCCAGGCGAGCTACGTCGGCCTCATCGGTTCTCGCACCACGCAGGCAAAGCGCCGCGCCGCGCTGCGCGAGGCGGGCTTCGGCGAGGCCGAGGTAGCACGCATCCACGGCCCGGTGGGGCTTGACCTGGGTGGACGGGAGCCGGCCGAGATCGCGCTGGCGATCCTGGCCGAGGTCGTCGCCGTGCAGCATGGCCGCTCGGGCGGGATGCTGAGCGACAAGGGCAAGGATGCAGGGGAGCCGGTCAGCACATGAAGCGGGCAATCGCGGGCGCGCTCCCCCGGCTGCTGTTCCTCGCCGCCGCCGTCGCTGCCGTCAGCCCCGTGATTCTGGCCTGCCTCTACCCCGCCGGACCTGACTTCCTCCACGTGCGCTTCAACTCCTGGTTCGTCTTCGTCCTGGGCGCGTTGACGCTGGCGCTCGACGGGGTCGCCGGCTATCTGTGGTGGCGGCTGCGCAGGACGGACCGCGCGCTCACGGACCTGGCGGCTCAGCCCCTGCGGGGGGACATCCCGTCTATCGCCGGGCACAAACACCTGGATCGGGCCGAATTCCTCTCTCTCCTTCAGATCCTGTTCAGCCACCCTTCCTATGCGAAGGGAAGCGCAGCGGCTCCTGCGGACGTCAAGTACGTGCAGGTGGAGCCCCTGCCGGGCGGGCACGGAGGCAGCGCGACCGTGCTGGCCAGGCTGCGGCGCGAGCAAAGCAGTGCTCCCTTACCACAGTCCCTTGTGGTCAAACTGGGCCAGAAGCGGGAGATGGCCGGCGAGCACGACAAGTTCCAGACGTACGTTCGCTGGCATCTCCCTGGCGCGGCCCGCTTCGTCCGGTACGCCGAGTGGGAGGATTTCGCCGCCATCGCCTACGAGTTCGTAGGTCTGGACCCAGATCACGATATACAGAGCCTGCTTCAGTTCTACGAAGGCCACACGCCCGCCGAGGTGTCGGAGTTGATCGGCGAGGTCTACGGGCACCTCGCCCGGGCCTGGTACAGATCCGGGCGAACGGAGCCCACGGACCTATACCAAGAATACGACCTGCTACGGGTGAAGCGAGAGCGCATCATCGAGCACGTGGAGCGGCTGGTGGACGAGGACGACCGCTACCGCCGCAACTTCACCGTCGCGCGGCAGGAGCTCCAGCGCAGCCTGAGGCCCGGCTTCTGTCCTGCGCTGGACATCCCCTGGCGCGACCCCGTGGCGTTCCTCCGCACCTGGCCCAAGCAGGACCTGACCATTCCCATCCACCGCTCGACCGTCCATGGCGACCTGCACGCCCGGAACGTGTTGGTGGAGATCGAAGGGGGTGGGCAACGGCACGCCTGGTTCATCGACTTCTCCCACACCGGCAACGGCCTGTCGCAGGATCGGACCCGCGAAGCGGAGCGGGACGGCACGCTCCCGGGCCCAGACGCAGGGCACACACTGCGGGATTTCTGCCGCCTCGAGGCGGACGTCAAGTTCGTCCTGACCCGGCTGTGCGACGGGGATGACCTGGGGCTGGCCGTTGCGTTCGAGCGGGAGTTGATCAGGCGTGGCATGGCATTGCCCGAGTGGCAAGTGGCGCTGCCAAGCGTCGAGGCCCTGGCGGACGAGCGCTTCAAGAAAGCGTGGCACGCCATCCGGGAGATCCGCCGCCGCGCCTCCACGTACCTGGTCAACGTGGGCGATCTACGGCCCTATCACCTGAGCCTCCTCCACGCGACGCTGCCCATCGTCTACTATCACCGCGATCAGTTCGACAGCGAGGCGTGCGAACGGCAGCAGAAACGGTGCGCGCTGCTCTCGGCTGGCATGCTGTGCAGCCAGCTCTAGGTGTGCCTCATTTGAACCGATAGCCCACGTCCCGCACAGTCTCCACGCACGTGTACGTATCGTCGCCGGTCATCCGCCGCACGCAGGGGTCCAGCCGTCCCCTCAGCCGCTTGACCAGTTGCGACAGGGCGGCGTTGGTGACGCCGGCCGCTTCGTCTCCGTAGACCTGTAAGATAATGTCGTCGGCGGGGATAGCCTGCCCCCGTCCCGCCGTCAATGCCAGCAGCAACGCGAACAGCTTGGGAGAGAGCGTCACGGACTGCTCCCCCATCGCGGTCTCGACACGCGCTCGATTCGGGAACACCGCCGTGATGCGAACCGTGCCCACACCGGGGGATTGGCATTCGTCCACGTAGACTTCGAACAAGGGGCAGAATACGCGCACGCCGGATGCGCCCATGGGCGCACCTCCCCCGGTGACGAGTATCCCGCACCGTTCCAGGGCCGCCACGCGCTCGGCGTCCGCCGATCGGAGCAGAGGGGCACCTGTAGCCGCTTTGAGCACCACCGCCTGCTCCGCCGCCGTCAGATCGCCCCACAGATCATCGCACAAGTTCTTGACCTTGCCCGACCGGAGCAACTGCCGGGCCATCTCCCGGTCCGGCAGGCCCCCATCATCCGTATAAGGTCGCGATTCCGATGGCGCACCGCCGCTCCTACAAAGGCGCCATTCCGATGGCGCACCGTCGTCCCTACCAAGGCGCCATTCCGATGGCGCGGAGCCCACCTTCCCGCTGCCCAGCAGTTCGGCCGCGTTTTTCAGGAAGCCCGGATGCCCACCGGTGCACGCGATCAGGCTCTCTCGCTGCCCCGGGCCGAAGGTGCAGCCCAGCCGGGCCTCGTCGCGCTGGACGGACTCCAGTGCGTCCTTGTGGCTCAGAGGCCCGATAGCACATCCGTCGTCCATCAGGTCCTGGAGTTCGTACAGGGGGGGCAGCGGCCTGCGGGTGGCGAACACGTAAGATAGGTTAGCCCGGGGCCGGACGTTTCTGAGGTGGAACAGGTAGTTGAAGAACGGCCTGCCAAGCGCGGCCGCGGCCTGATCGAAGTAATCCAGGACCAGCACCAGGGCCAGGCTTGGCTCCACGCCGAGGATCTGCTCCCTCAACGCCCGGCGGATACCGGAGGGGGCGTGCGGCATCCCGGCATCGTCCGTGGTGAGGCCCTCGCGGTTCATCTGGGCCACCACCTCCGTCAGAAGCTCGGCCTCGTCTCCCTCGGCCAGGCCCGCGCAGTCCACGTGGACCAAGGCGGTGTCCTTCGCCCGCTCTTTCAGGTAGCGCGGTCCGACCTGAGGGTGGGAGACGATGAAGCGCACGACGTTGGACTTCCCCATGCCAGCCAGCCCCGTGATGGAGATACTGCGCAGTCTGTATACGGCATCCATGATCTGCCGGACTTCGGCTTCCCGGTAGTCAGTGGGGAAACGGGCCTCTTTGTACGTCGGCGGCATGCGCGTCTCCTATGTGTGGTTCGGATCTGTGGACATTATAGCACATTTCTGGAGCATTTTGGGAACCACAAGCGCTTTTCAACAACATTGTACCGCGTTTGTTGACAACAGTTGACCGGTTGACCGATCCACGTCACGCAGCGCGCTCGCAATCGTGGTATAATCTCTCCAGTCATGAAGAAGAGCACAGCGACGTGCCAACCACAAGCAAAGGAGAGGAAAATGTCCAGTACAAGCGCTCCCATCGCAGAACACACACGCAACACCGTCAAGCACTTATTGAGCCTGGTCGCGAGCGTTTTCGTCACTGCTATAGGTCTGCTCATGATCGTGGGTAGTATCGTGGCGGCCCTGTCAGGGGACCGGCAGGCGATCCTGTTTTTCGGCCTGGGCCTGGTCTACGCCGGTCCTGGCGCGTTCTGGTTCATCAGCACGATGCGCAAGCGCGATCTGCGCGTTGCCGTCTTCCCGGAAGGATTCTCTTACACCAAGGGGGGCAAGACGGAATTCATCGCCTGGGACGACGTCGAGACTGTCTGGCAAGCCATCACCCAGGTCCAAGGCACGTTCACCGTGCGCTCCTGCAAGATACAGCTCCGCGATGGCCGCAAGATCAGGTTCACCAACGCACTTCGCAACGTGGCAGAGCTGATCACCACCGTTCAGCGGGAGGCCACCTCCCGCATCCTGGGCCGCGCGCGGAAGGCATACCTTGCCGGCGAGACCATCTCTTTCGGCAAATTCGGCATCAGCAAGGCTGGCATTTCCCAGGGCAGCAGGACGCTCCCCTGGGAGCAGGTCTCGGGCGTGACGGTAGACAGGGGCGTGGTCACGATCAAGAAGGAAGGCAGATTGCTCAAATGGGCCTCCGCAAGAGTGTCCGAGATGTCCAACTTCTTCGTCTTCGCACATATGGCGGGATCGGCGGCATCCGGCAGCACCGACCTGGCATTGTTGGTGATGAGCATCCAGGAATCTGTCCAAAAGTGACTTCCCGGACACGGCCCATCGTCCAACCGGCGCGTCACTGAGAGCAAGGAGACAAGTAGATGAACAAGATGAAACTAAGCAACGTGTGCCCACACCAGGCCCTCATGCTCGCGATCTCCGCACTGGCGCTGGCCTCGCTCGCCTGCAGCGCCATCGCGCACGAGACGCCGATGCCGAAGCTCACAAAAGCACCCTCCGTCGCGGAAAGCGACCCGGGCGGCACGACTGCGGACGATGGAGCCCCGGGCGAGGGTGTCGAAGTGGCGGTCACATCATCACCGCTGCCAAGCCCTGCGCCGTCGCCGATACCGAGCCCCACGCCGTCGCCCAAGCCGGCACCGACCACGACGCCAACTCCGGCACAGGTGCCGACCACCGCTCCGGTCGTACCTATGTCCGAATCGGCGATCTCGCCCGCGAACGTGGATCGGGTGACCCAACTGGTGTTGTGGGACGAGGGGCACGGCATGCCCCACCAGTTGGCGTGGTCGCCCGATGGCGGCACGCTGGCCTCGGCGTCCTACAACATCTATCTGTACGACACCCAGGCATTGGAGCCGGTGGGCACGATTGACGCCGGTGGATGGACAGACAGTGTGGCCTTCTCTCCTGACGGTAGCATGCTGGCATCGGCCTCGCACCAAAGCGTGACACTGTGGGAGATGCCCAGCGGGGGCGAGTTGGGCAGCTTTGACGGCATCAAATCGGCCAGCAGCGTCGCCTTCTCGCCCGACGGGACAGTGCTGGCTGTGGCGGCTGACATGGCGGTCAAGCTGTTGGACGTGGCGAGCAGGCGCGAGTTGCGCACGCTCATCGGGCACAGGGGCATGGTGAACACCGTGGCTTTCTCGCCCGACGGAGGGACGCTGGCCTCTGGCGCAGGCGAGATCAAGTTGTGGGACGTATCCACCGGGCGCGAACTGCACACCCTCGACAGACACGAATCATGGGTGCACAGTGTGGCCTTCTCGCCCGACGGTCAACTGCTGGCTTCAGGCTCGGTGGACCAGGCAGTCAAGCTGTGGGAGGTCTCCAGTGGGCGCGAACTGCGCACGCTCAGCGCACACACCGGCCAGGTGGACGGCGTGGCCTTCTCCCCGGACGGACAACTGCTGGCCTCGGCGTCTTGGGACCTCACGGTCAGGCTGTGGGAAGTGCAGAGCGGGCGCGAACTGCGCGCCCTGACTGGTCATACCAATTGGCTGCGGACTGTGGCCTTCTCGCCCGATGGGGAAACGCTGGCATCAGGGGCATACGATGCCACGGTGCGGCTGTGGGGTCTCGGAGAATGACGCCGATCTGTATGGTCATTGGAGGTCTTGCGCTGCGCCGCAGAGATTGGCATGGCTACGTGGCAAGTCGATCTGCCACGAAAGCATAGATGCGCTCCGCCGTCTCTACAGCCGATTGCGCTGGTTCCAGCGGTATCGGGGGTAAGACGTCAGGATAGCGGAACTCAACTGCATAGGGCGTTAGCTCGTCTGCCTCCGCGCGAAATCGTTCGAAACTGCTGTCCAAAGATACGCACAGGTCAATCAGATAGCTCAGATCGTGACGGCGCCCGAAAGCAACTCGTTGAAGAGTTAGATAGCCCTTGAGAGCCTTCTCCGCGCACTGTTGAGCGTGGAAGCCAATGCTCTCCGGCGGCGGATCGTCCATTGTGACCGGGTACCTGGCCACACGCAGGTCATGTTCAGACCGAAGCATCCATTCAGTGGCCAGTTCACGCACTGGGTCGCGCATACAGCACCTTGCCCTCACGTGCCACCGTATGAGTGAAACTGCCGGGGACTGATTGGTAGCGCGCGAATTCCTCCGGCGTGTAGACCAGGATGTCCATAGGCAACCGCATGCCCCAGAAAAGCCGACGCACCTGAGCATAGCGTTGGGGACGGGGGAGAGTCGATTCCTGGATGATCAAGAGATCAATATCGCTGTGGGGACCACGCTCACCCCGCGCCCAGGAGCCAAAGAGGATGATCTTCTGTGGCCGTACTGCCTCCACTATTCTCGCTGTGATACTCTGCAGGAGATGTTCTTCCCTGGCGATTGGCTTGTCCATAGCGATTTCATTCTAGCATGCTTGTTGCCGAAGCGCAAACAGGGACAAGAGCGGGAGCTTGCCCAAGTCAGGCGTATCAGTGTATACTATGGTAGCCATGCAGCTTTCACACGATCACATCGCGCACGCGAATACAAGCTGGCACTGTTGATAGTGAAGCGGATGCGGACGTCCGCAGCCGCGACGTCCGCGCGTGCGTGACCACGAACCATACAATAGAAGGAGAGCCCATCGTGGACAGACGCCTGGACTACAAGAAGACCCTGCTCATCGGCTTCGGCTTTTTCGGCATCAGCGTGATGTGGACACTCTACAACGCCTACGTGCCGATCTATCTGCAGGCGGGCAGCCCCACGTTCGACGCGCCCGGGGAGGTGGGATTCGGCCTGGGTGCAGGCATGACCGGCGTGGTTATGACGCTGGACAACGTCGCCGCCTTCTTCCTCCTGCCACTGATCGGCGTGTGGTCCGACCGGATCTGGACCCGCTTCGGACGCCGCATGCCCTTCATCCTCGTGCTCGCCCCGATCGCCATCGTGGCCTTCGTCCTGATCCCCCTAGCGTTGCGCATGATCCCGCCCGAACTCAGCGGGCAGGTCGACCGCCTGGGGACGCCGCTGGCGCTCTTCTCGATTGCAATCGGGGTCTTTCTGCTGGCTATGGCCAGCTTTCGCACGCCCGTGATCGCCCTTATGCCCGACCTGACGCCCAGCCCGTTGCGCTCCCAGGCCAACGGCATCATCAACCTGATGGGGGGCGTCGGGACGCTGATCGCTACGCTGGGCAGCGGTTTTCTGTACGGCATGGGCCACGCCGTACCTTTCATCTTCGGCGCCGTGCTGATGGCCGTGGCCGTGTTGGTGTTGTTCCTCTCCGTCAAGGAGCCGCGCGACCTGGAGACCGCCGCCCGCGAAGACGAGGGTCTGGGCGCGCTGCGCGGCATCAAGCGTATCTCGCCGGAGGCTCGCCGCAGCCTGGCGTTCCTCATGGGCGCGATCTTCTGCTGGTTCGTCGGCTACAACGCCACCGAGACCTTCCTCTCCTCCTACGGCGTCAGCGAGTTGGGCATGTCCACCGGCCAGGCGCCGCTCCTCATGGGGGTGGCGTCGCTGGCCTTCCTCGCCTTCGCCGTTCCGTCCGGCTACATCGCGGCCCGCGTCGGCCGCCGCCGGACGATCATCTCGGGCCTGGCAGTTTTTGGCCTGCTGCTGGTGACGAACTTCTTCCTGCGCAACGCCACGTTGATCTGGCCCATCATGGCGGTGGGCGGCATGGGCTGGGCTTTAGTTAACATCAACTCGCTGCCTATGGTAGTGGACATCTCCGCCTCCGACGCCGACCTGGGCACCTACACCGGCCTGTACTACATCGCTTCACAAGCGGCCGCCGTCGCCGGTCCCGTGATCAACGGCTACATCGTGGAATGGGGCGGTGGCGACTACAACCTGATCTTCGTCGTGACGCCGGCGTTCTTCGCCCTGGCGATCCTGTGCATGCTGGGAGTGACGAGGGGGGAGGCGAAAGCAGCACAATGATTAGCGGCCAGACTTGACGGCCAACGTAAGGGGGACTTGAGCATTCCCGAGCAATGCCTGCTCTTGGTCAGACTGGAACAATCACGACGTAGGTGGATGCCACCCTACGCTTACCCAGCGACGGCGCGCGTCAACGATGACCTCGTTGTTCATATTCAGCGCGACAATCGTGGCCCGGCCAACGGGTGTCAGGCCAATCAAACGCGTTCCCAACGCAACCCAGGCAAAATGATCTCCCCACTCCTGGTTACGTGGATGGAAGAGAGACACGATTTCGCCTGTCAGCGGGTCGGGAGCTTCAGTGGCACTGCCTTTGAACTCGTTACAACGCCTGCAGGCGAAGCAGAGGTTGTCAAACGTAGTCGTTCCACCTTGCGCCTGCGGGACAATATGGTCAATCGTCATCGGCTGTCCGGTGTTAGCTTCTGTGGTTTGGCAGTACGCACAGCGCCGATCATCGGCTGCAAGTAGCTGCTCACGCAAGTCGGCAGGGAGATACGGCTTGCTCATGCTGCGTCCTGCAGCGCTTCGGCGGGCGGAACCTGATAACCACGCCAACGGAGCAGCGCCGCCGCATGAGCCTTGCGCAGCATTGAGCGATCGTATTCCCACCTTAACTTGGCTAATTCGTCACGTTCTTCAGCCGCCAGGGTGTCGTTCGCGTTCTTGTCCAGTAGCTCCTGGTAGCGTTCCATTTCCGTCGGTGTTGTTCTACTGCGGACGATGTGCCATAGGGTCTCATCGCCCAAACGATCCAACGCAGCCAAGTCGGCCTGGAACTCAGCGGGAGCATCGTCCCACCTGGGTGGGCTGCCCACCTGCACAGCGTGCAGCAGCACGTCGTCCAGTGAACGACGGGTGGCGTCTGCCGCTTGCTGTAGACGGACATACAAGCTCTCCGGCAATCGCACTTTGACCGTTCGAGTACTCATTTCAATCAACCCTCCTGAGGCGGATGTCGCCAGCCGCAGCCGACCATCTGCGTGTCGGTGGTGGTTCACCCGCTTTCACCTCCAACTCCTCCCACCGCCGGGTAAGAATAGCACAAGCAAAACCCAATGTCAAGAACCGGCGGGCCTCGCTCGACAGCGAACGAGGCCCGCCGTGATATGATCCGCGATCTTGCGTCTGCGGTGCCCTGCGCCGTGCAGGTCTAGCGCATCACCAGCGGTAGGAACACGATCCGCACCGGTACGTCCTGCAGCGGCCCGGTCGCCGTGGCGCTGTAGCCGCACGTATCGGTGACCGTAAGCCGGACGGCGAAGGTCCCACCCGTGCTGTAGGCGTGACCGGTGTGCTGCGTGAACGCGTGCGCGCTGTCATCGTCGAAGTCCCACTCCCACGCCACGATCGGTGTGCCGTTGCTCGTGCTCGTGTCCGTGAAGTAGACGGTCTCACCGATGTCGGGTGCGCTCGTGCTCTGCTCGAAGTCCGCATCGATGGTGGGCGCAAGCACGGTGAGTCCCACGGACGCGCCCATCGGGCCGCTCACCCCCTGCTCGCTTCCGTAGACGCCGTAGGTGGCGTTGACGACGCTGGAGCCCGCGGTGCAGGGCAGCGTGCCGTTGAACCAGCCACTGGCCGTCCCGCCGTTCGCGCCGACGTCGAGCGTCCAGGTGACGTCGCCGCCGGCCAGTGTGCCGTCGCTGTGGCCGTAGGTCAACCCCGTCGGGACGGTGTCGCGCACGATGACACCCGTGCCCGTGTCGCTGCCCAGGTTTGTCACCGTCAGCGTGTAGGTGAGTACGGTGCCGGCCACGCGGTTGCCCGCCCAGGTCTTGCCGATCTGGAAAGTCACGTCGGCGACCTTCACGGTCTCCGTGTCCACGTTGTTGTCGTAGAACGGCTCCACGTCGTCAACCGTGTTACTGCTGGCGATCTCCGCACTGTTGGCAAAGACGTCGCCTTTCTGCGCCGTGTCCGCGACGCGCACGGTCAGGTAGATCTCGTTCCACCAGCCGTCGCCCTGCGGGCCGATGTCGAACACCAGTTGGTTCCCGACGAAGTCCGGGATGACGGGCGGGCACACAGGTTGGCCGCAGAAGTGCTGCGTCGAGGTGACGTACGCCAGCCCAGCCGGCAGCGTGTCCGTCAGCCACACCGTGCCGCCCCAGTCGGTGTGATCCTCGCCCCGCTCGGCCCGGTTGCCGTAGCCCAGCGTGAACGTGAGCAGATCGCCCGCATTCACCCACGGCGAGGAGGCTGTCTTCTCTACGTACAGGTCGGGGCCGATGCCCTTGACCAGGGTGTAGGTGTTGTTGGTCGGGTCCACGTCGCCCGGCGGGACGCTGATTTGGATGACGTTCGTCAAGAGCTGCCCTCTCTCAATGGTCGGATCGATGTCTACCTCCAGGCGTCCGCCGCCGCTTTGCCCCGGTCTGATGGAGTCCTCCACCTGCCAGATCGCCTGGCGGCCTGCGGGGTTGTCGGTGAAGGTGATGTTACCCCCCCAGTATATCTGCCCGTTGTTGAACGTCGTCGAGAGCGGGTAGGTGTCGGTGATGGTGAAGCCATCGATGCGCGTGGTGCCGACGTTGAAGAAGCTGATGTCGTACCGCAGATTGTCATTCAGGTCGCTATTCTTGACGATCATCAAGTTAGGGCCGGGGTCGCGGACCGTGAGCGCCACCTGCTCGCGGTTGTTCCTGGGGTCGTCGTCCGCGTAGCCCACGATGATCGTGGGGGCGATCTCGGCCTCGTTGGTCAGTACCGTGCCGGACGCCACGCCCGGGTCGATGCGCAGCACGAGGCGTATGTTGCCCAGGACGTTGCTATCCTGGCCAGGGTTCAGCGTGCCCAGGTCCCAGGCCACCTGGCCGGAGCCAGCCGACGCGGGCGGGAATGGAATCTCCTGCCAGTTTCCGTTCTGCCACACCTCGCGGGTGGAGGTGACGAAGGTCGTACCCGCCGGCAGCGTGTCGGTGATGCGCACGCCGTAGGCCGGCGTGTTGCTGTGATTCCGGTAGTCGATCCGGTACGTGAGCTCGTGCCCGGCAACCGTCGTGCCCTCATGGAAGCGCTTGTCCAGACCGACGTCGAGGCGGGGATCCTGTGCCTCCGTGACCAGGGTGTGATCGTTGTTGGCTGTGCTTCCCGTCTCGTTGCTCGTGGCGATCTCGACCACGTCGGTCAGCGGCGTGCCGACCTGGACTTCGTCGCTCAGGTGGAGCGTCAGGCGGACCTGGTCTCCGCCCCAGCCGGGGATCACGGGCCGCGTGAAGACGACCCGGTTGCCGACCGTGCTGGCCAGCGTCCATAGCGGATCCTGGGAGAACCAGGAGACGTAGGTGGTGGACATCGGCAGCGTGTCGGTCAGAGTGACGAAGCCGCTACCGGTGCTGCCGTCGTTGCGGTAGTCGATGATGTAGGTGAAGTCGTTGCCCGGCGCGGGCCAAAAGCCGTGGTGCCACTTGTCGACCCGCAGGTCCACGTCGCACGAGGACTGAAGGTCATCCTCTTGGGTCCACGAGTTATCCCCGAAGTAGTCTTCGTCGGCAGTGTAGATCTCGACCTGGTTCTGGAGCGGGTCGCTCGCGCCCGCGCCCACGTGGGCGACCAGCAGGAATCCCGCGCGGCCGTCCTCCGGGACGGTGCCCAGCGACCACGTGATCACGCCCCCGCTCACGTGGACCGGGAGGCCGGAGCTGTCGGCCACGTAGGAGGTGCCGGCGGGGAGCGTGTCGGTGAGGACGACGTCCGTGGCATCGGCGTGACCGCCGTTTCCGTAGTCGATCCAGTAGGCGAAGTTGCCGCCGACGGCCGGCTGGCCCTCGCTCTGTTTGTTCAACCACAGGTTGGGCCGGGGCATGTTGAGCCCCACCCGGTTGCCGTCCGGCGCGATGTAGTAGATGCGCATACTGTGGCCCGGCAGCACGTCCGCGCCGTATACGCCCCAGTCGATCACGTAGTCGCTGTCCCCATCGGTGGGCACGAACTCGTCCCGCCCGTCAGGCCCAGGATAGTTGTCCCAGTGGGCGTAGAGCAGCCCCGGCGGCCCCTGGCCCCACATACGGTCGGTGGCGTGGTCCGCGGCTGCGCTCAGGTCCACCACCTGCACGCCCGCCTCCCAGCCGGACGCGCCGGTCACCGTGACCCAGTCGCCGGGCTCGAAGTCAACGTCGCCCCAGTCGTCGATCCAGAACCAGGTGGGGTCCCATTCGTAGCGCGCGTTGTCGTTCTGGGCTTTCTGGACGCCATCGCTGGCGTAGAGCGTGGCCGTTACGGCCTCACTGGGCTCCGCGGCGTTCCCACCCACGCCGTAGGGGATCTGGACTTCAATGTAGGGTGGTTGAAAGTGAATGAACGTCTTGTGCCCATCCGCGTTGAAGTGGTTGAAATCGACCCAGCCGCCGAAGCGCAGGTCGAAGCCGTCGAAGGCTACGTCGAATGGTGAGGCCAGCGTCAGCGCACGAACGGCCTCCCCGTTGATGGGATAACGCCAACTCTCCCATTGTCCGGCGTAGATCTCGGCGTGACCGGCCGGCGCGCTGCCTGTGACCCGATCATCATCGCTGTCAACATCCAGAGAAACCCCGGCCACGGTCATCGAATCGCTCCAGGTGGGCGATTCGACGGTGATCACGTGACCAGCCTGGATGTCCACCTCACCGCCGCCGCCGTCGTCGAACCAGAAGTCCCCGGCAGAGCGATATACCGGGTGGGAGGTTCCGTTCCAGGTGTAGGCGTTGCTGCCAGTGTCCAGCGTGGCTGTCACGGGCACGCCGCCTGCGTCCACCCGTGCCCAGCCCGTGTCCTTGGGAGCAATCACTTCGATGAACGTATCACCGCCCCACAGCGTGGTCCCATCCCCCTCGGCGTCGCTCACGGTGACGTTCACCCACGCGCGCCGGGGCAGGTCCGCCTGGCCGCCGAAGTCGGCCGCGTAGATCCCGCCCGCCGAGGCGGTGGTGTTGACCTCATAGTAGTGATACTCGCCGTCCTCCCACAGGCCGAAGAAGACACGCACCGGCTTCCCCGCCGGGGCGGTGCCGCTGACCACGTCGGCGTCGGCGTTCACGTGGATGCCCAGGCTGGCGACGAGCGTGCTGATCACCGTGCCGCCGCCCAGGTTCACCTCCACCAGGTCGCCGGGGTCCAGCGACGCGCTACTCGGCGCCAGGCGGTAATCGCCGTTGGTACCATCCGCTGCGCCGTGCACGACCTCGTCCACGGACCCCGTGCCGACGTAGATCGTCGCCGTGACGGCCTGCCCCGGCTGGGCATAGCCCCTGACCGAACCGTAGCTGTCAACAACGAAAACCCCTGCCGGCGTCAAGTGATCGCGCACGATGCCGCCGGCGACGTAGTCCACGGTGGCCCAGTACCTGGGGTCAATGTTCACGCTGCCGGAGAAGTCGGCGCTGAAGTTGCCCGCGCTGTTCGTGGTAGCCGTCGCCTCGGGCATACCCGGATCGGGTTCGCCACCGGCCCACGTCTGGAGCGTGACGGTCACACGAGTGCCCGCCGGGACGGCCGCGACGTGGCCCGTCACCCGGTCGTTGACCACGTCCACCTGGCCACTCACGTCCCGTACGGTGACGGTGGCCGCCAGCCCGCCATCCACGTAAAAGTTGATCACGTCGCCGTCGTCGATGTCGATCTCCGTGCCGGTGCTCGCATCCCATAACGGCGTCCAGAAGAAGCCGCTCGCGTCAGCCCGGGCCGCGCCGTACGTGCCGCCGGGGCCGGCGACGGTGACCAGTTCACCCGGGTCGACCACGCCCCACACGCGGTCGTGGAACAGATCCACGGTGAATCCGGGGTTGACGGCCTGGGCCTCGGCAGGGGAGCCCGGTGCCAGCAACCACACCAAGCCCAGCACCAGCCCTACGCCGAGGATCAAGGCCCAGACGAGGCGGATCGTTCCGAGAGTTCCCCTTTCCTTTTCATGTTCCATTTCCATTTCTCACTTACCCTCCCATGTATATATAGACACGCATCAGACAAAGCGATAAAGGGAAACGGCCGATAGGATCATAGGCCCTCCTTGCTTATCCTGACCAAACTTGTCAACGGATGTCTGCGTCCGCGCTATAGGGATTGTAGAATGGATTGTGTACCTTGCGGTGATGTAAGCTACGAGGTCAAGAGCGTAGGCGTGAAGCCAGAGGTGACTCGCGACACAACTCCACTATACAGGAGATCGGTGTCGCTGTCAAGAGTTATTTCCTAAAACCTTGTCGCAGTTCTGGACGCCCCATCTGGGGGTCAATTCCCTGGCCAAGAACGAGGGTTTTGTCTCAGTGCAGGCGGGGCGATCTGTGACTTGCCCCCATTCTGGGACTGAGGCATAATAGTGATTGAGCGGCATAACGTGCGTGTCGTCTGTGAATGGTTCTAGGAGGGATCTCTACCAGCGCCAGATCGAGGCCACCGACGGGCAAATTGACGCGCTGGTGTACGAATTATACGGGCTGACGGAGGAAGAGATCAAGATCGTGGAGGAAGCAGGGTAAGCCTGATTCAAGACCTGACAGGTTTTGGATGCTGGTTTCTGCGGACGAGGCTTCCGCGGATAACGCGCGATCGGAATGGCGACATCCGTTGGAAACCTGTCAGGTCTGGCTTGAGTAGCAATGTTTTCTCTGCGGTCTCTGCGCCTTCGCGGCTCTGCGTTGAGGACCTTGGCTCCGTCCCTGCCGGGTCAGGAGGATGTGATGAGAACTCCGCTTAGATCGTTTGGACTGTCCCTGCTGACGGCGTTGTTGACGCTATCCCTATCGCTTTCCTCGTGTGCGGGTGGCGCTGCGCCGGAGATGCCCGTCATAGAGGAACCCGCCGCCGAGGAGGCGGTCGCCCCGGAACCCACCACCGTCGAACCGATCATCCCAGAGACGACGAAAGTAATGGACGGGGAGACGCTCGGCTCTCTGGAGTCGCTATCCCCGGATAAGTCTACGTTCACCTTCTCGCAGGTCACGCCCGCGCTGGAGGCGCTGGCGGACGGCGACGTCATCGCCGGTGGGGTGACACCTCACACGCCCGATGGATTCCTCCGCAAGGTGACCGCCGTCTCCGTGGACGGCGACCGCGTCGTCGTCCAGACCGTCCAGGCCACGCTCGAAGAGGCCATCGAGCGGGGACGGATCGAGGGCGGGCAAACGCTGACCCCCCAGGACGTGCGGGCGGCCAGTCAGGGGGCAGGCGTGCGGCTAAAGAGCATGCCGAGGGGCACAGACGTGGGTGTCTTCGAGATCGAGGTGAACCACGTGCTGAGCGACGAGGACGGCGATCCACAGACCACGTCCGACCAGGTCCGGGCGGTCGGCACCATCAGCTTTGCGCCCAGTTACACCTTCGAGCTGGACATAGACCACGCGACGATACGGCGGCTCACCTTCGTGTACACGACGACGGAGACGGTCGAACTCGAGATCCAGTCACAGGTGGAGATCGTCGAGGTCCACGAGCGACAGAAACTCGCGAGCTACGAATTCCTGCCGCTTGAGATCCCGGTCGGCATCCTGCCCGTCTTGATCACGCCGGTGCTGACCGTCGAGGCAGGCGTGGATGGGAGCGTGTCCGTCGGCATGAGCACTAGTGCGAGCCACAGCATGACGCGCGCGGCGGACCTGCGCTATGACGCTGGCAACTGGAGCCTGGAGCCGTGTGTGAAGAGGGACTTTGAGTACACGCCGCCCTCGGTCTCCGTGACGAGCCGGGCCCAGGTGTACGCCGGGCCCAAGCTGGAACTGTTGATCTACGGGGTGGTGGGTCCGACCTGCGCGGTGCATGGATACCTGGCCTTCGACGCGGACGCCGGTCGCACGCCCTGGTGGGAACTCTACGCCGGGCTGCGGGGCGAGGTGGGCGTCGAGGTGGAGGTGCTCAGCCGCGTGATCGCCCGCTATTCGGCCACCCTGTTCGACGAGAAATGGCCTCTGGCGCAGGCCGAGACGCCTCCAGAGCTGCCCCCGCCCGCGTCCGGAGGCGGGCGGATTGCCTTTGTCTCGAACCGCGACGGCGGCCTTGAGATCTACGTCATGAACGCCGACGGTTCTGGCCTGATGCGCGTGACGGACGACATGATCAGCAAGGAGGACCCGGATTGGTCGCCGGATGGCACGCGGATCGCCTTCACGGGGAAGCACGAGGGCAATCTAGACGTGTACGTGGTGAGCGCCGATGGCTCTGGGCTGGTGCGCCTGACGCACGACGAGGCCGTGGACCGAGACCCTGACTGGTCGCCGGACGGCGCGCGCATCGCGTTCGAGTCCAGCCGCGACGGGGATTGGGAGATCTACGTGATGAACGCCGATGGTTCCGGCGTCACGCGCCTGACCGACAACGCAGTCGACGATACTCGTCCCGCGTGGTCACCGGACGGTGGGCGCATCGCGTTCACGCGTGAAGGGGAAATCATGATCATGGACGCCGACGGCTCCAACGCCATGCAACTGACCGACAACCCAGGGTTCGACTGTTGTCCCGCCTGGTCGCCGGATGGGAGCCGGCTGAGCTTCAGGTCCAGGCTAAACGGTTCCTGGCACGAGGACGAGATATTCGTCATGGATACCGATGGGTCCGGCCTCACGCGTCTGACCGACAACACGGACTCCGACGACGTTTCTGCCTGGTCGGCGGACGGCACGCGGATCGTGTTTGACACCAACCGGGACGGCAACTGCGAGATTTACGTCATGAATGCCGACGGCTCGGACCAGAGGAATCTAAGCAACGACCCAAGCGTTGACATCGACCCGGACTGGGGCCGCTGCCCTAGCGGTGAGACCTAAGGGTTTCGCAAAACCCTTAGGGTCTGACCAAGCGGGCCTGGCTCAGGAGTGAGCCAAGCCCGCTGTTATGCAACTAGCCCTTTCGCGCGTCCGTCCGGGCTAGGGTGCGACGTCGTCCATGCTCGTGAACGTCCTGGGCGGTTGCGCGGTCTGTCCCTCGGCAAAGAGCAACTGCCGCCCGTCGGCGCTCAGCGACATCTCGAGCGCTTGATCCGGGTGGAGCTGGATGCCATCGAAGCCGACGACGTAGCCCGGTCCGACCATCACCAGATCGGTGCTCACCGCCTTGGCGATAGTCTGGCCGCTGACCGTGACGTCATACAGTTCGTCAGGCTCCTGCAGGGGGAGCCGGACCACGGGGCTCTGCACCCCCTTGAGGTACACGATGTGCGCATCGGGGATCTCGTTGACCATCTGACCTGTCGCCGGGTCGTAGCCGACGTGCCGCCCCTGCACGTCGCTGATCAGCATATCACCGCCGCCGGTGAGCCAGAACTCAACCGCGGAGGCGGTCACGCCGAAGGGGCAGGTGAAGGGTTCCTGGTTGCGCCACGAGATCCGCGTCAGGTCCAGGTTCTTTGTGTCGGCGTCCCCATTGTAGTTTGACGTGTAATACCACGTGTCGGCGTTGGTTTCGAATACGATGTGGTTGGCCTGTCCGGGGTAGTTGTTGTCGTAGACGTATAGCCAGTAAGTGCCGCCGCCCTTGTCCACGATGTTGTACGGCGTGATCGCGTGCCCCATTGTCAGGCTGCCGTTATCGTATTTGTAGATGCCCAAGGTGTAGGGATCGTCGCCGCTCTCCAACGCCTCCCTGATCAGTTCGAAGATCTGCTTGGGGGTGTTGTTCACCCGAATCAGGCCGGTGGGATACCAGACCTCTTCCACAGTCTGCAGGACGAAGTAGTAGGCGATGTAGTTATCAACGGACTGGTCCCGGCCGAGATCGTACACCCGCTGCGCGCCACCCTGGAAGTCGCCGGGTGTGGTGTCGCCGGTGTAGTATGTCTGACCTTTGAAGAAGCGCAGACACGTCGTGGCCATGCCCTCACAGTGACCACCGCCTGCCATGTTGAGTACGTACTGCCGCCACGTTTCGGCCGCCGAGGTCAGGACGCAATCGGCTGGTGTGGACCCCGAGGCACAGACGTTGCCGGCGCCAAACATGTTGATCAGATCGGCGGCCCCCAGGTCGTCCTGCCAGGTGTGCGAGTTGCCATAGTTGGGGAAGCTGTAGCCGTCAGGTTCGGGCAAGAAACCAAACTGCGGGGGGTAGCCGCTCACGCCCAGCGGCACGTACACTTTCTCTTGGTACCCTGCCTGATATGCCCGTAACGTGACGTCGTCCACATAGGCCCCATAACTCCTGACGCTGCCGTCACTCTCAAAAATGAAGGCGATCCACACCTGAGACGCGCCTGTCACGCCAGACACGCTCGTCAGATCAAAGTTGACGTACTGCCAACCGCTGGAACCCCCACTGACAGAATAGCCATAGTAGTCTGTACCGTTCGTGGACGCCGCCCAGGAGAACTTGTCCCAGTTCGACTCTGATTGGTTCCAGTAGTAGAATAGGAGCTCTGCGTCGCTGTAGCCGGACAGGTTAAAGGGACCGTACACCATCCAGGACCAAGCGTCGTTCGGATAGTAGTCGTACTCGGGATCAAATCCGTTGAGACCGCCCCTGGCACACCAGGCGCTCCGGCTGCCCCAATGCGGCTTGTAGTCGTCGTCGTCCCAGTAGTACTCACCGCTAGTGGCA
This sequence comes from uncultured Anaerolineales bacterium, assembly GCA_964649415.1. Classification (GTDB taxonomy): domain Bacteria; phylum Chloroflexota; class Anaerolineae; order B4-G1; family B4-G1; genus CAZYSK01. The sequence continues at coordinate 44,869 of CAZYSK010000025.1, forward strand.
CCGTCGTTGTCGAAGACCGTCCATCCTGTGGAGGGGAACACGCCCTCGAAGTTCTCTGTCATCAAGTTGGTCCATCCCGCCAGCGGGGCCTGAACGCCCGGACCGGTCACTTCCTCGTCCGGCAAGGGCGGGCGTTGACCCTGCGTCCAGTGACCGGGCACGCGTGAGCCTGTTCCGACGATCTTCTCACCTGCATTGGGCCCCCCGCCGGTGGCTCTCTCCGCGGAAGGCGGCTGGCCCCAGGAAGCGGGGCCAACGATGACCAACAGCACGGCCGCTAGCGCGATAAGTAGCAAGTACCGGATCTTCACTGCTTAGCCTCCTTTCTGGAATAAGGATTCGGTGGAGCTTGCAGTATAGACCAGTATAACATGGCTGCCATCGAGGAGCAATGGCTCTTGGGTACCATTTCTCAGAGGGGGGCGTTGATGCCAGGAGGGGCTATCCCAGCCGCCCGTAGAGCGCCGTCAGATCCCGCAAGCGTGCGGCAAGCTCATCCGTCAGCGCGCCGGGCAGCAGCCGCCAGCACCAGTTCGGCGGGCCTACCGTGCCGGGCGTGTTCATCCGCCGGTCGTGCCCCAGGCTCAACAGGTCCTGAGCGGTCGTGATGGCCGTGTGCGCCACCGACGCCCACGCCAGCCGGATTATGTCCCAGGCGATGTCTGAGCCATCGCTGCCCAGATACTTGAGCGCGTGCGCCCGCTCCGCCCCCGTCGAGCTTACCCGGTACCACCCCGCGGTCGTATCGTTGTCGTGGGTCCCGGTGTACACCATGCAGTCCCGGGTGAAGTTGTGGGGCAGAAAGGGATCCGCCGCATCCGTGCTGAAGGCGAACTGGAGCACCTTCATCCCCGGGTAGCCAAACTCCGCCTGCAGGGCATCCACCCCCGCGCGCGACTCGGCGTCGAAGTCGCCCAGGTCCTCCGCGATGATAGCCACCTCCCCCAATGCAGCCGTGACGGCGTGGAAAAGCTCGGCGCCCGGGCCGTACAGCCAGCGGCCGTGGATCGCCGTCTTCTCCCCCGCCGCGACTTGCCAGTAGTTGTAGAAGCCCCGGAAATGGTCGATCCGCACCACGTCGGCCTGCGTAAGCGCCATCTGGGCGCGAGTGATCCACCAGGCATACCCGGCCCGCGCCATTACGTCCCAACGGTACAGCGGGTGGCCCCAGAGCTGCCCCGTCTCGCTGAAGTAGTCGGGCGGCACGCCGGAGACGACCGTGGGCCGGAGACGCTCGTCGAGGTGAAACAGGCGCGTGTTGGCCCAGACGTCGGCGCTGTCCAGCGACATGAAGATGGGTATATCGCCGACAATGCGGATGCCCCGCTCGTTGGCGTACTGCTTCACCGCCAGCCACTGCTGGAAGAACTGCCACTGCCGGTATTTCTGGCTTTCGATCTCCCCGGCCAGCGACTCACACCAGCGGGCGAGTGCCCCCGGATTCCGCTTCACGACCTCTGACTCCCACTCGTGCCACGGGCGCAGGTTGTGCACCCCTTTCAAGGCCATGAACAGGGCGAAGTCATCCAGCCAGAAGGCCTGCTCCTCGCAGAAGCGGGCGAAAGCGCTTCGCTGGTCGGCGGGGGCGCGGGCCTGGAAGTTGGCAAAGGCCCGGTCGAGCAGGATCGTCTTGTGGTAGATGACGGGCCCGAAATCGACCTTGTCCTTGGGGAAGTAGGGCACGCCCTCCAGGTCTGCCTGCGACAGGTGGCCGACCTCAACCAGTCTCTCCGGGCTGATGAGCATCGGGTTGCCGGCGAAGGCAGAGAGTGTCTGATACGGGGAATCGCCGTAGCCGGTGGGGCTCAGCGGGAGCACCTGCCAGTAGGACTGGCCGGCCGCGACGAGGAAATCTATGAACCGGTAGGCGGCGTCGCCCAGATCGCCGATGCCGAATCGCCCGGGGAGAGAGGTGGGGTGCAATAGAATGCCGCTGCGGCGCAAGAACTTCATTGAGCTGCTCCGTTACCTGGGCGGATACCCTGTGACGCGTCGAATCTCCTCGTAGAGCGGCCGCAGCCGCCGGTACATCTGTCTATAGACCCGCCGGTACAACCCCTCGTAGATCTCGCGCGCTTCGGGCTGGGGCATGAACGTGCGGCTCACCCGCGTCATCTCCGCAACCGCCGTCTCGAAGTCGGGGTGCAACCCTAACCCGACCGCCGCATCCATCGCTGCCCCCAGCCCCGAGGTCTCGTACACATGGGGGCGGCTGGCCGGCAGGTTGAAGACATCGGCCGTGATCTGCATCGCGGCATCCGACTGCGAGCCGCCGCCGGAGACGCGCACCTCGCTCGTCTGTACGCGCAGGCGCTTCTGCGTCCGCTCCAGCCCCTCTCGCAGCGCGTAGGCCAGCCCTTCAAGGATCGCACGGTAGAGATGCGCGCGCGTGTGCACGTCGCCGAAGCCGATAATGGCCCCCTTGGCCTCGGGTCCGGGGGACCTGAGCCCCGGCGACCAGTAAGGCTGCAGGGTCAGGCCCATTGAGCCCGGGGGCACTGACTGGACCAGGTCGTCGAACAGATCCTCCGGCGCGCAGCCCTGCTCGCGGGCCAGTTGCTCCTCGCGTAGCCCGAACTCCTGCCGGAACCAATGCACCATCCAATAGCCACGGTAGATCTGGATCTCCAGGTTGTAGGCTTCGGGCACGGCGCTGGGATAGGGCGGGATGAGGGGAATGACCTCCACGTAGTCGCGGCTGGTCGTGTTAACGGTGGCCGTCGTGCCGTAGGAGAGGCAGGCGATCTCCGGTTCCAGGCACCCCGCACCGATCACCTCGCACGCCTTGTCGGCGGCGGCGGCGATGAGCGGCAAACCCGCCGGGATGCCTGTCTCCTCGGCAGCCTGCGGTGTGATCTCACCCAGCACCTCGGTGGGCGGGACCAGCTCGCACAGCAGTCGCTCGTCCATGGGCACCGCCTGCCACTTCCAGTCCGATTTCTTCGCCCAGGCCAGCCGCTTGTAGTCGAAGGGCAGATAGCCCACCTGACAGCCCACGCTGTCCACGATGCGACCGACCAGGTTGTAGGTCAGGTAGCCGGAGAGGAACAGATACTTGTGCGTGCGTTCCCAGATCTCGGGCTGGTGGGTGCGGATCCAATTGGCTTCCGCCTCTGCCTGGAGGTAGGCGACTGTGTCCCTCATCCCGCTCAGGCGGAACGCCCACCCCCATAGTCCACCTACCGGCGGCAGCCCTTCGGTACGGCGCTGATCCAGCCAGACAATCGCCGGGCGGAGTGGCTCGCCACGCTCGTCCACGTTGACCATCGTCGCCCGTTGAGTGGTGAGGGCCACCCCGGCCACGGCTTCTCGCAGCACCGGGGCTTCCTGCCACAGGCACTGGCAGGCCGCGCAGAGGCTCTCCCAGAAATACGTGGCGTGCTGCTCGGCCCAGCCGGGATTTTCGGAGAAGTAGGGCTCAATCGGCACGCGAACCTTGTGTATCAGGTCACCGCGCGGGTTGAAGACGAGCGCCCGCACCGATTGTGTACCGCAGTCAATCGCCAGGATATGGTCTTTGGCCATGACGCTCTCTTATAGATGTGTGCAGACCCTAAAGGTTTCGAAACGGATTGGAACAATCCGCACCTTTAGGGTCTTCAGCCTAGAGCTCGGAGGTGCAGTGTGGACACCGGGTGGCTTTGAGCGGGATGGTCAATAGGCAGTATGGGCATTCCTTGGTACTGGGCTCGGCCGGCGCGGGTTCCTCTTCCTTCCGCGTGCGGTTCACCCACCGGACGAACAGGAAGATCACGAACGCCACGATGATGAAGTCCAGCAGGGTGTTGATGAATACCCCGTAGTTGATCGTCGCCGCGCCGGCAGCCGCCGCCTCCTCCAGCGAGGCGTACGACTGTCCAGACAGGCTGATGAACAGGTTGGTGAAATCTACCTGGCCGACCAGCAATCCGACCGGGGGCATCAGGATGTCGTTGACAAAGGAGGTCACGATCTTGCCAAAGGCTGCGCCGATGATGATACCGACCGCCAGATCAATCACATTCCCGCGCAGAGCGAATTCCTTGAACTCTTTAAACATGTTCACTCCTCCTCATCAAAGCGCTAAACCAGTACTGGGCTGATTCGACGCGCATAGACATGGCGCATCGCACGGATTGTACTCTGTTTTCTTAATGAGGGCAATCCTGGTGAAAAAAGACCCTAAGGGTTTGTTAAACCCTTAGGGTCTGCCAGACATCTCAGGAACAGATGCACGCTTATGCATGGGGAAGCGCATGCAACGCGGGTTGCCAGCACCCTCCCACGTTCCTGGCGTACACTATTGATGGCACACACTACGTCAGAACTGACGCCACAGTTCCTCGACGTCTACCTCCGATGAGCTCTGCGCCTGGAGCGTCAGTAGCTCGCGGTAGCTCTGCTGGAGGCCTTCCGTCATCGCCGTTGCCTGATCTGCATTGCGCGCTGCAAAGGCCACGACGAGCCCGACGATCATGGCTGCCAGGCCGGTGAAGGAGGGCAGGTGTGTCTGTGTCGGCCCAGGGCAGACAATCGTCGTCTCGGCGGCCAGCGCCGACGCTGTGACGGCCGACGCCGTGAGCACCAGCGTCTTTGCCCCGCGTTGACGCGCAAAGCTGATGGCATCGGCCACGCTCAGGTCCATGCCGGTGATCGAGAAACCGATCACCACGTCGCCAGCCTCGACCCCCTTGAGATTCATCGCGGCCTCCAAGGGATCAGGCGTGATCGCGACAGCCGGCAGGCCGATCTCCCTCAGCGCCGACGCGCATAGGGCGGCCAGATGAGCACCGTTGCCCTGGCCCATGACCCAGACACGCCCGGCATCCAGAAGTGCCGGAAGGACGCCATTTACCTGCTCCGTCAGGCGGGCTTGCGCCAGTTCGAGGCTGTGTTTCTCGTTCTCCAGGAAGCTGCGGAACAGCCCCACGTCGTCTGGCGCTTCCAGAACAGGGCTGTAGGAGGCTGTCAGTTCTGCCTTGACGACCTGCTGCACTTCCTTGATTAACTCCCGGAAGCCCGAATAGCCAAGCGTCTGTGCGAAGCGAACGACGGTTGCCGCGTCTACGCCCATGCGGTGCGCCATCTCGGTGGCCGTCATGAACGCGGCGTCGAGTTGTTGTTGAAGGATGAAATCAGCGAGCTTTCGGAAACTGGGAGTTAACTCACCATATTTCGCCTGTATTCTTTCTCTGAACATGTGCACATCTCCTTATCCTTTATATATAGATCCGCAGATCTCTGTGTGGGGCCCAATGTTTCACCAGCCAACAAGGCTATCTGTATTTTACCATGGATTGCAGCAAAATTGCAAGTCGCGAATCTGAGCATCACAATTAGCGTAGTCGTCCACCGTCTAGCGTATGCCCTTGTAGCAGGCCCTACGCCACGGCCACGGCTTCGCCCTGCCGAGCGCGCAGTCGCACGACAGCTTTTGTGATCTCAGCGGCGATGCCAGGCACCAGTAGCAGGGGCAGAACTATGGTCCACTCCTCCACCCCCAGCGCCACCGTGTTGAAAACGGACTGGAAGAACGGGATGTAGACCACGCTGAACAGCAGGACGAAGGATACCAGCACCGCGTACTGCATAAACTTGTTGCTGAAAACGCCCAGCCGGAACAGCGAAGCACGCTCCGAACGGGCGGTGTACGCTCTCACCAGCTCGGAAGCCGAGAGCGTGACGAAGGCCATCGTCTGAGCCAGTGCCGGGTTCAGCGGTTGTCGGGCGACCCCGACGTAGTAGGCGGTCAACACCGCCGCTGTGATCGCGATGGTTTGCACGATGATGCCGGCGAGCATAGAGCGATTGATGATGGGCTCGCGCACGGGGCGGGGTGGCTGATCCATAATGTCTGGATCCCCTGTCTCCAACCCCAATGCGAGCGCCGGTGCCCCGTCGGTGAGCAGATTCAGCCATAGCAACTGAATCGCGTTCAACGGCTGCGAATCGCCAAACAAGGTGGCGAGGAAAATCACCATGATCTCGGCCATGTTGCACGAGATCAGGTAGTACACGAACTTGCGGATGTTCGAGTAGATGATGCGACCTTGCTCGACGGCCGAGACGATGGAGGCGTAGTTGTCGTCGGTGAGCACCATGTCGGCTGTCTCCTTGGAGACATCCGTCCCGGTGATCCCCATCGCCACGCCGATGGAAGCGCGCTTGAGAGCTGGCGCGTCGTTGACGCCGTCGCCCGTCATAGCCACCACGTGATCCTGCGCCCGCAATGCCTCGACGATGCGCACCTTGTGCTGAGGAGAGACGCGGGCGAAAACGTCCACGTCGCCTATGCGCTCTGCCAGCGCCTCGTCGGAGAGCTCGTTCAATTCCGCGCCGGTGAGTACCTCTGCCTCGGGCCGCAGGAGATCAATCTCCTGCGCGATAGCCTGGGCTGTGTCCGGATAGTCGCCGGTGATCATCATCGTGCGGATGCCGGCATTCCGCGCTCGGTCCACCGCCGGTCTCACTTCTGGTCGGGCTGGATCTATCATCGCCACCAGCCCGATCAGCGTCATGTTCCGCTCGATCGTATCGGCGTTCACTTCCTGGGGTAACTGCCCCAACCGGCGATAGGCCACGGCCAGTACGCGCAGCCCTCCGCGGCTCACGTCACGGATCACGTCGCCTATGTACTGCCGCCGCGCTGGCGTGAGCGCTAAGTCGGCCCCCTCCTCCAGAATAGCCTCGCACAACGGCAGCATCACGTCGGGTGCGCCCTTGACGTAAACGATGTGCTCGGCGACGCCGCCCTCGTCCCCGTCGGCCTGCTCGGAGCCAGGGGGAGTCCCATTCAGGCGGTGAACGGTGCTCATCCGCTTGCGATCGCTATCGAAGGGCACCTCGGCCACGCGCGGTAGTCGTGCCTCCGTCTCGTCGCGCCACAGGCCGGCCTTGGCCGCCGCCACGACCATCGCCCCCTCGGTCGGATCTCCCACCAGGCGATATTGACCACTCCTGCTGTCGCCATACTCGGACTCCACAGGTTCCAACACCGCATCGGAGCACAGCAAGCTTCCGGTGAGCAAGGACATAATCTCGGAATTGTCGTGCGGGTCGGCGGGCTCGCCGTAATGAGTGAACTCGCCCGCCGGCTGATACCCCTCACCGCTCAAGTCCAGCCGCAGGTTCGCCACGTACAAGCGTACGGCCACCATCTCGTTCTGCGTCAATGTGCCCGTCTTGTCGGAGCAAATGACAGTGGCACTGCCCAGTGTCTCCACCGCCGGCAGACGGCGGATCAACGCGTGGCGTTGGACCATCTCACGCATCCCCAATGCCAGGCAGATGGTGACGACGGCAGCCAACCCCTCCGGCACGGCGGCGATCGCCAGGCTGACCGCCACGATGAACAGGTCTACGATCTGCCCCTGGGTCTGCGCCAGGTACGCCGGCAATCCCTGGCTGGTGATAATCGCCAGATCCGTGTCCTGGATGATTGCCTCCAGGAAGACAATCGCGCAGATGGCCAACGACCCCCAGCCCAGCCAGTGGCCCAATTGGTCCAGCCGCACTTGGAGGGGGGTGGGTTCCTCTTCGTAGGATTGGATCATCTCGGCGATGAGGCCAATCTCCGTCTGCATGCCGGTGGCGACGACGATGCCGCTTCCCCGTCCGTACGTGACCGTCGTGCCCATGAAGGCACTGTTGATCCGGTCGCCCAGCGACATGCCCTGCGCCAGCTTCGCGCTGGCCATCTTCTCCACGGGCACGGACTCGCCTGTGAGTGATGCCTCATCAATCTTGAGGTTCACACTCTCGACGAGGCGCAGATCAGCGGGGACGTAATTACCTGCCTCCAGGAACACGACGTCACCGGGAACGAGTTCCCGGGCCGGGACGGTGACCCGGTGGCCTCCTCGCAGTACCTGGGCCTCGGGAGCAGACATCTTCTTGAGCGCCGCCAGCGCCTCTTCCGCTTTTCCCTCCTGAACCACGCCCAGCACCGCGTTGACGATGACGATGGCCATGATCGCGCAGGCCTCCACGACCTCTCCCAGCAGGAAGGAGACCACGGCGGCGACGATCAGGATGATGACGATGAAATCGTTGAACTGGCTCAGGAGCAGTTGAAAGAAGCCAGGCCGGGGTCGCTCGGTCAGTTCGTTGGGACCGTGCTGTGCCAGCCGTGCATCTGCCTCATCGCGTCCGAGCCCGGCATCTGGGCCCGTCTTCAACCTGCTCGCTACCTCTTGAATCGTATAGGTGTACCACAGAACTGTTTCAGACTGCATCTATTCCTCACCGCTTCATCTAAATATGTCATCGAAACCAGATTATAGCACATTCGTAATTGACGACAAGCCCACACCACTGCGCGGGGTTGACAAGGACACGCTCGCGCAATGGGCCTCACGCTGCACGGCGGATGGGTCCTCGCTCTATCCCCCGCTCATCGAATCCCCCACCAGTACATGTCCGCCAGCTTCTGATGCTCCTCTCGCAGACGCACGTAGCTCTCGTACCGATGGTAGCTGATCTGCCCCTCTTCGACCGCTTGTCTGACCGCACAGTCTGGCTCAACCTTGTGTGTGCAATCGGAGAACCGGCAGTGGGTCACCAGCGGGGCGATGTCGGGGAAGTAGGCGTCCAGCTCTTCTGGATCCACGTCGAACAGCGCCAGAGCGCGGATGCCGGGCGTGTCGGCTACCCAGCCCCCCGTGTCCAAGGGGATGAGCTGCGGCACGACGGTGGTGTGTCGCCCCTTGCTGGTGGATTGGCTCACCGTCCGCACCCGCAGGCCCAGGTCAGCTTGAATTGCGTTGAGCAGGCTCGTCTTGCCCACACCGGACGGGCCCAGGAAGGCCGATATTCTCCCCCGCAGCGCGTCGCGCAACTCGTCTATCCCTTCACGGGCAAGCGCGCTGGTATACAACACCGGGTAGCCAATCTCCTCATAAATGTCGAAGAGTGCGCGGGCCGCCTCGCGGCCTACCAGGTCAGTCTTGTTGGCGCACACAACCGCGGGCACGCGCTGGATCTCGGCGCCAACCAGCAGGCGGTCCAGCATACGTAGGTGAGGGGCAGGGTTCGCACAGGAGAAGATGAAGACTGCCTGGTCGGGATTGGCGACGATCACCTGCTCCCGCTCCGCCAGGTACCCATCCCGGTCCCAACGACGTGATCCGCGTCCACGGGCTATCGGGGCCAGCCGAGCCAGCGCCCGCTCCCGCTCGGCGATCTCCTCAATCATGCCTCTTTCATCCTCGCCCAGACTGATCCACACCCGATCTCCGACGGCGACCAGGTCGGTATCGCGCCGTTCCTGCTTCAGCCGTCCCCGCACACGGCAGACGACGTCGCCGGCCTGAGTGCGGACGGTGAAGAATCCGCTCTGCGCCTTGATAACCAGGCCGTCAAGCAAGTCGGGCATCAGACTCGTTGTACCGGTATTGCATAAGCGTTGCTCTCAATTGTGCGCATCCGCCCCTTCCAGGATTTGCTCATGTACGTGCATTGTAAGCATTTTCCTCTCTCCTGTCAACACGCACGCACGGCCCCTCCGACAGTCGCCACATCGGAGAAGCAGCACTCGCCCCCCCAGTCTCCTCAGCGAGATCTCTGGATGTCAGTTCTCGGTGATACGTGTCACTAGCCCTGAGCCTCATTTTGTGCGATACTCGTTTTTGTGCGATAATGGGCACATCTGTCGAGAAACGGATTGGATTGCGTATGGCCGAAGACGCTGTTGTCAAAATCGTCGAAGAACCAGAAAAGGCAAAGTCGAAGCGGCGGCTGCCGCGTGGGCGCGTGACCGTCTTCCCCAACTGGTGCAAGGGCTGTGGGCTGTGTGTCGAATTCTGCCCTGCCAACGTGTTGGAGCAAGGGCCCGACGGCCGGGTCACCGTGGCCCACCCGGAGAGATGCACGGCTTGCCGCTGGTGCGAACGGCACTGCCCGGACTTCGCCATCTTTGTAGCGGACATCGAGCCGCAGCCGGAGGAAGAGACGCCATGACGGCGGAAACGAACGTCAAGGACGCGCAGCCCGCACCAGCCGTACGAGGGCAGGTGCTTATGCAGGGCGATGAAGCCTGTGCGGAGGGGGCCGTCGCGGCCGGATGTCGCTTCTTTGCCGGCTATCCCATCACCCCAGCCACCGAGATCGCTGAAGTCCTGGCGCGGCGGCTGCCCCAGGTGGGCGGCAAGTTCATCCAGATGGAAGACGAGATCGCTTCCATCGCCGCCGTCGTCGGCGCGTCGGTGGGTGGGGCCAAGGCGATGACCGCCACCTCTGGCCCTGGCTTCAGCCTCATGCAGGAGAACATCGGCTACGCCGCCATGGCGGAGATTCCGTGTGTCATCGTGGACGTGCAACGGCTGGGGCCCTCTACGGGGCGACCTACCAGTCCCTCGCAAGGTGACGTCATGCAGGCCCGCTGGGGTACACACGGCGACCATCCTGTGATCGCCCTGTCCCCGTCATCGGTCGGAGAGGCCTTCACGCTGACAGTCCAGGCGTTCAACTTCTCCGAGCGCTACCGCACGCCGGTGATCGTGCTGATGGATGAGGTGATCGGCCACATGCGGGAGCCCATCGAGCTGCCGGGCGCCGATACCATCGAACTGGTGGAGCGATCCAGCACGACGGTCCCACCGGAGTGGTACATGCCGTACGAGAACTATCCCGCCGACGTGCCACCGTTGGTGCCCTTTGGCGAGGGCTATCGCTATCACATCACCGGCCTGCATCACGATGAGCGCGGGTATCCAACCAATCGGCTGAACGAGGTACAGCCATGGGTGGAGCGCGTCTTCCGCAAGATTGAGCGCAGCCTCTCGGACATCCTGCTCTATGACACAGATGGCATACGGGATGCTGAGACGCTGGTCATCGCCTACGGCGCGACGGCTCGCTCAGCCCGCTATGCCGTCGAAATGGCACGGGAGCGGGGCCGCCATGTTGGCTTCCTCAAACTCAAGACCCTGTGGCCCTTTGCCGAGGAGATCGTGGAGCATGCCGCCGCTCGCCTGCATCGCGTCGTCGTGCCCGAAATGAACCTGGGCCAGGTGGCACTGGAGGTCGAACGGGTGGTAGGCCGGCACAAGGTCCATCGCGTGAACCGGGTGGACGGTGAGATGATCCGGCCGGCTGAGATACTGGCCGCTATCGAGGAGTGGATAAGGTGAAAAGACAGTCTGCCTCGGAGAGGCTTAGAGCGCCAAGCGAGTCGCGGGTGCACGAGCGCTATCTGCGCCACAGCAAGAGATTCCCCAACGTCTGGTGTGCAGGTTGCGGCATCGGCATTGTCTTGGGTGCCATCGTTCGAGCCGTGGACAGCCTTCAGTTGGACAAGAACGACGTGGCGCTGCTCTCGGGCATCGGCTGCACCGGGCGGATGCCCGTCTACGTGGACTTCAACACGATGCACACGACCCATGGCCGGGCGCTGGCCTTCGCAACCGGGCTGAAGATGGTGCGGCCCGAGATGAAGGTCATCGTGGTGATGGGGGACGGGGACGCGCTCGCCATCGGCGGCAACCACTTCATCCACGCTGCCCGGCGCAACATTGGGCTAACCGCCATTGTGGTCAACAACTACACCTATGGAATGACAGGCGGGCAGTACTCGCCCACCACACCCACCGGCGCGCAGGCGGCGACCGCGCCCTATGGGCACATCGAGCAGCCCTTTCCCATCGCCGAGCTGGCTGTCGCAGCCGGGGCCGCTTTCGTCGCCCGCAGCACGGTCTACCACGTGCAAGAGTTGGAACGCTACATCGCCCAAGGAATCGCCAAGGAGGGGTTCGCGGTGGTCGAGGCGATGAGTTACTGCCACACGACGATCGGGCGTATCAACCACTGGGGCACCGCGCCGGACATGATGCGCGCCCTGAAGGATCGAAGCATATCCACCAGGCAGGCCGGCAATATGGACGAAGAAGAAAGACAAGGGAAGATCGTCCGCGGTGTGTTTGTGGATCGCGACATCCCCGAGTACACACAGCTCTACGACCAGATTGTCGAGCGAGCCCAAGAGGTAGACGCCTGATGGCCCGGCGCTGCGAGGTACGGTTGGCCGGTACCGGCGGGCAGGGAGCCATTCTGGCGGGCATTCTGCTGGCCGAGGCGGCTATTCGGGACGGCAAGAACGTCGTTCAGACCCAATCGTACGGGCCGGAGGCGCGGGGCGGTGCCAGCCGCTCCGAAGTAGTGATCTGCAACGGAGAGATTCACTACCCGAAAGTGATCACAGCCGACATCACGCTCTGCATGAGCCAGGAGGCTTGCGACCGCTATGGCGAGCACACCAGGCGCGATGGGTTGCTGATCCTGGACGCCGACCACGTCACCCGCGCTCCCACAACGCGAGCGGTACGCGTGCCGATGACCACCCTGGCGCGCGACGTGGCGGGACGGGAGATTGTCGCCAACGTGGTCGGCCTGGGGCTGCTGGTGGGGTTGACAGGAATCGTGTCGCGGGAGGCGTTGGAAGCGGCCGTGCGGGACCGGGCACCACGAGGGACCGCAAGCATCAATCTCAAGGCGCTCGCGGCGGGCTTCGAGATGGCCGGGCGCGTTCGAGAGGGTAACCTGGGCACATAGCCGATGCCCGTACGCCCAGGCGCACCGGTACGCCTGGCGGGAGCTCTCTGCCATATATCAGGTCACACTTGACTGATTCATAGGATCGGACAGCGATGATGAATGAGAACGGGCAACAGCGATTGACGTTGCGCCTATTGGGGGAACCGTCCATCCTTTACCGAGGCACGTCCCTCGCTGGGCTCCTGGCGCAGAAAGAGCAGGCCCTCCTCGTGTACCTGGTCTGCCAGGCTGAGCAGCGTTTCTCTCGCGAACACCTGTCCACGCTCCTCTGGGGAGATGTGCCCCAGTCCCGGGCGCGCTACAATCTCCGTCGCGCGCTGTGGCACCTTCGCCGGGCCTTTGACGAGACTGACCTCTCCCCTGACGATTGTCTGGTCGTTGAGGGCTCCTGGGTCTCTGTCCCCTCGTCCGCGCCCTGCTGGGCGGACGTCCACGATTTCGAACAAGTACTTCACACCTGCTTCCAGGACCCACAATCGCGCTTCTCTGTCGCTTCCGAAGGCATCCGCTGCATCCGTCGGGCGCTAGACCTATATCGAGGGGAGTTCTTAGCCGGTTTCTCCGTCTCCCATGCGCCTGGCTTCGAGGAGTGGGTCATCGTTGAGCGCGAGCGGCTCTTCCTGCTCCTGCTCCGCGCCCTGACCAGCCTCATCCAGGGCTTCATCGCCCGGAACGAGCGAGATGAAGCCATAGCTGCCTGCCAGCGCCTCCTGGTCCTTGACCCGCTGCAGGAGGACATCCACCGCCTGCTTATGCGCCTCTACTGGGAGACCGGCCAACGAGCCCAGGCTCTCCGTCAGTACAATACCTACCACGATCTCCTGCGCCGCGAGTTGAACATTGAGCCCCTGGAGGACACGCAAGAGTTGTACCAGCGCATCCTCCAGCAAGAAGCTGCGCCGACAAGTACCGCCTCGTCGCTGGTATTGACCTCGCGTGTCACGCCTCCCGCGCCAGCGCCGGAAGCGCTTGCCCGTCCTCGTCTCTTCTCCCTCCTGGATCGAGGCCTGACCGTCCGCCTCACCCTTCTCTCCGCCCCACCGGGCTATGGCAAGACCACGCTGTTGGCCCAGTGGTTGGCCGCCCGCTCGGCGGAATACGGCACAGACCCACCGCGAGGGAAACGCGCCAGGGAACCGCTATTCGCGTGGTACCAGGTGAGTGAGGCAGACAACGCACCGCTTGGCCTCGTGGAAGGCATGGCTGCGTCAGTAGATCAATTGCATCTAGAAGCAGCTTCGTCCCTACAGACGCAAGTCCACGACGTCACCGCCTTGCAGAGGGATCCCCGACAGGCAGCGGGACTCCTGCTACGTGCCGTGGCGGCGCTGGACCCAACGCCGTTCCTGATAATCCTCGATGACGTCGAACATCTGACGGATCCCGATAGCCAGGAGGTGCTCCAGTACATCGTGGAGCATCTTCCGGCCAACGGTCATCTCTACCTTCTGACGCGGGTAGCGCCGCCGCTGCCGCTGCCCCGTCTGCGCGTCCGTGGTCAGTTGCTGGAAATCCGCGCTCCTGAACTCCGCTTCACCGACGAAGAAGCGGCCACGTTCCTCAAGCAAGTCTCGGGTCCGAATCTGAGCCGCACCGAGATCGCCGAATTGACTTCACGTGCCGAGGGATGGGCCGCCCCGCTATGGCTGGCCTCCAGCGCTCTCGGTCGCTTCGCTGCCAGCCTGGACGATGTATGGGAAGGCGTGTTTGCCTATCTGCGGGAGGAGGTACTGGCCCTCCAGCCGCCCGAGATACGCGACTTGCTCCTGCGCAGTGCCGTGTTGGACCGGCTGAGCCCCAGTTTGTGCCAGGCCATCTTGGATGTGCCCAAGGATTCGGATAGCCCGGGCGAGTGGCTGGCCGAATTGGAGCGGCGCAATCTATTCCTCCGGCGCGTACCCCTCCAACCCCAGTCCGCGGAACCGCAGTATACGTACCATCCCCTCTTCCTGACATTCCTGCGGGCGGAATTGCCCTCGTATCTTTCCAATGGCGAAGTCGAGGCCCTGCATCGCCGGGCTATGGCGGTGTGGGAACAGCAAGGCGACCTGGAACAAGCCTTGTTCCACTGCTTCAAGACCGGCGATCAACCGGGCATCGCGCGTCTGTTTGAACAGATCGCACCTGCCTACCTGCACCAGGGACGATTGGAGCCCCTGGCACGCTGGCTGGACCAGTTAGGCCCGGCCGTGCAGGATCAGCATCCACAGCTCACACTGCACGCGGGGCGAATCCGTCAGGCAGAGGGGCGGGTGGAGGAAGCCCGCCAGCTCTACCAGCGCGCAGCGCTTGGCTTCGAGGTCTCCCAGGATCGCGCGTCCCAGGGCGATAGCTTGCTCGCCCTGGCCGAATTGGAACTTCTGCGTGGTCGCTACGCCGAGGGAATCCAGTTGGGAGAGCGGGCGATTGATTGCTGGGACGAGGCGGACATACGGCGGCGTGCGTCCGCGCTGCGGGCCGTAGGCCATATGCAGGCCAGCAAGGGCAATCTGCCCGATGCTGAAGCGATCCTGGGAGAGGCCGAAGGCCTGATCCTCGAGCGCGGTCATCCCTTGCTTGCCTTCCAGGTGTTGCGCACCCGTGCGTGGGTCGCCTACGTCCAGGGACGCTATCGCCGGGCGATGGCGCTGAACCATCTGGCGGAGCGCGAAGCCGGGCCTGAGGTGTCGCCAGAGATTAGGGCGACCACGTACAATCCTGTACCCTCTGTACTGCGAGAATGGGGGGAGGCAGAGATCGCGTGGACGGCAACGCAGCAGCGAATCAAGGCGGCCCGCCAGCTTCACCAGCGCCTGGTACTTGCCCAGGCCCACACCGAACTGGGCAATCTCTACCTGGATCAAGCCAGGGTCGCCGAGGCAGAGACGGCCTTCCGCCATGCCGTTGCCGAGGCCAAGGCAGCCGGGGGCGATGGCCTTCATCGCCTGTGTGGCGAGGTTCATCTGGTATACGCCTGTGTGCTGCAGGACCACGGCGCGGAAGCCGGTGAACTGGCCGAGGCCGCACTTCACCGTTGCGAGTCGCGGGGCGCCGACCTCCTGGATTTGGCCATCGCGCAGACGGCGGTCGCACTGGCCCACACCTGTGACCCCGATTCGGCCCAGGCCTTTCGACAGTCGATCGAGGCATATCGCACGTACCGCCGGTTGGGTGTCATGTACGGCGCGTTCGTGTCGGGCACGCTGGCCAGTCTGACTGCCCTGCGAGCGAAGCACCGGCGGCAGGCGCGGCGCTACCTGGCCGAGGCACTGGCCCTGGCCGCCGCCGAGGGCTACCTCCAGACCATCGTTGCCTCTCGCCAGTTGTTGTTGCCCTTGTTGCTCTTTGGGCTAGGCGAGGGGATAGAGGTCCGCTTCATCGGGCGAGCGCTGGCCCGCATGGAGCCCGAGGTGCTGGCGGACGTTGAGCGTATGACCCGGGCCGCCGAACCTGCTGTCCGCCAGCGCGCGGCTGTCGTGCTGGCAGTCATCGGGGCTGAAAGGAGAGCAGCCAGGACCGCCGCCCCAGACACCGCGCTTGCGGCGTTGGAGCGACTGGTCCGCGACCCTGATCCAACCGTGCGTGCCGCGGCCGCGCATGCCCGCCGCAGCTTGCGCCTGCGCTCCCGCACACGCCCCTAGATCCCAGACGTCAGGCGCTGGCGACCGGCAACTGAAGCACCGGGAGGAGATCCCGGTGCTTGTGCTTTCTCTCGCTTGCGCGACCTCCCCGAGACCGCCCGCTGCTCCTCGTCGGCGGTTTGCCACAGCTACGCAAACTTGTCCCCCAAGACACGGGATTTGCAACGCCTAGTCCACAACTGGCCCACATTCCGACCATTTGACACGCCGCTTGACACGTTCGGAGAAACGGTATGTGAAATGGCGTACTGCTAGCATGACGACGATTCCGGCCACTGTAGCGCCTCGCAACGGTGTGCCACGACGAGAGAAAGGCAGCAAATGGGTCGCAGAAATCATCTGGTGAAATTAGTGGGTAGCATGAGCCTCGCGGCCCTGCTGTTCGTCGGCGCTCTAGCCCAGCCCGGTCACGCCAAGGCTGCCCAGGGATTGGAACGAGCCACGCCTTCTGGCTCCGCCACGAGCCGGGCGCTCGTCCTCCTGACACCAGACGCAGACGTTGATGCAGTCGCCGCTGCGATCGAGCAGGCCGGTGCTCACGTGACCCACATCTTCCCGCCATCCGCGCTCATCGCCGAGATGCCCTCCGGGAAATCGTCCCCGGCCGGGGTCCTCGCGATCTACCGAGACGCGGTGAGTGAATCGGACCTGGCCGAGCTGACCGACGATGCCCGTCGCGCCGCACAAGTCTGGAATGCCCTCCTGACCCCCGAGCCCCCTGTCGCCACCGGGGAGAGCCTGGACACACTCGAAGCCGAGTTGGTGGGCGATGCGATGGTTGCCCCCGCCCCCCAGACGATGCAGACCCTCGACAGCGATCTGACCCCCGGCTACACCGAGACCAGCGAATACATGATCGGGCGCGTGGCAGTGGGAATCGTGCTGCCCGAGAGCGACGGCAGTGTGGACGACTCCGCCGAAGACTGGAGCGAGGACGAGCGGGCACTGGTGCTGAGCGAGATCACCGCTGCGCTCGACTGGTGGGCCAGGATTGAACCCAATGCCCACCTCACCTTCGTTTACGATGATGGGACCGCCGCCCCCGTCCCCACGAGCTACGAGCCGATCACCCGGCGCTACAGTGACCAGTCCCTGTGGATCACCGAGGTGATGGACGGTATGGGCTACACCGGCTACTCTTACTTCGACCAGGTGCGCCGCTACAACAACACAATGCGCGACAGATACGACACGGATTGGGCCTTTACCATCTTCATCGTGGATAGCTCGAACGACAGCGACAACCGCTTCTCTGACGGCTACTTCGCCTACGCCTATCTCGGCGGGCCGTTCTGCGTGCTGACCTACGGCAACAACGGTTATGGCGCTCACAACATGGACGCCGTCGCCGCCCACGAGATGGGCCACATCTTCTGGGCACTTGACCAATACTACTCCGCCCACCAGCCCTGCACCCGTAGCTCAGGCTACCTGGGCGTAGAGAATCAGAACAGCCAGTACGGCGGCTGTACCCTGGACGAGCCCAGCATCATGCGCGGCCAGACGTGGCCCTTCCGCGACAGCGCCGTTGACCAGTATGCCCGCGGCCAGATCGGCTGGCGCGACTCCGATGGTGACGGCATCCTCGACCCCGTGGACACCACGTTGAGTGTCACCAGATCCGATCACGAAGCCGATGTCGAACGCCCGAACATCCTGACCTTCACCGGCTCTGTGCAGGATGCTCCCTACCCCTCACCGATACGCCGTAGCACCATCATCAACACGATCCAGCAGGTCCAATATCGGGTGGCAGGCGGCGAGTGGCTGGATGCCGAACCGACAGACGGAGCTTTTGATACCTACGCTGAAAACTTCACCTTCACCACGCCCCCCCTGCCCACCGGCGAACTGGACGTCGAACTGCGCGTGCTGGACTCGGCGGACAACGAACTAATCCAGTCTGTCGCGACCGTGTCGGTCGTCGACCCAGTGGACGCCATCCTCAACACGACGTTGACGCGGCTGGCACCCCAGGACTCCAGCGAACAACCGAGCGAATTCAATTACAACGGCCAGAGCACCTCGGCGACCAGCCACATCAGCGCCGTCTACTTCCGCATCGACGGGGGTGACTGGCAAGCCGTCGCCGCCGCCGACGGCGCGTTCGACGAGCCTCAGGAGGAATTCACCTTCGTCGTCGACATATCGGCTCTGGCCCCCGGCACTCACCAGATCGAGGCCAGCTCGCGAGATGGCGAGGGGAACGTCGAGACGTCTCCCGCCAGCGACTCCTTCGTCGTCGAGCCGCGCTTCCAATACGTCTTTCTCCCCTTTGTAACTATCGGCGACTAGGCCGGCCAAACCCGCGTTCCGCACTTTGCCGTGCAGACCGACGCCCGACATTTGACCTTTCGGGTTCTCCGCTTGCGCACCCATCAGACCTGCGGTACAATACGTGACGGCAATGACAAGCGGTTTCCTCCATCGCATACGGGTCTGCGAACGAGCATAGGCAACGACGAGCGGCTCCACGGAAGACACACAGACAATGGACACAATCTCAGACTCTCCCGCAGGTTCTACCTCTCTCCTGGAGACCCCTACCCAGATCGGTCCCATGACGCTCGCGAATCGGACCGTCCGCTCGGCCACGCACGAAAGCCTGGCCGAAGACGGTGAGGTGAGCGACAGGCTTGTCACCGTGCTCACCCGCCTGGCCCGGGGCCAGGTGGGCATGATCGTCACCGGTGCGGCAGCGGTCGCCCAGGAGGGGCGCATCTCTCCGACCCAGCTTGCTCTGTGGGATGATCGCTTCGTGCACGGGCTGGCCCGGCTGGTCAGAGAGATCCACATGGCCGGCGACGCTCGTCTCATCGTCCAGATCTCCCACGCCGGCCCTCATGCGCGGGGGACCGTCGAGCCCCTGGCCCCCTCACTGGTGCAGACCCTGGCGCTGCAGGCCCGCCCACGCGCGCTCACCGAACGGGAAGTCGAGCGCATCCTGGAGGCGTACGCCGAGGCAGCACGCCGCGCCCAGAAGGCTGGCGCCGACGGCGTCCAGTTCCACATGTGCCACGGGGACCTCCCCAGCAGCTTCATGTCCACGATCTCCAACCGCCGCGAGGATCGCTGGGGCGGTCCGTTGGAGAACCGCATCCGTTTCCCGTTGGAGGTCTATCGCCGTGCCCGCGCCGCCGTGGGCCCCGATTTTCCTCTGCTAGTCAAGATGAACGCCACCGACTTCAAGGGCGGGTGGGACGTGGACGACGCGGTGGTGCTGGCCCGTGCGCTGGCCGACGCCGGCATAGACGCCATCGAGGTGAGCGCCGGCGTCAGCGAGACGTGGCTGGGCATGTCCAGGGGAGGCGTACCCGTGGACATGATCGTGGAGGGATTGGGCGGCGGGTGGCTGAAACGCTGGATCACAACCCTCTACTTCCGCCTCACCAGCCGGCGCTTCGCCTTCAGCGAGGCATACCTGGCTCCCTACGCGCTGGCGATCAAAGACGCCGTCGCAAGCACACCCGTCATCGCCGTGGGCGGGTTCCGCACTCGGGAGACCATGGAGCGCACGCTGGCCCAGGGCGTGGACATGGTCGCGCTCTCCCGTCCCCTGATCCGGGAGCCTTACCTGATTCGTCACATGTTTGAGGGCAAGACCGATGCAGCCAGTTGCATCAACTGCAACCGCTGCGTCATCGCCATCGGCTTCCAGGAACACCCCATCCGCTGCTACTACGAAGGCTAGCGCCCGTGGAGCACTCAAGCGACGAGCGAAACCCCGCAGACATCATGCCGGCAGGGATGCTGCCGACCGCAGACAGTCGGTGGATGCAGACATCCGGGCGGTCCGTTGACCGTGCGCCCGTGCGTGGGTCCGGAACAGTGTCCGCCGAATCCATCATCCAGCGGGCAAACGTGTGCCGCATTGCGCTCTCCGACGGCGATCAGCCCTACATCGTGCCCGTCAGTTTCGGCTACGAGCACGATACGCTGTACTTCCACTCCGCCCCCAGCGGTAGGAAACTGGACATCCTGCGCAAGAACAACGCAGTTTGCGTCGAATTCGACGTGGACTGCGAGATCGTCCGGGCCGAAACTCCCTGCAAATGGAGCGTCAAGTACCGCAGCGTGATCGGTTTTGGGCACGCCTATCTGGTCGAGGACGTCGCGGAAAAGAAGAAAGCCCTCGATCTCATCATGGCCCACTATGGCGGCCAACCATCCGACTACCCCGAAGCCACGCTCCGCAAGACGGCCATCGTGCGAATCGAGATCGAGCGCATGAGTGCCAAGACAGCAGGGTACTGAGCCAACGGCGATTGGATAGCACCCCGCTAGAGGGCGACTTCTTCTATCGCGTGTACCCACGAGACTTCAGCGCTGGCTGAACCTGCCAGGCGGCGGTCCGCGGTCCAGAAGTGGCCCCCCAGGGTCTCGGCCAGAGCCAGGTAGTGGGCGCCGTAGGCTACCGTGTGCCCCAGGACGCGAATGAGCCGGAGCTTCTGCTCCGGCCCACTCACGAGAATGTTCCAGTCTCTGTCCGATACGAACAGAGGGGGTAAATATATGCTGCTTAGCGGCGCCGCAGGATCAACCCACCCGCGACCAACGCGAGGCCAAGACCGAGCAATCCCAGCGGGAAAATGGAGGTGGGAACGGCTGCTCCGGTCGCCGGCAATAGCGTAGGACTCGCAGGCGAAGCGTCAACACTGGGCACAGCGGTCAGGGACGGTTCACCGCCCGCCAACCCCATCGCAAATACCGTGTATACCGTGCGGTCAGCCAGCGCCAGGCCAGGGACCTCCAGCACCACGGCACCCGTGTCGTGCACGCGGACCTCCAGGTCATACGTCCCGGCGTCAACGGGGAGGTATGGGAAGGCCTGCTTGAACGGCACGTTCTCGAACAGAACTGGGCCACCCTTCACCGCGATGTCCACGTTAGGCGCGTCGGGCGAGGCGTGCACGAACCGCACGTGAGCCTTGCCAGCCGCTGGCAGGGTGTTGTCATCCACCAGGACGAGGGGCTCGATGTCGGCCAGCTTACCCACGGCCACCACCGTGTAGTCCGTGTTGGCGTCCAGGCCGAGTTCCGCCTCGATCACCACCGGCTCCGTCGCCCCTGCAGGTACGACCTTGACGTTATACTTGGCGGGTTCAAGCTCGGCGTAGCCGGTGATGCCCTTGAACGGGGCATTGCTGAAGGCGACAATCGTATCGTTGACCCATACATCGACGGCCGGGGCGTCCGGGGAGGCGTGTACCACGCGGACCCGCGCCTCGTGGCCGGCGGCCAATGCTGTCGTTGCAGCGGCCAGAATGAGGACCAATACCGAGGTTGCTAGAGCTATGCGCTTCATGACTGCTTTCTCCTTTCCTTGTGATTTCCTGTTCTCGCATCGGACTTAGACCTAGAACATATCTCTTAATTCATTGCGAGTATACCACGATTTGAATAAAAAGTCAATATTTATCACAAATATCTGTTAAATTTCTATCGATTTCTAATACAAGACTCTGCTAGTAAGCACCTTCGCCTATCGCGTGTACCCTGGAGACGTCCGTGCTCGCCGAACCTCCTTGACACTCCCCGCACCCGGGGTACAATATCTCCGCCGTGGCACCCTGGGCCACGTGCACCGGCCCAATCAGTCCACTGCCTCCGTCGCTGCCAAACTGAAGGTAGATCGTGCTGCAGACACATGAGCAAACGGAACATCCGCGCCATCCTGATCGCGCTCTCGTCTCTGTCCGTTCTTTTCATATCTTGTCGCGCCCGCATCGTCGAAGCGCCGGGCTTGTCTGAGCCAGAGGCCACCGCCACCGCCACGCCGACCCTCCCTCCCACGCGCACGCCCACATCGGCTCTCCCGATCCCGGAAACGCCCACGTCCACCCAGTCCCCGGACGCTACACAGCCCTCGCCCGCCGAATCCGGCGCGACCACCCACACCGTCCAAAGCGGTGACACCCTGCTCGGCATCGCCACAGAGCACGGCGTCCCCATGGCCGCCATCCAACTCGAGAACGACATGGGTGATTCGACCGTCGTCCAGACGGGACAGGTGCTCTCTATCCCGTCGAGAGATGGTTGGGAGGAAGCCTCTCGTTTCTGGGTCGTGCACGTGGTGCAGGAGGGCGAGACACTGGTGGGCATTGCCAGGGCCTACGGTCTGAAGGCCGCGACGCTCAAGTCCGTCAACGGGCTGACCGACGCCGACATGATCCGCGTGGGCCAGGAGTTGGTGCTGCCCTTGGGCGAACCGGCGGCGACGCGTGCCCCCAACCCCGCCGACACGCCGGTTCCGTCCCCCGCACCGACGTCCACCACATCAGCAGGGGACGCAGAAGCTCTTCCGTCCGCGTCCTCTGCCTCTGCCCCGACCTCGCCCCCGCCCACTGCCGTGCCGGCCGCTGCCCCACCGGGCGATCTGGCCTCGTGGCCTCGCGAGACGGTCCGGCTGATCAACGACGTGCGTGCCCGGCATGGTCTGGACCCGCTGGTCTACAACGAGACCTTGGCCCAAGCCGCACAGGGCCAGGCGAACGACTGTGCCCAGCGCGGCTCGTGCAGCCACACCGGCTCCGACGGTTCGAACATCAAGACCCGTGTCCTGCGCGCGGGATACGCCCCCACCGGCTGGGCCGAATGCTGGGCGCAGCGAAAGACACCCCAGGGGGCAGTGGATATCTGGATGGACGAAGTGCCGCCCAACGACCCGCACCGGCGCACGCTGCTCACAACCTGGCTGACAGAGATCGGCGTGGGCGTGGCCGAGGGCAACTGGGGCTACTACTACTTCATTGCGGACTTCGGTCGGCCCTGAGTCGGTCCCCGAAGTGCGACGCGTCTGAGAATGGGAGGCACTACGATGGCCGAGCATCGTTTCCTGCACCTGACCGCCGTGCTCCAGGCTCTGTTGGTCACGTTCCTATGGTCCACGTCCTGGGTGCTCATCAAGATGGGAATCGAGGACATTCCGGCCTTGACCTTCGCGGGGCTGCGCTACAGCCTGGCCTTCCTGTGCCTGCTTCCTCTCGTGCTGCGCCCCGCCCTTATGGCACCGCTCCGCCGCCTTTCCAGGCAGGACTGGGCGCGGCTGGTGGCCCTCGGGCTCCTGTTCTACGCCGTCACGCAGGGAGCCCAGTTCTTCGGCCTGGCCTTCCTGCCATCTATGACCGTCAGCCTGCTGCTGAACTTCACGACGATCGTCATATCAATGTCGGGCATCCCCCTGCTGGGAGAGCGACCGACCCTTCTTCAGTGGTGCGGCATCCTGCTGAATGTCGCGGGTATCGTGCTATACTTCCATCCCGTGTCTTTCCCCGCCAGCCAGGCCGTGGCGTTGGCCGTCGTGGGTGCTGGCGTTCTCGCCAACGCCGGCTCCTCGATGCTCGGGCGGCGCATCAACCGCTCGGGAGACATCTCTCCCCTCGTTGTGACCACCATCAGCATGGGAATCGGGGCCGGCGTGCTGTTCGCCGCCGGGATCCTGACCCAGGGTCTGCCCCGTCTCGACCCGGTCCACTGGGCCATCGTTGGCTGGCTGGCCGTGGTCAACACGGCCTTCGCGTTCACGCTGTGGAACCACACGCTGCGCACGCTCTCGGCGGTGGAATCCAGCATCATCAATAGCACCATGCTCGTCCAGATCGCCGTCCTGGCCTGGCTCTTCCTCGGCGAGCGGCTGACGCTTCAGGAAGGGATCGGCATGGCGCTGGCGGGCGTCGGCGCGTTGATTGTGCAGGTCCGTCGCCGGGATTGAGGACCGCGAGCACAAGGGCAATTGGAGGCTTGTATGTGGCACAAACTCCGTAGAACGCCACAGGAAAACGCCGAGTTCATCTCGGCTGCGACCGAGTTGCTGCAATCCACGTTCCGCAATCTTATCATCGCCACGGGCATTACCTATATGGCCTGGTATCTCGTGGCCACGATCATGTGGCCGGAAGAACTCAGTTGGAACGTGATGCTCGTCACCCCTGTCATTCTTTTGGCCTGCGTCTTCTCCATCAGACTTCTCCCAGACCGATTTCTGGCATCTCAGGCTGTCTGGCAGGTTGGGCTTGCTGCAGCTATCACCCTCTCTGCGGTCAGGTTTCAGCAGCCGATGGTCATCTTTTTCTACGCACTGCTACCACTCATGGCGGCCGTCACCGGGGGGTGGCAGGTCGCCCTGTTCACAGAAGCCATGGTGGTCGCTTTGATCTGCGGGCTGTATGTCAGTTCGTTGCTGTCGTCGTTGACCGTTTCCCTCTGTGGAGCTGCTATCACCGGCGGGATTCTAACCGGGTTGCTCGGCTGGGTCTCGACACGAGCATTGCTCACCGTGACTCAGTGGGCGCTTTTCTACTCTGAGCGGGCTCGCGAGCGAATGAAGGAGGCACAGGCGCAACGGCTGGAGCTCAAGCAGGTCCAAGAGGACCTGGTCCTGGCCAATCGAGAGCTGGCCAGGCTGTCCGACCGGCTGAAAGTGATGCATCAGGTTGCAGAGGAAGCGCGCCGCACGAAGGAGGAGTTCGTGGCCAACGTGAGCCATGAACTGCGTACGCCTCTAAACATGATTATCGGCTTCAGCGAGATGATCACCCAGTCGCCCCAGGTATATGGTGAGGAACTGCCACCGGCGCTTCTGGCCGACATCGCCGCTATCCAGCGCAACAGCCGGCACTTGACCAGATTAGTGAACGATGTGCTCGACCTCAGCCAGGTCGAGGCCGGACGTATGGCGCTCAGTAAGCAATGGACCCTCTTGCAGGAGATCATAGATGAGGCCGTGCTGGCCGTGAAGGTCTTGTTTGAGTCCAAGGGACTTTCCCTAGAAGTAGAGATAGCTCCAGACTTGCCCCCGGTATTCTGTGACGGCACGCGCATCCATCAGGTCGTGTTGAACCTGCTCAGCAATGCGGGTCGTTTTACAGAGCGAGGAGGGGTGCAAGTGCGAGCCTGGCGAGACAAGGATATGGTTATGGTTGGCGTGACTGATACCGGCCCAGGTATCCCTCCCGAGAGTCGGAAGAGGATATTTGAGCCTTTCCAGCAGCTAGATACCTCAATACGTCGTCGTCATGGCGGAAGTGGTCTAGGCCTGAGCATCAGCAAACGGTTCGTAGAGATGCACGAGGGGAACATGTGGCTGGAGAGTGAGATGGGTGTCGGCACGACCATCTGTTTCAGCCTGCCGCTAGGGATGTCTCCTCCTGTTGCCCTTGCCGACGAGGGTGTGAGGCGGTGGTTCAGCTCGTATGATGAGTACCACGAATATCGAACGCGCGGCCGACGGTCGAGCGCTCCCGCGCCTAAGGTGATCCCCCGGTTCGTGCTCCTGGAACAGGGAGGAACGCTACAGCGGCTGTTCAGCCGCTACGCGCACGATGTCGAGATTGTCTCCATCCAAAACATCGAAGAGGCCGTCGCCGAGTTGAATCGCTCACCAGCTCAGTCGCTGATCGTAAATAGTCCCCCGGTTGGCGAAGCGCTGGCTATGATGGACCAACTCACCGACCTGCCCTATGGCACGCCAGCAGTGGTCTGCTGGGTTCCTGGAGAGAATGAGTCAGCCAAGCGACTCGGCGTGGTGCGCTATCTGGTGAAGCCGATCACCCGGGACGCGTTGCTCACGGCACTAGAGGGACTGGGAACCGATGTGGAGACGGTGCTCTTGGTGGACGACGAGCCAGAAGCGCTGCAGCTCTTTGCCCGTATGCTATCTTCGACAGAAAACGGCTATCGCGTCCTGCGGGCGAAAAACGGACGGCGGGCTCTCAGTCTGATGCGCGAAAGACGGCCAGATGTGGTTTTGCTCGATTTGATTATGCCCGGGATGGATGGGTTTGAAGTACTGTTGGAAAAAAGCCAGGACCCGGCCATACGGGAGATGCCCGTGGTCGTAATATCCTCCAGAGACCCAAGTGGTGAGCCTATCGTGAGCGACACGCTCACCGTAACCCGTGGCGGAGGACTGTCGGTGCCCAATCTCTTGGACTGTATCCGGGCCGTCAGCGATGTTCTGGTTCCACTAGGCGCATCTGCTGATCAAGTGCAGCCAGAAATGCTTGGCGTGTGACCGGCTTATGCACAAAGCCGCTCGCCCCCAGGGAGAAGGCCAGTTCCTCCTGGGCCAGGATGGAGCATATGACGATGGGGATGCACTCCGTGAGGGGATGTTGCCGCAGCCGCCCCAGCACTCTCCACCCGTCTACCTGGGGCATCATCACGTCCAATACGATGACCTGAGGCGAGAATCTCTCCGCCAACGTCAGCACCTTTTCCGGCTCCTGCGTACCGACGAGGTGATAGCGTGTGCCTGAGGTGTAGCGCTGCAACATGTGCAGGGTATCCACGTTGTCATCGACAGCCAGCACGGGCAGTTGTTCGTGGGCAGGGAGAACAAGCCTGGCGCTGAAGGCACCTTCATCGTCTGTGACGTTCAACCTGCACCGGCACAGATCCGCCAGTTGCTGGGCCATGTCCAGACTGCTCGCATCCTTGGTCGACATAGACGTGGGATCGGCAGGGGATTTCCGGCACGCCACCCGGACCTCAACCTCCCAGCGCAGCGGCTCGACCGAGATACATACCCGGCTCCCCAATGCCCGATGGACGGCTACGCCCAGCAGGGTGAGGAGCGTCTCGTTCAGGGCAACCGGATGCACAGACAGATCGGGGAGCGATGCAGGCACCGCGGTTTCCAAGCACACCTCATGCCCGTCGGCGTGCGGCCGCGCCAGATCCAGCACAGTAGACAGGACCTCTCGCAGATCTGTCGGTGTCTCCGGCTGGGTGTCTCTCAGCCAGGCCAGTTCCTCGCTCACGATGGGGCGGGTTGTCCCACGTTCGGCGGAGAATCGGACATCCGGGTCGTCGCGCAGCTTGGCCTCCAGGTCAAACTGCTTCCACAGGCAACCGGCCAGCGTTTCCAAAGCGGCTTTCTGCTCGCGCCTCAACTGGCGGGTGCTGATGCCCAGTTGATCGGCGACCTCATGCTGGCTGAACTGCTGCGCGTACTGGTAGAACAGGGCGTCATAGATGCGCCAGGCGCGCGAGTGAGACGGCTCGTCGGCCTCTGGCTCGAGGGCCTCGATGGCCTCAACCAGGATGCTTCGTAGGGCTGAGGGCGTATCGACCCGGTTGGCCACGCCCAGGATCTCAGCCAGAGGGTTGCTGCGCAAGCGATTGGGATCCTGGAGGTGATTCAGGGCGTCGCGCAGGTGCTTTAGAAACTCTTCTCGCGCTATCATGTCTGCTTTATGACCGAATCATGACCACATCTTGACCAAAAGGGCTCTACACAGATTTGTGGGGTTAAATCAGGCACCGCCGCACTCCACGAGAACC
>CAZYSK010000026.1:0-2427 GCA_964649415.1 uncultured Anaerolineales bacterium
TCTCAGAAAACCCGGGGTAGGGGCAGGTCTTGTACCTGCCCAAGAGGGCGACCACGAGGGTTCGCCCCTACATATTGAGACGATACGTCTCGACTATGATTTGTCCGACTTGGCGGCTTGTGCTAGAATGCGCCGTGGGGAGGTCGGCATCACTTCCCGCCTCAACGCATGGCCAAGGCGGTGGGAACCGCCGCTGTAGCAGACATCGTGGCCATGGCTCCGTCCGCTGTCCCTCCAGGAGTGGGTGTTTGTCGTTCAAAGGAGGGATCGAGTGAAGATGCGAAAGCTGACGTTTCTGTTTCTGTCCGTGGTTTTTCTGGCCTTCGACGTGAGCGGCTGCGCGCCGGGATCATCTACCACGACGACTCCAGAGACGCCTGTCGCGCCGTCTCCGCTGCCGGAGAAAGGAGATCAAGCGATGTCTTTTGAACTCACGAGCACTGCCTTTGCCCACGGGGAGAAGATCCCCGCCAGGTTCACGTGCGACGGCGACGACGTCTCGCCAGCGCTACAGTGGACCGATCCCCCACAGGGCACGCAGAGCTTCGCGCTTATATGTGATGACCCCGACGCGCCGATGGGCACCTGGGTCCACTGGGTGCTCTACAACCTGCCGGGCGACGCCCGTGCCCTGGCCGAGGCTTTCCCGTCGGACGCGGATCTGCCCGATGGGAGCCGCCACGGCCAGAACAGTTGGAAGCGGCCCGGATATGG
This sequence comes from uncultured Anaerolineales bacterium, assembly GCA_964649415.1. Taxonomy (GTDB): domain Bacteria; phylum Chloroflexota; class Anaerolineae; order B4-G1; family B4-G1; genus CAZYSK01. The sequence goes on from CAZYSK010000026.1 coordinate 715, forward strand.
GGGCCCCTGTCCGCCCAGCGGTACCCATCGTTACTTCTTCAAGCTCTATGCCCTGGACACCGTGCTCGACCTGATGGCCGGCGCCAGCAAGCAGCAGTTGCTGGACGCGATGGAGGGGCACGTCCTGGCCCAGGCCGAGCTGATGGGGGTGTACGCCAGGCGCTAGTTGCCTGAAGTTTCCCTCTCTGCTCTCCAGAAACGGGTTTCTGCATCCGTGCCCGCCGTCTACGACCGTTGCCGCGAGCTTCGGCTGGCCTGGCGTGTGGTTCTCCGCCAGGCGGCGGCGACGGGCGTTCCTTCGTCTCCCTGTGCTGCGGAGTCTCGGCCTTGCGCCGTGGCTGCGGTGATCCGTGCGGGCGCGGAAACCGCGCCCCTACAGTTCCGTCCGATGCGATGGGGCGGTGTGATGGCTGGGCGCGGAGACCGTACCCTACGGTTCCGTCCGATGCGATGGGGCGGCGTGATGGCTGGGCGCGGAGACCGTACCCTACGGTTCCGTCCGATGCGGTGGCGCGGCGTGATGGCTGGGCGCGGAAACCGCGCCCCTACGGTTCCGTCCGATGTTGTGCGCCGCACCATGGGTGAGAGAACAAATTTTCTAATTTCATGCCATTTTAAGACATAAATATGACATGGTCTGACACGTATCGATGGTATACTTGTGACGTGGATGACGGACGCACGGAGCACAGATTGTCTTCTCCGCTCAGGCGTTCTACTATCTGCCGAATCCTTCCGACTGAGTCTAGACACACTTCATAGCAGCACGGAAACCGGGTCTGCTGGCACTGTCTTGCAGGGAAACGCATCGTGAGCGTCGCGAGATGTGCTCAATCATCGGCTTGATAGCGAAAGACCTGGTTTACCGTTCCGATTGGTTGCTCGTGAGGGTTAACACACAGCATGCGCTATACTACGCACCATAACGAGATCCACAGCGACATTGTCATCCGTGGGGCCAAGGAGCACAACCTCAAGAACGTCGACGTGACGTTGCCGCGCTACAAATTGGTTGTGATCACGGGAGTCTCCGGCAGCGGCAAGTCGTCGCTGGCATTCGATACGCTCTACGCCGAGGGACAGCGCCGCTACGTCGAGTCGCTCTCTGCCTACGCCCGGCAGTTCATCGGCCAGATGGAGAAGCCGAAGGTGGACTTCATCGGCGGTCTCAGCCCGGCGATCGCGATCGAGCAGAAGGCGGTGAGCAGAAACCCGCGCTCGACGGTGGGCACCGTGACCGAGATATACGACTACCTGCGGGTGCTCTTCGCCCGCGTCGGCACGCCCCACTGCCCGCAGTGCGGGCGCGAGGTGCGCGCGCAGTCGGCGCAGGAGATCGTGGAGCAGGTGGCTGCACTGCCGCCCGGCGCGCGCTTCCAGATCCTCGCCCCGCTGGCCCGCAACCGCAAGGGCACCTTCCAGGATGCGTTCGCCCGGGCTAGCGCCGATGGCTTCTCCCGGGTGCGGGTGGATGGCACTGTGCGGGGCCTGGATGAGCAGATCACGCTGGACAAGAACAAGAAGCACGACATCGAGCTGGTGGTGGATCGGCTCGTCGTCCCGGCGGAGGATGGCCAGGTGCGGGCGGAGTTCGTCACTCGCCTCACCGACTCGGTCGAGACGGCGCTGCGCGCGGGCGATGGGCTGGTCATCGTTGACCGGGGGGATGGTGCGGACATTGATCCCGACCGTCTGCGGTCGGCTGCGTCCGCG
>CAZYSK010000026.1:2527-70159 GCA_964649415.1 uncultured Anaerolineales bacterium
GACAAGGGAGGCGGGCAGGATGCCCGCGGTCCGGTTGGTCGTGCGTCCGCGGACAAGGGAGGCGGGCAGGATGCCCGCGGTCCGGTTGGTCGTGCGTCCGCGGACAGGGGAGGCGGGCAGGATGCCCGCGGTCCGGTTGATCGTGCGTCCGCGGATTGGCTTCTCTCGGAGCGGAACGCCTGCCCGGTGTGTGGCCTGAGTTTCCCCGAGCTGACGCCCGCCATGTTCAGTTTCAACTCGCCGGTCGGGATGTGCCCGGAGTGCAACGGCCTGGGCACCAAGATCGAGTTCGACCGCGAGCGTTTCGTCGATCCGGATAGGAGCCTGCACGAGGGTGGCGTGCGCACCCACGGAGAGCTGCGGAAGAAGAAGTCCAGCGGAACGTACCAGGTTCTGAAGCAGATCGTGGAGAAGTTCGACCAGGACATGGACACACCCTGGCGCGAGCTTCCGGAAGCGTGTCGCAACGCCATCCTCTACGGTGGAGTCACGGTGACCTGGGAGTCGGAGAGCGAGCGCGGGGAGTGGCGGGGCGAGTGGGAATACGAGGGGACTATCAACTCGACCCGCCGCCGCTACATGCAGACTAAGTCGGACCACATGCGTCGCTGGTACAGGAACTTCATGAGCGAGCAGACGTGTCCCGTTTGCCACGGCCAGCGGCTGCGCCCCGAAAGCGCAGCCGTCACCGTCGGAGCCAAGACGATCAACCAGGTCACTGCGCTGAGTATCGGGGAGGCGCTGGCGTGGGTCGAGGGGCTATGGCCGCACATGTCACCGGAGCAGATGGAGATCGGTGAAGAGGTGCTGAAGGAGATGCACGAGCGACTTCAGTTCCTGATGAACGTGGGGTTGCACTATCTGACGCTCGACCGCTCCGCGCCGACGCTCTCCGGTGGTGAGGGCCAGCGCATCCGGCTGGCCAGCCAGATCGGGTGCGGACTGGTGGGCGTGCTCTACGTCCTGGACGAGCCCAGCATTGGCCTCCACGCGCGGGACAACCGCCGGCTGCTGGACACGCTGGAGCGGCTGCGTGACATGGGCAACACGGTCATCGTGGTCGAGCACGACGCTGAGACGATGCGCACTGCCGATTGGATCGTGGACCTGGGTCCGGGGGCGGGCGTCAAGGGTGGGTGGATCGTGGCCTCGGGCCCGCCGCAGGCGATCATCGCGCATCCCGATTCGCTGACCGGGCGCTACTTGCGCGGCGATCTGGAGGTTAGTTCGCCCAATGGGCAGCGGCGGCCGGTTAACGGCAAGTGGCTCACGCTCGTCGGCGCGCGGCAGAACAACCTCAAGGACCTGACCGTGCCTTTCCCCCTGGGGCTGTTCACCTGCGTCACGGGTGTGTCGGGCAGCGGCAAGTCCTCGTTGGTGGCCCAGACGCTCCACCCCGCGCTGGCGCAGATGTTGCACAATGCGACTCGGAAAGCGGGCGAGCACGAGCGCGTCGAGGGACTGGAGCACGTGAGCAAGGTGATCAACATCACGCAGGATCCCATCGGGCGCACGCCCCGCTCCAACCCGGCTACCTACGTCCAGGTGATGTCTCTCATCCGCGAGTTGTTCGCCATGACGCCGGAGGCCAAGACGCGCGGCTACAAACCGGGCCGCTTCAGCTTTAACGTCAAGGGGGGGCGGTGTGAGGCATGCAAGGGCCACGGGAAGAAGAAAGTCGAGATGCATTTCCTGCCCGACGTGTGGGTGACGTGCAACGTGTGTAAGGGGATGCGCTTCAACCAGGAGACGCTGCAGATTCGCTACAAGGACAAGAACATCGCCGAGGTGCTGGACATGGACGTGGAGGAGGCGCTGGCCTTCTTCGCCAACATACCCAAGGTCAGGCGCATCCTGCAGACGCTGGCCGACGTGGGGCTGGGGTACGTCAAGTTGGGTCAGAGCGCGACCACGCTCTCGGGCGGTGAGGCGCAGCGGGTCAAGCTGGCCAAGGAGTTGGCCCGCGTGTCCACCGGCGACACGGTCTATATCCTCGACGAGCCCACCACCGGCCTGCACTTCGCGGACATCCAGAAGCTGCTGGACGTGCTCCATCGCCTGACCGACGCGGGCAACACGGTGATCGTCATCGAGCACAACATGGACGTGATCAAGACGGCAGACTGGATCGTCGACCTGGGGCCGGAGGGGGGCGACGAGGGCGGGCAGATCGTCGCCCAGGGCACGCCCGAGGAGGTGGCGCACGTGGCGGCGAGTTACACGGGGCAGTTCTTGAGCAAAGTGCTTCAGCAGTGCAGACATAGGAGGTCATAAGGCGGATGGAGTATCGCAGACTGGGGAGGACGGGCCTGGATGTCAGCGCCATCGGATTGGGCACCGAGCATCTCGTTCAGACGCGGGAGACGATGGAGGAGGTGATGGGCGTCGCCGTCGAGGCAGGCATCAACTACATCGATGTGCTGTACAGCAATCCCGAGGCTGACGCTGCATTCTGGGACAGCATCGGTCCCGAGCTGAGACGCTATCGGGACAGGCTCGTCCTGACGGCCCATTGGGGGCCCTCCGATATGTATCCCGACCCTGCCGTGTGCCAGCGGTGTCTTGAGGGCCTGCTGGAACGCGTGGGCAACGACTACTTCGAGGTCGTGATGCTCACGGTGGTGGACTCGCAGGAAGCGTGGGACGGTTGGTCGCGCGAGTCGATGGCGCGGCTGGCGTCCTTCAAGGAACAGGGCCGCGTCGGCACCATCGGGTTGAGCGGACACGTAGCGCCGATAGCCACCCAAGCCGTGCAGAGCGGCCTGATCGACGTCCTGATGTATCCGATCAACCTGCTGGGACACGATGACGCGGCGGTTCAGACCCTGTATCAAGCCTGTGAAGAGCAGGACGTAGGCCTGGTGGGCATGAAACCCTACCACGGCGGGACGCTGCTCTACCCCAACGGCGAGGCGTCGGGGATCACGCCTGCGCAGTGCCTGCACTACGTGCTCTCACAGCCGGTGTCCACGACGGTGCCAGGCGCGAAGAACGCCGAGGAGCTGCGGGCGACGTTGCATTACCTGGAGGCGACGGACGAGGAAAAGGACTACGGCGCGATTCCGGCCCACATCCACGACCTTCTGGAGGGACAGTGCGTCTACTGCCAACACTGCCTGCCGTGTCCTCAGGATATAGAGATCGGCTGGATCATCTGGCACGTGGACGGGGCGCGCACGGGTGACATCGAAGGGCTGAGGAAATCGTACGCGGGTTTTCCGGTCAAGGCCTCGGCGTGCATCGAGTGCGGCGAGTGTCTGGCGCGCTGTCCGTTTGAGGTGGACATCATGGCCAAGATGCACGAGGCGGTGGCGTTGTTCGAGTAGGGGGGAGGGGCGATGAATACTTTGGAGGCTATTGCTGGGAGGAGAAGCATCCGGCGGTTCAAGGACGTCCCTGTTACGGACGAGATCATCGTCAAGCTCCTGGATGCGGCGAGGCTGGCACCGTCCGGCAAGAACAGGCAACCCTGGCGCTTTGTGGTCGTCAGGCAGGACCGCAGGGCCGAGATGGTGCGTATCATGCGGGAGGGGATCGCCAGGCTGGAGGGGCTGGGCATAGACATCGGCAGCGCCAGATGGACCGCCGATGTCATGGAGCAAGCGCCCGTGACGGTCTTCGTGTTCAATACGTACGCGGAGCACTTGCCCAACACGCCTCCTTCAGAAGATGTGGTGGACGTTGTTGACATCCAGTCCATTGGGGCGGCGATCCAGAACATGCTCCTGGCGGCGCAGGACCTGGGCATCGGAACGCTTTGGATATGCGACGTCTATTACGCGCGCGATGAGTTGTGCGCCTGGCTGGGCCAGACGAATCAGATGGTGGCGGCGGTGTCACTGGGGTATGCGGGTGAGAGGCCCAGAGCCCGGCGAACCAAACCGTTGGGCGAACTAGTCACGTGGCTGTAGGCCCTCGGTGCGTGGGGTACCGGTCTGGAGCAGTCGCGCGAGTTCACGAAGGGAGTGAGTAGTGGACATCACTTTTCAGACATCGCTTCTGTTCGTCCGGGACGTTGAGGCTTCCCGGCGTTTCTACGAGGGCTTGCTGGGCCAGGAGGTCACGTTCGACTTCGGCGAGAACGTGTCGTTCGCAGGCGGATTCGCGATCCAGAAGGCCGACCACATCGGGCCGATCATCTTTGGCCGCCCGCTCGCTGGCGCGGGGCCGCTGGGACGCGAGAACTTCGAGCTGTACTTCGAGTCGGATGATCTCGACGCCGTTCTAGAACGTCTCACCGAGGCCGGGACGCCCGTCATCCATCCTCTGCGCGAGCAGCCGTGGGGCCAGCGTGTGTTCCGTGTGTATGACCCGGACGGGCACATCGTCGAGATAGGTGAGCCTATGTCCGCCGTGGTGGCGCGGTTCTTGCGGCAGGGCGTGTCCGAGGAAGAGGCAGCGCAGCGGTCCTCAATGCCGCTGGAGTTCGTGCGGCAGATCGCGCAGAATATGGATTAGACGTACCAAGGAGGGAGTGGAAATGAGCAAGATCATCGCTTACTGTGGCCTGGTCTGTAGTGATTGTCCGGCCTACGTCGCCACGCAAACAGACGACTGGCATGCGCTGGAGCAACTGGCGGCCAAGGCGCGGGAGGAGTTCAACGTGCCGGACGCCACCGCCGAGTCGGCGAGGTGCGATGGCTGCCTCGGAGACGATGGGCACAAGTGTGGCTATTGTTTCGAGTGCGCGATCCGCGCCTGCGGCGTGGAGCGGGGTGTCGTCAACTGCGCCCACTGCGACGAGTACGCCTGCGACAAGCTGGAGGGTTTCTTCAGCGCCGCGCCGGACGCGCGGGGGACGCTGGACGAGGTCCGGCGGTCGCTGTAGGGGGAGAGCGAGCCATGAATGCTGGTTTCGAGATTGTCATAGTGGACGCGAGCAACGTCGATCAGCTTGGCTTCTTCTGCTACAAGAGCAAGCCCAAGACGGAGGGATACCGCCGGAAGCGGGATTGGCTGGAGCAGCGCTTCTCCGAGGGGATGAAAATCAAGATTCTCTACGAGGGTAAGCGATCCGTGGGATTCATCGAGTACATCCCCGGCCAGTTCGCGTGGCGCGCGGTCGAGGCCCAGGGCTACCTGGTCGTCCATTGCTTGTGGGTCGTCGGCAGCGGCAAGAAGAAAGGCTACGGGTCGCGTTTGTTGGACGAGTGCGTGCGAGACGCCCGAGACATGGGGATGCACGGCGTCGCCATGGTGACCAGCAGCGGTCACTGGTTGGCTGGGAAGAAACTGCTTGTGCGCAACGGGTTTGAGTCCGTGGGGCAGTCGCCGCCCTCATTTGATCTCCTGGTCAAGAGGTTCGACGATGCGCCAGCGCCCGCTTTTCCTGGGGACTGGGAGGAGCGGCTCGGCCGCTACGGTCCTGGACTGACGGTCGTCCGGACTGACCAATGCCCCTACATCGACAACGGTGTCCAGAAGATCGTGGACGTCGCCGCTGAGAGGGGGATTCAGGCCCGCGTAGTTGAACTGCGCAGTTGCCAGGAGGTACGGGAGTCTGCGCCGTCGGCCTATGGGGTCTACGGCGTGGTGTACAATGGGGAGCTGTTGGCGTATCATTACCTCACCGACAAACAGTTCAGGGAGCTGTTGGACCAACGTGTAGGCTAGCAAGCACTATCCTGGGCGTCGTGATCGCCACGATCTATGGGACTGGCGAGTGAGATACCCTTGGCAGTGCGGTGACGGATGGGGGTGAGAGGTGGAGGAGCGCGAGTGCTATGAGAGTTTTCCCGCGTGGATAGTCGTCCTGAGCTATCTGATGACAGTGGCTATCTACGCAGCCGGAGCGTATGCCCTGGCTGGGTTGGGGATCGTGGTCTCCGTGGTTTACCTGCTCTATTGTCTGGCGATTGAGATCAGGCTTCTTAAAGTAGGCTGTGTGGATTGCTACTACTACGGCAAGCGGTGCGGGCCGGGCAGGGGCAAGCTGTGTTCTCTTCTGTTCAAGCGGGGCGATCCCGAGAGGTTCGCCGCCAAGCAGGCCACCTGGCTTGATATGCTGCCGGATTTCCTGGTGCTGATCTTTCCGCTCGCTGGTGGAATCGTGTCGCTGGTACTGGATTTCTCCTGGCTGCGCCTGGCGGCGCTGGTCGTTCTGGTCGCGCTGTACCTCGGCGGCAATGCGGTGATTCGGGGGGCGTTCGCCTGCAGGTATTGCAGACAGGGAGCGATCGGCTGCCCGGCCCTGGCGCTGTTTGGAGGAGAAGATGAAAGTGACTGATGTGACGCCGTGGTTGCTGGAATTGGGCGAACCGTGGACCCGCTACCGCACGCTGGTGGACCTGCTCGACCGGCCCGAGGACGACGCCGAGGTGCAGGCTGCACGCGCGGAGATGCTGGCCCATCCACAGGTGGAGGGGTTGACGGACCAAGCCGCCACCTGGCCCGGTTTTGCCCTCGCGCGCCATAACGACGCCAAGCACCCCATCTATGCCTTGAGCACGCTGGCTGACTTTGGCCTGCTGGCGAGTGATCCCGGCATATCCCCGGCCATTGAGGCAGTGATGGCCCATCAATCGGAAGAGGGCGCGTTCCAGACCAAGCTGCGTCTCTACAAACGCTTCGGCGGCGTCGACGGCGAGCGGTGGACGTGGATGGCGTGCGATGCGCCGACCTTGCTCTATGCACTGTTGTCCTTCGGGTTGACGGGTGACGGGCGCGTGCAGCGCGCTGTTGATCATCTGGTGGGCCTGGTTGAGGACAACGGCTGGCGCTGCAGAGGTGCAGCGGAACTGGGTGAGTTCAAGGGGCCGGGCAAGCGCGAGGACCCCTGTCCTATCGCCAACGTCTACGCGCTGAAGGCGCTCTCCCAGGTGCCCGAGCTGATCGACAGCCCCGCTACGCGTGCCGGGGCCGAGATGCTCCTCTGGCATTGGGGCCCCGAGTGCGAGCGAAAGGTTTTCCTGTTTGGCATTGGCACTACCTTTCGCAGACTCAAGTACCCATTCGTATGGTACGACATCCTGCACGTGGTGGACGTCCTGAGCCGCTATCCCTTTGTCCACGGGGACCCCCGCTTCCAGGAGATGGTCGGGACGGTCACGACCCAGGCGGACGAGGCAGGGCGCTACACCGCCGGCTCGATGTTCCGCGCCTGGAAGGACTGGTCCTTTGCCGACAAGAAGAACCCCTCGCCGTGGCTCACGTTCCTCGTGTGGCGCGTGCTCAAGCGCATCGGCGAATCGGCATAGATAGGAGGCTCGTATGGGCAAAGATGGGAGGGTTGATGGACCACCGCAAGCTGGGTAGAACCGGCCTCGACGCCAGCGTGATTGGCCTGGGGACGGAGTACTTGAAGGGGCAGCCGCGCGAGACGGTGGTCTCGGTGATCCGTGAGGCCGTCGAACGAGGCGTGAACTACTTCGACGTCCTTTTCGCGTTCCCTGAGTACCTGGACAACCTGGGTGTGGCCTTCGAGGGGCGCAGGGAGCGCGTCATCTTGACCGGTCACCTGGGCTCCACGGTGAAGGACGGGCAGTACTGCAAGTCGCGAAGCGTGAGGAGGAGCGAGGAGTTCTTCCTCGACGTGCTCACGAGGCTGGGCACGGACCGCGTGGACATTGCATTCTTGCACAACTTCAACACGGTCACGGACTATGAGCGCGCGATGAAGCCCAAGGGATTGCTGGGACTGGCGCACCGCCTCCAGCAGGAGGGTAGGGCGCAGTTCATCGGCATCAGCGTGCACAATGTCGAGGTGGCGGCTATGGCGGTGGAAAGCGGGCAGATCGACGTGGTGATGTTCCCGGTCAACCTGGCCGCGAACGCGATGCCTGGCCGGAATGACATGCTGAGCTTGTGTGCGCGGCAGGGAATTGGTGTGGTCGCGATGAAGCCGTTTGCCGGCGGAAAGCTGCTGCGTGGGAGTGGCACGGTTCGGATGGCCAAGTACCAGACCGGCGGCGAGAGCTTCAAGACCCGGATCGCGTCGCCGATCACGCCGGTGCAGTGCCTCAGCTACGTGCTGGCTCAGACCGGCGTCTCCGTCGCGCTCCCGGGGGTCAAGAATGCGGCCGAGTTGGATGCGGCGCTTCACACGCTGGGGGCGAGCGTGGAGGAGCGGGACTTCGGCGGTGCCCTCGCAGACTTCGGCAGGTACGTGGAAGGGGAGTGTGTGTATTGCAACCACTGTCTGCCCTGTCCGGTCGCCATAGACGTCGCTCGTGTCAACCGACTGGTTGACACGGCGGGGCAGGGCGACCTGGGGCAGTTGCGGATCGCGTACGACGCGCTTTCTGTGAAGGCCTCGGCCTGCACAGAATGCGGCGCGTGTGCGGAGCGCTGTCCCTTTGGTGTGGACGTGGTTTCGAGGATGCGGCGAGCCGTTGAGTTATTTGAGGACTATGCCTAAGGAGGACTCTGATGGAGAGGATTGTTGCCTACTGTGGACTGGTGTGCAGTGACTGCCCGGCGTACATCGCTACGCAGGCGGACGACGCGGCCGCGCTGGAACAAGTCGCGGCCCAGTGGCGGGAGGAGTACAACGCCCCCAATATCACGGTTGATCACGTGATCTGCGACGGCTGCCTGACCGACCAGGGGCGCAAGTGCGGCCATTGCGCGGACTGCGACATCCGTGCCTGTGGCATGGAGCGGGGCGTCGTCAACTGTGCGCACTGTGGCGAATACCCCTGTGAGAGGAACGAGCGTTTCTTCGGCTTCGTACCGGATGCGCGCACTGTGTTGGATGAGATCAGGCGCGGGCTGGTGTAACCCTGTGAACGACTTGCATGCACAGAGCCTGGGGGACTCCCCCAGGCTCTGTCTTTCAGTCACATCATCACGGCTGAATGTGAAGCCCTCTGCGAAGCTTCCTCTGTAGCATGTCAACCAAGAGCGAGATCTCCTGCAATCCTTCCTCGTCAGTCACCCTTCAAACAGGAGATCCTTCAACCACGTCATCTCGCGTGGATTCGGCATACTGCTGCAAGGCGCCTCTCGCGGCCTCTTGTACGCGTTGTATCAACTCCGGCGGCTCGAGGACCCGGGCCGCCGAGCCGTGGCCCAATACCCAGGCGCTCGCCCAGTCCAGGGTGGCCGTCTCGAAGCGTGCCGTGATCGAACCGTCGGGGTGATCGGTGATCTCCATCCAGTGATCGTGGCGCTCGTGCACCTGGCGGGCTACGCCGACCTCCAGGTGGACGGCCACTCTGTACTTGGGTTCGAAGCGCATCGTGCGCGCCAGATACTCGCGCACGGAGAAGCCTCGGGGTATGGTGAACGGATCCTTGAGGGGGGTGACCTCTTGGATGCGATCCACGCGAAACGTGCGCATGTCCTCGCGGAGACGGCAGTAGCCAATCATGTACCACAAGCCCCATTGGAATGTCAGCGCATAGGGCTCTACCACGCGCTCTGTGGCCTCCTGGCGCGTCCGACCCCGGTACACCAGCTGCACGCAGCAGCGGTTGCCGATGCATTGCCGTAGCGCGTGGATCGTCGGCTCCCATGGGCGGTAGTCCCTTCGGGCCAGGCCTTCGACGACCAGACTTTGGCGGGCGCGGGCCACCTCCTGGCGCAGATCGTCGGGCAGGACGTTATCGAGCTTGGCGGTGACGGCGGTGACCGCCTCCTCGTACGTCTGTCCCCATATCCCTCGGATCAGGGTGGCGCCCATGTAGAGCACCGTCGCCTCCTCAGCAGTGAAGATCAGCGGCGGTAGCTTGTAGCCCCGCACCAGCGAGAAGCCCCCGTAAGGCCCCCGTTCCGAATAGATCGGGATGCCCATCTCCTCGAGCATCTCCATGTAGCGGTGTATGGTTCGCTCGGAGACATTTAGCTCGGCCGAAAGCTCCCCGGCCTTCCAGGTGGACCTTGTCTGCAGTAGCAGAATGAGTGATAGCAGGCGTGTGGCCACGTTGCCCATGGGATTCCCCTTCCAACGCTCCGGATCGTCGCTCGTGCTTCTTTCCCGCCGCGAACGGCGACGGGATAGCCGTATTATATCACATGATTATGACATGTACTGTCAAGATTGCGTCTCATTGGACTGCCGTGGGATGCCCTCGCCCTGTCTGGTCGGGCCTTCGCTTGACGGGGTGGGGGGTATCTGGCGGCGGGTGAGCCGACCGCCTCCGACCGTTTGCCCCCGAGCGTTGCGGTCGGCATCAGCACCGATGACGTCCGTTCCCGGACTGCAGAGCGGAAGTGCTGGAAAAGGTGCCGAATTGCTTGACAAGTACGCGTTTGTCCGCTACGATGAAAAAGGTTGCAACGTTGTGACGTTATTGGGTTGCACTGTTGATCTGGAGGTATTTGCCAAGCCGTTCGACTGGCAGACCACGGAGACCTCGTGGGAGCGTTTGGTCGGACGCGCCCGCTTCATCCTGAGCAAGGGGCACGCGGCGCCGATCTTCTACACGGTGCTGGCCCACGCCGGGTACTTCGACCGTGACGAGTTGTGCGGTCTGCGCAGGGTCAACTGCCGGGCGGAGGGACACCCGGTGCAGGACAGGCTGCCCGGCATCGAAACGACCTCCGGTTCCCTGGGCAAGGGCATCTCGGTGGGCCTGGGCCACGTTCTGAGGGGACGCCTGAACGGGACGGACTACCGTGTTTACGTGCTCTTCGGCGGGAGGTGTTCTTGGCGATCGGTCTCGAAGTCGTGCGGCCCGTTGCAGCGGGCCAGGTCGTGACGTGGGACGACGTGCGTTTGGATGAGGATAGCGCGGTGGTGACACTGCGCCGCCAGCAGGATGCGCTATGACTGGCGAATAGCAGACGGTGGGGGGGGACATGGCACATCTGTATGATCGAGACTGGACCCAGCGGGAGCTCTTGCGATACGTGGGACGTATGGAGCAGGTCGCGGGAATCAGGCCGGTGGAGGCTGGGGATGGGATGGCGCGCGGGGGTCGGGCCCTGGAAGTATGGACGGGGACCGGCTTGATCTTCCACGTGCTGGCGGATAGGGGCCTGGATATCTCCACCTGCCGCTACCAGGGCATCTCCATGGCCTGGAATTCCTCTGTGGGAGAGGTACACCCGTCTTACTATGAGCCGGCGGGCCTGGGCTGGTTGCGCTCGTTCCAAGGGGGCTTGTTCGTGACCGGCGGTCTGGATCAGTATGGTTCACCGTCGGAGGACGCGGGCGAGGCGCTGGGCCTGCATGGGCGCGCGAGCAACCTGCCCGCTCGCTGCGTGAACTGCCGCACGTCCTGGGCCGGTGACGAGTACGTCCTTGAAGTCTCGGGGGAGGTTCGGCAGACGCGGGTCCACGGCGAGAACCTGGTGCTGCGGCGCTGCATATCCACCCGTTTGGGATCGAATAGGATAGAGATCGAGGATGAGGTGAGCAACGAGGGCTTTGCGCCCCATCCGCACATGATGCTCTATCACTTCAACCTGGGCTTTCCGCTGCTCAGCGAGAAGTCTGAGCTGCACCTGGAGTCGGAGCAGACGGTGGCCCGCGACGCGCATGCCGAGACCGGCATAGCTGCCTGGAAGAACCTGCAGCCACCGACCGCTGGATACAGTGAGCAGGTGTTCCGGCACGTGCCGCAGGCCGACAGCGACGGCAAGGTGCGGGTTGAGCTGAGGAATCCCTCTCTGAGAACCTCCTCATCTCCGCCTCAGGGGGATCGGGGCGCGCTGGGACTGCGCTTGACGTATGACCGGAGCGATCTGCCTTACCTCTTCCAGTGGAAGATGATGGGCCAGGGCACGTATGTGCTGGGTATCGAGCCTGGTACCTGTGGCACGATAGAGGGCCGGGCTCAGGCGCGGGAGGACGGGGGTCTGATCCTTCTGGCCCCGGGTGAGAGCCGTTCCTACCGGTTGGAAGTCGAGGTGGTCGTGTATAGGGAGGGTGAGATATGAAGAGGGGTTGGCCAAGGCCGTGGCGGTGCTCAATCAAGCTCTTATGAGCGAGCCGCCCGGTGAGATGTTCTGGGCGTAGCGTGTTTCACAGTGGGGGATACCGTGCGGACGTGGACATCTGGCGTGTGTTGCGTGGGGCATAGCGCTGCGCGTGGATGCATGGAGGTGGGGAGGTCAGATATCGGCTGTCACGCATCGCGCTAGCACATGCAAGGGCGCTTGGGCGCTCAAGAGAGGGAAGGGAGACAGTGGACGAGGGGGGAAAGCGACTTACCCGTAGGGATTTTCTGCGTGGGGCGACACTAGCTGCTGCAGGGGCGCTCGTTGCGGCGTGTGCTCCCGAGCCAGAAGTCGTCACGCAGGTCGTCAAGGAGACGGTCGTCGTCGAGGTTGAGGCCGACGAGATCGTCAAGGAGGTTGAGGTCCAGAAAGTCGTGACGGCCACGCCTCCGCCCGAGGAAGCGATCACGCTCGTAGTCGTGCATTGGGCCGAGGCCGAGTACGTAGACGCCCACCTGGTGCCTATGTGGGAGGCGAGGTTTCCCAACAGGATGCTCGACATCCGCTACACGCCTCTCGAGGGGTACCTGCCCAAGCTAACTATGGCCCTTGCCAGTGGCGACCCACCTGATGTCTATTTCTTCACCAGTTCCACGGGCCTCGCGTTGGCGCACGTGGGCGCGGTCCGGCCGCTGAATTCCTACATGGACGCGATGGGCTGGGACTGGGGCAAGTACTGGCCTATGTGCGAGAAGACCACCGATATCCATCTGAACGGTATGACCTTTGGCATCCCTCGTGAGATTCTGACGACGTACGTCTACTACAACATGGACCTGTTTGACGAATACGGCGTCGAGTATCCCACCAATGAGTGGACGTTCCAGGATATGTTGGAGGCGGCTAAGGCGCTCACGCTGGATACGAACGGGGATGGTGAGACAGACATCTTTGGCTGGCACTGCAACTACGGAAGCTACAAGATGACCAACGGCATGCGCAACTGGGGCTCGGAGTACCGGGAGATCGTCGCCGAGGATGGCAAGACGTTCAACCTGAACACGCCGGAGACCCAGGAGATGATCGCGTTCTTCGCGGATCTGATCCTCGAATCAAACGTCTGTCCCAATCCGGAACTGGGCCAGGGGGCGAACTTCAGCGACCAGACCGCGGCGATGTACGATACGGGCCAGTGGCACACCGGCGGCCTGCGGCAGCTTCCGGCGGGTGAGAAGTTTCGTTGGGGCGCGGTGATCGCATGCGCAGGGCCGGAGGGCGTCCGATCGAGCTATGCCGACACCAAGAACTGGGGCATCCCCATGGCATCGCGTTACCCGGATGAGGCATGGGATTGGGTGGTCATGGCCACCAGCCCGGAGGGCATTGAGCCAATGATCACGGCGGGCAACTTCCTGCCGCCCTTCAAGCCTGATACTTGCGAGGGCTTCCAGTTCGGCGAGGGGATGCCCGAGGATCACACGCCCTACTGCGAAGGCCTGAACTACGCCTTCAACTGGCCGCGACCGGGCGAGGTCGGGTCGCGCAATGCCTGGGACACCTACATGGGCATGTGCCGCGTGGGCCAGATCACGCCCGCCGAGTGCCTCCAGAAGTGGGCGGAGGACTCACAGAAGGCGATTGACGACTGGTGGGCGCAGAAGACCGCTGTGGCATAATCGCATTGCCTATCTATCGCCGTCACACGATCTACGTGGGCGAGCCCAGCGAGCGCACGCTGTGCGTCCTCGGCGATCTGGACAACGACGGCGTGCCCGAGATCGTGATCGGCGCGCGCCGTCCCAAGACGGAGCTGTATATTGGCTGGGCCGTACTGAGAGTGGCGCGTGGCGACGATACACGATGGACGAAGGCTGCGGGCCGCTGGAGGCCGGCGGCTTCCTCGCCGACATCACCGGCAATGGCTGTCTCGATTTCGTGGGCGCCCACGATGCCAGCGGCGACCGGGTCTTGTGGTGGGAGCAGCCAGCCGACCCCACACGGCCCTGGATACGGCGGGAGATGTTCCAGATGCCGGCTAACAAGTCCCACGATCAGCTCGTGGCCGATATCGACGGCGACGGGCGGCTGGAGGTGGACGACTTCATTCGATAATGATAAAATACGTCAAGCCGCATAACCAGGAGCCGCCCGGTGAGGAGGCCCGTCAGTAAACGCAGTCACGTATCGCGTCGTGCATGCTTCACTGCCCCGGTCAAGCGCGCCGGGGCAGTGCTTGTGTTGCGAGAGGCATGGGGAGTGTCAAACGTCGCGGCCGTGGACGTCCGGCGTCAAACGTCAGATGCCAGACGGTTGGGGAACGCGGATGCAGACATCCGTGTCTAGAGAGCTGAGCGGATGCAGACATCCGTGTCTAGAGAGCTGAGCGGATGCAGACATCTGCGTCTAGATAGTTGAGCGGATGCAGACATCCGTGTCTGGAGAAGAGTTGGGTAGGCGCGCTGTACCTGGATATGGATGACCTGGACTATGCGGACTCTGTGGAGGTTGCTCTTGGGATGACTGAATCGGTGGAAAACACGGCGCGCCGGGCAACGTCGTCGTCGCCGTCGCTGCGGGGCGAGGGCATCGTGCTCCGCGGGCTCTATTTCCTGTTCTACGGCAGCGGTGCGTCCTGGTATCCGTTTTTCAACGTGTATCTGCAGCAGGTAGGGCTTTCGGGCGTGCAGATCGGCACGCTTTCGGCCATCCGCCCGGCGGTGATGGTCCTCACCCAGCCGCTCTGGGGTGTGGTCGCGGACCTGTGGGGACGCTGGCGCACTCTGTTCTTGACCATGTTGCTCGCGGCCGTGTCGGTGCTCGGCTTCGCGTGGGGCGCGGGTTTCTGGTTTTTGCTCTTGTGGACCGTGCTGCAGGCCTTTCTGTCCAATCCGGTCGGGCCACTGGTGGACAGCCTGGTGCTCGACTATCTGGAGAGCGAAAGTGGTCTGTCCTACGGTCGCCTTCGCCTATGGGGGGCCGTTGGCTGGGCGCTTCTGTCGTATGTCGCGGGCCGGGTGATCACAGGCCGGGACATGCGTCTCATATTCGTGTGTGGCGCTGTGTTGATGTTGTCCGGATGGGGTCTGGCGCTGTGCACACCACGCAAGACGGGGGCGACCACCCACACCCCGGGCAGCGACTGGCGGGGCATCGGCCCACTTCTGCGTAACCGGCGGCTCGTGACCTTCCTGATACTGGTGGCACTCCTGTACGTGGGCGCATCGCCCGCATTCAGCTTCTTCTCGGTCTATATGAATGAGCTAGGGGCCTCCCGCCAGATGATCGGCCTCGCCCTCGGCATACAAGGGTTGAGCGAGTTGCCTGTGTACCTAGTCGCCAACGCCGTGATCAAGCGCCTGGGGCTGACGAAGACGCTCGTGGTGACGTTCGTCGTGATGTCGGCGCGGGCGCTTCTCTACTCCTGGATATCGGAGCCGACGCTTGCGGTCATGCTGCAACTTGCCCACGGCTCGTTTTCTCTGTTCCTGGTTGCCTCGGTCGAGTACGTCAACCGCACGGTGCCAAGTGTGTGGCGTGCCACGGGGCAGTCTCTGTTCTGGGCGGCGCACATGGGTCTCGGGGCGATCCTGGGGAACTTGCTGGCGGGCGTTCTCTACGACCGGGTGGGGGCGCAGGGGCTATTTCGTTGGAGTGGCTTCATCATCCTGGCCGTGGCCCTTGTGGCGGCGGTCGCTTTGCGGGAAAGACCTGTGCGGCAGGAGACGTGAGGTGCAGGAGGCAGGATGCAGGATGCAGGATGCAGGATGCAAGGGGCAATGGGCAAGTTCGTGGGTGAGCGTGGACATTTATGTCTTGCACGACATGCGCCACGAGGAGATCGGGGCCTTCCTGCATGCGCTGGCCGCCGAGGACTGCCGCGGATAGGAGAGACACACGATAGTAGGATACAGATACATACATACATAAGGAGATAACGTGCCTCAACTTGTACTGCTTCGCCACGGCGAGAGTGTGTGGAACAAGGAGAATCGCTTCACGGGTTGGACGGATGTCGATCTGTCTGAGCAGGGAATCGTCGAAGCCCGCCAAGGCGGGAAGCTGCTCGTCGCAGAGGGCTTCGAATTCGATGTCGCGTTTACTTCAGTGCTCAAGCGCGCCATCCGGACCCTGTGGATCGTGCTGGAAGAGATGGACCTGATGTGGCTGCCTGTGGAACGCAGTTGGCGACTGAACGAGCGACACTATGGCGCGCTGCAAGGCCTGAACAAGGCAGAGACGGCGAAGAAAGAAGGCGCCGAGCAAGTATATCGCTGGAGGCGCAGCTTCGCCGTGCGTCCTCCGGCGCTGAGTATTGACGATCCCAGACACCCGGGGTTCGAGCGACAGTACGCTCGATTGGAACCGGCGCAACTGCCCGCCGCCGAGTCACTGAAAGACACGCTGGAGCGGGTCATGCCTTATTGGTATACGTCCATTGTGCCCTGCCTCCAGGCCGGAGACAGGGTCTTGATCTCGGCGCACGGCAACAGCCTGCGGGCGCTAGTCAAGCACCTGGACCACATATCAGACGATGAGATCCCCGAGCTCAACATACCTACCGGAATTCCGCTCGTCTACCGATTGGATGAGAACCTGGATGTGATTGATCGCCATTACCTCGGCGATGCGCGGGCTGCTAGAGCGGCAGCCGAGGCCGTGGCACGGCAGGCGCAGGCGGGACCTGGCGCTGCCTGACCGTCTGCGTTGGGCATCGGCAACCGCTCACTCGCCCACTGAATGCTGTATCGAGACCTGGCCAATCGCCTGGCTCACTTCCAAATCCACGCGATGGTCGGCACTCTCATAGTCTGGCGATACGTAGGCATCTCCCTGCTGCCGGTAGCCCTCCGGCAGGTCCGCGCTGCCCAGCGCTGTGTCGGTCTGGATGCGCGCCGCCATCTCCCTGGGGATGACGACCACGGTCTTGCCGATTGCGCCCTCGATCCTGGCTTGGAAACTGCCCGCCTCAGGCAGAACAACAGTCACCTGGCCGATCCCTATGCTCACTTGTAGGTCGGTCACTGTTAGGTCGGTCAGGTCCACCTCGCATTCCCCCATACCAAAGCTGACCTCCAGATCCAGGGGCACATCGGGCGTGAGTTCTATGTCCCAGCCCCGATGGCTATCCCAACCACCCAGCGCCGGGGCGAATACGCCCGCGCTCCGCAGCGCGAGTTTCGCCGTCTCGTCCGCAACCGTGAAGTCATGGCTCACTTGCTCGCCTCTTGTTGGCCGGACCACGCCTTCCAGCAGGTTCCCGGACTCCGTGAGCGATTCCACGTGTACCCGGCCGACTGCGGGGGCGAGGACGACCTCGGCCCGCGTGGCCCCGTTGAGCGCCTGCGATATCTCCTCCGCCGGTACGGCTGGCACGACGCCTGTGTTGAACAGCCACAGCGCGCCTGCGACCGCGGCAGCGAGAATGGCCAGCGCCAACAGAGAACCCCACACCGAACGCCGTCCGAGGAGGAGATCCAGGCCCGCGGCGATGAGCAGGACAGGCCATAGGCCGAGGATCACGTCCCACACGCTCCAGGACAACACGCCCAGGTTATTCAGCAGGAAGACGATCCCCAGGCCGATCAGAATCACAGGGCCAACCAGGCTGCCCCTACGTTTTGGCTCTTCCATGTATTCTCCTTTCACGCTGGGCGCGGCCACCGCGCCCCTACGTAGTCTGGACCGCGGCCATCCTGGCCGCACTATCCGCGCCCCTACGCACAATTGGCGTCTGATAGTCCTTGGGAGTGAAAGGGCGCTGATTGCACCCTTATGCGACCTGGACCGCGGCCATCCTGGCCGCACTGTCGCCGCCCCCACCCAAGACCGATGTTTGATGCCTCGCGTTTGTCGCCTGACGTCTGTTGCCCAACCGTGCCTCACCAGCTCCTCTTGGAGCTGAGGGTGCGGAAAATAAGATACACCCCGGCCAGGACCAGGACGACAGGCCAGACGTATCTGAAGGCCTCAGTGGCGGCGGCTGTGATCACCACACCCAGCACGAACATCACGGCGGCAGGGATGAGCGCCCATTTCATCCTTCCTCCCGGGGTCTGCAGGAAGGAGAGCAGGCCGAAGGTAAGCGCCAGTCCCAGGAAGAAGACCCCGCCCATCTCGGCACCCTCGAAGACCGACGAGAGGCCGGCCACCAGCGCGAGCGTGATCAGCACACCGCCGGGGATGACGGCCCACCAGTGCTCCCGGTTGACGAAGTAGATCACCCAGAAGCTGGCTCCGATTCCAAGCAGGAAGACCATGCCCGCCCAGTCGCCGCCGCCCTCAGGAATGAGCTCGTTCAGCGCGATCGTCCCTGCCAGTCCCAGCAGCGCGAACCCCGGGATGACTGCCCACCATTGCTCGCGGTCGGTCAGGAACACGTACAGGAACATCGCGCCACCAGCACCGAAGAGCAGTGCCCAGAGCAGGCTCAGAGCACCCACCACTATCCCGACGTTCTGGAGCAGGAACAGGACCCCGACTGCGATCAGCAGGATCGCTCCCACAACCCGTATCTCAAACCGTTTCATGCCATACCTCCCTAGCGGATGCTGACCGAGCCGACGCCGACGTCGATGTCGATGTCCACCTTGTTGGTCGCCGTGTCGTAGTCCGGGGAC
This sequence comes from uncultured Anaerolineales bacterium, assembly GCA_964649415.1. Classification (GTDB taxonomy): domain Bacteria; phylum Chloroflexota; class Anaerolineae; order B4-G1; family B4-G1; genus CAZYSK01. The sequence goes on from CAZYSK010000026.1 coordinate 20,968, forward strand.
TGATACACCCCGCCGGTTTTCGGGAAGCGGTCCCGATCCACCTGGATTGAGGCCAATCCACCGCTGGTCCGGATGCGGGCTGCAACGCCTGAGGGCACGTGGACGGTGACCGAGGCCGCCCCGGTCTTGATGACGGCTTGGGTGTGCCCAGCGTTGGCCGGTAGTTTCAGATCCGTCGAGCTGGCCCCGCTCTGCAGCCGAAGATCGGTCACGCGCAGGCCGGTCAGATCCAGCCGGGCGTCGTTGGCCCCGATCTCGAAGTCCAGCGAGAGTGGAATCTGGCTGTTCAGGCCGAACGACCAGTCGAGCGTGCGTCCTGGCCCCCACATCCAGGGCACGGCGAAGGGCGGAAAGGAGCGCGGCATGCGCATGAGTACGTCGAGCGTGTCTCCCTCCCGGCTCACGCGGTAGTCCAGTCCACCACCGAACGTCCCGGTCGCCAGTTCGCCCGGGCCGGCGCTGGAGTCCAGGCGCAGCCGTCCGGCCCCGTGGTGGATACGGACCCGGGCCTGACCGGCGCCCTCAAGCGGGATCGTTGCCTCCTCGGCCTCAATCGAGCCTCGTCCAGCGAGGACGCCCCACAGGATCCACAGGCCCAGAGCAATCAGGACGAGTGGCCAGATCAGGTCGCCCACATCGATGGCCAGAACGTTGTCCAGCAGGAGCAGAACGCCGATGAGGATCAGGATGCTTCCCCAGAACACAGTGCTTCTTCTCATGTGGTTTCCCTCCTATGTGCCAGTCTTGTCCAACTATGTAGTATTACGCCGGAATCCGCCGGAAGTTGCGGCATAGCCGCCCCCGGTCACGGAGGGCAGGTATTCAGTTGAGCGGATCGGTGTCTCGTGCCGCCCGACGGGCTACCGGCGACGGAGCCAGGGTCGAACGAGGATCAGCAGGCCCAGCACGATCAGCAGCACCGGCCAGTACGACCCCACCAACCCCAGCGCGCCGAAGAACGAGCCGAAGGCGGCGAAGAGCACCAGGCTGATCAGAATCAGCCATCCCCCTCCTCGCACCGCCTGGCGGCGCTCTCCACCAAACAGGCCTGAGAGGATGATGCCCACGCCGACGAAGCCAGGGATCAGGGTCCAGGCGTAGGCCCAGCTTTCCCAGTTGCCGGTGGCGTTCTGCCAGTACAGCAGCCCGCCGATACCGCCGACGACGCAGGCTGGCACGGCCATGCCAGGCTCTCCGGTCAGCAGCCCGATCACCAGTAAGAACACGGCGACGCCAACGATGATCAGGGGCCATGAAATCATGAGCTGAAGCTCTGGCACGAACTGAACGAGTAGGAACAGGGCGCCGAGCAGGATCAACACCAACCCGGCGGCCAAACCCGATCTGCGTTTGTGGTCCATAGCAGTCTCCTCATGTGTCATGAGTGGGGTGGGGCATTCCGTTGAGAGACCTCACCCATCGTTCTATGCGTGTGTCAACAGGTGGTGGAGCACAGGCAGTGCCGCATCGATGGCGCGGGCGCGGTGGCTGATGCGGTTCTTCTGCTCCTGTGGCAGTTGCGCCATCGTGCAGCCGTGGGCGGGCAGATAGAAGACCGGATCGTATCCGAAGCCTCCGCTTCCCGCTGGCTCAGTGGCGATGAGCCCTTCGCATACCCCTTCGGTCGTGTGGCATTCGTCGGCGGGCGTGGCGATGACGACAACGCAGCGAAAGCGGGCGGTACGCTGCTCTTTGGGCAGGCCACGCAGTTGCGCGAGCAGCGCTGCTACCCGGTCGGGGTCCTCTCCCGGCGCGTAGCGGGCGGAGCGAATGCCTGGGGCACCGTCGAGGGCATCGACCTCGAGCCCCGAATCGTCGGCTAGCGTGAGCAGGCCAGACGCGCGTGCGTACGGCAGGGCCTTTTGACGGGCGTTCTCGGTGTACGTCGAGCCATCTTCTGGAACCTCTACGCGCAGGCCCAGTTCAGATGGGAAGCGCAGAGTTGCCTTCAGAGGCGCGAGCAGAGACTCGAACTCGCGCATTTTCCCGGGGTTCTGGGTGGCCACCAGAAGCTCCATAGTGCCATCTCCCTCCACCGCTACATTAACACAGAACGGCGATTTCGGCAACTGGTGGCGCACAGTTGTCGCTGTTCTGACCCGTTCCAGACCAGTTTATGTATACATGAGGCCAAAAATCTTGACTATTGGGGATGATTGTGTTATAATACACACAACTTATGAGCCGTTGATAGCCTCGCCAGGTCGAGTGCAGGGGCGGGGCGCTATTCTGGTGGCGCCTCTGTAGGGATGGCGGGCGACTAAGAGTCTATCTGTAGAATCGTGTGGTTCTCGGGTAGGTGCTAATAGATGGCTTTGGGGAGCCTCTCAAGCCTACTATGATTCGCTTCGACGTTTCTTCTCTATTAAAGGCTCGGCTCGGTGCATCGCTCACCCTGAGTATTGACACAGGGTCCCAGAGACTGGTTGATCTTCAGGTCAGTCTCTTGCGTGGAACGGTCCAGGCCATCCGTGTGCAAGGTGGTGTACTTGTTCGCGGCAGCGTGGAATCGCAAATGGGACTAGAGTGCGTCCGCTGTTTGGAACCCTTCGATCTTCCTATCACCCTGGAGCTAGAAGAGACATTTCGACTGCCAGGGGTAGGCCCCAAGCCAGACATGACCTATGCGGTCAACGCCGATGGCTGGCTTGATTTGGCCCCCTTGCTACGTGAGCAGGCGTGGCTGGCCATCCCCATGAAACCCCTATGCAGCCCCGACTGTAGGGGATTGTGTCCGCACTGTGGCGCGAACCTCAATCACGAGTCATGTACGTGTGAGGAAGAGCAGATTGACCCGCGCCTGGCATTGTTGAAAGACCTTTTGTAGCCGAGAGTACGGCCTTAGGAGCAATACCTTTCGAGTGGCGCTCAGACTCCCGAAATCTCGACCGGGATTCTCGAAGACCCGTTTGAAGGGTATCACACTTAGGAGACCTATGGACGCAGTTGGGGAACTGTTGGACAGGGCGGAGGTCCGGGGGTATCTCTGCACGGGGGATATTCTGGACGTGTTGCCGGAAGCTGAGGAGGCCCTGGATCAGTTGGAGGAGATCTTCATCGTACTGCACGAGGCAGGTATCGAGGTATGTGACGGCAGGACCGGAGACGAGCCGGAGAGTGGGCAGAAGGTGAACGGTGTGGATGGCAAGAACGGGACGGGTATGGATGGAAGTCAAGACCTGAGCGGAATCTCCAGCGATGATACGGTGGGCCTGTATCTGAGAGAAATGTCCCGTGTGCCTCTCTTGACAAACGAAGAGGAAGTTCGTCTGGCTAAGACCCTCGAGGCGGGGCGCGCGGCGCAGGAGACCCTGCGCAACAACGGATCTGATCCCAAGGAGCGGAGCAGGCTCAAGCACCAGATCATCCAGGGTGTGGCCGCTCGTGAGCATCTCATCAAGGCCAACACCCGACTGGTGGTCAGCATCGCCAAGAAGTACATGGGGCGCGGGGTTCCGTTCTTGGATCTGATCCAGGAGGGCAACCTGGGCCTGATGAAGGCAGTGGAGAAGTTCGACTACAGTCGTGGGTACCGCTTCAGCACGTATGCGACGTGGTGGATTCGTCAGACGATCACGCGAGCCATCGCTGATCAGGGCCGCACCATCCGTGTGCCGGTCCACATGTCTGATCGGATTCGGCGGCTGTACAACACCGCCCGAGCGCTTGAGCAGCAGCACGGTCGCCGCGCGACGCCAGAGGAGATCGCGGCCGAGCTGGGTATAGAACCGCGCAAGGTGCGATGGATGCTCAGGGTCTCGTGGCGGCCCCTCAGCCTGGAGAAACCCGTTGGTGAGGACGAGGAAAGCGAGCTAGGGAGCTTCATTGAGGACGAAGCAAGTCCCACCCCGACCCAGAGTGCTTACCAGAACTTGTTGGGGGAGAAGGTGGAGGAGATGCTGTCTACCTTGACTCCCCGTGAGGCACGTATCGTGCGGCTGCGCTTCGGGCTCCTAAACGGGCGCAGCTATACGCTTGAGGAAGTCGGTCGCAAGTTTGGTCTCACGCGGGAGCGCATCCGGCAGATTGAGGGCAAGGCATTGCGCCGTCTGCGCCATCCTTCACGGAGTCGTGGGCTGCGAAGCTACTTGCGCTAGTGGATTATGAGCCTGATGAAGATGTCGATCTCTCGTTTCCGCACGAATATGATGATGTGCAGCCTGCCGTGGCAGGCGGGGGAGGCTCCCGTCCTGCGCTAGGCCGTCGCGCGCATCCGGCCTCACGGCAAGAAACCGCCAGCCTCGCTGGCGGTTTTCATTTAGTGTACCCTGTGCTAAAATGCTTTCACGTACTGACGAGGAGGGGAAATACCGATGTCCAAGCACATACTCGTGTCCATCGCCTGGCCGTATGCCAGCGCCAAGATCCACGCCGGTAACGTCACCGGTTCGCATCTCCCCGGTGATATCTGTGCCCGCTACCACCGCCTGGCCGGTGATCACGTCCTGATGGTCTCTGGATCCGACTCGCATGGTACGCCCATTACCGTGGTGGCTGAGCACGAGGGTGAATCCCCTCGGAAGGTCTTCGAGCGTTTCCACCGTGGCTTCCTGGAGTTGTTCAAGCGCCTGGGTATCAGCTACGATCTGTTCACCCATACGGATACGGAGAACCACCATCGCGTCTCTCAGGATTTCTTCCTGGCGTTGCTGGAGGGTGCATACCTGTACAGGCAGGTGCAGGAGCAGATGTACTCGGAGACGCAGAAACGCTTCTTGCCCGATCGCTACGTGGAGGGCACCTGCCCGAAGTGCGGGTACGAAGGCGCGCGGGGTGACCAGTGCGACAATTGCAACAGTCTGCTAGATCCGAAGGATCTGATCGACCCGCGCAGCAAGATCGACGGCAGCACGCCGGTGCTCCGCAGGACCGAGCACTTCTTCCTCGATCTGCCCAAGCTGGCGCGGGGCGGGCTGGCCGATTGGCTCGACCAGGGCAAGGATCACTGGCGACCCAACGTGATCAATTTCGCGCGCCAGTACGTCGGCGAGGGGTTGCAGGGCCGTCCCATCACCCGCGACTTGGCGTGGGGCATCCGGGTGCCCCTGCCGGAGTGGGAAGACAAGTGTCTCTACGTCTGGTTCGAGGCCGTCATCGGCTATTTCTCCGCCAGCGTGGAGTGGGCTCACAACCGTGACCAGCCGGAGGCGTGGAAGGAGTGGTGGTACGATCCGGCCGCCAAGACGCTGTATTTCATCGGCAAGGACAACATCCCGTTCCACGCCGTCATCTGGCCGGCGGAGCTGATGGGGGTGGAGCGGCTCTACGAGGACGATGGATCCCGGAACCTCAACCTGCCCTACGATGTGCCGGCTAACGAGTTCATGAACCTGGAGGGGCGGAAGATCTCCGGCAGCCGGAACTGGGCGGTATGGATGGACGAGGCGCTGGACCGGTACGACCCGGACTCGTTGCGCTATTACTTGACGGTGGCCATGCCGGAGACGCGGGACACAGACTGGCTGTGGAATGACTTCGTGCGACGCAACAACGACGAGCTGGTGGCCACGTGGGGCAACCTGGTCAACCGGACGCTCACGTTCGCCTACAAGCGTTTCGATGGACAAGTGCCCACGCCAGGCCCGCTGGCGGACGTGGACGTCCAACTCCTGGCCGACGTCGAGGCCGGCTTTGAACCCATCGGCGAGTTGCTGGATGGCTGCAAGTTTCGCGCCGCGTTGGGTGAGGTGATGGTCCTGGCACGAGAGGCCAATCGCTACCTGGAGGAGAAAGGCCCCTGGTTCCAGATCAAGGAGGATCGCCAGGCCGCCGGCACGTCCATATACGTGGCTCTCAAGGCCATTGATTCGTTGAAGGTTCTCTTCTCCCCCTTCTTGCCCTTCACGTGCGAGCAGCTGCACCAGTACCTGGGCTACGAAGGGGCATTGTTCGGGCGCTCGTACACGGATACGTTCGAGGAGGAGGGAGGGCGAATCCATGAGGCACTGTGCTACGATGAGAGTGGCGCGACGGGTGAGTGGAAACCCAGCCAACTGCCGCCAGGCCAACCGCTGCGTCCGCCTAAACCGCTGTTCAAGAAGTTGGACGAAAGCGTGGTCGAGGAAGAGCGCGCCCGCATTGGCAAGTGAGGCCTCGCTGGCGTCTTGTCAATAATCAGGAAATGCGTGGACGGTGTCGGTAGACTGGTAGGTTGGTAGGTTGGTAGACTGGTAAGTTGGTAGGTTGGTAGATTGGTTGTGCGTCCGACGTCGTAGCCGCGATTTCGCAATCGCGCAGCAGTTCGCGGTTGAGGAGCCGCGCCTACCAGCATCAAGTGAGGAAGGGAGCATATGGCACGCTTGCATGAGTATCAAGGTAAAGCGCTTCTGGCTCAGAAGAGGATCCCTATCCCCAAGGGCCAGGCAGCCGGCACGCCCGATGCGGTGCGCGAGATCGCTGCCGAGATCGGCGGGCCGGTCGTCGTCAAGATCCAGGCGTGGGTGACCGGGCGGGCGAGCCTGGGCGGTATACGCTTCGCCGACACGCCCGATGAGGCGGCGCAAGCCGCCGCCGACATGCTGGGTATGCAGGTGGGCGGATTCACCGTCGAGAAGGTGATGGTGGAGGAGGAACTCCCCATTGAGCGGGAGTTCTACGCAGGCGTGATCGTCAGCGACCGGGAGCGGGCGCCGGTGCTCATGTTCTCCAGCGTGGGAGGCACCGGCATCGAGGAGATCGCGCGGCAGCATCCGGATGCCGTCGCCAGCGCCGTGGTGGATATCGAGCACGGGCTGCAGGATTACCAGGCTCGCAATCTGGTGCGGCGGACGGGTATCCAGGGTCGGCTCCAGAGGGACCTGGCCGGGCTGCTGGTGAAGCTGTACGGCGTGGCCCGCACGTGGGAGGCCCGCACGGCCGAGATCAACCCGCTGGTCCTGACTTCGGATGGCAAACTGATGGCGGCCGACTGCCGCGTCACGGTGGACGACTACGCCGTCTTTCGCCACAAGGACCTGGGCATCGCCTTCGCCCGCGAGTTGGACCGTCCACCGACGGAACTGGAGCGCATCGCATACGCCGTCGAGGAGGGCGATTACCGGGGCACCTTCTACTTCATCCAGATGACCGAGGATTTCCACAAGGGCGATGGCGTCGTCGGCTTCCACGGCGCGGGCGGTGGCGGGTCGATGATGAGCATGGATGCCGTCATCAATGAGGGTTTCCGCATCGCCAACTTTGTGGACACGTCGGGCAATCCCCCGGCGAGCAAGGTCTATCGAGCCGCTCGCATCATTCTCAGCCAGGGACCGATTGATGGCTACTTCGGCTCCGGCTCCGGGGTGGCCAGCCAGGAGCAGTTCCACTCCGCGCGAGGGCTGGCAAAGGCGTTCTTGGAAGAGCCGCTCACTGTGCCGGCCGTTGTCCGGCTGGGCGGTAACGCCGAGGACAGGGCCGTCGAGATCCTGGAGCGAGTCAACGGCCATGTTCCCGCGCCGGTGGAGGGATACAAGAAGGACGACTCACCCCAGTTCTGCGCGCAGCGGCTAAAGGCGCTGGTGGAGAGCGCTGCTCCTGCGGTGGAGAAGCTCGAGGGGCGAACGAAGCCTGTCGCCGAGCGTCCCTACAGCTTCGAGACGGTGACCGGTGGCGTGGTGACCTACGACCACGCGGTGTGCGCCACCTGTGAGAGCAAGGCGTGCGTGAGGGAGTGCGTGCCGCAGATCCTCACGCTCAACGAGGAGGGCTGCCCGGTGCTCAACGTCACGTTGGACGAGGCGAAGAAAGGGCGCTGCATCGAATGCCTGGCCTGCGACGTGGCGTGCTATTTCGAGGGGGCGGGCGGCGGGTACGTGGATCTGCCGGTACCTGGACTGGACGACTACCGGAAGGGCAAGTAGCGTAGCGTAGGACGGAGAATAACACCATGGCGATTCTGATTGACGAAAGCAAGCACGTCATCGTGCAGGGTATCACCGGGCGCGAGGGGCGCGCGCGGGCCAAACTGATGAAGGAATATGGCACCCAGATCGTCGGCGGTGTGACGCCGGGGCGGGGCGGCCAGGAGGTCGAGGGGTTGCCCGTGTTCGACACCGTCGAGGAGGCGTGGGAAAACTTGGGACCGGTTGACGTCAGCGTCCTATTCATTCCGGCCCCGCTGGTGCGCAGCGCGGCAATGGAGGCAATCGAGGCGGGTGTCAAGCTGCTGGTGATCGTGCCTGACCGCGTGCCGATCTACGATGTGCTGGAGATTGCCAAGGCAGCGGATAGCGCCGGGGCGCAGTTCGTCGGCCCCAACACGCTGGGGGTACTCAGCCCCGGCAAGGGCGTGTTGGGGATGATTGGCGGGCGAGCGGTGTCGGCCCGGTCTTGGTTCTTCCCCGGGCCGGTGGGTGTCTGCTCGCGCTCCGGCGGGATCACGTCCTCCATGGCCTACTATCTGGCGCGGGAGGGCATCGGCGCGACGACGCTGGTGCACGTGGGGGGGGATGCCATCGTGGGACTGCCGCTGCCCAGGGTGGTACGCCTGTTCCAGGCTGACCCGGCGACGAAGGCCGTCGTCATGTTCGGCGAGATCGGCACCAGTCAGGAGGAGCAGGTGGCCGACCTGATCGAGCAGGGAGAGTTGACCAAGCCGCTGATTGCCTACATCGGTGGGAAAGGTGCCAAGAGTGGCACCCGCTTCTCTCACGCTGGGGCGATCATCGAGGGTGGGCGGGGCACGCGTGAAGGGAAGGTGGCCCGCCTCCGCGAGGTCGGCGCCCACGTAGTCGAGAACTTCGGGGACATCCCCTTGGTCGCAAAGGACGTGCTCCAGGGGATAGGGGTTGACATACGCGATGAACGGGAGTTGGCACAATGAGTGATCTGCACTGGACGAGCGCGATCACCTCCGTCCAGCCCAACGAGATACGGCTGCGGGGGTATAGGTTGGATGAACTGATGGGCCGCGTGACGTTCGGACAGGCGGTCTACCTGGCGCTGAAGGGGGAACTCCCCTCGCCGGAGGTCGGGCGGCTGATGGACGTCATGCTGGTGTCCTCGATTGACCACGGCGCAACGCCCCCCTCGGTGCTGGCGGCCCGCACGGCCGCCTCCACCGGCGCGACGCTGAGTGCCAGCGTCGCGGCTGGGGTGCTGGCAATCAACCGCTACCACGGCGGCGCGATCGAGGGCTGCATGCGGCTGCTGTACGACGCCATTGGCCGGCTGGACGGCGGCCGAGCGCCCGCGGAGGTGGCAGCCGACATGGTGGGGGAGCTGAGGGCGCAGAAGAAGCGTGCCCCCGGCTTTGGCCACCGCATCCACTCCGATGATCCGCGCACCAGGCGGCTGTTGGCGCTGGCGGGCGAGCTGGGCGTCAGTGGCGATGGCGTGGCTATGGCCCAGGCCTTTGAGGCGGCATTGGAGGAGAGCCTGGGGCGGCGGCTGCCACTCAACGTGGATGGGGCACTGGCCGCGCTTCTGGTGGATCTGGACTTCCCGCCTGAGTTGGGCAACGCGTTCTTCGTCGTCGCCCGTGTCACCGGGCTGGCGGCCCATGCCCACGAGGAGATGACCGGTCAGCGGCCGATGCGGCGCATTCACCCCACCGACCACGCGTACGATGGCCCGCCGCTACGGGACCTGACGTAGGTCGGGAATCCTGCATCTGTTGAGGACGCCCTCGGGATTCTGCGGGGCCTTGTAGGGCGGGCGTGTCGCTCGCCATCGGAAAGCACGTGTGGCCGGGCCTGTTGGCTCGGCGAATCAGGAAGGAGGAACCAATGGGTAAGGAGTTAATTCAGACGATCTTCGCGCGACGCAGTATCCGCAGGTACACGGATGAACCTGTCGGTGAAGCCGATGTCCAGACGCTGCTGGAGGCCGCCATGGCGGCCCCTTCTGCCTCGAACCGCAAGCCGTGGTACTTCGTCGTCGTGACTGAGCGCGCGACGCTGGATCGCCTGGCGGAGGTCCATCCCCACGGCAAGATGCTCTTCGACGCACCGTTGTGCATCGCCGTGTGCGGTGGCCCGACGGCATCGGAGCGCTTCTGGGTGCAGGATTGCTCCGCCGCGACGGAGAACCTGCTCCTGGCGGCTGCGGGCCTGGGCCTCGGTGCGGTCTGGCTGGGCGTCTACCCCCGGCAGGATCGGGTTGCCGCTGTACAGGACGTGCTGGGCATTCCCGAGGCCATCGCTCCGCTGAACCTCATCTCCATCGGGCATCCGGCGGAGGAGAAGGAGCCACGCACGCAATACGACGCGTCCCGGGTGCATCGCGGGCAGTGGTAGGATAGGCGGGGGTTGGGGAGCATATGAATGTACGAAGCTTCATCTCGTGGGCGCGGGATACGGGCAAGCTGGTTGACGTGCCGCACGCGGTGGACCCGCGCCTGGAGCTGGCGCGCGTCGTGTACGCGCTCGACGGTCGGCCGGTGTTGTTCCATGGGCTCACCGGCTTCCCCGACTGGCGCGCGGTCTCCGGGGTTTGTGCGCAGCGTGAGCACTTCGCGGCGGCGTTAGGGTGCAGGGTGCCTGGTCTGATCGGCCGGATGGCTGACGCGCTGGCCAATCCCGTCTCGCCCCCGGTGCTCGACCTGGGGCCCTGCCAGGAGGTGTGTGAGACGCAGGTGGATCTGACCCGCCTGCCGATCCCGCGTTACCATCCGGACGATGGCGGGCGCTACGTCACGTCGGGTGTGGCGGTCATCAAGGACCGGGACTTCGGGCGCAATATCTCGTTCCACAGGCTGATGTTGCTGGATGGACGCCGCCTCGTCGCCCGCGTCGTCGAGGGGCGGGGGATGCACACCGCGCTGGGTAAGGTGCCAGGCGGTGACTCGGTTGAGGACACCGGTCGAAGCCTACCCGTCGCTGTCGCTATCGGCTGCCCGATCCAGGTGCTGTTGGCGGCGGCGATGAGCCCTCCCAAGGGGGTGGACGAGCTGAGCATCGCCCACGCGCTGGTCCCGACGCCGCTGGTGCGCTGCCAGACTGTAGATCTGGAGGTGCCGGCCGAGGCAGAGCTGGTTCTGGAGGGCCGCGTCACCGCCGCGCTCACCGATGAGGGGCCGTTCCCCGACCTGACGGAGACGATGGATATCGTGCGGCGCCAGCCGGTGATTGAGATCGACCACGTGACCTATCGCCGGAGCCCCGTCTTCCACGTGCTTCTGCCCGGCGGCATGGAGCACAAGAACCTGATGGGCATGCCACGCGAGCCGACCATATTCTCTGCCGTGAACGAGGTGTGCCGCTGCCGGGGTGTCTACATCACGCCGGGCGGCACATCCTGGCTGCACGCGGTGGTGCAGATCGAGAAACAAGACCAGGAAGACGGGCGCCGGGCGATCGGGGCCGCCTTCCGGGGCCACACGTCGCTGAAGCACGTGGTGGTTGTGGACGCGGATGTGGATATCTATGACAGCACTGAAGTGGAGTGGGCCATAGCCACCCGTTTCCAGGCCGACCGGGATCTGGTGGTGCTCAGCGATCAGCCGGGGAGCAGTCTGGATCCCTCGGCTCTGCAGAGGCCGGGGCGCAAATCGCGCACGGCCAAGATGGGCCTGGATGCGACCGCCCCCCTCGGGGAGGCAAGGCGGGGCTACGAGAAGGCGCGATACGCGTCAGTGGATTTGGCACAGCACGGCGTGAAGGGTGGATTTTAGGATGTAGAGACGGCTTGCACTATCGCACGTTTTGGTGTATTATTGATACTGAACCGCGCCGATATACCCGGCCAGGCCAGGGTAGGTTTTCAGGGCTTCTATGCCAAGGAAGCGCAAGGAGGGATACAATGGACCTCATCAAGGTTGCGGCGACGTCTCGCTCGACTGCGGTGGCTGGCGCTATCGCAGGTGTCATGCGGGAGCAGGGGCAGGTGCACGTGCAGGCCATCGGTGCCGGAGCGGTCAACCAGGCAATCAAGGCGGTCACGATTGCCCGAGGGTACCTGGAGCTGGACGGGATTGACATCATATGTGTTCCGTCCTTCGTCGAGGTCTTGATTGACGATCAGGAAAGGACCGCGGTTCGGATCACCGTGCAGAGACGGGAGACCGCCACCTCACCCGAATGGACGGACACCGAAACCACGTAGATCTGCACCTCCATAGCACGGCCTCCGATGGTGTGTTCACGCCGTCGGAGGTTGTTCGTCTATCCCTGGAGCGCGAATTGGCTGTCATTGCGCTCACAGACCACGACACACTGAGCGGCGTGGCGGAGGCGCAGCGGGCGGCGCGCGCCACCGGGCTGGAGGTCGTCCCCGGGGTGGAGGTCAATGCCGAGGGCGAGTGGGGTGACGTGCATTTCCTGGGCTATTTCGTGGACCCCGATCGCGGCCCGCTATGCGCGATGCTGCGGGACATACGCGAGGCGCGGGTGGCGCGCGCCCGCGCCATGGTTGAGCGGCTGCGCGAGATGGGGATGGCGCTGGACTGGGCAGAGGTGCAGACGTTGGCCACCGGTGACAGCGTCGGGCGGCCCCACGTGGCGCGGGCGTTGGCCCGTCGAGGTTACGTGCACACAGTCCCGGAGGCGTTTGACCGGTTCATCGGCAACGACGGCCCGGCCTACGTCCCCCGCCCGAGATTGACCCCGCCCGAGGTGATCCAGGCGATCCTGGATTCGGGCGGCGTGCCGGTGATCGCCCACCCGGCGCACACCGGCCCGGCGGTGGTGGCCCGCATACCGGAGTTCGCGGGCTATGGGCTGCAGGGCGTGGAGGTCTACTACCCGCTCCATCCCCCCGAGACGGTCGAGCGGCTCCTGGGACTCTGCCGGGAGCACGGTCTGCTGGCCACCGGGGGTTCCGATTTTCACGGATTGGGCATCAAGGAGGGCACGCAGCTTGGCTCGGTCTACGTGCCTTGCGAGTGCGTGGAGCGGCTGCGGGAAGCGGCCGCCGCGCAACGCCGTGTAGTGCAGCGCGACGGTGGGGCTATGTGAACGGAGGTGAGCGGCGCATGACCTCGGACGAGGTTCAACTTCACCTGACGATCACCGAAGCGGGGGCGGACGCGGAGCGGCTCGACGAGCTGACGGGGTACCTGATGCGTGACCTGCGCGACCTGGGTGCCGAGTCGGTCGAGCGTGCCGCGGGCCAGCCTGCGCCGGAAGGTGCGAAGGGTGATTCCTTCACCTGGGGCGCGTTGACGCTCGTCGCCGTGCCCTCATTTCTCTCTCAACTGGTCGGGTTCCTGCAGGCCTGGTCGCTGCGCGGCGAGAGCTGTAGGGTCAAGATCAAGACTCCCGCCGGGCTGGAGGTCGAGTTCACGCCGGAGAGCAGGCTGACGCAGGACGAACTGCTGGCGCTGGTGGAGGAGCTGACCGCGGGCGGGCGGGCGCCCTCAGTGCCGGGGGTATCGCCGCCGGGTGACCTCAGCTGGCTGCGACGGATCCTGTCCACCCATTTCGACGAGGAGGAACTGCGCACGCTCTGTTTCGACCTGGGCGTGAGATACGACGACTTGCCGGGCCAGGGAGCCGCGGGCAAGGCCCGGGAATTGATTGCTTTCCTGGAACGCCACGGTCGTGTCAATCATCTGCTGGAGGTGGGCCGGCTCCAGCGCACGGATGTCCGCTGGGAGTAAACGCGCCATGCCCGATCGCCTGGCCCTGATCATCGCCAACAGCGCGTTCGACGACCCGAAGCTGGCCCAGAGGTGGTCGACACTACACCGGTGGGCCGTTACTTAGCGCTAGGGGGATAGCCCCCACGGTTGCGCGGATATGCTGGGCAACGTGTGGGAGTGGACGCAGAGCCTGTACAAGGGCTACCCTTACGATCCGGCGGATGGACGGGAGAATTCAGAGGCTGCGGGCCGCCGGGTGGTGCGCGGCGGCGCCTTCTACGACGCTCGGGGGAGGGTCCGCTGCGCGTTCCGCCATGGGAGCTCTTCCGACTTCCTTGGCAGGTATCAAGGGTTCCGTCCGGTGGCGGTCCCCGTCGACTCTGAACTCTGAACCCTCTGGACGCTGGGACTCTGGATCGTTGGGCTCTGTTGGGGGAGTCCAGAGGGGGACACCCCCTCTGGACGCGCGCAGCGCGGTTTTGACGCCCTATGTATGGTTTGAAAGAGTACGCCCAGCAGTTCGACCTCAGCAAGACCCGCACCTGGGAGCTGTGTGGTGCATTCACTGTCGCCGAACCGGAAGCGGAGTACGTCGTTGGCTCAGATGAGACTGGGTCTCCCACCACCAACTACGCCGAACACGTGGACGATGTCTTGTATATGGGGGCCTAATGGCGAGAGTCAACGCGGAGACGCAGAGACAAGCTGAAAGCTCTTGCGTCTCTGCACCTTCGCGTCTCTTGCTGTAACACCACAGAAGCCCGGTTCTTGTCTAGAACCGGGCTTCTTGGTAGACGGTTTCGTGAATCCGTGCTGGGCTTGCTGGCTCGCCCCGGCCTGAAAGAGCCGGTGCTGGGGTGATTTCCTGCTGATCATATGCACCCAACACCGCCTGTTTACGGCGGTGCGGTCGCCGAAATCGCGGAACGATTCTATGCATCGCTGTACTTTGCCGATCCCATCTGCGCTAATCCGTGTGAATCCGCGTCCCCTACCCCCGGGGCAGGTCGAGCATCAGCACCTCGAGCGTGAGGCGCGCGTTGGCGTTGCGGCCCAGCCGCTCGGTCGCGTCGCGCAGCGCCCCCACCACCTCTCTGCTCCGCGCCACGCCGAAGCGACGGGCGTGGTCGCGCAATGTGTGCTCGCGGTCCACGTTCGTCAGCCGGGCATCCGCGCCGGTTGCCAGCAGCAGCGCGTCCCGCCACCAACCCGTCCACAGATCCAGCATCTCCTGCGTCGCGACCGGGTCACGGGCCAGTTTCTCGGCGTAGCGGAAGCGCTCCACGGTCGACGTGCCCAACAGGCGCTCCAGGTCATCCAGGCGCTGCACCCGTCGCCGGAGCGCAGCCTTATCGCCGAGCGCGCGCACCGCCCAGCCCAGCCGCCCGCCTGAGAGGTGGGCCAGTAGCTCGGCCTGCTCCGTCTCCGCGCCCCAGCGCTCGACGAGCGCGCGCTGCACCACGGGTACCGGCAGGGGGCGCAGCGGCACCTGCTGGCAGCGGGAGACGATGGTGGGCAGAAGCTGGTCGCCGTCGCTCGCCAGGACCGCCAGCACGACGTAGGACGGGGGCTCCTCCAGCGTCTTGAGCAGCGCGTTGGCGGCCGAGGTCGTGGCTTCCTCGAAGCGCCGCAGGATGACCATGCGCCAGCGCCCCTCGACCGGCGTCAAGGCCAATTGGCGTTGCAGATCGCGCACCTGCTCGATCTTCAGGCTCGCGCCGGCGTGTTCCGATTCGAGGACGTGCAGGTCTGGGTGATTGCCGCTGGTGACCAGGTGGCAGGCCCGGCAGACACCGCAGGGTGGAGCGCTCTCGTCCTGGCACAGCAGGGCCGCAGCCAGCGCCCGCGCCAACGTCGTCTTGCCCCCGCCCGGTGGCCCCGTGAAGAGATAGGCGTGGGAGACGGTGCCGGAGGCGACGGCGCGCCGCAGAAACCTCACCGCCCACTCGTGTCCGATAATGCCCCAGTTGTCGTCTGTGTTCATTTCCGCGTGGCCCTCGTGGCTCGTCGGGGAGTGTAGCACAGAAGGCTCAGGCACACAAGTGGCAGCCTGCTTCCAACCCTGAATGGCGCTTCCCTCTTCGGCCATAATGTGCTAGAATTGTGTTGAGGAAAAGTCAGAATGCCGAACGACTTGGTAAAGCATATCCAGCAGATTGAGCTGTTTGCCGAGCTCAGACGGGACGACCTGAAGGCGGTCGCCAACCTGGTCCGGCGCGAGAAGTACGAGGCCGGGGAGCTCGTCTGCCGCCAGGGGGAGAACGGCCACTCGGTTTACATCGTCGAGAGCGGCGAACTGCGCGTCCTGCACATTGACGCCCAGGGCATCGAGCACGAAGTGGACACACTGGAGCCCGGCGAGCACTTCGGAGAGACCTCGCTCCTGCTGGGCGAGCCGCGCGATGCTACTGTCGAGGCCATTGAGGACACTGTCTTGCTCCGGCTGCATCGGGATGAGTTCGATCCGTTGCAGGACGAACGGCCATGGATGCGCAATCGTCTGCAAATGCGTCCCGACGTGGCGCAGAAACACCGTGTCCGGCGACTCCGGTTCAAGTGGCAGGACCCGGACGAGGTTGTCGTCGTCAGCGAGCACAGACACAATGCGCTACTGGTCCGCACGCTCTTGGTCCCCGGACTCTTGGTCGTAGCAATCGTGGTGGGCTGCGGCTATTGGTACTCGCAGTCTGCCTCGATCAGGTCCCTGATCTGCGCCTTCGATCTGTGCCTGATCCCGCTGGGGCTCAGTCTGTACTTGGCCGTGGACCACTTGGACGACATCTATATAGTGACGAACAAGCGGGTGGTGCGGAGGGAGCAGACACCCTTTGGGCGGGAGTCCCGCGTCGAGGCACCGCTGCGCACGATCCAAGATATCCAGGAATCGCGCATAGGACCGTGGGCCAGGGCCTTCGACTTCGGCAATTTGATCATCGAGACCGCCGGGGAGCGGGGACACGTCGCCTTCAGTGAAGTGTCCAATCCGGGCAGCATACGGGAGATCATTTTCGAGCAAAGGGAACGCATGGCGGCCGGGGTCAAGGTCGCGGAACGGGCGGCCATCCGCGATGACATGCGACGCTACTTCGACCGCCAATACCGGCGGGGGGAAGCCCCCGCGCCAACTCCCGCTGCCGACGACAAGCGGCGCAGGGCGAGGACCCTTGAGGCGCTTCGCGTGCCCTTGCACGTCTTTCGCTACTTCCTGCCCGCGCTGCGCTACGAGGAAGGCAACACGATCACCTGGCGCAAGCACTGGATCGCGCTTATCAAACCTGTCGCGCTTCCCACGTTGCTCATACTCGTTGCCAGCGTCGCCGCCGTTCTGGTGCTCACGCTGGGACCTTGGAGGACGCTTCCTGTCGCGATCGGATACGGCATAGTCATCGCCATCCTATTCCCCTGGTGGCTGTGGCGATTCGATGACTGGCAGAATGACATCTACCAGGTGACCTTCACGCGCATCATTGACGTCGAGCGGCTGCCTCTGTTCCAGCGCGAGGAACGCCGCGAGGCCAGTCTGGGCATGATCCAGAACATCAGCCTTGAAGTCCCCAGTTTTCTGGGGAGAGTGCTCAACTATGGGTCGGTGACTATTGAGACGGCCGGCGCGGGCGCTTTCACGTTTGACCTGGTCAAGGACCCCAGCGGGGTACAAGCCGAGATCTTCCGCCGCATGGAGGCGTTTCAGAAGCGCCAGGATCAGCAAGCCGCGGAGCGCCGGCGCTACGAGATGCTCGATTGGTTTGCCGTTTACGACCGGATGCGCCGTTCATCGTCTTCCGCCGCCCGGCCACCGATCCCACGCCAACAGGAGACTTGAGTGTATGTCCATACGCCAGATTGTGTTTTCCGATGACCCGTTGCTGCGCAAGAAGTCGCGCCATCTGCGCCGTGTGACCCCTACCGTGCACCAACTTATCGACGACATGGTCGAGACGATGGAGGCGGCCGATGGCATCGGCCTGGCTGCGATCCAGGTTGGGGTACCGGAGCGCGTCATCGTGGTTCAGTTGCCCGATGACGGGGAGGATCCGAAGAGCGGCGAACTCTATGCGCTCATCAACCCCGAACTGGCGCGCACATCCCGTGAGATAGAAGACGGGATCGAGGGCTGCCTCTCCATTCCCGGTTTCGTGGGGGAGGTGCCGCGCCACCACGCCGTCACTGTCAAGGGGCTCGACCGGCACGGGCGGCGCGTGCGCGTCAAGGCGCAGGGGCTGCTTGCCCGTGTCTTTCAGCACGAGATTGACCACTGCGACGGAGTCCTCTTCATTGACCGGGTCGAGGACCCCGAGAAGATCTGGCCGGTGCCTGAAGGGGAAGAGGAGGCGGCGGAGGCCGCACAGGAAGTGCCCGACGAGGTGAGAGAAAGCGGGGCACACAGCATATAGCAGGGGGTAGCTTGTCTCAAGAGCACGCCGCCGTTTCTCCCTTGATCGTCGAGGGGCTCACATTTCGCTATCGGTCTCGGCCCGATCCGGCACTGGATGACGTGTCGCTGACGTTGGAGCGTGGCGAGCTTCTGCTCGTCGCCGGCGCCAGCGGTTGTGGCAAGACGACGCTCATCCGTTGTATCAATGGTCTGATCCCTCGCAGCTACAAGGGCGAACTGAGCGGCCGGATCACCCTACAAGGCCAGGACACGGCAGGGCTCTCCCTGGCGCGCATCTCTCAGATCGTCGGCACGGTGCTGCAGGATCCAGAGCGGCAGATACTGGGCGCCCACGTCCACACGGAGGTGGCTTTTGGCCTGGAGAACCTGGGCCTGCCCCGCGAGGAGATCAGGCAGCGAGTGGATGAGGCGCTCGCATACCTTGGCATCTCTGACCTGCGCGACCGGGAGACGTTCTACCTGTCCGGTGGGGAGAAGCAGAAGGTCGCCCTTGCCGGCGTGCTGGCGATGCGCCCCAGCATTCTCCTGCTGGATGAGCCACTGGCCAGCCTCGATCCCTCCAGTGCGCAGGAGGCCCTGGCCCTTTTCCGCCGCCTGGCCGACGAGGGCATCAGCATTTTTCTGGTCGAGCATCGTGTCGAGGACGCGCTGAACATCCGCCCCGACCGGGTGCTCTTTATGCAGGAGGGTAGGATCACCTACCACGGCTCCCTGGATGGTCTGATGGACGTGGCGGACTACCGGCAGGTGAAACTGCCCGCACCTGTCGTGATCCAGCGCGCCGCCGGCGCTCCGCCTTCGGCATTCGAGGCGGCTATCCAGCCGGATGGTCGCGAGCCGCTGATCACCTTTGAGGACGTGTCCTTCGCCTACGGGGATGGGCCGATGGTCATCCAGGACGTCAACCTGACGGTCCGCCGGGGCGACATCGTCGCCGTCCTCGGCCCCAACGGTGTGGGCAAGACCACGCTCATCAAGCACGCCATCGGCCTGTTGAAGCCGAAACAGGGCCGGGTGCTGGTCGAGGGGCAAGACACCAGGGAGATGAGCGTCGCCCAGATCGCGCACACGCTGGGCTACGTTTTCCAGAGCCCCAGCCACATGCTTTTCGCGCCCACCGTGCGGGAGGAACTCGCCTTCGGTCCCAATAACCTGGGCTACGATGAGGAGACCGTTGCACAAGGGGTGGATCGAGCGGTGGAGATCGTCAACCTACCCGGCCTGGAGGACTATCCACCGCTGGCCCTCTCATTCGGACAGCAGAAGCGGGTCAGTATCGCGGCCATCCTGGCCATGCGCTCCCGCATCCTGGTGATGGACGAGCCCACTGCTGGCCAGGACTACTGGAACTACATGGCCTTCATGAATTCCATCCTTCAGATGCCCGGCTTTGAGGCCGTTCTCTTCATCACCCACGATCTGGACCTGGCGATCTGCTACGCCAATCGGGTCGTGCTGATGCACGACGGACAAGTCGCGGGAGACGGTGCGCCGGCTCAGGTGTTGACCGACTCCAGACTGCTGCAGCGGTGCCGTCTGGTGCCGACCTCTCTGCTGCAGGCAAATTTGGAACACTTGCCGAGCACGGGGCGCTTCATGTCGGCCGAGGCGTTGGCCCACGTCATCGCGGATGCTCCCTCTTCCACGTACACCGAATCGGGTGTATCGGTGTTGTAGGAGTCGTAGGAGAGGGGCCCGATCGGGTGGTTATCAGGGGGCATGCCAGAGGGGGACCAGGACAGTGGAAAGCGAGGTGATGTGCAGGAATAGCCAACTAAGCAGATACCAATGTTTCATCCGGTTCGGATACTAACAGACATAGGTATTCTCACGTATGCTTATCAGTTAAGGAGGGGAAAATGACCACTCAAGGATTCACTAAGAACAAGGCTGTCGTTTGGCTTATCGTGCTGGTCGTGATCGTTGTGTTCCTGGCGCTGGCCAGCCTGTTGACCAGCGGCGACAAGATCCAGGGACTGGCGCCCATCGGCGTCACGGCCATCGGTTTGATCGGCGTATTTGTCGTCTATCTCGTCACGGCGCAGAGCGATGCCTGGGCAGTGGGCACACGCCAGGTCGTCTACATGGCCATCGGCGCGGCGCTGTACGGCGTCTTCAACTACATCTTCAACACCATCCCGATGCCGTCCGTCAGCCAGGTGGCGCTGCGTCCGTCCATCTGCATCCCCGTCTTCTTTGGCTACGTCTTCGGGCCGGTGGTTGGCTTCTTCACCGGGGTCGTAGGCAACATCCTGGGTGACTTCATGACCGGCTGGGGCGTGTACCCGGCCTGGGACATCGGGAACGGCCTGATCGGAATGGTGCCGGGGTTGGTGATGCTCTTTGCAGACAAGAAGCGTAGCCTCAACTTCCTGACAGGGTTGGTCGCTGTGCTCGTTGCTCTCGTGGCCGTTCTGATCCTCGTCAACCCGCAGGTTCCAGGGCCGTGGACAGGCGAGATTGAGGACTTCTCCTTCTGGGCCTGGGCCTTCATCATCGGGGGCGTCGTGGTGATCGTCGGGCGTTTCGTGCTGCAGGGGGTGAGCGTGGATCTGGCGGCCATCAACCTGTGGGGGACGTTGGGCATCATCGTCGGCATCGGCTTCGCTGCCCTCTCCGACATCTGGATCAACGGCTACAGCTTCGCCACGGCCATCATCGGGGAGTTTGCTCCGGCCGCCGGACCCAACATCCTCAACTCGATGATCCTCGCTCCCATCCTGCTGGCCGCCTACCAGGCGATCCAGTCTCGTACCGGTCGCTAGCCGAGGGCCGGCAGGAGACCCGATAGGACAGGAGGATGATGAATTGCTGATCGCTTGGCGTTATCGTGAACGGGATACCATCGTCCAGCGCCTGGACCCACGCGCGCGCATCATCTACATGCTGGTCATGCTCTTCTCCGTCATCCAGTTCTGGGACCTGCGCATCCTGCTCGTTTTTCTGGGGCTGGCCTTCCTTCAGTTCGCGCTCGCCAAGCTCACCTGGCGGGAGACACGCCGGACGTGGATCCTCATCAGCTTCATCATCCTCTTCATGACGATTCTGACGTTCTTCACCGGGAGGGGTGGGGTGAACTACGCGTATCACGAGGAGCACCTCATCGCCCGCCTCGGCCCCGTCTCAATCCCCGTGGTCGGGTGGCAGCTTGCTTTGAACATCACCGCCGAGAAGACGGTCTTCGCTCTCAGCCAGCTCATCCGGATGTACGCCATCACCGTCATGGCGATCATCATCCCGTACACGGTGAATCCCAGTCTCTACGGCGTCACGTTCCGGGGCCTGGGCCTGCCCGATAAGTTCGCCTACGCCATGGACCTGGCGTTTCGCTTCGTGCCCACGCTGGGGCGTGACTTCAGCATCACGCTGGACTCACAGCGCGCCAGGGGGTACGAGGTGGAGAAGCTCTCGGGCGGCATCCTGGCCCAGATTCGCAAACTGGCACCGCTGCTCGTGCCGGTGACCATCAACGCCATCGTCGGTGCGGAGGACATCATTGACGCGATGGATCTGCGGGCCTTTGGGATTGGCCCGCGCACGTGGGTACACCAGCTCCACTATCGCCGCGCCGACAAGGTGCTCATCGCGGGCGGCGTGCTGATCTTCGTCGCCTCGACCATCCTGGCCTTCGTAGGCGTCGGCGACTTGTGGGTGCCCGAGGTGCTGCTGCGCCTGGCCGCGGGCTGAAACGCAAGAAACCAGGTTTCTGTTGTCCAAACAGCGGGCCGCCCCGTGACCACGAAGGCCACGGGGCGGCTCACTCCTCCTTTAGGTGAGGGCTATGCCTCGCCGCACAGGTGCAGCAGGCGCTCCCACCGCCGGTCAACTTCTCGCTGCATTTTCTCAATCATGTGCTCGTTCTCCGGTCGGAAGAGATGGCGGAACCGGCCCTGCCGCTTCAGCCACGTCACCACCGGCAGCTTCTCCTTCGGCTTGTAGGTCAGCCGCCACTCGCCATCCTCCACCTCGAACAGCGGCCAGTAGCAGGTGTCCAACGCCAACTGGGTGATCTCAATCGTCTCGTCCGTCCCGTGACGCCAGCCACGGTTGCAGGAGGAGAGCACGTTCATGAAAGCCGGCCCGCCGCAGTTCACCGCCTTGCGGGTCTTCTTCATCAGATCGCGCCACTGGCTGGGGGCAGCCTGCGCCACGTAGGGAATGTTATGGGCGGCAATAATGGCGGTCAGGTCCTTGCGGTACTGCTGCTTGCCGGGGATGACCTTGCCCGCCGGCGATGTCGTGGTGCTTGCGCCATACGGGGTCGCGCTGGAGCGCTGGATGCCGGTGTTCATGTACGCCCCGTTGTCGTAGCAGACGTAGAGGAACTGGTGCCCGCGCTCAACCGCGCCTGACAGGGCCTGGATGCCGATGTCGTAGGTGCCGCCATCGCCGCCGAAGGCGATGAACTTCACGTTCTGTTCAGGCATCTTCCCCTGGCGCACCAGGCTGCGATAGGCAGCCTCGACGCCGCTGATGGTCGAGGCGGCGTTCTCGAAGGCATTGTGAATCCACGGCACCCGCCATGCGGTGTAGGGGTAGATCGTCGTCCCTACCTCGAGGCAACCGGTCGCATTGGCGATGACCACCGGATCGTCAATCGCTGCCAGCATCTGTCGCACGATAATCGTAGCGCCGCAGCCTGCACACAACCGGTGTCCCGGTGCCAGCCGATCCGGGCGCTTGGATAGCTCCTTAGGTGTTAATTTTGTCGCCATAGTGCTCCTCCACCTACTCCCGCACACTCAAGAACGTCACCATCTGTTCTACCTGGCCCGTCTCGGCGGTCTTGAGCGCGTCCCGGAAGACCCGTTCGATCTCACCCGGCAGGATGTCCCGCCCGCCCAAGCCGTAGACGTAGTCGGCGACCGGCATCTGCACTCCGTGAACCGTCAGCGCGGCCACGATCTCCAGGAACAGGGGGCCGGTGTTCTCCATCGCGCCAAACGAGATAGAGCGGTCCATCACGGCCACCGCTTTGAGATGGCTCAGCACCTCCACCAATTCCTTCGCTGGGAAGGGGCGGAAGACGCGCGGCTTGAGCAGCCCCACCTTCAGCCCTTCGCTCCGCAGTTGATCCACCACGACCTTGACCGTCCCGGCCGTCGAGTTGGCAGCAATCACCGCCACCTCGGCATCCTCCAAGCGGTATGGCTCGAACAGGCCGTAATCGCGGTTGAACTTCTTGTTGAACTCCTCGGACACGTCCAGGATCACCTGCTGGGAGTTCTCCATCGCCTCGACCTGCTGCCGCTTGTGCTCGTAGTAATAGTCGTAGAAATCCAGCGGGCCGTAGGTCTTGGGCTTCTCCAGGTCCAGCAGCGACCACTCGGCGCGGTACTGGCCGACGAAGTCCCTCACGTCGGCGTCCTCGAAGATCTCTACTCGCTCCATCCCGTGACTGGTGATGAACCCATCCTGGCAAACCGCCACCGGGAGCAACACGTCGGAGTGCTCGCCGATGCGCACGGCCTGGATGAGATTGTCGTACGCTTCCTGCCCGTTTTCGGAGAAGAGAATGATCCACCCACTGTCCCGTATACCCATCACATCGGAGTGGTCGCAGTGGATGTTGATCGGGGCCGAGAGCGCCCGATTGACCAGGCTCATCGCAATGGGGCAGCGGTTGGAAGCGGCGATGTAGACGATCTCCCACATCAGCGCCAGGCCGTTGGCCGACGTGGCCGTCATCACCCGCGCCCCTGCCGCCGACGCGCCAACGCAGGCGCTCATCGCGCTGTGCTCACTCTCGACCGTCACGAACTCCGTATCCACCAGCCCATCGGAGACGAAGTCGGCGAATTTCTGCACGGTGGAGGTCTGAGGAGTGATCGGGTAGGCGGCAACCACGTCGGGGTTGATCTGGCGCATCGCCGTGGCGACCGCTTCGTTTCCTTGCAATGCTTCAAAATGGCTCATCGTCTCACTCCTTGAACTTCCCTTCCTCGACCATGCGGATACACAGGCGTGGGTCATCCCGCTCCAGTTCCTCCCCGGCCTGCTTGACCACCTTGGCGTTGACGGGGCAGATGGACGCGCAGATACCACAGCCTTTGCAGTAGTCCAGGTTAAAGCCGGCCATCTTCTCATTCTCAGCGTCCACCAGGATGCTGGAATCCGGGCAGAACAGCCAACACTGCATACAGTGAATGCAAGCGGCCTCCCCGCGCACCGGCCGGAAGGCCCGCCAGCCGCCCGTGAGGTACTCCATGGAGTTCCCTGCTTCCAGCACCATCCCGGCGATGGGAATATCTTTCCATCCTTTTTGTTCCATTGCGTGTCTCCTAGCCTTGCTGAACTTCTTCGGCTGCACGGCGCATCGCCCGCACGTTGGCGTCGATCATCTCTGCCGAGATCTTCTTGCCAAACCAGGCGCGCAACTGCTCGGCCAAGTCGTCCATCTTGAAAAGGCCCGTAGCGCGGGCGAATGCCCCCAGCATGGGGGTGTTTGTGATCTCCCGTCCCATCTCATCAATGGCGATGTGACTGGCGTTCACCGTGAATACCTTGCCGGTGCGGAAGCCAGTGATGTCGCGCACCTTGGTTGGGCTCATCGCGGTGTTGACGAGCAGGGTGCCGTCCTCCTTGAGCCCATCTGCCACCGCCACCACACCCAGCAACGTGGGGTCGAGCACCAGCACGACGTTGGGTTTCTCAATCTGAGAGTGGATGGTGATGGGCTTGGAGCTGAGACGGGTAAAGGCGCGGATCGGCGCGCCCATCCGCTCTGGCCCATAGTCGGGAAAGGCCTGGAAGTACTGGCCAGTGCCCATCGCGGTCTCGGCCAGCAACTTGCCCGCCGTGACCACGCCCTGGCCCCCTCGACCGTGCCACCGAATCTCGGTCAATTCTGCCATAGCTTCTCTCCTTAGCGATAGGGATCGTAGATACGTGAAACCGGAGCCCATTGGCTCCAAGAACTAATTCTCTCACAAAATCGCGATTTGCGCCAGTGAGGAAGGAGCTACCTTGCGCGTGACATCTGTCACGTGATCAAGACCTGACAGGTTTCTATTCAAGAATTGCTGATCAACGCAGGTGCTGAGTGACAAACGGGGCCTCAAGTCACGATGTTCGTGAGAACCTGTCAGGGCTCGTGCTGACCGGCCACTCGATAGGCTTGCGGGCGGCGATCCTCATACACAGTGAGGTATCGGCGCGCCTTGCGGACCTCATGCAGGTCGGCCTGGGCGATCAGAAGTCGCTCTTGCTCATCACCCTCCACCAGCACGTGCCCCCAGGGATCCACGACGCGCGAGCGGCCGGGGAAAGTGACCTGCCCATCGGTTCCCACCCGGTTGCAGGCGGCGACGATCAGCTCGTTCTCTACGGCGCGAGCTTGGGCCAGAAGCAGCCACGCGTCGACGCGCCGCACCGGCCACTGGGCGGGCACGAGGAAGAGCACGGCTCCCGCCAGCGCCATGGCGCGGAACAGCTCGGGGAAACGCAGGTCGTAGCATATCCCCAGCCCTACCGGGCCCCAGGGGGTGGGGCACAGCGTGGCGTGGTCGCCGGGGATCAGATAGCGGTGCTCCTGCATCAGCCGGAACAGGTGCACCTTGCGGTATGAGCCCAGCAGCGCGCCATCGGGTGCGTAGAGAACGGCAGTGTTGGAGACGCCCCTCTCGTGCTGCTCCAGGAGCGAGCCGGCCACGTACAGGCCGGACTCCCGGGCCAGCGCGGCCATGTGGGCAAAGCCTCCCTGGCCCAGCGGCGCGGCCCATTCCCCCGCCCGTTCCAGGTCGTAGCCGTGCAGCCAGAGCTCGGGCAGAAGCACCAGGTCAGCGCTGGCCTCCTGGGCCTGCGCGATGAGGTCTCGCGCCCGGGCCAGGTTGGCCTCCGGCTGGCCGGGGGGGACGTGCATTTGGGCGAGGGCGATGGTGAGCTTGTGATGAAGCGCTCTGTTCTGTGGATGAAGGCGACTGCTTGCAGGTTGGTCAGCACTCACAGATGGATCGCCACATCCGGGTACGTACCCTGCGTGTCGTAGACGTGGGGCGTCGCGTCCTGGCGTCCGAATATCAGGTTTGGGGTATGTCGAGCGTAAGGGGTGGTGCATCCTCTAGCGATAGACCTCGCTTCGATGTGCAATAAGCAAGACAGGGCTGGCATCCTCGTAGAAGCCCTGCGCGTCGCGGGTCAGAAACACATCATACATCGCGGCGGATGTCCTCGAAGCGAACCACGTGCCTCTGTTCTGCCTGCTCCACGGCCCTGTGAAAGGCTTCCTTGAAACCGGCTATGCTTAAGAGTTCCTCAGTGGCTTCCGAACGTTCTCGTTCCTCCAGATAGGCCAGGAAATCACTGGCTACCTGCAAACGCTCTGGAGAAAGTCTGCGCAGGCGATGCTCTGTCTCCTCAAGTAACGCCGATTTTGTCTGAGCCATCATCATCCTCCCTCTCGAAGAACAGGATTTGATCTGTTGCTGCAACTAGGGATCAGCTCTCCCGTCCATTCCTCTCGTGCTCTTTCACCTGGTCGGCCGCTCTGGTCCGCCAACGTGAATAGGTTGCAGTCACGTTCCCTGACTATTATACTCTACCCGTCCCCGGAATCAAAACGAGAGCACGGTCTCCTGTCGGCACACGTCAACAGGGTTCAGGAGGAGAGCACGGCCTGTCTGTGGTGCGTTCGTCGGCGCCGATCAAGTCGCTCTCCGTGCTGTCCTCGCCATCCTCGCTCCGTCTCACCGTTCCATCGCCGTCGGATGCCGGTACGTCATAGGCAGCCACCATTTTGTACTCCGGCATAATCTCCTGCATCTTGGCGCACACGCGCGCAGCATCCCCCTGTCTTGCCAGGATCTCCAGCGCTTGCAGGTGGCGAGACAGCGCCCCGCTGTCCCAGGTGCTGTTCCCGTCTGCGACGAGGATCTTCTCGTGCCGCGTGGGACGGGGCTCTTCTTCGTCGGCAAACAACTTCTCGCTCAACTTCTCCCCCGGTCGCAGGCCAGTGAAGACGATCTCGATATCGCGCCCGGACTCCAACCCAGAGAGATGAATCAGCTCCGTTGCCAGGTCCACGATACGCACTTGCTCACCCATATCCAGGACGAAAATCTCGCCGCCGTGCCCCAGGGCCGCGGCCTGGATGACGAGCTGCACCGCTTCGGGAATCGTCATGAAGTAGCGCTGCATGTCCGGATGAGTCACGGTGACCGGCCCCCCGGCGGCGATCTGGTGCTGGAACAGAGGAACCACGCTGCCCCGGCTGCCCAGCACGTTGCCAAAGCGCACGGCGACATAGGGCCGGCCGGTACGCAGGGCGACGTCCTGCACCAGCAGCTCGGACAGCCGTTTGGCGGCCCCCATAACGTTCACCGGCTCGACTGCCTTGTCCGTAGAGATGGAGACGAAACGGGGGACGTCGTAGACCTCAGCAGCCCACAGCAGGTCCCGCGTGCCGAAGACGTTGTTCATCACCGCCTCGGCTGCGTTTGCCTCCATCAATGGCACGTGCTTGTGAGCCGCGGCGTGGAAGATCACCTGAGGTCTATGGTGGGCAAAGACCGACGACAACCGCTCCTGGTCGCGCACGTCGGCAATGAGCGGCTGCACAGACAAATGGGGGAATCGCTCACGCAGCTCCAGCATGATGTGGTAGATGCTATTCTCGCCATGGCCAAGCAGGAGCAGTTGCCTGGGGCGATACGATGCGATCTGCCGGCACAATTCCGAGCCGATAGAACCACCGGCGCCGGTAACCAACACCACCGCGTCCGACAGATAGCGGCCCGCCTCGGTCCCGTCGATGCGCACCGGCTCGCGCCGCAGGAGATCCTCTATGCGCACCTCTCGTATCTGCTTGACGCTCACCTGACCGGAGATCAGCTCGTACATGCCCGGCATGGTCTTGTAGGCCATGCCAGCCTCCTGGCAGATGGTGACCACGTCGCGTATGGCCCGCCCCGGCGCGGTCGGCATGGCGATGATCACCTGATCTATCTTGTCCTCGCGGGCCAGGCGCGGGATGTCCTCCCGGGTGCCGCGCACAGCCACCCCGTGGATCGTCATGCCGACCTTGGCCCGGTTGTCGTCCAGCAGGCCGACCGGCACGAGGCCAAGGCCGGGGTTTGCCTGCATCTCGCGCACGATCATCGCCCCGGCATCGCCAGCCCCCATGACCAGCACGCGCTGTTTCGTTTCCTGGCCGTTTGTCAGGTGGTTCGTGGACCACAGCTTGAAGCGGTCTGCGGCCAGGCGCACGGCGAAGCGCGTCCCGCCGACCAGGGGGAAGCTGACCAGCCAGTCGATGAAAGGGATAGAGCGAGGCAGTGGGCGAAAGTCCCAGATCAGGGAGGCCAGTGAGTACACCAACAGTGTCACGATTGCCGTGGCCGTAAGCGTTGCCAGGGCGATGTTCATCAACTCGCTGGCACTGGCGTAGCGCCAGTAGCGGCGATACAGGCCGAACATGTAGAAGACCGCCGGCTTGACCAGCGCTGCCAACGCCGCAAAGATGATAAGCGTGTCCCTGTAAGGACCCAGACCGTCAACGTCCAGGCGCAGCAAGAAGCTGAGGCCCACCGCCAGGGGCATGAGTAGCACGTCCGCAATGAGGAAGTAGCGGTTACGGATCGGCGGCAGTCGCCTGAGTCCAGTGTCTTGGTGCATGATTGCAGTCGCTTGTCTCAAGTCGGCGCGGGTTGATTAGATGATGGCCTTCAACGCCTCGCAGACGTAGTCTAGCTGCTCTTCTGACATCACGCTGGAGAATGGCAACGCTAGACAGGTGTCTCCCGCTTTCTCCGTAACAGGGAAATCTCCCCGCTGGTAGCCAAACTCCTGTACGTAGAACGGCTGTAGATGAATCGGCGTGAAATAGGGACGTGAAGGGATTCCTCGTTCCTTCAGTTGGGCCATGACGCGGTTTCGCCCGATCTCGGACGCGATGCGGACGACGTACACAAACCAGCTCATGCGGGTCGTGGACGGCGCGATAAACGGGGTCTGTACACCCTCGACGTCCGCTAGCCGCTGATTGTACCAACCGGCTACCCGCTCCCGCTTCGCCAGCAGACTCTCGATGCGCTTGAACTGCGAGAGGCCCAAGGCTGCGCTCATCTCGTCCAGCCGGTAGTTATAGCCCAGTCGGGTGTGGTTCAGCCAGGCGTCGAACACGTCGCGGCCCTGGTTGCGCAGCGAGCGGAAGAGCGCGGCCCAGTCGTCCCGGTCGGTGACGATCATCCCGCCTTCCCCGGTGGTCATCTGCTTGTTGGGATAGAACGCGAAGACGGCCACGTCTCCCAGCGTGCCTGCCTTTCGACCTTTGTACTCGGCCCCGATGGCCTCGCAGGAATCCTCGATCACGGCCAGTTCATGCCGCTCGGCGACTGCACTGATCTGGTCGTAGTCCGCCGGCTGGCCAAAGGCATCGACGGGGAGCAGGGCCTTCAGGCTACGGGCCGTGCCTTGCGCGTGGCGTAGGGCAGGCGGCAGCCATCTCTTCGCCGCGTCGCCGCCCCGGACGAGGTCGTCGGCGGCCTGGGCCACCTGGGCCGAGTCGATGTTGAGGGTCTGCGGGTCGATGTCCACGAAGACCGGGATGGCCCGCTCGAAGAGAATGCAGTTGGCCGAGGAGATGAAAGAAAAGGGCGTGGTGATGACCAAATCACCCGCTTGCACATCTGCTGCAATAACCGCCAGGTGCAGGCCGCTGGTGCCGGAGTTGACGCCGATGGCATGGGCGGCGCCCACGTAGGATGCCGTGGCTTCCTCAAAAGCCTCGATTTGCGGGCCGATGCTGAGGTAGCGAGTTTGTAGGACCCGATTGACAGCGGCGATGTCAGCCTCGGTCAGGTCGGGCGAAGACATAGGAACGCGCACGAGTAGCCTCCTTAGGATCGCTTCAATGGTTTGGCAGGTACGCCTATGACCGTCAGGCCAGCAGGCACGGATTTGACCACGCAGGCACCTGCACCGATTACGACATCGTCACCGATGACGAGGGATGCGTCCCGTGTGCCGTTGATGATCACTGCACCGGTGCCGACGTACGCTCGCTGGCCCAAGTGAACATAACCCGAGATATGCACGCCAGGCGCCAGGGTAACATAGTCGCCCATGATCACGTCGTGACCGACTGTGCAGTCCAGGTTGATCTGCACGTGCTGGCCCAATACGATGTTGGTTGTCAGGATGTTCCCGGCGCAGATTACTGTGCCCGAGCCAATCTCGATCCACTGGGATCGCTCGACTCGGGGATGGACGATGGTGGCAAAGCCGAAGCCAGCTGCGGCGGATTTCTCCATCAAACGTTGGCGTGTCTTGGGAGAACCCACACCACCGACGACTTTCGCGTCTGGGAAGCGCGAATAGGCTTCCTCTAATCCCATGACCGGTACTCCGTTCAACATCGAGCCGTGAGTTGTCTCGTTGTCATCAATGAAACAGACTACTTCATAGGGATCTGCCTGAACCGCGCAGTCAGAAACTAGCCATGCAACTTCTCTGGCAAACCCTCCCGCTCCATAGATTGCGATTTGTACAGGCCGCATACGCGCCTCCTATGCTCCTCCGTTCATCGTGGGCAACGATCTGGTGTGCGAGATATCCCCGCCCATGAATTCCTCCATTGTCGCTTGCCCAGGCTGGCTGATCCCTTCTCTCTTGAGAACCTTCCACGCGGTCAAGCCGATAATCCTCAGGTCCAACCACAGTGACCAGTTATCCACGTACCACACGTCCATTGCAAACTTCTGCTCCCAGGTGATAGCATTGCGCCCGTTCACCTGCGCCCAGCCGGTGATGCCGGGTTGCACTTCGTGGCGGCGCATCTGCTCCGGCGTGTAGCGGTCCAGGTAGCGCATCAGTAGGGGCCGAGGCCCTGCCAGGCTCATGTCGCCCTTCAGCACATTGAGCAGTTCCGGCAATTCGTCCAGGCTGGTGCTGCGCAGGAACCGGCCGAAGGGCGTCAAGCGCTGCTCGTCGGGCAGCAGATCACCCTGGGCATCCCGCGCATCGGTCATCGTGCGGAATTTGTAGATCGTGAACGCCCTGGCGCGCAGACCGGGACGCTGCTGGCGGAACAGGATCGGAGGGCCGATCAAGGTCCGCACCGCCAGGGCAATCAGGCCCAGCAGCGGCGATAGCACGATCAGCGCCGGGATCGTCAGCACCAGATCAAGGGCACGTTTCAGCCCCTGATTGCCCATTGCATCACCGTCACCGTGGGCGGTAGTGAAACCCCAGCACGATCTTGGCCACGGTGGTCGAGACGTGCTGTTCCACATACTCGGCGGGTGGCAGCCAGTCGCACGTCGAGTTGAGCGCCACGTCCACCGCGCGCAGGACCGCCTCCGGGTCGCTGCCGGTCAGGATGTTGCTGCCACATTCCACAGTCTCCGCTCGTTCTGTTACGTCCCGAATGGTCACGTTGGGTACCTTGAAGATGCAGCATTCTTCTTGCACCGTGCCGCTATCGCTGAGCACGCAGCGAGCACTGCGCTCCAGTTTGACGAAATCAAAGAAGCCCAGCGGTGTGAGCAGCCGTACCTGATCTGACTGAGGGTCCAGGCCGAATTTGTGCATCTTGTCGGCCGTACGAGGATGGAGACTGACGATCATCGGCTGCCGGTACGTGTCGGCCACCTGTGCCAGGCCCCGCAGCAGTCGCTCAAGCCGGTCGGGGATGTCCACGTTCTCCGCCCGGTGCATCGTGACCAGGAAATACTCGCCGGGCTCTACACCCAAACCGTTCAGCGCGTCGCTGGCCTCGATTTGAGCCTCGTACGTATTCAGTACCTCGTATATCGGGTTGCCGATGACGAAGATGCGATCGCGCGCGATCCCCTCGCGCCGTAGGTTCTCCTTGCTGCGTCGCGTGTAGGGCATAAGCACGGTGCTGCAGTGGTCGATGATGCGCCGGTTGACCTCCTCCGGCACCCGATCGTCGTAGCAGCGGTTGCCGGCCTCCATATGATAGACCGGGATCCCCATCCGGGCGGCCACGACGGCTGCCAGGCCGCTGTTCGTGTCGCCCAGGATCAAGAGGCCGTCCGGCCTCTCGCGCGCCAGGACCTCGCCAGACCGCGCCAATATCTGCCCGGCCTGGTCGGCGAAGCCGATTGCCTGCACGCCCAGGTGAACGTCTGGCTGGCGCAAGTCGAGTTCCTCGAAGAAGATGTCGCTCAGGCTCGGGTCGTAGTTCTGGCCGGTGTGGACCAACACCTGGTCACAGAACCGATCCAACTGCTTGATCACCTGGCTCAAGCGGATAATCTCAGGACGCGTACCGAACAGGGTCATTACTTTCAAGCGCCTACCTCCAGCTACTAATCCTCAAGATAGGGGGCCAACAGCTCTCGCAGCCCGTCGTGATCCAGTGTCACGTGGGCTGAGGAATACTCGCCCGTCAGTGCCGGTTGATCGAAAGGCGCTTGGCGCAGTTCCGGGAGGATCGGACAGATGATGTAGTAGCCGTCCCGCTGTATGGTGCGGTGGCACTCCTCCTCAGAGACCATGATCTCGTGCACCTTTTCGCCGGGGCGGATGCCGGTGTAGACGATGGGGATGTCCCGCCCGTTGATCAACACGCGAGCCACGTCCACGATGCGTGCCGCCGGGACGTGCGGTACATACGTCTCTCCGGCCAGCCCGGTGCGCACGGCCGCGAAAACCGTGTCAACTGCCCGATCGAGGCTGAGGAGAAAGCGCGTCATCTCTTTGAGCGTGACCGTCACCGGGCCGCCCTGTCGAATCTGGTCCAGGAACAGCGGGATGACCGACCCGCGTGAGGCAATCACGTTCCCGTAGCGCACGCACAGGAAACGGGTGTCTGGGCGCAGTTTGTTGGCTTCGATGAGAATGCGCTCCTGAAGCGCCTTGGTCATGCCCATCACGTTGACCGGCTTGCAGGCCTTGTCCGTGGAGATACCGACCACCAGTTCGACCGAGTTGGCATTTTCCTGAATGGCGCGCACGACGTTGTGGGGTCCGACGACGTTGGTCAGCACGGCTTCGAAGGGGAAGTACTCACAGGTGGGCACTTGTTTGAGCGCGGCCGCGTGGAAGACAACGTCCGCCTCTCGCACGGCGCGCAATACCGCGGGGTAGTCCCGCACGTTGCCGATGCGGAAATCCAGCAGTTCCTGCGAGTTGCGGTAGATGACCTCGTCCGTGGCGGCGCGGCGCTGGAGGTAATCCAGGCGCATGTAGTGCTGCTTGGCCTCGTCACGGGAGAAGACGATCACCTTAGACGGGCGTCCCATCTCTCCCGTCAGTAGTCTGCGTACCAATACCTGGCCCAGTGAACCGGTGCCGCCGGTCACCAGGACCCGTTTACCCTCAAGCGGTTGCATATCGTTCTCTCCATTGTCGCACGGCTTCGTCGTACGGCGTATCGTCCTGTGCCAGTTCCGCAATCATCTCGTCCCAACTGGGAATGCGGTAGCCGGTCTCTGCCCGGAAGCGAGAGGAATCCAGGCTGCGGTCACAGTGGAAACTCTCGTCAGGCTCGATGTCTATGCCTAACTCCATGGCGTCGCGGATCTTGACCAGGAGCTCGTACTTGCTGATCGGTGCACTGGAGACCTGGTACAATCCCGATAGGTCCGGATAGTCCGCGATCAAGTCTCCCATAATCCTGGCCAACACCGGTGTGGGGAAGCCGGTGTAGATCGCGTTCACATAACCGCGCACCTGCCCGCCGCGGTTGCTGAGGAACCACTCCAGCAGCGCGCTCTGCTTGGCGAAGTCGCGCCCGAAGATCGAGGTGCGGATAGTCAGGCATCCCTCGCGGTTCACCTCGCCCAACAGCTTCGTGCGCCCGTACAGATCTTCGGCGTCGGGGATGTCGTCCTCGGTGTAGTTACCCTTACGCCCGCTGAACACGCAGTCCGTGCTCATGTGGAACATACGTGTCCCCGTGGCGGCGCATAGCTCTGCCAGGCGGTGCGGGAAGAGCGAGTTCAGGTTGATGCTGACCACCGGGTCCTTGGCCTCTTTCAGTTGCTTGACGATGCCGATGCAATTGATGGCGACGGCAGGTTTCACCTGTGCGAAGGCCCGCACCACCGTATCGAAGTCCATTACATTCACACCGCCGATGGTGCGGCCGCGCTCCAGGCCTTCGTACACCGGATAGCGTGTCCACAGGCCGTTGACGCTGCGGAAGGTGGCGAAGGTCTCAAAACGGTCGCTCAGCACCTGGAACACCTTGTGTCCTAGCATGCCCTCACCACCCAAGATTAGAACGCGCATGATGTGCCCCCTATGGAATAGCCCTCTGTTACGACGTCACTCATTCACCATCTCCTCCTGTGCCCACGCCATGTACTCTGTCAGGCCCTCCTCCAGCTCCACGGCGGGCTCGTACCCCAGCTCGTCGTGGGCAGCCGATATGTCGGCCAGGCTGTGGCGCACGTCCCCCTTGCGCGGCGGGCCATGCCTCACGACCGGCGCGACGTCGCTGGCCGCGACCATCATTTCGACCAGGCGGTTGATCGTAATCCGCGTGCCGCTTGCGATGTTGAAGGCGCCGGAGACCCCGCGCGCCATAGCCGCCTTGTAGTTGGCCTGCGCCACGTCGCGCACGTTCACGAAATCGCGGGTCTGTTCTCCGTCGCCAAAGACGATGACCGGCATCGCATGCAGCATGCGATGGGCGAAGATCGGGATGACGTTGCCGTAGGCATCGTAGCGTTGGTTCACGCCGTAGACGTTGAAATACCGCAGGCAGACACATTCCAATGCCGGATAGAGCTTGGCATACGCCAGGCAGAGTTTCTCCGCCGCCAGCTTGCTGGCCCCATAGGGCGAGTCGGGCTCTACCGGGTGATCCTCCCGGATGGGCAGGGTCTTCAGCTCTCCGAAGATACCGGCTGACGACGAATAGACGACTTTGCGCACGCCCGCGTGCCGGGCTGCCTCCAGCACGCGCACCGTGCCGATGACGTTGATCTGCGAATCCTCGATGGGATGCTCGATTGAGCGCGTATTGCCCACGGAAGCCGCCAGGTGGAAAATCACCTCCGCGCCATCCATCGCCTGAGCCAGGGTCTCTGCGTCGCGCACGTCTCCCTTGATGAACTCGGCCTCAGGGAAGGGGTCGAGGTTGCAGCGATAGCCAGACAGCAGGTTGTCCAGCACCGTCACCCCATGGCCTTTCTCCACCAACAGCTTCACGATGTTGGAGCCGATGAAACCGGCGCCGCCGGTAACCAGAGCCTTCATGTATGATCTTCACTCCCGTTTTCGTTGCGCCAGCTCGCTGAATAGTGCTTCGTAGCGATCTAGCAGCACTTGGCGCGTGTAGTTTGCGAGGAATCCCGTCCGCCCGGCCTGCCCCATAGTCTCGCGCCTGACTTGGGGCATCGTGTACAGGGACCGCACCTCTTGAGCCAGGGCTGCGGGATCCTCCTGCGGGCAGATGATCCCCGCACCCGCCTCTCGGATCACGTCGGCGGGATCGCCGGACACCACGCCCAGGATAGGCCGCCCACAGGCCAGGTAGGCCGGCGTCTTGGACGGTATTGTGATCTCGAACAGCGGGTCGCGCTTGAGATGCACCAACAGCACGTCCGCCAGGGCGAACAAGCGCGGCATCTCCGTGGCCGGTTGACGCCCCACAAAGTGCACGTTGTCCAGTTCGCGTTCACTGGCCATTTGGCTGAGCGCATCCTTGTCCACGCCGTCGCCGATGAATACGAACTGGACCGCGGGCGTGTCGCGCAGCAGAGTCGCCGCCTCGACGACGTTATGCAACCCCTGGGCCGCCCCCATGTTGCCGCCAAACACGATATTGAATCTGCCTGCCAGGCCATGCCGTACTGCCAATGCCTCATCTCGCGGCACGGGGCGATAGACGTCCTCGTCCGCCCAATTGGGGATGACGTGGATCTTGTCCGGCGGCACACCTTTTTCGACCAGGTTGCGCTTGAATCCCGGTGAGATCACGGTGATCGCCGCCGCCTGTCGATAGACAAAGCGTGCCAATCGCGAAACCCACCCCGCCACTCGCTGGGAAGGCATCATCCCCGTCGCGGCCAGCGTCTCCGGCCACATGTCCTGCACTTCGTACACAAATGGTACCCGTCGTAGCAGCCCAATCCACCAGGCCGGGATACCCACCGTCAGCGGGGGATGATAGACCCACATCACATCGGCCGGGCCGGAGAGCGCCGGTCCCAGCAGCGACGCCGAGGTCGCAAAGCTCAAGTAGTTCAAGGATCGGCGCACCGTAGAACGGCTATGGTCTGGATAGAGTGGCACGCGGAGAACTTGCACACCGTCTATCTGTTCCCTTCGCCACAGGCGCTGACGGTACCCCGGATAAATGCGGCCCTGGGGGTAGTTGGGAAAACCAGTGATGGATGTGGCCTGGTGCCCACGGGCCACGAGTCCCCTGGCCAGCGGGTGTATCTTTGCCCCAGGTTCAGGGTCGTACCATTGAGAAAGCAACAGGATTCTCACTGCCCGGTTCCACCATCATGCGGATACAATCATACATGCTAAATCATCTGGGACTGCCAGCCCGTACAATAGGCCTCGCAGCAAAGAGTGGACGCTGCGCACTGGGATCTAGGGTTTTATGAAGAAATCCATCAAGTCAGGCATCTGTATGCGACGCGTTGACTGGACACGGCGGCGCTTGTGCAGAGTGGCAGGTAACATCCTTATCATATCCCACCAAGCCCACACTAACGCAATCAGGGTCCGTGGGGACTTCAGAAGATAGTAAGGCCAGAACAAAGCTTCGGCCAACAGAATGTACGGTGCTAGCCGGAATATCGCACCCAGCGGAATGTCCCCTATGATCGTCAGGTAACGATTGCGCAACCAGTTCCTTTGGTACCAGAGAGGCTTCTCTACAAGCTTCCGTTTTCCCCCAACAGAGCCTGAACCCACGTGCCAAGCTATGGCGGTTGACACGTGGCGGCATCGCCAACCGCGCAACTGCATTCGGAAATAGAGATCGATATCCTCGCCCCCTGTAACATAGCTCTCATCGAAGTACTCATCAGCGGATAGCTTTATGTCCTCAAGCATACTTCGGCGGAAGAAAGGACAGCACCCGGACGGACCAAAAACGTATTGAGCGCCCTGAGCATCCTGGGTTGGTCTGGCCGCGACGCCACGGATATGCCTACGTAGCAAATAGCCTGCTTCGGCATCGCCCAGGTTGGGGCAGCTATCGTCTTCCAGTTCAAACTGCTCACAAGCTAGCACTGTGCCACTAGCGGCTCCTATGGTGGAGTCTCGACTCATAGCTTCTGCAGCACTGCTCACGAAACGGGGATCTAGAAACGCATCCTGGTTCAAAGGCAGAATGTATTCACCTTTGGACGCAGCAATACCGATGTTCATACCTCGTGCAAAGCCTAGATTCGAGCCATTCTCGATCGTTACAAATTGGGGAAACTCCGCACGCAGAGCCTCCAGTGAACCATCACGGGACCCATTGTCTACGACTATCACCTCAATCCTTGAGTAGTCCTGCTGTGAAACACAGGACGCACAACGGACGATATCTGGAAGCCCATTCCAATTGAGAATGACTATGCTGACTAGTGCAGGATGCTCTTGATATCCTCGTGGCTCCACCGACTGTTTCCTCCTTAGCCTTGCTCCTCTTCTCGCGCACAGAACGATTCCTTGGCGGGTTCGCCCAGCACAGCTTGCTCTATGACCGCGCACTGGAACTCAGGGTGGTAGTAGCGGTCAATGACGCTGCAACATTGGCCGCGGATCTGTTCATCGGGGAGCACAGACTTGGTCCACTCATAGATCACCCGGGCTAGATCGGCAACATCACCTTGCTTGAAGAAAGCTCCATTCAGTCCTGGGGTAATGGCTTCCCATTCCGGCATTTGCTGGTCCGGATTGTCATGCGTGATCACAGGGGTGCCGTAGGCCAAGCTGTGCATTGCCGTCAGGCCAACCTTGCCAGGCGCAACGGTGACGTTAGCGGTCATTATCAGCTCGGCGAGCGTCTCTTCATCATAACACGCGCCGTAGAACCTAGCTGGCAATTCGTATCGTGAGGCCAGTCTTTCCAGAGTGGGGCGTTCAGGACCATCGCCTACCAGGAGTAGATTGACCTCGTGTTGTTGATCTCTCAAGACGTAGATCGCCTCCAGAAGCAAGTCTAGACGCCGTGCTTTGTGGAGTCGACTTGTGCATATGATCAGTGGGCGATGAGGCTCCTCGAACAACTCACGACGAACATAGCCGAGTCGCTCTGGAGTGATTTGTGCGCGCAGCGCCTTCTGGTGTTCGTAGTCAAGGCTGTTGTAGACGACGTAGAGATCCTCCGAGCGGAAGCCCTCTTTGATACCAATCGATCTGGCTCGGTGTCCATATAGCAGTAACCCGTGTGCCAGGTGATAGAATGCACAGCGAATCCATCTCTTGGGCCCGTGTTCCTGGCGTATCCAGCCATGGGTCCAGAAAAGAACGCGTTTGCCCGAAAGCCTGGCCAAGAGTGCAGAGATCCAGGTAGTGAGGAAGTGGGCGTCTCCGGAAAAGACGATCGCCTGGATGTCCCGGCGGATCGCAAGTCGCATCAAACGCCCCTGAACCAGGTATCGCCCGCTAAAGTAGTAACAAGGCGTTCGGACGAAACGGGTAGGATCTGTCACCTCCCACTCCTTTATCCCGGAGCCATTGCGGACTTGAGTATCCGCCGCCAACACGAAGTGGTGTTGTTGACTCTCTAGGAGCCTGCGCATAACAGCTCCCCGGTAGTGCGCAATGAATGGGGATACAACTGCCACAGTGCATTTACTTCGTTTGCCTCGCATCAACTGTCCAGACTGGTCCATAGGGTGTGCTTTCTCTTGGTCTCGTTGACTCCTGGTGTATGACCGAACCGCGTCAGATGCCGATACGCGGTGCTTTGTTGAACAGGTCTTCAGTTCCGTGAGGACCCACCATTTCTCTGACATCCTGAACGAGATACCAGTCCCAGGACGCTTATTATCGCCATGATGAAATAGAGATTACGGTCAAGAAGAGCGGGACCCTGGAACAGCAACGAAGGCACAAGAGCAAACAGACTCGCCGTGCATCCAATTGCCAATTCGTACAAGTCTCTGTTGCCCGAAGCTGAGCCCACATGCAGCGCCCGTCTTAACTGAATCCGTATGCCCGATCCAAACAGCCACAAGACCACAATACCCAGTATCCCCATCTCCAAGGGCAGGGTGATGAGCAGACAGTGGGCATCTGTCCAGATTGTCCCGACGACATCGCGAAGATCAGTGTAATGATAGTGAAACACAGCCTCGAAATGTCCAAACCCTATGCCCGTAAGCCAATTCAGATCCCGAACATATATGGATGCCGTCTTCAGGTACCTGGGGATTCGCGATGTCTCTACGTCGAACCTTGACCCGACCATAGGTAGCCACGCCAGGCGAGCAAGGCTAAGTTCACGGAATCTGGCTGGCACAAGTGACGCGAGTATAGTCAGAACCAGGACACTCAAGACCAGAATCGCTATCCATAGCCTTGGTCTTCTTGTCCCTAGTTTTCTGGGGTACCACATTGTGTAAAGGCACAACTGTACTGCAATGGACACAAAAGCTGACCTGGTAGCAGAAAGGATCATTCCAAACAGCAACACGCCGATTGCCAAGCTGAGTGCAAGCTTCCGAAGGATTCGTGTGCGGCCGGACACCAGCCACACCACCAGGAAGGGCATAAGTATCTGGTACCATTGTGTAATGCGTACACGCACATTGGGGCCTCCTCCCAGGGTGTCCAGAAAGTATACACCGCTCCTCCCCATGAGCATTACAGCACTTGCGTATAGCAGCCCACCTACCGAGATCCAGGTCATGACCTTGAGCAGTGTGATGACCTTGCGCTCAGTATTGACAAAATGGATCGCGGAGAAGTACAGTAAAACGGAAGATATGAGCAACTGGACGTAGCCTATCGGAGAAAACTTCAGTTGGGGCGAGCGGACCGCTGCCGGAAACTTGAGGTAGCCGATCAGAAAGGTTGAAACTGCGGCAAGAACGAGCAAGAGCATACCCTGCGCAATCCTGTTGCGCGCCACAAGAGACCGCAAACGTGTAAGGCTCTTGGGTTGAGACACGAGAGTCATGGCCCAGATCCCCACAGTGATTAAGCCAAAAACCCTCACTGGTGACAAGACCTGGCCCGCGACTGATGCAGAAAAATAGACCATAGAGGATGTAAAAGCCAAGTACACGCTCCAGACGGGCCGAGCTGCCAACGACGGCAGGACAATAATGCCAACGACAATCGCTCCTATCCATGCAAGGGACGCGGTGTTCTCAGCTAAGCCGGCTGCAAGTCCAATCACAGTTGCTGCCAGGAGCGTCCCCACGATTATGACTCTTGACGTGTTGTCGTTTCCACTGATTCCCACTTGCATTTCAATAACCTACTAATGCAGTAGACCACAGATGCCAAGTTCTCGGCGCAGTTTCTCGCTGTCTTCGTCAGATAGGCTTCCCAGTTCGGTCAGACTCAGATTCATTGACTCAAGCAATGTCACGAAATTGCTGCAAACGTCCCCGTCCTTCAGAGTGCTTGCAAGATAGAGG
This sequence comes from uncultured Anaerolineales bacterium, assembly GCA_964649415.1. GTDB lineage: Bacteria > Chloroflexota > Anaerolineae > B4-G1 > B4-G1 > CAZYSK01. The sequence continues at coordinate 61,376 of CAZYSK010000026.1, forward strand.
TACGGTGTGGACGAATTGGGGAGTATAGAGATCATGGCAACCGCGTTCTGTTGTAGTTCGGACACCAGGCCCAGTTCATGGTAAGCACGAAGCAAATATACCCATGAATAGCGCTGGTGAGGTGAGATGGAGAGCGAGGTATGCAGATTAGCCAAAGCCTTTTCATATTGGCGTTCTTGCAAGTAGATGTATCCGAGCCACCGGTAAGGTGCTTCATGACCTGGTTCGATGGTTGACGCCGCATCGAGGCTTTGGATGGCCTGATCTGTCTCACCCGAATCGTAGTATGTAAGCCCCAGATAGAAGTGAGACCACATGCCGACTCCGCCCAGTTCAATTGAACGCCTGAAAGACGTGGCTGCATCAGCTAGCCAGCCAAGCTCTTTGTAGGCTTTGCCACAAGCATAGTGTGCCTGTTCATTCTGAGGATCAAGACTAACTGCCGCCTCGCAGGCGTCAACCGCATTTGTCCAGTCACCCTCGTCAATGAAGGAGAATGCTAGCTCTTGATAGAGCTGTGCCAGTGAGTCGCTGGGTTCTACCTTTTGAGCGACTTGAGCCCAATGTAGGCTGCGGTACAATTGCTCCTGTTTCATGAACCGACGAGCAGTGTTAAGGAAATAGGCTGATGCCTCGGCTTGACGCCAGTGCCTGATAGCGTGTTGCTGCTGCCCGGCCTTGTGATAGACGCAACCCAATTGGAAACTTGCGATAGGATCATCGGCAGCAGGGTCTAGAACGGGTTGCCATCTCTCCAGAAACTGGGCTGCTGAATCACTACAAACCTCCAGAGCCAACAGACCACGTAATCCTGCCCGCTCTCGTACAGCCAAGTCTGCCAGCGATGCCTGCAAGGATGAGCACTGGGCGATCAACTGTGTATCTTCCTTAAGTCTAAGACCTACGACACGGAGGAACATACGATTCAACCTGGCGTCGAGGATCAGCTTGTCCACTCGCGAAAGGACAGCCAGAAGACAGAAGAGCGCAATCATTGGCGATAACTTGATTCTTCGACCATCCATCTTTTTGGCATGCACTCCTGGAGCTACCGGCACGGTGAGGACGACCACATATGCCTCGGTGTCGTCACACGGTTCGTGGTAGCCAAGTTACTCCTCACTCATCTCCATTGCACCGGCACATTTGAGAACTTGGCTTTCTCGAACCATCTGCTCCCATCGGCAACAATTCGCTACGGTCTATGCCCAATAGGGTGGCGAATTGCCTGAGCATCACCTCGAGGCCAAGGGCGTTTTCCAACGCTGCCTGACGAGCTTCTGCAATGCTGTTCCGCAGGGCAGTGTCTGTGACCAAGCGGCTCAGAGTTGTCAGGATGTCCGCGGTTTCCAGGGAATGACAGCATAGGCCCACTGGATAATCCTTGAAGAAAAGCGCTGGCGAAGAATCAGTTGGCCCGTGATAGAAGACGGGAATCCCAGCCGCGAGATAGGTCGATAGCTTGTTGGGGAAAGACGTCTTGACAATGTACGAACGCTTGGGATCGAACCAGTAGGGCAGATAGCCAAAATCCACATCAGACAGCATTTCTAGCGTCTCTGCTTGAGAATGCCGCCCTGTACGTTCTACGAACGGCTCCATTTGAGCAAAGGTCCGCGGAAAGCGTCCGATGAACTTGATCGTTACTCTATGCCCCCCAATCACGCCATTCGCAGACCTGAGCGCGGCCAATAGGGTGTTCCATTCCTTCTTGGCATATAGACTTCCCGCAAAACCGATCACTAGACGGTCTGGCGGCAAAATTCGTGGCAGACGGTCCTGCCATAGGCTATGATGCACCCCGTGTATCCAGGGTAAGCTATCTACGCCATACTTCTCAAGGAAGACATTGCGCATAGATTCGCAGCTGACGGAAAGCCGATGAGACCTGCGCAGGACCCTGGGGTAGCTTTCAAGCAGGATGCGCGTTGTCACCGGATCCAGATGGCGGTTCATCGCAAAATACTCTGGTGCATCCCACACCGTTGAAACGAATGGAATCTCAAGCGTCTGCATCAATTGATCTGTCAGGGCAATTATGAAACTGCTGTTCAAGACAGACCATATCAGATCAACTTGATTCGATGTGACAAGATGTCTGATCTCTTCTGCCAGCCTCTCTACATACAGAAGGCGAAAGCGCCAATACAACAATGACGATGCAATCGGAAAGATTGATGTCAGCGTTCGACGAGTGATGGCTGGGATGCCACACCAGATCCCATCCCCTTGATGGGCGTTGTGCGGAACCAGTGAGAAACGGAGCAACCGCCTATCTGGATAGTGTCGCACTACCTGTCGTAAGAAGATGTTGCCTATGCCTGAACTGCCAGGATTTCCTTGCACCAGTAGAAGCACTCTTGGAACGGCCATGTCGGGGTATTCAGGATGCACAAACCATAGGAAGCGGTTGGTTTGTAATGTCGTAGAAACGGTACAACTCAATCGTCTTCTTCTTCTCGTAGTCCGGGCAGACGCCTCGCATGTCCCTACTCAGTCCCCGGCCACATCACTGGAGGCATTGGTAACCTCTCGGATTCTTCCGACCTGATTTGCTTTGCCTGGCAAGACTGCATTTGACCGTTCGGCCTGTCGAATGGTGCGGTGAGTAAGATAGGGCAACGTCCAAGCTGTGAATAAGACTACCGATACGCATAGAGCGACGACTGCTCCAGTCTCTCCCCATCGCTTGACAAGCAATGGCGTGAGGAACACAACCAGCAGACTGCGTGCTGCGTAGAGCAGCGAGGGTAACCTGATCTGCTTCAGTCCCACCAGAACCATGTAATGTGAATACTCCCAGGTGTCTAGAACGAAGTAGATGCTTATAGTCGCCATTAGGGGTATGCTGGGTGCTATGCCAGGACCAAACCATACCGGCAGGATTGCCTGCCCTAAGGTGCTCAGTATTGCACCGACTGCAAGCGCATACAGCATGGTGTAGGACAACAACTTGCGGTACGCCTTTCGCGCCCACGGGATCTCACCGCGTGCCAGACTATCCGCAATCGCAGGCCACAAGGGCAGTGCACACATAGTGACTATGCCGAAAGCCAGGACAAACACGTTCATTACAGCGGCAAATGTAGCGGTGGACTGAACATCCAAGGCTCGCCCGATCAGAATGATGGGGAATTGGTGGTTCAGGTAGTTGCCCACAGTACCAGCGAGCACGAAAGTGATCCCAGTGCCCAACAGGGATCTGCATTCTTGCCACTCGAAGTCGCGTATTCCTGGCACAAGATAGGGTCGCCTACGCAAGAACCAGATAGTATTGATTCCTTGAGCCAAGATCAGGGGGCCATTCACGGCCAAGATCATACCGATCACGGAAGGCGCATAGCGCGAGACAGCGAAAACTGCTATGAGGCTGAAAAACCCACTAACTGCACCACGCAGGTTGACGAAGTAATTCTCCTGGTAGCCAGCCTGGGCTGCCTCAGCCACTGAGAAGACCGCTCTAAGCAGCACGAAAACGATCAGAATCGAGAGGCCAGCCTGGATCGTCATGGCATCATCGGCGTAGTTCTCGCCAAAGAGAGCAGGAACCGGTACGAGGTTAAGCAACACGAGAAGGGTTGTCCCCAGTGTCAACGCCAACGCGAGGACAGGGATCAAGGCTGAGGCAAATAGCCGTACCTCCCTGGCGCGATCATGGCTCGCGGCTGCAGTCGCAGTTCTAACCACGAGGCCTGGACCGATCCCGATATTGGCGACACCGAGCCACCCCATCGCGGCAGCCAGCATCGCGTAGAGTGCAAAACGTTCTGGAGTGAGCGATCGAATGGCGATGGGCATCGCAAGCAACTGTACGGACAGGGTCGCGACTTTGGATGCGATCGAGGTGATCACAGCGTATTTGATCCTCTGGACGCGAAACTGGGCTGCGCTTGTTGTGATGATGGTCTTCATGCTTTGAATCCGAAGGCAATCAGGGCTGATTTTCTTCTGCCTGCCCACTCGGTCGGGGTCAGGAGACTATGCAAGCTGGTTGCCCAGGCGAGCTGGCTGTGAAAACGCGTCACTTCGGCACCTCTCTCTGCCGGATTCCTGTCGCCACCATAACCATCGTATTTTGCCGCATTCCGACAGCTTTCGCCAGAAAGCGGAATCACGTGAGCTGGTCGCTCGAAGTGGCTGCAGGCTACCTGGCTGCGGGGTTCTCTACAGTTTGAGGAGGAGTGCTCTTGGAGTGCCTGATGGCTGTCAACCGTGGGAGCTACATCGCTCCGTTGTCATCAATCACCTGGTCGCGCTGGCATCCACCCCGTGCAACGCCGCAGCCTCGACTGCGGTGAGTACACGGTCGAAGACCGCGTGTTCACCAAAAGCATACCCGCCCCATGTCGAAGAACCCAGTGAGTACTTCCCCAATGTCCAGTCGGTCAAGACAGATGCGGAGTATGAGCCGCTGCCACTGCCCACTGATTCTCCGTCGATGTATAGCTTGTATGAATCCGCCGAATAATCAAGTGTTGCTACTATGTCAAGCCAATCACCAGCAGAGAATGTCTGCGGTGAAGACGAAACAACAGTAGCTGTGGATGGGCCAAAAACGTAGAATTTGTCATCTCCAGTGTTGTAAGCCAAGGTCAGGCGGCCTGTATCGCCATCCTGTCTCGCGTCAAGGATATGAGACACAGCTACGGGCCAGTTCTCATCATCTGAGCCGTGGGGCATTTGCACCACCACACGGAAGCTCAACGTGTCATTGCCACTGAGCAGATCGACGTACTCGTCAAGATTGATCTCGGTGGCTTCTCTTGTACTCGTACTGGCGTGCGCCTGGGCGGCCCAAGAATACCCTTTGCCGAGAGAGCCATCGACATACGATGTGGCATGGGACTTGGCCTCCAATTGCACCCCGTCGAACAAAAGCGCGAATCCAGAAACGTCCTCGGCGACGACAATTGCCACATCCAGCCTGGTATCAGAGGGGTCCGTCGTTTTCAAGACCAACATCCGCTGCCATTCGTCGGTGACTGTGAAGGATCCCGTTGTCTCACCTGAGGAATCGCCCTTCAAAGCCAGCAGCACAGATTTGCCACTACCTCCTGCCCCATCTTTGATATACGACGAAAACGCGTAGGTTGTCCCTGCGGTGACAGGAATACCTCCATACCGCGCACGAGAGAACGCGTAGTTTGTTGCTCCAACCAACTTCCCACAGGCGGAACCGAAGATCGCTTCAGACTCTGACTGACTGATTGTCGCATCTCCGTAAGGTGAGGCCCACCCTACGATCCCTGCTTCGAGTGATGGATTTGGGATCAGGTTGTTTGTTCCCTCCTCTACCACCAGGGCCTGAGGCCCTTCCCGTGGCCCGTCTACCAGATGCACGGCCCCTTCAATCCTGGCCCTTTGTCCCGTCCTCGCGACGGCGTAGGTCTCCTCTCCCTCCGTCACTACGTTGGAGAAGTCCAGGTCAAGCATCGCCTGCTGCATCACCTGCTGGGCGAGTTTCGGATAGGCCTGCTCCAGGTTAGCCTGGGCCTCACCGGCCCAGATAGCCTGCCCCTCGGGATCCAGCTGCTGAGCTTGTTGATAGGATCCGATCGCATGCTCGTAGTCCTGGAGCGCGAAGTAGCTGCCGCCCAGCGCGTAGTATACGTCCGCCAGTTCTTCCCCCGGCTGGCCGGCTCCCAGCTCGACAGCTGAGTTTAGGTGTTCGAGCGCTTGCTGGGGTTGGCCTAGGGCATAGAGCGAGACGCCCAGCGCGCGCTGCAGCGGGAAGTCCTCTGGGTTCTGATCTACCGCACGCGGGAGCCGTTCAGCGGCCTTGTCGTACTGGGCCATCCCGAAGTAGGCCAGGCCCAGGCGCGCGTCAAACTCGGGGGCTGTGGTTCCCAATTCCTCGGCCCGCTCGTACTCAGCCACTGCCTGCTCGATCTCGCCCAGATTGTAGCGGGCGTTGCCCAGCGCCAGGAATGCCTCCCCGTTGTCCGGCTCTGCCTGGGCCCACTTCTCGTACCAGTTGGCCGCCTCTCCCCAGTCCCCCTTGTCCTCGTATGCCTGGCCCAGGCCTCGCAGCGCCTGGACCTCGCCTGGCTTGGCCTCCCATATCGACTCGTAGGCGGCGATGGCGGCATTGAACTGCTCGTCCTGCGCCAGCTTCTCCGCGGCCTCCAGTTGCCCGTCGAGCGCCTCCTCGTTGTCTGGGGCGTTGTCCAGCACCAGGCTGAACTTGTCGGCCGCCTCGGCGTAATCGCCGTCGTCGAGCGCCGTTTGCGCGCTCCTCAGGTCCAACATGGCCTGGACGGTCTCCAGTGGATTGTCCATGTCCAACAGCAATACGCCAATCACCGCCCCCACGATCAGGACGGCGCCGATGGCCGCGGCCGTGATCCCAAGCACCAGGGGCCAGCGCCTGCGGCGGGCCGGCGCGGGCGGCTGGGCGGGCATCGGCGGCGGCGTGGGCGTCCAGGGCTCTGGCGTGGGTGTCCATGACGGCTGCGCCGGCTGCGTGACCGGTGCCGCTCCCGCCCCTGCGGGCGTCTCGCCCATCGGCACCGTGCGCTCGGGCATCACGCCCGGCGTCTCGCCTATGCGTGCTGTGCGCTCTGGTCCCGCGACGACTGTCTGTCCGCGCATCCCGGCCGGCCACACACCTGACACGGCCTGGGCCAGGTCACGGGCAAACTCGCCCGCGCTGCCATAGCGGTTCTGGCGCTCCTTGGCCAACAGCTTGTCGACCACGGCCTCCACCGCGGGCGGCAGAGCGAGGCCCGCCACGTCGCGCAGCGGCGGCGGCGGGTTGTTGACCTGGGCATAGAGCACCGCGTGGGTGGTCGTGCCATCGAAGGGCACTTTTCCGGCCAGCATCTCGTAGCACACGATGCCCAGCGCGTAGAGATCGGCGCGGTGGTCCAGCGGCTCATCACGAATCTGCTCCGGGCTCATGTACTCGGGCGTGCCGAACACGGTGCCCGCGCGAGTGAGTGCAGACGTCACCCCGCTGCCGCTGAGGGCCTTGACGATGCCGAAGTCGGTCAGCACGGCTCGGCCCGATGCCTCGATCAGGATGTTGGCGGGCTTGATGTCGCGGTGGATGAAGCCCCGTTGATGGGCGTAGTCCAGCGCCGCGCCAATCTGAGAGAGGATGTCCACCACTTGCTCGGGCGTGAACCTCTGGCCAGCACGGATACGCTGCTCGAGCGAGGCCCCCTCGATGAATTCCATGGCGATGTAGTGATAGCCACTCTCGCTGCCCACGTCGTGGATGATGACGATGTTGCTCTGTTTGAGATTGGCCGCCGATACGGCCTCCTGGTGGAAGCGCTGGACGAACTCGGCGTCGCCCGCAAGATGGGGGGCCAGCACTTTGAGCGCCACGTAGCGGCGCAGCGAGGGCTGCCAGGCCTTGTAGACGCTGGCCATGCCGCCCTCGCCGATCAGTTCGACGATTTGATATTGTCCGAGGGTGGTGCCTAGCAGATCGGTCATTGTTAGGTCTCCTGCGGCATTCCTTTCAGAAACGCTCCAACTGCCTGAAGGACAGTCTCAATATCTTGCACCGGCTCCCCTGTTAGGGATGAGCTATGGACACGTCCCTCAACATCGTGATGATGATGAGGAAAGGTCTCCAGATGGGGGAACTCCTCTTTGTTGTCCCAGCGTAGAAGCGGCGCATCGAAGAAGAGTTGATAGGCGTAGTCCACGTGCCCTCGATTGTAGTATATGCGCACCTGGAGCCAATGCTCATCTTCAAGCAGCGCCCGGATCTTGAAGAAGAACTGGTTGGGCGAGAATGCCTTGGTTTCCATCACGTTCACTTCTCGGCATATTGGGTCTGCCTGAAGAACAGCTACCAGTCTGCCGAGCAGGGTAGGGAGCGATGTCAACCGACGACCTCCTGACGGATTCCCAACCAGCTTTCCAGCATCTCTCGGGCGGCTTTCCAATCCAGCCAATCATCTTCTTCCTGCATCACGGCCCGACCCAGCACTTGCCGTTGTTCAGGTGGAAGGTCGGCTTGGTCCAGCAAGACTGACCGCTCATGTAGATACTGAGCAAACTGTTCGAAGCGCATGCCGTACTTGTGCTCAAAAGCGGTCAGTTCCTGCTGCAGGATGCTGATCTGCTGTAGAATGAACTCCCGCACCAGGGATCGAATAGCCTCCTCTTCCGTGGGAAAGATCTTCCTCTGGACCAGAGGCTTCACCATCGTGCTCACAGCAGTACTCATTTCAGACCTCCACACCTGTGGCTACCACAAGCGCGCCTTATGAATGGCAGGCTACGCGACGTATCACAGCCCAGACCAGGCAAGCCGAGTCTTCTTTCGACGATATCTCGGGTTGCAGGATAGCACACCCGGTCAGGTCAGGCATCGGCAAGTTGAGAAGCAGGAGGCCGGCGGGCACGGTAGCCGTCACGTTAACGCTATCCCTTCCTCCATGGCTCGTTGCACAAAATGGTTGTCTTCAGCCAGCATGCGATCAATTTCGTCCCGGGTGTAGGGAAACACATCCACTCCCAGCGGCAATCCCACCGGAAGGTAGCAGGGGATGCGCTCCATGAATGGCCGGCTGGCCGAGGACAGGATCACCAGCAAGTCCGCATCACTCCCGGGCACGGCCTGTCCTCGTGCCAGAGAACCGAACAACAGCACCGCTTCAATCTCCGGATGCCGCGCTTTCATCTGGCGCGCGGCGATTCTGAGTTGCTCCGTCACCGCCTGCGAGTCCAACCAGAATACCCTCACAGAATTGGACGATGGCTTGAGCATGTTCAATGCTCCTCTCCGCTTCGGCGCGGGTGTAGTAATCCATCGGCGCGCCTTGC
>CAZYSK010000027.1:0-57161 GCA_964649415.1 uncultured Anaerolineales bacterium
AGGTTTCGCATCGGATGTACTCATCCGCCCGGTCAGGTCTTCGATCCCTGAACCAGCTCACGCAGATCATCTCTCCAGCTCTTGGCCCACACGGCGCGATCTAGATCGCGGAGAGATAAGTTCATTTGATCTGCCAACCGGCGGCACACTTCGCAGTATTGGAGATAATCTTCAGGATGCCACGAAGAACGGGTCGGCAGGCCATGCACTGCTGCCTCCGTGAGTACCTCCCAGGCACGATAGTCCAGGACCGTGAACTCCTCCGGGTAACAGACCGTCAGGATGGCTGATGCGATGGAAAGGCCTATCCCTTCGATGTCCCATAGAATCTCCACCTTGTCTTTGAGCGAGTCTGCTTGGCTTACCTCCGTCATCAACTCGCTTACCGACTTGCCAGCTTTCTCCAGGCCTTTTTTGACTTTGGTCTTGGCACGGTTGGACTTCCAGACGACAATGGCGAAGAAGTCGAACGGCTCCAAGGTACCGTCATCTTCAAAACGTTTGCTAACCTGATCGAACAAATAGGTCTCAATGTCGTAGAGCTCAAGGCACTCATTCAATTGGTCACGATCCAGCCCAGCCAAGGTATTATTTGCCCCCATCGTTCACCTCCCAGAAGGCAGCCTTATCGAAAGCTCCATCCAGTAACCCGTCACACTCTCGAAGCACCCGCTCGACACTGATTCGTCCCACGGATACACGGATTGTGGAGCCTGACCAGCCGGGATACCATAATCTGCGCCCCCTGGGTGTATGAATCAGGGGGCCTGCCCCTCGCCTTGCCTTTGAGCCTTGAGCCAGTCAGGGACAAATATCCACCGATGATCATGGCGGAACTCAGTGGCCTGGGGCGAGGGAAAGACCCGCCGCCAACGCAAGCTTCGCCCGCCGAAGTTGACCAACAAGCCTACCGACAGCCCAGTATGGTTCAAGTACGTGATCACCTGTCCCAGGTATTTCTCATGCAGCGTCGCGAAAGCTTTGATCTCCACGACTATCTTTCCCTCGACGATGAAGTCGGGGATGTAGTATCCCAGCAATTGATCGCCATTGTAGACCGGCAGATTCTTCTGCGCCTCAAACGACAGACCATCGTTCCCAAGCGCATTCTCTAGCGCGCGCTGATAGAACCGCTCCCGGTAGCCTGGCCCAATCTCACGATGAACAGCCATCGCCGCACCGATGACTCGATAGGTGATCTTCTCGTGCGGCCCTTTGACTTTCTTGCTCATTCTCTGCCCTCCGGGACCTTCAAACGCCATCCACTCGCCTGGCACGGACTATCTGTCTTTGAGCCTTCCGAAGATAGAAACACAGCATCCCGATCCGTGCATCCGTGTCAGAATCCGAGTCGAGCATCCCCCCTCCCGATATCATCCACCTCGTCCAACACTTGCCTTGCCCTGCGGCGTCCCTGCACTCCACAATTGGGAAAATGTCCAAGATGTAGTTTGGCCCCTCGTGGATGAAACCGTAGAGCCAGCGGTGTAGAAACGACATTCTAGCGACTCACGGGTATCCACTTCTTCTGAGCAAAGTCATAGACATGCGATGGGCCTCTTTGCTGGCTGTGATTCTCCCAACCAACTGCGCACTCAAACTCACCGCTATCCGCTGCTAGATCCGCACGAATCGAGCACACTGCTGGTGGCCAGTCGCTCTTTAACAGCTCTGCCAAAAGCCCTGGCGCAGCACTGAGTGCGGCCTGAAGATGATCCATCGAGTCAGTGTCAAGCCTGAAACTAATCTCTGTACCGCCCACCCCCATTTCTACAGAGATCGCCATGGGGCCCCCTTTCAGTCTCTCTCGTTTCAACTGCACAAGTTTGTCACAAATCCCCTTGCAAGTGAACTTGGCAGCTTCTTTGATCAACTCCCCAAAGAACTTATCAGCCACAAATCCACTGACAAATGCTAGCGCGACCTCAAATTCTGCCCAATCGAGGGCTCCACCTCTACGTCCAATGGGATAAACGCCTTCCACTCCGTCAAGGGCATAGAATTCATCTGCTAGCTCATCCATCTCAGTAAGTTGGATCTTGTCTGAAGGATAATATATGCGCACCTCTGCCATGTTTTTCCCTCCTAGAGGTTAAGAGTAGTCCCGGCACCCGTTAACATACATGAAGCCCAGTAATCCTCAATCTTGTACTTTGGATTGTCACGTATTTCGAGTTGTGCATCTCTGAGTGCAAACACGGGCGGCATGTGTAGTCCAATAAGGTTCTTATACAATTCCTTGGTGAAAAGTGTCGCTGCCTCCGGGTCAATGATCTGGCTGGGCGCTATGACAGCGGAAGCTCCTGCATGGAGAAGCACCTTAGCAAATCCCAAAGTCTCGTCAATCCCCCGAACACCGCTACGCGACACATAGCAAGAGGAAAGGACCACCAAACTTGCACTTAGTCGATGCTGCATAAGACGGCGAGGAGTGAGTGGGCCATCTGCCAACTTCAGCTCCGAAGCATAGGGGTCCTGCTCATCAAACTCGCCGTGACAAGCGATGTGGACAATATCCGCCCCGCGCTGTCGGGCCAAAACCTGCTTGCTTGTCGCTTCTCCCGCGGTCAACGCTTTGGTCTTGAATAGTGCTGCCACTAGATTGGCCTCTTCCTCGAATCCCTTCCTGTCAATATCGCTCTCGCTGTATCCAACAGCCAGACACGTCTGGTAACTACTGCGCGGTCGGAGATAGCTCAAGGCTGTAAGGCTTGGAGAATATGCGATCGCCGCACGTTCCAACAGGATAGAGTTCCCGACTTTCCCCGCGTGTAGGGGTACGCCGTGGAGGGCACTATGAGGAACGACATATAGTAGATCAAATGCATTGAGGTATCGCGATAAGGGCTCTACCAGGCTGTTCAAAGTGCTCTTCCACCTAGCACTCCACCATCGGTTTTGCCACAGCACTTCCAAACCAGACGCCGGAAAACCGCGCATTACCAACCGTGGCTTAGTCTCATCTGGCAGCAGTAACAGGGCAGCGAGTCGACCTTGATAGACGAAATACTCAACCGCTGCACAACGAACTGGATGTGCTGCAATCAACTTAGTCATCCCTGCCCAGTCTAGCGGTTGTCCACGGCGTTTCACAATATATCCACGATCATAGATCTCTATTTGTTTCCAGGTATCTTCAAGCTGTCGTCGTATCCCCAGGATTCGATCCTGCACTATGGAGCTACCCGCGTGGGGTCCGCCGGCGAGTTCGCGGCTCAAGTTCCGTTCTTGCTCAAGCAGTCGCCTCTCTTTTTTTAGCAAGTCTTCAGGAACATCATCAACAGTTGGACAAAGCGCGGATTCCTTTGCAAGTTCTGCGACCAACACCCGAGACCGAGCACGTTCCATCCACTCCATCGCACCACGCAGATCGTCTTTCTGAATGCAATCCGCTACGATGGCCCCATACAACACCGCGTAGGGTTCGGTGTAACCGATGCGAGCACTTTCTCGAAACACCCCCTGCTGTATTTCCTCCAGCGTAGCAACCGCACGCTGAGCACTTCTGCTGGCCGCATCTAGGTCATCTAGTGCTGCGTATCCCAGCATCAATGCTCTGTGGATATCCACGGCAAGTGTCGGATAATGGATTCTCCGGACGAGGCGTAATGCTTTCTCAAAATGCCTGATAGCTTTCTTCACTTTCTTCAACCGTGCATTCTGCGGGGCGTGTTCGAGAATCCCTCTAGCGCCCTTCCAAGGTTTTGACTCTGTGGGCTTGTCCCGTTCAGGCTGCGCACTAGTCTGGTACTCAGACCAGTATGTTTGCCCGATGCCTAAGAGAGAGCGCGCACGTCCTTCCTGATTCAGAGTGGTTCCAAAGCGGCCCACGCTCTGCCTGTACTTCTGTCGCGCCTCTGCGACTTGGCCTGCGCGCAAGTAAACATCCCCCAAACTCAAATAGCATCCAGCTTGATCCTCGTAATATCCTTTTTCTCCCAAAAGACCACTACGCAGTGTATCTAGTGCATATTGGCATAGCTTGAGTGCGTTCTCAATGTGAAGATCCCCTTGTCCTTTTGCTTGCTGTAAATGCCACGCGGCCAGCTTGTCAGCCGCCCGGGCAATCATTTTCCTTGAGCCAGATGCCTCGGCTTGCCTCAAAGCTTCCTCATAGTAGAGTCCCGCTTGTTCTTTTGCGCCCCATGCCACCAGAATGTCGCCGGTTCCCAAAAGGGCAGCCACGTGTGTTTTCTTGGGCAACTGTCTAGACATATGGGCCAATTCGAGTACAGACTTGTAGATATACAATGCTCCATCGAATAGTCCATTTGCTCGCAGCACTCCAGCTGTCTTGATGCTGGCCAACGCCTTGATCCGAGGTACGTCTCCTGAGATTTCTTCAAGAGCTTCTATCTCATTCTGCAGACTCTCGATCGTCTTCTTGGAAACACTCCGAGGCCAATTGTTACATCGGTAGATCAAGAATGCCATTTGCTGGAGTTGCCTTCCATACTTACGCCACTGTATCGAGAATGGCTGCCAAGCTAGCAATGAAGTATGCCCAACGAGAGAAACGTCCGAAAGCCAACCGCTTGTAAAGAAATGGCCGAATACACTTCTCAATGCATCAAACATCTGGCTGCTGTTGTACAGGAACCAGCATCCTACAATTGGGGCGAAGAGCGCAGCGGGGATACCACCTTCGGAGGGGACCAATATTTCACCAGCCTGGATAAGAGGTAGAGCGGCTATCGTGATAACACCAAATAAGGTATAGCGTCGCCACCTCTTGTCCAGTAACCCTCCTACGATCACCGCCATCAGAAGGGCAGCAATGAACCTTCCTGGGTTCTCGAACAGCGGTTGCCAGATTAACCGTGGTGTCAAGTTGTCCCTTAGATGGTCTATTACCGCCAGAACACAAGGGGTGGTATTGAGCCAACTTATGACATCCCGAACAAACCCAAACAGCCGAGTCAGGAGGTCAATGCACCCACATGGGAGCAGTAAGAGAAGTGCTAGCATAAAGGCAAGCGAGAAATCGATGCTAGGGAATCTCAGGCTTTCCTTTGGACGAAGTGAAGGTGAGGAGGAACGTGTCTCTTCGACGATGCGTGTCGGTTTGCCAAAGAACTGGTCAACGAATTCTGATCTTGGGGGCGTCGAAGGAGCAGACGACGCATAAGAAGGCAAATCTGATTCATCGACCTCCACCGGTTCGGCTGAGTGCCGAAACTGCCCCAGTATCCTTGATAGTTTATGCGAGATCGACCAATTGGGATTCCACACCCAGTAAACAAGGAGACCAGACAGGGCTCCAACAAGGGCAGCGAGAAGGAAGCCGTTTGCTAGGGCTCCAAGCGATTCAATGAGCGGCATCAGTTCTACGAGCCCATCTTCGACGGCTGCGACGGTTTCGGGTGGCAGATTCAGATTGAGCGATGGGTCTTTCCACGCCCAAGGACCACGGATTAAGTAGAAGAGCAAAGGAATGGTCCACAAGAGCGACAAGAGGCCAACCACGACACCGACACGAATAGACCAATGTCTTCGCCAAGCAGGCAGCATCCAGGTCTGAAGCCACTGGCAGTGAGGACATCGGCTGAACCCGACATCTTCTGCCTTTTTCGGGCGCTCCCGACGATACCGATACCGTCCATTGCAGGTCTGGCAAGTCACCACAACTTTGTACCTGACAAACGTCTCTACGCCTGTCTTGGCCGATCCATCTCTATCGGAAACGCGTACAGCCTTTGGAATGATTGCTTCCTCCTCCGCGTAGTCGGGGCCATCTGGGTACAGCTTAGGAATAGGCGACAACAATCTATATAGCCATCCCCAACACCCTGAACGCTCAATTGCCCGCGAGGAGACCAGTTCAGTAACGTTTCCGCAGCGTGGGCAACGATCGTTGGCAAAGTCTTCCTCAGAGCCCACGAATCCACAACGGGTACACTCAATATAGGCAAGCCAGACTCCGCAGTGCGGACACTGTTTGGTTGTTCGTGTAACAACCCCATTACAATTCTTACATCTATACTCGACGATTCCGATTGCACGCCACAAGATCTCTAGAATATTCATCTTGACCTCCGCTTACCAGGACTAGAAGCCTATGTAACCACATCAGCGGTCTCTGTACAAACGTCATCCGTTTTCGAGTCCGAGGCTCATCGATCACACGCCTGGCGCTCCGCCGTGCGAGTTCAGCGCGGCAAGATTGCTGCGCTTCTTGCAGGTATCTCTCTAGTCCCTTTCTCTCGACCAGGTTGAGTGCCAGAGGAAAATCGCCCTGTGTTCTCATTTGGGCCTTGGTAAACGTATCGACCGTGAAGCAGTGTATCTTCACGAACTCCGTTCCCTTCAGCGTGTTAAATAGATCCCACAGGGCATTGATTGGAATACCACTCTCTCTGTAGTAGAACCGCGCAAACTCGCTTCGCTTGTGCTTCCTGTTGGTCAGTGCCAGATCGAGTCTCCCCCCCTGTCTTCGACGCTGTTCGCCTCGAGTCGACGTCGATCGAGAATCCACTGTATGAGCAAAGCGCTCTCTCTGACGCTCAAAGACGATATGGCCGCAGCATCCAGGTGCATGAATCCACTCAAATATCGGTAACGCTCGGCGTGCGACAAGTCACGCCAGAGAGGAATGGGGGGAACCTTTTCGGTACTGGGTGCGGGCCATACCTGTTTCCGTTTCAGAGAAGCAGGCGGGCTTGAAGGGGGACCGACAAGTCCACGCATCCCTGACTGGTGTTCGTACCTGTGCGTGTCAATTTTCGACCGGCAATCTGGGCAACGCTTCGGCGGTTCCCATCCACACGCTCTGAAGTCTCGCTGTTGGTCGTAGCTCCAGACGAACCTTCTGCCACACTCTTCACATTCTATGATTGTGCCACTCATATCTTCCCCCAATCAGTAGATGCAATGTGTGACACTGATATCAAGAGGGCCCACACGGCGCATCGTCTCCAACACCATCCGCTGCGTCCGATACCCCCCGTACCGTTCCTCGTCCTTCCGCCGCACGATGGGGAACGTATGCAGGGTGTAGGCAGTTCGTTGCGGTCCAACCTGAGATCACAGCGCTATGGAGCCCAGATTGGCGCTAGCGCTTTCATGAGTTGTCTTTTTTCTTCTCGACAGTCCGGCGTGAGTCTCCAGCGCACAAATATACGCTCTCCAGCCTGTTGAGCTTTCAGGACTTTGGGACCGTGAACGCACGTGCCGCTTTGAGCATCCAACAGTTGACCGATACGTCGCCGAATACTGCCGGACATAGCCACCTGCAGCACTTGGCCTCGCTCGTCCTCTATGATGCAAACCCCTGCCCCTTCGGGAATTCTTGGCAGTTCAAAACGCTCGGAGAAACCCTCATAATCGCTCATATCTTGCCCCGCTTTTCCTTCGCCCACAAGTCAGTTGAATTCACCTTCCAAGGCCTCGTAGCTCTCCAACACCATCCGCTTCGTCCGATACTCCCCATACCGCGCCTCATCCTTCCGCCGCACGATGGGGAACGTATCCAGAATGTAGGCCAGCTCCTCCCGCGTCAGCCCGTACAGATGCCCATACAGCGCGTCTAACTCGGCGCGCAGGACGGCGCGGCGCTCCTCGTCCCAGACGAAGGGCGGCGGGTCCAGAGACCTGACAGGGCGGATGAGTACATCCGTTGGAAACCTGTCAGGTCTGTCGGTATGCACCGGCGCGGGCGACCCCAGGTGGTCGCTCTCGAACCAGCGCGCCCACGTCTCCTGCCCCACCTCATCCAGCACGTCCCGGGCGAAGGGCTGCAGGTCCCAGGCGGTGTAGGTCAGCTCCACCACGCGGGGGACGATGAAGTCGAGCAGGTCGGGGGTGTAGCGGTCGGGCGGGAGAATGGGAAGTTGTTCGACGACGTAGAAGTTGAGGTGAATCCCACCTATCTTCTGTCGAAGCACAAAATCGAAGGCTAACGCATTGAGATTAGATGCGAGACCACACACCTCGGTAGCTACCGGCTTCGCGAAGGTGAGTATGGGTGCATTGTTGCCGACTGCAACCCAAGGAATAAAGGAGAAAATGCCCGTCCGCTCGTCAGTTGACCTGGCGATATCGCGAAAAGCAAGAAACCACCCAGGGTCATGCTCCTGTTTCGTAATCACTTCTTCCCGAGCAACCCAATACCAAGGTTGGACTACAAAAACTGAATCTTGATACTGCTCGATCGTGGGATTCGGCAGATGTACATCACTGCGGCTATCGACTCCTTCAAATGTACCGTAGCGATGATCATAACGGTGGAACATCTTCGCCTCGTACAGCGGCAGATAGATCTCCTCGCCATGCACGAAACGGTTGCCCTCTAAAACGAACCCCTCTGCCTCCAGTTCCTCCCGCGTGCGGAAGAGATGGGAGTCGTTGGTCATGTTGAACAGTCCCTGTTTGAACGACACCCCCCATGGATTCTCCCCTGTCGCTTTGTTCACCAGCACCGGCGCGGCGTAGTAGAGCTTCTCGGTCAACTCCGCGTCCCGACGGGTGCGGAAGACCGGCACCGTGCCGGTGTTGGGGTTCATCAGCGCCACCTCCTCCCGGCTCAGCCCGAAACGCCGTTCTGGGTTCGCCAGGTCGCTGGTGGTGTGGAGGAAGAAGGCAAACTCGGCCTCGTCCACCTCGCCGCCGGTCAGGGTCAGCAGACAGAATTTGTAGCGACTGTCCACCTCGGGGAAGAGCTTGGCCCGGTTCTCAAAGTCATAGAAGCTGACCAGCTCCCCCTCCTCCACGACGGCGTTGAAGTAGTCCTGGTTGTAGTAGTCGGTGGCGATGCCGCTGGGGACCACGATCCCCGCCCGCCCGTCCGGCCCCGTGATCCGACGCGCCGTCCCCGCGAAGACCTGATATAGGTTGATGCGTCCTCGTGCCGCCAGAGGATAACGCCCGCTGTTGCTGAAGAAGTGCCCCATTGCTTCACTCTCCCGCAGGGCGTCCAGATAGGTTTGATACAGCTCGGGATCGGTCTTTGCCAATGCCTCGATCATCCTTCGACGCTCAGCCCCAGTGCGCGCGTTGACGATCTCTGGCACCTTGTCGGCGAAGAACTCCTTTTCCACCAGATTGATTTGCTCCCACGGCGGATTGCCCAGGACGACGTCGAAGCCACCGGAGACTTCGGAGGTTTCCAAAACCTCCGAAGTCTGAGGGAACACGTCGGGAAACTCCAGGTGCCAGTGGAAGAAGCGGTAGCGCTCGGCCAGGGTCTCGATCTGGGCCAGTGCTTCCGGGGGCAGCGCCTCCGGCCCCTCGTCGCGCAGCCGTATGAATTCGCCGCAGGTGGGGAAGAAACCAGGTTTTTCGGAAAAGCCCGGTTTCTGGGCCGTCAAGGGCCAGAAGAAGGCCGCCGTCCAACAGTCGGCCTCCAGCTTCCTACGGCGATATTCATCGGTGGTCAGGTAAGCTGCATAGCGCTCGCGGGCCGCGCGGGGTTGGTCCTCGGCCAGCGTGCCCACGTACTCGTACACCTCCCGCACCTCGCCGGTGGGCTCGTACACGCGCACGCGGAAGAGCGCCGGCTGGTAGCCGCCGCCTCGCTCGAACTCCCGTTGCTCCTGACGGCTCTGAGCGCGGACCTGTTTGGCCACGTCCCGGTCGTTGCCCGTGATGCCGGGGGCGAACGCCTCGTAGGGAACGCCCTTGTCCATCAGCTCCGGCGTGGCCCCGATCAGGCTGTTGCCGCACTTGATGTGGTGGTCCAGGAAGCTCAGGGGTTTGTCCCGGACGCTGGCGTTGATCCACAGGCTGACCTTGCACAGCTCCACCGCCATGGGGTTCACGTCCACAGCGTAGATGCAGTGGGCCAGCACGTCCCGCTTGGCGGCCTGAATCTGGGCCTCGGTGGGGTACTCGTCGCCGGTGCACACGCGGGCCAGCTCCGCCCCCAGCGCGTCGTTGGCCTTGACCAGGAAGTGGCCGCTGCCGACCGCCGGGTCGCACACTTTGATGCCCAGCAGCGCCTCCTCGCCGGCGGCGCGCTGCTCGTCGCTCAGGCCGGCGTAGTCAGTCAACAGACCTGACAGGTCTTCGGTCGGGTCTTCAACGACCGGCAGCCCGGCCCGCGCCAGCCGGTCCCGGGCCACGGGCAGGAGGGCGCTCTTGATCAGCTCATCCACCAGCGAGTCGTGGGTGTAGTAGGAGCCGGTGGTCTTGCGCTCGGAGCCGCGCGGGTCGAGGAAGAAGGTGTTGGCCGGGATCTCGCGCCCGTCCACCGCCTCGGCGTGGGTCGTGACGCGGGGGGTGAAGTCGAGCAGGCTCTCGTAGATCGAGCCCAGCTCCTCGACCCCCAGGTCAGCGTAGGAGATGCGCTGCAAGACGCCGTCCCGCTCAATCAGCGTCAGGGCGCGCACGGCGCGCAGCAGGTCGCTGTTGCGGACCCCCCTCCCTGACCCTCCCCCCTGGGAAGGGGGAGGGGACCCGCTTAGTAAGGGGGTCTGGTCCTCGGCGAAGAGCATGCCGTCGTAGCCAAAGACGCCCAGCTCGGGCACGCCCTCGCGCACCATGCGGAAGGTGACCTGCAGGCCGTGCCACAGGTCGGTGAAGTCGTCCTCACGGGGAATGTCGCCCTCGGCGAGGGCGCGCAGGTGGGCGATGGAATAGGCCTCGGCGTAGAGCGAATCGCGGCCGGGCATCATCCCCCGCTGCTCGGCGAAGAGCAGGAACAGGACGCGGTAGACGATGTGCAGGATCTCGGCGTAGTATTCCCGCGCCAAACGTGATGTGTCAAACGTCACATCATCTTGACGTTTGACGCTTGACGTTTGACATCCCGCATCAGCACCGCCCCTCCCATCACGAGCCTCCCCGTGAAACGCGCCGATCAACGCCCCATCCAGGAAGCCGTTGCCCAGCGTCTCGATGGCCTGGCGCACCTGCTCCCGCAGATCCTCGCCCACCCGGACACCGGTGGCGATCGAGTCCTTGTAGAACTGCTCCAACAAGGTGCCAGGCACTTGGGAAGTGCCTGGCACCTGAGCGACGAAGCGGCTGGCGTGGCACAGGCGGCAGAGGGCGCGGAAGTCGCCGTAGTTGCGGGTCTCGAACATGGCCTCCAGGTCGAACTGGACGTAGCCGCGGGTGTGGGTGTGGTGGTAGTCGCGCAGCAGGCGCAGCAGCACGCCGTTGGAGAGCACGGCCCAGCGGTCGTCGGCGCTGGCGTTGAGGAAGGCCTGGAGCATGTCGTGGGGCGACTTGACCTTGATGCCGCCGCCGGGGCCGGTGCGTGCATCCAGGCTCTGAGAGGGGGGAACGGTGTGGAGAGGGGGAGCCGTGTTACGTGTTGCGTGGTGCGTGTCTTCGGGCCAGCCGCGGTGGGAGAGGGGAAAGCGCAGCCTGCCGGCCTGATCCAACACGGTATCGCCGCGCTGGTAGACGGGGTCGAAGTCGAGCACCAAGAACAGCGGCAGCAGCCAGCGGGAGCGCACCTGGGAGACGTCCATTGCGGCCAAGTCGTTGCGGATAGCGTCCCAGCGCTCCAGGAGGAGCTCCCAGGCGGTGGCGATGGTCTCCTCCAGCGCGGCGGGGCTCTTCTGAGGCTCGGCCCAAGGCAAGGTGAAGGACACCGGCTCGACCCCGCGCTGGCGGGAGCCGGGCTCGCGCACGTTTTCGATGAAGGCGGCGGAGATCAGGCCGCCGGAGGTGGTGATGTGGGTGAGGCTGTCAGGCACAAGAAGCACTCCTCAATCTGTCTCAACAGCGCGACAGTTGTCTCCCACGCCAACTTGAAGGCCAGGGCGTGCTCACCGCGAACGAGGTAGCTGAGACGCCGGTTCCAGTCATACTCGAAGTCAGAGCGTCGCGACGTGACAGTCTGAGCGCTCAGCGCCGCTAGATCCAGCCCCCTGACCTGGAATTTGGCGGGCAGTAGCGGCATCACATCGGCAGGCGCTACGCCGAACTGCACCAGCCGGTGGATGTCGTAGAGATCGCGGGAGATGGCAAAGCGCCGCTGGCCGCCAACGGCGCGGACCTTCTCGGCCAAGACCTCGACTAACGTATAGCAAGGGATCTTCACCTGGGAAAGCACCGGCCCATCGGAATACGGGTGAATGAGAAAGCGCTCTGTGGGCAATAGCACTACCTCTTCGTCGCGCGTCACGTCTATCCGTATCGCGCGCGGGCTCCCGCCCCACTGCAGGGGGCCTCGGTAGTAAACGCGCACCTGGTACGTTTCGCTTCCGTACTCATCGCGGACGGTCTCAAACCGAGGGGGTGAGGCCCGATAGTCGGGGCCATCCGCTTCGGCAGCCCAGCCGGCAGCTCGCTCTACCCAATTGGGCAGCCGCTCGGGGCTGAGCGGGGCTGTGGCAGTGAAATCCAGGTCCTCGGAGAAGCGGTAGTCGCCGAAGTAACACTTGCGCAGGCAGGTGCCCCCCTTGAAGCAAAGCCGCTCCGAGCCCTCATTCGCTCCGTAGAACGCGGCGATGAACCAGCCGAGGCTGTAGTCCAGATCCGCCACCATAGGGTCAACGCCCCAACGCGCCGCTCGACGTCGCAGTTCCGCTTCACCGATCACGGTTCTCTCTCCACGGGGTGCCACGTTTGGTCCACGTTGACGCGCAGTCGCCAGCGAGTCACGATGCGGCCTTCACTGCCATTGCGCCCGGGCTCGAGGGCCACAATACCAGAAGAGAGCGAGCGCCGCCACCGTGTCAGGCGTTCCTCTCGGCTGGGGAGGGGCAGTTCCAGAGTCTCCACCAGGTAGCCGATACGCTTCAGGGGACTGCCTGTTGGCCAGCGATCCAGATATTGATCGAGCGTTTGCCAGTCGAGGTCGCTCCAGGCCACGCGCAGCGCCCGGGCCAGTTGGGCGATGCCGCCGCTCAGGTCGGGGCGGTCGGCAGCGTCCACGAGTGTCTTCTCTCGATCAGTGACGTAGATCGGCTGGCCACCCAGCGTCCGCTTGACCACGCCGAAGAACTTGGATTCGACGACGGTGACGAAACGAAAGGAGATACCCAGAACCTCCTTTTGCCGTTGATGCTTGCGGGACGTGGACTGAACGAAGACTGTGTGGGGGATCTGCTCGGTCATATGCCAGTAGTGGATGGCCGACCAGTAGGCGATGGCCGCCGGCTGGATGAGGTGCGGCGCGATCACCAGCGCGCTCTCCGACCAGTCGCGGTCTGGCCCGGCTTCCAGGGGAACGATCATATAGGCGCCCCGTTCCAAACGGTGCAGCCAACCCTTTGCCTCCAGCCGTCCCAGGACGTTGGCCGCGTAAGCAGCATCCTCCCAGAACTCCCGCGCCTGCTCGACGGTGAAGATTCTCTTCCCCTGCGAGGCAAACGTGGCGAGGAACATCGCTTCTTTAGGACCGAGGCTTGTTATAGTTTGTGACACGAAATATACTCCTATAGGTTGATTTCGTGACGCATAGTATAACACACTCCCACTGTGGGGAAAACCTGGTCGTCGGTGATCCCAGACGGTGCGGACGCACCACGTCCGATGGCAAAGAATGCAAGCTCGGTCCCACACTGGCGGGAGCCGGGCTCGCGGACGTTTTCGATGAAAGTGGCACAGGTCAGGTCGCCGGCGGTGATGATGTGGGTGGTGGGTTGGGTCATCAGGTCTCCGTTCCAGACCTGACAGGTTTCGGAAAACCTGTCAGGTCTCAAGCCGGAAACAACACCGTCACTGTCAGCAGATCAGAACTCCCCGGCGCCAGGTCGTCGATCCCCTGCAGCCACTCGGCCGGCTGAGCCCCTTCGACTGCCTGCATCTGTTCCCGCATGTGCTCTCGCTCGGCCACCAATTCCCGTCGCCGCGCCTCGACCGCACCCTCCAACAGACCATCCAGCCCCTCACTCGCCAACGCGTCCGCCAGGGTCTCCTTCACCTCCGCCTCCGTGCGCGTCTGGGAACTGGCCTGGACATCCACCAGGCGCGTCGCCTGTTGACGGCTGACGGATGACGCAGGACCCCTATACACCGGCACCGCCACCGGCAGCAACTCCTCCACGATCGACGTCGGCTCCGTACTGACCACGTAGCGCGCCAATAAGTGGAACAGCGCCATCACCTCGTCCACGTCCGGGGTGACAACGTACGCCGTGCGTCCGTAATGCGCCACTTCCCGGAAGGCGTTCTGCTTGACTTCCTCGATCAGCCGCCGCACCAGCGGGTGGCCCACGTCCAGCAGCGTCGCGTCGGGGTCGTCCAGTGCCCACTCGGGGTCGAAGGTGGCCCGCTCGATCACGTCGCCCACCGACGCCGTCTGCAGCGCTGGCTCCGTGAGCGCGATGCGCCAGGAGCCATCGGCGTTCTGAGTCACCGAGCAGCCGAAGCGGTCAAGCCCGCTGAAAGCAAAGGCCCGGATCTGCTCTGGCGAGCCCACCGTGGCCGCTGTCTCCTCCAGCCGCCGCTCGATCTCCGGCAGGCTGATGTGGGTCTGGCCATAGAAGCTATCTCCCCTGATGCGCTCCAGCGTCTCCTCGGCGAAGGGGTTCTCACCCTCACCCCAGCCCTCTCCCTGGGAGGGAGAGGGAGGTGCATCGAAGAGGCTGAGCTGTTTCGGCCCCAGCGTCACGTCGTGCTGTTCCAGCAGGTCCAGGATGCTGGTCTCGTCGCCGAAGTAGGGCGGGGAGAAGCCATAATCTCGGCGAATCTGGGCTGCCTTTTCCACCAGCACTTTCAGGATGGCCGCGTCCAGCGTCTCGTCCATGACTATCGTGCGAACGGTCACCACCGGCTTACGCTGCCCGAAGCGGTCCACACGCCCGTTGCGCTGCTCCAGCCGGTTGGGGTTCCACGGCAGCTCGTAGTGGATCACCTGGGCAGCGGCGTGCTGCAGGTTGATGCCCTCGGAGATGGCATCGGTGGCCACCAGGATGCCAGTCCCGGCCCGCTCGAACGCCAGGAAGATCTCGCGCCGCTGCCGTTCGTTCAGCCCGCCGTGGATGGTCAGCACCGTGGCCTCTCGATAGCGCTTGTCGCGCTGGATCTGTTCCGCCAGGTAGTTCATCGTGTCCACATAGCGGGTGAAGATCACCACCTTGGGATCGCGCGCCAGCAGGTGGTAGAGCACGCTGTCGAGCAGCTTCTGCAGCTTGTTGTCGCGGGTGGGCGTGACCTTGTCGGCCCTGGCCAGCACCTGCTCCAGTTGCTCCAGTTCGGCCCGAATCTGTTCCAGCGACCGCCCGTAGACCACGCGCTCGGTGCGCTCTCCGGCCTCCTCGTCGGTCAGCCGCTCCCCGGTGTCCTCGTCGAGCACGTTGGCCCGCGCCACATCGGGCGGGATGGGGGTGTCCTCAGAAACCAGGGTTTCCGGAAAAACCCTGGTTTCTTGTTGCTCAAGCTGCTGCCTCAGCCGCCCGCGACGGTTGCGCAGCGAGCAGCGCAGTGCCTCCGGCGAACTGAGCGCCCGCTTATGAAAGTGGAGCACAGTCCAGTGAGCCAGCGTGCGGATCCCGGCGCTGGCGTCGGCCGCCTGGGCCAGCACCCGCTGACCGTACGCCTCCACGGCCCGGATGGCGTCTATTTCGTAGCTGGTGGGCGGGACGATTACCTCGTCTTGATCCCGCTCGGGGAAGGGGCTGCGGTCGGGAGAGTCCCGGAACCATGCCTCCACGTCCTCCCGCCGCCGCTGGCAGACGTAACGCCCAGCCACCGGGCGGACGATGCGTGGAGCGTGTACAGGGCCGGCCACCGCCCCCACGTCCAGCATGCGCAACAGGCTGGCGAAGGAGTCGGTGTAGCCGTTGTGGGGCGTGGCGGTCAGGAGCAGGAGATGGCGCACGCGCTCGCTGGCGGCCAGCGCCTCGGCCAGCTCCCAGCGGTCCATGCGCACCCGCTGGTCGGGCCCGCTCTGGTGCGGCTTGGCCACCTGGTGTGCCTCGTCGATCACGATGGCGTCCCAGTGCTGCTCCAGGATCTGGTTCTTCACGCCCGGCTGCTTGGCATAATCTACCGACGTGATGAGGAAGCGGTAGTGCTCCCAGGGATTGGCGCCGGCTGGCAACTCGCGCTCCATCTGACGGCGGTGGCGGGTGGATATGATGCGCGCGGGGATGTGGAAGAAATAGTCCAGCGCCTCCTGCCACTGCTCGCGCAGGTTGGCTGGGACGATAACCAGCAGACGGGTGGCCATCTGGCGGACCAGCAACTCGGTGACGATCAGTCCCGCCTCAATCGTCTTGCCCAATCCCACGTCATCGGCCAGCAGCATGCGCACGTGCGGCATCTCCAGCGCCATGACCACAGGCACGAGCTGGTAGTCCTTGGGGATGACGCGGCTGCGCTGTAGGCTCAAGAGTGGCGCGGTGCCGTGGAGCAGGCTGAGGCGGTAGGCGCGCAGGAGCAGGTCCTGGGCGCTGGGGTGCCCGACGACGTCGGGCGAGGGCAGCTCCAGGCGACCGGGCCGGATATCCTCAAAGGGGACGTAGAACTGGGTCCGCTGCGCCTCGCCGCCGTCAATCGCGGTGGCGACGAGGACGCTCCCCTCCTGGCCATCCACACGCCAGAGGCGGGATCGGTTGCGGATCACGGTGCCTGGTGCGTACGTGCAGGTATCCATCGGCCCCTGGTCCTCTCAGTGACTCGCCACGATCTATAGCGAGGACGCAACAATGCAGCCACAAATCGCCCCGAGCGCAAGCCGAAGCGTCTAGGGCCGAGACCCTTCGAATTCGCCCATGGTGAGGCAGGACGGGAAAGCGCCGGGGTGCGCTCAGCCTTCCCGCACCACAGTATAGCACATCCTCGCCCTTAGCACAAAAAACCCGTACGCGGCCCACAGGTGTGGTGGTCGTCCTGGGTTTGCCCAAGCCGAGCGAAGGGCCACGTACTCCAGACGATATCAACTAGGTGAAACGCGCAATGAATTCGGCGGCAGAAAGAACGTGGACACCCTCGTACTCGCCGAGGTCGAAGAAGTGGCAATTGCCCGACACGATCAACTCCTGGCACGGCTATGCGCCGTCTCCGTGAAGCAGCTCATCAACGAGCTTTTTGCGCTCGCCTTCGGCCAAGCTGTCCCAATCCAGACCTCGCTCCGGGCAGAGAGCACGCGCCCGCTGGTTCCCGCAGTCCACCAGGCACTCAAGTCCATCAAGGTGCGGAATTAGCGCCCTTAACACGGCCCGCTTGGCCGGCGGCGAGATCTGTCTCACCAACTCAATGATCTGAGATTCAGGTATCTTGAGCGTGACCACTCCCATTAGTGACATCCCGCCAGTTGGGGAACCAACCTCGCGCACGTTCTCAATGCAGGTGGCAATGAGCAAGCCCCCTGAGGTGAATGATGTGGGTGGCTATGGCCGTTGCCAAGATACTCCCTACATCAACTCCAGACCCCGCAAGTGCCGCCGCACCACCCGCATAACCTCGTTCAAGTGCGGCAATTCTGGTATTTGTACGGCCAAACGTGAAGCCCATAGCTTGTCGAAGGTCGCTTCCTTGCGGGCCAGAACCTCATCAAGCCGGTCTGGCTCTTGCCCCTTGTGTCGGCACTTGGCACCAAAACTGGACGGTAGGAAACTGAGATCCACGTCGCCCCACTCGAGCAGCCAACTCAACACATAGTCCTTTTCGACCACAAGATCACCTACTCCCAGGCGGTGGGCTTGCTTGAAAACCTCGGCGGCTGGAATCATCGACTCATGTCCAAACGATAGCCCTCAACTCCTCGGGCTCAAGGTTCACGCGCAATCGCCAACGAGCGCGGTACGGCCCCTCGTCCGGCAGCGTCGGGTCGAGGGAATCGTAGCTGGGATTGACAAACGATTGCAGGGCGGTGGTGGTCTCCGGGCAGCCCAGGTCGTAGGTCTCCAACAGGAAGCCGATCCGCTTCGCCGCCGCCTTGTGATCCAGACGCTGCACGTGGGCTACCAACCGCCCCTCGTCCAAGTCATCCTTGTGTAGCCAAAGCCCTTTGGCCAACTCTCCCAATCCACCGCACAGGTGAGGTTGAGTGGCGCAATCGAGGATCGTTTTCTCCAGATCACTGACCCACACCTGCTCCTGGTCGGTTACCCAGATCGGTTCCCATCCCCAGAAGGAGCGCGCGCTGGCGTAGACGAAGCGGTAGTCCACGCCGGCGATCTTTCGGCTGGTTCGCTGCCGGGGCACGGTCACGTACACCATATTGACCGGCTGGGTGGTCATCTGATGCAACTCCATGGCACTGTAGAAGGATATGTAGTAGGGAAGAGGATCAAGCACCTCACGGGCAATCACGTATCGGTCGGCCATAGGGACGCTCTCTAGACCAGCCTCCAGAGGCACGATCAGGTATTTGCCCGGCACCAATCGCACCAGCCACCTCTTGCGCACCAGTTGGCTGAGAAGCGTGGTCGTGGCCTGGTAGGATTTATCAATGATAGCCTGAGCGTCGGCGACGGAGAAGACAGTCTTTCCCTCAGCGCTGAGGCGCAGCAGGAGTTCCGCGCTGCCCGGGCCCAAGGTTTTATCTGTCTTCATGTGGATTACCTTTCATATCCGCTATCTCACGTAATTAACCAATTATACCATATAAAAGGTAATCAAGCTACGGGCCGCGAGAAGAACTGAGGCCTGGTCCCGCCCTGGCGGGAGCCAACCTCGCGCACGTTTTCGATGAAGCCGGCGGAGATCAAGCCGCCGGGGGTAGTGATTTGAGCGAGGGTCTCCAAGGGGGCCATTCGGCGTAACCCTCACGATACTAGGGGCGCGGAAACCGCACCCGCTGGACGGGCTCTGGTTGTCTAAACGGGCCACGTCGGGTATAGTACAGATGACACAGGATTCATCGTTACAGGATGTGCAAGATGCGTACCAAGATTATGCCCATCAGCGACCTGCGTCGCCAGGCCAGCCGGATCCTGGAGATCCTCCAGGAAGAGGGTGACGACGTTTACATCACCCACCATGGTCGCCCCGTGGCCGTGATGGTCGATTACGAGCGCTACGAAGACCTGCTGGCGCACGTGGCGGAGTTGACCCATCGTCTGCGAGAGAAAGCAAGAGTGGCCGAGCCCATCGCAGATCACACCGCGCACCTGGCCGGCCTGCACCGCGAGGTGTGGGACGGCATCGACACCGACGCTTACCTCCGAGAAGAGCGGGACGCGTGGGAAGACTAACGGAACAGCTGAATAGCGCGAGTCGCTGTGCCTCATCCCTCCACCACATGCACCCAGGGTAGATCGTCCTGCACCGCCCGACCCAGTCGGCGGTCGGCGGTCCAGAACTCGCCGCCCAACACATCCGCCAGCGCCAGGTAGTGGGCATCGTAGGCCGCCGGAAGCGAGAATCGCTCGGCTAGATCCAATGCCCGCCCGTGCAGCTCCCGGTCGCCGTAGAGACGAATAGGCAAAGCGAGTGCTGCTTTGAGCGCCAGCCGCACTGCGGACGTACTCATCATCCCGGCCTGCTGGTAGCGATAGAGGGCGTTGCTGACCTCGTAGCAAAGCAGAGTGGGAGCAGCGATTTGCCGATGGTCGGCATCCCACTGTTCCCACGTCTGCCGGACCGCCTCATCCTTTGGGTCGGCGACCAGGCGGATGACCAGGTTGGCGTCAACGCAGAGCGACGAGTCGCTCATCTCGCTCCCTCCGCACCTCTCTCAGCACGTCCTCGGGCGGCGCCAGATCACGTTCACCCAGGTCAGCTCGAACCTGCTCCCGTGCCTGGCGCACGAGATCCCGCCAATCCTCCCGCTCCTCACAAGCCGCCAACAACTGCTCGTATTTTTCCAGGGAGATCACGACCACGTGAGGCTTGCCGCTGTGCTCGACGATGACCGGCTCCTGGTGCTCCACCACGTGCCGCATCAGCTCGCCGAAGTGGATGCGGGCATCGGTAGCGCTCATTGTGCGCTGCATGTTCCACCTCCCCTGTTATTCAATCAATCGATTAATCAATGTGATTATAGTCCTTCTGCCACGAAAGTCAAGCAGATCAGAATCACCGAGAATCACGTAGCCACATCGGCAGTTTCTGCACAAACGCCCTCCGTTTTCGAGGTGCACCGCTCACACGCGTGGCGCTCCGCCATGCAAGTTCAACGCGGTAGGCATCGGCCGAGCTGGTGCTCGGCGTTCCCAGAGTATGGCGATTTGCGTCGCCGGGCACTGTGTGCTAGGATAGCCCCGCGCACGGGCGCAAAGACACTCTCACCCCCATCGTACAAAGGAGCAGAGCCATGAAGCTCGCTTTCACCACGCTGGGATGCCCGGAATGGACACTGCGGCAGATCGTCGAGAACGCGGCCCGGATGGGCTACGACGCCGTTGACTTCCGGGGCCTGTTGGAAGACGTGGACATCACCGCCCGGCCCGAGTTCACCACGGGGCTGGAGGAGACCCGGCGCATGTTCGCCGACCACGGCGTGGCCATATCGTGCCTGTCCACCTCGGCGCGCTACGCCGTGGTGGACGCACGCGAGAGGGAGAAGCACTTCGACGAGACGCGGCGCTACATGGCGCTCGCCGCCCGGCTCGGTGCCGGCATTCTGCGCGTGTTCGGCGGGCGCGTGCCCGAGGGATACACGGTGGAGGCTGTCACGCCCGTCCTCGTCGAGAACCTGAGGCAGATGGGCGACGAGGCCGAGCAATTCGACGTCACGCTGGCGCTGGAGACACACGACGATTGGACCGACTCGGCGACCCTCGCCCGCGTGATGGCCGAGACGGACCACCCTCGCGTAGGCGTGCTGTGGGACCTGCACCACCCATTCCGGACGAACGGGGAGGCCCCGGAGGCCAGCTACGCCAACCTGGCCCCCTACGTCGTCAACACCCACGTCAAGGATTCGGTCCCCGGACGGGCGAACAGCTTCCCCAGCGACTACCGGCTGGAGTACAGCTACGTCTTGGTCGGTCAGGGGGACGTGCCTTTGAGGCAGATGCTGGACTTGTTGGCCCAGGGCGGCTACGACGGCTACGCCACGCTGGAGTGGGAGAAGCGCTGGCTCCCCCACCTGCCGGAACCGGAATTGGTGTTCCCGGAGTACGTGCGCCAGATGCGCGAGTGGTTCCGACGGACGTCTGCGTCCGCCGGACATCTGCGTCCGTAGGGACTGACCCGGACCACCGCGCCTCGATCAACGGAGGGATACCATGTTCAGGAGTCTAGGGACAGGCGCTCTCGGCATACGCGCCTCATTGGCAGAAAGCCTGGAACTGGCGAAGGCGGCGGGCTTTCAGGGGGTCAGTATCCGCATGCCCGAGGTGTCCGCGCTGGCGGCGGAGAAGTCGGCGGACCACGTGAAGGGTCTGTTCGAGGACGCAGGGCTGCAGATGGGGAACTGGGGCCTGCCGACCAAGTGGCAGGCGAGCGAGGATGAGTTCGAGCAGGAACTGGAGAGGCTGCGGGGCTTCGCAGCGCTGGGCCAGGCATTGGGTTGTGTGCGGGTGGACACCTGGATCCTGCCGTTCTCCGAGGACAGGCCCTTCGACGAGAACTTCGCCTTCCACGTCCGCAGGTTCCGGCCCATCGCGGAGATCCTGAACGAGCACGGGTGTCGCCTGGGGCTGGAATTCATCGGCCCCAAGACCATGCGCGCCGGGAAGCAGCACGCGTTCATCTCCACGATGGCGGGCATGCTCGACCTGTGCGACGCGATAGGCACGGGGAACGTGGGACTGCTGCTGGACGCCTTTCACTGGTACACGTCTCACGGCACCATAGCCGAGCTCCAGGGGCTGACGGCGGATCAGGTCGTGACCGTCCACATCAACGACGCGCCGGCGGGCGTGCCGGTGGACGAGCAGATCGACAAGGTGCGCTGCCTGCCCGGCGAGACGGGCGTCATCGACCTGGTGGGCTTCCTGGAATCCCTGGACGGGATCGGCTATCGGGGGCCGGTCATGCCGGAGCCGTTCAGCGACATGCTCAAGGGCATGCGGCCGCTTGAGGCGGCGCAAACCACGGGCAGGTACTTGCTCGAAGTCTGGAGGGCGGCCGGGCTGCGCTAGAACCAGCATCGTACTCCGGCGGGCCTGCGAGAAGACCCTAAAGGTTTCAGAAAACCTTTAGGGTCTGAACGGAGACGCCAGGCAGATACGCAGCAAACCGGCGTGGACGCGTCGTTGCTCCACGATCTCCAGGCCGCAGCGCGCCAGCAGGGCCTCGAAATCGCTCCTGGCGAACTCCGGGAAGTACGGGGACTCGTACAGCGAGGCGGCGGCGATGTACAGCGTCCGCAAGACCCGGTTCGCGGGCGGGTGGTATTCGGTGACGACGACCCTGCCCCGCGTCACCCGGGCCATCTCCCGCAGGACCTGTTCCCGCACATCGGGCGGCATGTCGTGCAATGCAAACGAGACGGAACTGACGTCGAACGCGTCGTCGGCGAAATCCATCCCGGTGGCATCCATCTGCAGGAAGCGGATCTTGCCCTGCCGGTCCTTCTCCCGGGCCACGGCTAACATCCCCCCGGAGAGGTCAATGCCCGTCACGTCATCGCACCACCGCGAGAACTCCAAGGCCACGTCTCCGGTGCCGGTGCACACATCCAGCACCCGGTCGCCCGGCCGCACCCCGCATATCTGGACGGTCTGCCTCCGTACCTCGCGAAGCCGAAAGACGGAGATGAAGCGATCGTAGCACCTGGCCCAACGATCGTAGGAACTGCTCGTCTCGGACCCGGATTCCACCTTGCGCCCTCCCCCCTCACTCACCCGAACGCCGGCGGAGGGACAGCCTGGGGCCGTAGCGCCCGGTCCGCCGGCAGTACGCGGCATAAGCATCACCGTGCGCCTGGCGCAGGTAAGCCTCCTCGATGCGGATCTTCCACTCGTAGCCGAGCACGTTCATGATCAGAGCAGCCAGCGCCAGCCAACTCGGGGCCAGGAGCAACACGCCCAAAGCCAGCAGATCCACCGACAGCGCCAGCGGGTTGCGCGTGAAGCAGTAGATGCCGTGCGTGACCAGCGGCTGCTTGCTCTCCGGCAGCGCGACCCGGAATGAGCGTCCCAGCGAGACCTCTCCCCAGATGATGCACACCCCTGCGAGCAGGATCGCCACGACGCCCAAGCCCTGCGCGACCGGATGGCCGAGGCACGCGATACGCCCGAACCAGTCCACACTCCGGGCGTCGCAGCAATAGGCGATGGCGGGCACCAATAAGAGCAGGCTCGCCACTCCATTGAGCAACGCCGCCGGGAAATGCCCCCTCGCGTGCCCCCTGGGGTTTGCGCCAGCGCCCCGCCTCACCGCCATCATAATGGCGGCGAAGGCCCCTAGGTAGACAAGCAAAGCCACCGCCAACGCGATCTGCGTCCAGTGCATCCTATCGGCTCCTCACTGCCTCACTTATTGGCTCGCTGCGTGGGAACGGGGGGAATGGGTGGAGGAGAGCTGGCGCACCTTCCCCTGCGCCTGTCCCATCTGCCGGCGCAGGCGCTCCCGCCCCGCGCCGGTGACGCTCAACTGCCCGTCCCCCGCCAACCAGCCGCGCTCGAGCAGTTCGGCCAGGGTCCGCTCGGTCATCTCGCCGGCCTCCAGTTGCTGTCCCAGCCCCAGCTCGCGCAGCGCCGGATTGCCGCTGAAGTCCAGGGCCTGGCGCGCCCGCGCGACCAACTCGGCGCGCGTCAGCACCCCCTGTTTCTCGACCAGGTAGAGCATCCAGTCGCCCAACTGGGCCTGCCGGAACTGCTCGTAGCGCTCAGCGAGCCCCGCCTTGTAGCGCGAGAGATCCACCTCCTCATCGCCCAGGGAGCGCACGGTCTCAATGGCCAGCTCAACCGCGCTCTGGAGGATCAGGCCGGCCACGGCCAGCCCCACCAGCGTATCCAGCAGAGGGAAGCGAAGCAACGCGGCCACCAACCCGGCCGTGACACTCACCGCGACGATGACGTGGTTGCGCGAGTCCACCGACTGGGTGATGAGGGCCACGCTGCCGCTGCGCAGCCCCACAGTGCGCTGGTAGAGCCACAGCATCCCACACACGAGCGCCGAGATGATGGCGGCTGCGAAGGTGAACCAGTCCACCACCGGATCAACGGGGACAAAGAGGCGGCGCACGGCCTGGTAGCACGTCAGGCCGCCCGTGCCGAGCATGAACAGCACGAGCACGACGTTGACGGCGCGCTCCTTGTCGAAGCGGAGTCCGGCGTAGACCAGCAGGCTCGAAAGACCGTCGAGGAGCGTATCCGTCGCGTCGTTGATCAAGCCCACGCTGCCTGAGAGGAGCCCCGCCGGCAGCTTCAGCGCCGCCAGGCCCAGGTGCACGAGTAGCCCGACCTGCGAGACGGTCTGCGGATGCAGCAGCTTCCGGGCCTTTCCCCCAAAGCTGCGCAAGCCAGCCAGCCGCTCATCCGCCTCCTCGCAGCCCAGAGGAGTGAGCGCGTAGCGTTCGCCCTGGCGCACCACCCAGCCCATCTCCATCATCTTGTCCAGGTCCCGCGCCATCGGAATGGCGCCTTCGTCGGGATGACGGTGCGCCATACTGCCTGCGTGGTCGGGTTCGTGCGAATGCACTCCAAAGAAGCCGAAACGCCGGAAGACGGCTATGACCTGATCCTGGAGTTCGGGCAGCGTCAAGGGAGCATCCCGCAGACACATGGCGATGATGTCGGTGTGGTCGTGCTCCTCGCGCCGCCGGCGCGCTGAGTCGATGCGATGTTTGCTTCTGGGTCCCAGCATTGAAGAGCCTCCTATGGCGAGTGGTTCCGAACAGGCATTATAGGCCATGGATGGCATTCGTCAAATGACGCCCCGGACCGCCGGCATCCTGCCGGCATGACTCCGCTAGATCCAGTAGCCACTGACGCGCAGGCCCGTGCGCCGCTCTACCTCCCCAGCGATACGCTTCAGCACGTAAGGCGGGACCCGCTCAACCCCGGCATCGGGCACCGGGTAGTCGGTGCTGTAGATCTGCACCCGGGCCGGGCCGACCTCGGCCAGGGCGCTCACCCAGGCGTCGAACGCCTCACCTCTGACGTTGCTCACCCGGCCATCGATGAGCACGCTCTGGACGATCAGGCCGGGAACCCCGGCCAGACTCTCGACAATGCGCGCCAATTCCACCCCCGGCGCGGGGCGGTTGATGCGGGCCAGCGTCCGTGGGTCCCCGGCGTCGAGTTTCAAGATCGGCGCGTCGAAGAACGGGAGTGCCTCGCGGATGCGCGGCAGACAGGCGGTCGTGGCGTTGGAGAAGAGCGCCAGCCTCACGCCGGGGTTGAGCTCGTCGCGCAGGCGGCGGACGGCCTCCGCGATGGCCGGGAAGGCCGTGTGCAGGGTCGGTTCCCCGTTGCCGGAGAAGGTGACGTAGTCCAGGCCCGGGTATCGTCTCAGGGCCGCCTCCACCGCCCGGAGCACCTGCCTCTTCCACGGGAAGTCCCTGGGCGGCGGACGAAGCGTACACATCTCGGTGTGGCCATAGTGGCAGTAGACGCAGTCGAAGGAGCACACCTTGTAGCCGGTGGGCAGCAGGTTGACGCCCAGCGAGAGGCCCAGGCGACGGGAGAAGAGCGGGCCGTAGGTGATGCCGGTTTCGAGAGGAAGCATATTTCACCTGAACTCCGCGTCCGCGGACTCTACGTCCGCGGACACTGTGTCCGCCGCGACCAGGCAAACGTGGATTGTGAACGGCTTGCTCCAATCCGCGCCTACCAGAGCACCATAGACTCCTCGAAGATGCGGGCCAGATCCGCCTTGGTCACCGGCCGTGGACTCCCCACCAGCAGCCGCTGCTGCTTCCAACCACCCTCGACCATGTCGGGAATGTCACCCCCGGCATAGCCCAGAGCAGCGAGGCCGTTCGGGCAGCCGACGTCCCGCATCAATGCGATGACCACGTCCGGCAGTTTCATCGCGGCCTCCATGGACGACAGCCCCGCAGTGTTCACGCCCAGTAACTCCGCGATCCTGGCATGCCGCTCAAGGTTGGTGGGGGCGGTGAAACGCAAGCAGGCCGGCGCCGTCAGTATAGTCGCTATGCCGTGGGGCACCATCGGCTCCTCGACATCGTAACCAGGTGGCATCCAGTCCCTGACCATCCCCGCGATCGGATATCCCAGCGCATGGGGGATGTGCACGCCAGCATTGCCAAAGCCGATGCCAGCAAAGGTAGAGCCCATTGACATGTAGGTCCGGGCCTCAATGTCATGGCCGTTGAAACAGGACCGCCTCAGATACCTGCCCACCCACTCGATTGCCTTCTCGCTCCACAGATCGGCGATGGGATTGGAGCCGATGTACGCCGCTCTCAGGGCCGGGCTCTCCGGTTTGGGCCTGGTGTTGTAGGGCTTGATCGTGAAGGACTCGGCCGCATGGGTGAGCACGTCGAGTCCGGTCGAGGCGGCGACTGCCGGCGGCATGGACAGCGTGTTGAGCGAGTCAACAATGGCCATCGTCGGCCGGATATTCACGTGCGACATGCCTGTCTTCAGCTTCAGATCTGACAACTCCAGCGCGATCACCGGTGTCGTCTCGCTGCCCGTGCCTGCCGTGGTGGGCAGGGCAATCATGGGCTTCAACGGGCCAGGAACGAGCTTGCCCTTGCCGATCGGTTTGTTGATGTAGTCATACAGGTCGGCCGGGTACGTGGTAAACAGGTTAATGGCCTTGGCAGTGTCAATCGTGCTTCCGCCCCCCAACGCGACGAAGACATCGAACGGATTGGAACAATCCGCGCCCGCGCCGCCCCGGCCGGCGCGATCCCCGGCAGCCTCAATCGCGCGTTTGAGCGACGCATCTGTAGGCTCAACGTGGACCTCGTCGTAGATTGCGAGTTGGATGCCTTCGTCCTCAATGATCGTCTTGACCTTGTCCACCAAGCCAAATTCCCACAGGTGTCTATCCGTGACGAGCAAGACCTTGTTGGCTCCCATGGTCTTCAGCTCGTACCCCAGTTCGTCCGTAGCCCCAGCGCCGAACTTCAGTCTGGACATCGTCAAGGGGATGACAGATTCCATTTCCACGGTCACTTTGCGCCTCCTCAAAATGAACTACTGTAAGACATGCGAATCCAGCCCTAGTCCCACCGCCACACGTCGCGCGTCTTCGCCCTGAGCGCAGCGAGGCCCTTCTCGACGTACACGCGGGTCTCGTGGGCCACCCACTCCTCCGTGGGCTCCGGGGCCTCGGCGTCGTGCAACGGCCCGGGGCCGTAGCGCTCGCTGTATGGGGTCGGCAGTTGGTCCGGAAAGGTTTGCCCCGACATCACGCCGTATGCCAACGTCCAGGCGCGCGGCACCACGTCCAGCGCGTATCCCCCGCCGCCGAAGGCCAACCAGCGCCCGGCATCCTCGGCCAGCGACCGGAACTCCTCAATCAGGGCCACGTATCCGCGTGTCGTCAGCCCCAGCGAGCCCAG
The DNA here is from genome assembly GCA_964649415.1 of uncultured Anaerolineales bacterium. GTDB lineage: Bacteria > Chloroflexota > Anaerolineae > B4-G1 > B4-G1 > CAZYSK01. The sequence continues at coordinate 27,218 of CAZYSK010000027.1, forward strand.
GCGATCGCGGTAGTGGGTGTCCACGCCCAGTTGGGTCACCAGCACGTCCGGCGCGAACTGCCGCACCAGCGGCGGCACCACCTGGCGAAAGGCCTCCAGGTACAGGTCCTCATCGGTGTATATCATGAACGGCAGGTTGATGCTGTAGCCATATCCCGCGCCGGTGCCCAGCTCCTCCGGGAAGCCGGTGCCGGGGTAGAAGAGGATACCCGCCTGGTGTAGCGAGACGGTCAACACCTGGTCGCTGTCGTAGAAGGCGGTCTGGACCCCGTCGCCGTGGTGCACGTCGATGTCCACGTAGGCCACCCGCATTCCCCGCCGTACGAGCCAGTGAATCGCCACCGCCACGTCGTTGAAGACGCAGAAGCCGGAGGCCCAGGCAGGCCGGGCGTGGTGCATCCCCCCGCTGAAGCTGAAGGCCACCTCCGCCTCGCCATCGAACACCAACTGCGCCCCCGTCACCGCCGCGTCCGCCTTGAGGCCCTCGATCTCATACATCCCCGGAAACACCGGGGTCTCGTCGGGGCGAAAGCCGTAGGCGTGGGCAGACACGCCAGACGCCCTCTCCCCACGGCTCAGGCTGGCGACGGCGTCCACGTATTCCTCCGTGTGAAACAGGAGCAGCGCCTCCCGGCCAAACGCGCGCGGTGGCATCAGGCGCGAATTGGGCGCGTCGAAGGCCCGGTACGCCGTCAGCAACTCGTAGGTACGCTGCAGGCGTTCCGGTCTCAGCGGGTGGTTCGCGCCAAATCCCCGTGCCCACAGGTCCTCCGTGCAGATAAAGGCTGCTTCCATCGTTTGTTCTCCTCTTCAGAAACCAGGTTTTTCATGCGATGGCGCGCCATCAGAATGGCGTTGCCAAAGACCTGGTTTCTCGATCACGGCCCACACGCGTACCGGCTGCGCCTTGCCCCGAATCCTCAACTCACCCAGGTCAGCAAAATCGAACTCGGCGCGACGGCTTCCCAGCGCCTCGTAGGTCTGCCCGCTGATGAGGATGCCATGTTCGGGATAGTCCTTGTTCAGCGCCTCGATGCGGGAGGCCAGGTTGACCGTGTCACCGATGACGGTGTACTCCTGCCGCTCCTCCGGTCCCACCGCGCCCGCCAACGCCACCCCCGTGTTGATGCCCACCCCGATGCGGATCGACTCCTCGCCCCGCTCGACCAGCCGCTCGTTCAGGCGCTCCAGGTTGGCCCGCATCTCCAACGCCGTCAGCACCGCCTGATAGGCACTCTCCTCCAAGCGCCTCGGCGCGCCGTAGATCACCAGCGTGCTATCTCCCCCGAACTTGTTGACCGTGCCCGCGTGGGCCTGTGCCGCCCCCACCACCACCGGCAGGTACTCGTTCAGCAGCGCCACCATTTCCTCGGGCGAGCACCGTTCCGAGCGCGCCGTGAAGTCCCGGATGTCGCAGAACAGCACGCTGACCACGCGGTTCTCGCCCTCCAGCTGCACCTGCCCGCTGCGGATGGCCTCTGCCACCTCGCGGCTGACGAAACGCCCGAACATGTCGCGCAGCCACTCCCTCTCCCGCAGGCCGGCCACCATCTGGTTGTAGGCGTTCGCCAGCAGCGCCAGTTCGTCCTTAGTGCCAGCGGTGCCGGCGTCGAAGCGCACCGTGAGATCGCCCTCTGCCACCCGGCGCGTGCCCGCCGCCAACCGGCGCACCGGCGCCGTCACCGCCCCGCCGATAGCCTGCGCCAGGAGCACACCCGCCAGCACGGCGATCAGCCCACTCAGCCGGAACAGGTTGCGGCTCTCGTCGAGGAACGCTTCGAGCCGATCGAGCCGCAACGCCATCTGCAGCGCACCGACCAACTCGCCCCCCTGCCCCTTCCGCAGCGGCGTGGAGACCACCCAGACTTTCTCGCCCCGCCACGTCATCTCGTCTATCCGTGTGCCCGCTGGCACGGACGCCTTTTCCCCCATCAGGGCCAGTTGGTCGGAGAGCAAGATCGTACCATCTTCGTCTACCAGGGCAGTGTACGCCATATCGTCGCTGCGCATCTGCTCGGTCAGCTCCTGCAGCCGGGCCAGATCGAGCGTCTGCGTCATGTCAAGCATATCCTCGAATGCAGGGCGGGTTCCCATACCAGCCGTCAGATCAGATAGTTCAGCATCGAGGCTCTCCGATGCGGCCTGCCCGATCCACTCGACGCCAGCGACCATCCCATCCCTGAGTCGATCCTCCATGTGGCGACGCTCGATGGGGATGGCGACCATCTGGAGCGCGCCGACCATCAGGATGAGGATAAGGGTCAGGGCGATGGTGAGCTTGGTGCGGAGGGAGAAACGCGAGAGAAGTGTGGGGGTGTGGGAGTATGGGAGGTACGCTCCACGCTGGACTTCGGCGGCGTGGGCGGCCAGGTCGCGGGTCGCCCGCGTCAGCGGCGTGGCCAGCCGCCAACTGACCGTCGCGCCCACCAGGACGATGGCGGCGCCGATGGCCCCCAGCGTGTTGCGCAGCTTGTCCAGGAAGCCCTGTACCTGGCGAGCGTCCACCGTCATGCGCACCGAGCCGAGCAGCAACCCCTCGTCGCTGTGCACCGGGGCGGTGGCGACCATCAGCCACTCACCGCCCTCGCGCTCCGAGTAGACGTCGGTCTCGCCGGTCGTTTCAAGCTCGGGCGCGAGCGTGCCGATCTCGCGGGTGTCCATGCTGACGAGCACCACGTTGTCCCGGTCGGCGATGGCAAAATCGACCAGGCCGTTGGCCGTCATATCATCCACCAGCGACTCGAAGCGCAGCAGGGCGTCGGAATCGAAGTCGAAGGTCTCACCTCCGCTCATCAGCATGTCGAAGTCCAGCGTCTCGGCGTCCTCCGGCAGGCCCAGCTCAATCATGCCAGCGTTCCAGGTTACCATCGTGCGCAGCGCGTCGTGCATCTGCTCCTCGATGCGCACGCGGGCGTGGGTGGTCACGACGGCGACCAGGCCCGCCAGCACGACGACCATCAGGATCGCCGTGCCCAGCACGAAGCGCGCGCGGATGCCCATAAATCCTAGCGGTCTTCTGAGACCTTTAGGGGTTCGGCTCGGCTCCATCGTCTCAATCGCCGAGCCCCGCAGGATCGAGCGCGCCGGCAGCCAGGCGGCCCCGGCGCAGATGAAGGGCGCGGCGATCAAGCCAACCAACCCGGTGACAAGCGCCGGCTGCACCGACCGCCAGGCCGCACCCCACAGATCCAGGTCGGGGACGCCCCAACTGTTGCCGCCGTAGGTCACGACGATGACCGCGACGACGCCCACGCCGACGAGCAGCCCCAACCCACCGCCGATCACGCCCATCAGCGCCGCCTCGCCCGTCACGACGCGCATCACCTGTCGTCGCGTCGCGCCCACCGCCCGCAGCAGCCCCAGCTCCCGCCGCCGCTCGGCCACGCTCATCATCGTGGTGTTGACCACGCCGAGCGCCGCCGCCAGGATCGCCAACAGGAGCAGCGCGTTGAACATGCCGGGCATCACCTCAAACACCTTGACCTGCGCCGCGTACATGCCTTCCGGCTCCATCAAGTGGACGCCGGGGTAGCGCACTACCAGGGCCTCCAGATCGGCCTTCAACCGGTCCCGGTCGGTGCCGGGCAAGGGGACCACGTGGATCAAGAACGGCTCGGTGACGGAGAACTCGTCCTTGGCGGCCAGACTGACGATGGAGGTATTGACAAAGGTCCGCCCGATGCCCGCCAGTGTGCATTCGACCGGGCCGTCCTTGCCGGTGACCTCGAACGTCTCGCCGACGGAGACGCCGTTGCGGCTGGCAATCATAGGCGGCACGAGCACGCCGCAGCCATCTTCCAGGATGGGCTCCGCGGTCTCCCAATCCCCCTCGATGAAGTCAAAGAACACGTCGCCGGAAAACCGCACGTCGTGGGGGTCGGCGACCAGGGAGAAGTAGCTGGAGCTGAAGAACGAGAGCTCGGGCACGATGACGAAGCGCCACTCGTCCATCACGCGCGCCCGGTCGCCGACGACCTGGGGCAGTTCGGCGACCAGTGCCGGCGGCAGCGCGATGCGCTCCAGATCGGCGTAGGCCGCCATACCCTCCGAGATGTCGAAGGGAGAGACGATCAAAGCCCGCAGGCGCTCGAAACCCACCAGGGTAGGGATCAACAGCTCGTCCCCTGCCAGGTGGAAGAAGCCTGTCATGCCGACGATCATAGTCAGGCCCACGACGAGCGTCAGGATGGTCAGCGTGACGCGCCCGCGCCCGCGCCGGACGTTGTCGGCCACCAGCCGCCCGACCGCGCCCCAGCGCGCCACCAGCGCGCCATCAGAATGGCGCCGTTTGAAGAAGAATGGCGGCCGCCGCGCCCAGCGTCCCAGCCCACCGATCAGCCCCGGGGCGATCAAGCCCCAGCCCACCAACCAGATCAACACGAAGGCAGCGGCCAGATTCTGATCCCAGGGATACTCGACCCACTCGCCCGGCGGCGCAACGACGAGGTAGACGGTCAGAATCAGAAGGAGCGCTACCCCAACAAGAAACCAGGTTTTTCGGAAAAAACCTGGTTTCTTGTCCGCGGCTTCTTCCCGCAGGGCGACCAGGGGCGAGACACGCGCCGCCTGCCAGGCCGGAATCAGCGCCGAGAGGAGGGCGATGGAGAGCCCCATAGCCGCCGCCAGCAGCATGCTGTTGAGAGAGGGATTGCTGGCGGAGAACACGAACAGATCCCCGCCCAGCATAGCCTTCATCATGGCGATGGAGGCCCTTCCCAGCAGCGGCCCGGTGACCAGGCCGAGCAGCGTGCCCAGAACGCCGACGATGAGGGACTCGATCAGCACCAAGCGCAGCACCTGGCGGCGCGTCATCCCCAACGCGCGCAGCCCGCCGATCTGCCGCCGTCGCTGCGTCACGGCCATGGCGAAGGCGTTGAAGATCAGGAAGCCCGCCGCCAGTGTGATCCCCACGCCCACCATCTGGAGCGATACGCCGAGCTGTTCGAGCAGGCCGGTCATGAACTTCTGGGCATCCTCCGAACCGGCCAGGGAGTTCAGGAGGGCGGCGCGGATGACGTCGGCGGCGACGGTCATTGCCACGCCAAGCGCCACCGCGAGCGCGGTCAACGCCGTGCGCAGGCGGTGCTGCTCCAGGTTGCGCCAGGCCATGGTCCAGGGGAGCGATGTGGGCCAGGTGCGACGCACTTGGGAAGTGCGTCGCACCTGGATCGGCTTGAGCGTCACCCGCTCGCTGCGCGTGGCTTCGACCACGTCCATCGCCGCCGCCTGCCGAGCCGGGTAGTATGCCGCCAGCGCGGCCACCAGGGGGCCGATGAGCAGCGAAGTTGTGGCCAGGATGCCCACGTCGCCCAGCGCGGATAACAGCATGTTCCAGGTCGCGGCCCTTTCTGAGCGCACGCCCAGTGCCCCCCACCCATTGGGCGCGACGACCACCGTGTAGGCCAGGAGCATCAGCAGGCTGAGCACAACAGCGATGATGACGGCAATCAGGCCCAGCGTGGCAGCCTCCACCACCACTGACCGGCGTACCTGTCGTTGCGTAGCACCGACAGCCCGCAGCAAGCCGATCTCGCGCCCACGTTCGGTCACGTTGATGGCCATCGTGTTGACCACGCCAAAGCCGGCCACGATCACGGCCACCAGCAGCAGGGCATTGAGTAGCAGTTGAAACTGCTCCATCGTCGTTGAGATTTGGTCCACGGCGGATTCCATATCTGTCACCACCGTCACGTTGGGAAAAGGCGCAGCGACGTCCTCCACGCGCGACCGGGCAACATCGGCGTCCTGCCCTTCGGATATCTCGATCAGCAGCGAGAACGGGCCGCTCAGGTCAAAGTAAGCCTCGCCATCCGCGTAGGAGAAGATGGGGCTGAACAAGGCGCTTCCACCGATGCCGGCGACGGTGAAATCCAACTCGCCCTGAGACGTCTCCAGCGGCACAATGTCGCCTACGACAACGCCCAGCCGCTCCGCTGCCAGAGGCTGCAACAACACGGCCCGGCCTCGTCCCATCCACGCTAGCGCCGTCTCGGGATCGCCTTCGAAGAACTCAAAGTTGCCGACACCCAGATAGAAACCCGGGTCAACAAATATCCCCGTTGATAGATTGCCGCTTGGAACCGTGATCAACTCGGATGGGACCGATGCAATCCCGGTACGTCCCACGTCAATAATCCCCGTTTCGGCAAGGGACGAGACCGCATCAACCAGTGCAGGATCGAGGGGCGGGAGCGCCGACATAACTTGATAGATGTTGTCTATGGAGAGTTCGCCCGACGCTACCATCCCCATCAGGTCGTTCATGATAGTCATATCTTCGTTGCTGACGGCAGCGATGGTGCCGATGCTGCCATCGTAGAACATCGTCATCAGCCCGCTGACGCCCATGGTCGTGGTCAGGGCAGCGACCAGAGCCCCGGCGGTCAACGCCGAGCGCAGTCTATTGCGGGTCAGGTTTTCGGCTGCCAGCCGCCCGATGGTGCCCATCCGGCGCTCCAGGGCAGGCCGAATGAGCGCAGTCAGCGGGGCGACCAGCGCCGGTAGGAGCAACACCATCGCACCCAAGAGCACAACGATTCCCACTCCCACGACTGCCACGGCTACCCACAGGCTGGGACGCGCAATCAGCCCGTAGGCCGTCAACGACGGCAGCAGAAGCGCCAGGACCACGGCGCCCAGCCGCCCGCCGTGGCGTATGTACCAGCCAGAGGCGGTCGCCTTCTGCGGCTGTAGCGCTGCCAGGGGGGATACTCGACTTGCTCGTCGGGCTGGCGCCAGCGCTCCCACCAGAGTCACCGCCAGACCCATCGACGGACTGGAGATCACCCCCCACCAGGGTATGTCAAATGGCACGTCATCCAACGTGCCTGTAGCGCGCATCACACCCCAGGCCAAACCGACACCGACCAGAAGGCCGAGCGCAGCGCCGAGCAGGGCCAGCAGACCTGCCTCCGCCAGGACCATGCGCATGATCTGGCGGCGGGTCATTCCCAAAGAGCGCAAGGCGCCGATCTCGCGCGTGCGCCCGGTGATGGACATGGTGAAGGCATTCAGGATCACGAAGCCGGCGGCAAACAAGATAATGATCCCCACCATCGCCAGACCGCCCTGAACTAGCACGACGTTGAAGACAATACCCCCGCCAAGTTCGGAGCGTACGACGGTCAAGTCGCCACCTACAGTCTGGGAGAGCTCAGTCTTGGCCTCCTTCGCGTCTACCCCGGGGCGCAGCGTCACCTCGACACGGTCGATCTGCCAATGTCCACCAGCGAGGGTCTGTACTACCTCAAGCGGCACGTAGGCGGCTGCTTCCCCGGTCATCACTGTCCTGTCCCATTCAATCCTCAGTCGCCCGGCGACGGCCAGCGTGAGCCTTTGCGCGTCCACCGCTACTGCGACTTTGTCGCCGACGTTCAGCCCGCTTTCGAGAGCTAATTCCATCGGCAGCACGATGGTGTCCGGCCTGTCGAGAAAAGCGCCGTTGGCCAACTCCGGTTCGTGGATAGCCGCGTAGCTCTCTGGATCGACGCCCAGCAGGATCAGTTCGCCGATCTCTGGGTCAACGCCCTCCACCTCGACGCGTAGTGAGGGTGACACCTGGTCGACGTCGGGGTAAGCGCGCAGTCTGTCCAGCACGGCAGCGTCAAAGGGTGCGCCGTCGCGGGAAAAGACCTCCAGGTCAACGCGCGGTCCGTCCCCAGAAAGGGCCACCGCGCTCCGTCCCGCGGCCTGCCCGACGATGGACGCGGCCAGTACCATCGACACACCCAGAGCGATGGCCATGGCGGTCAGGATGCTGCGCAACCGGTGCGCGGTCAGGTTGCGCCAGACCAGAGCCCGTAGTGAGCGCATGGAGATGCCTCCCGTTCTACCCAGCGTTGTCATACCAGCCTACCTGTGATACAATCCCTGCACACGTCCCAGTGGGGGCAGGGTCGCCCCGCCCACGGGGTCTGCCCGCCCGGAGGTTAAGCATGCCGTCTCCCTTTCCCGGAATGGATCCGTATCTGGAGAGTCCGCTTCACTGGCGCGATGTGCATCATTCACTGGCCAGCCAAATCCGCCGGCAACTCGTCCCCTGCCTGTCGCCACGCTACGTGGCCCGGTTGGAAACTCGCCTTGTGGCGTTCTCTCCCGATGCAGAGGAAATGCGCGTCCTCTATCCCGACGTGGAAGTCAGTCAGAAGCAATTGCGGGACCTTGCGATCAAGACGTACGAGACGGTCACTGACACTGCGGACGTTGAACGCGCGTCCGCGGACATAGATCAAGCGTCCGCGGCCGTTGAGCAAGGGACAGCGGATGAGAAACCAGGTTCTTCGGAAAAGACCGGGTTTCGTCGTGCGTCCGGCGATGCCGTTTCGCCGCCCTCGCTTGTCCTCAGAGCGATCACCCCTGAGCAGGTCGAGTTGATCACGGTCGAGATACGGGACGCGGCTCAAGGCCGATTGGTTACCGCTATCGAGATTCTCTCTCCTATCAACAAACGGCCCGGCAAGGGCCTGGAGGAGTATCGTGCCAAGCGGGAGACGGTGCTTTCGGCTCACGCGCATCTCCTGGAAATCGATCTGCTGCGCAAAGGAACGCGCCCGCCCCGTTTGATCGGGCTTCCCCAGTCTGACTACTTCGTCTTCCTCACCCGCGCCGAGCGCCGGAACGTGACCGAGACGTGGCCCGTCAGCGTGCGCGAACCCCTGCCCGTGGTGCCGGTTCCCCTCCTGCCCGGCGACGACGACGTGCCCCTGGATCTGGCCCACGCCCTGCACACCATATACGACGAGGCCCGCTACGACCTGAGCATCGACTACAGCCAACCCCCCGTCCCTCCCCTGACTCAAGACGACGCAGATTGGGTTCAAACGGTCACGAATGCGGCTCAATGATGACGTCCTTCCAGAACAAACCGCCGGTCGCCGACATAGAGAACCTCTTGACCCACGGTTTCACCAACAGATGCCGCCGCTGGTAGCAGTAGGGCATGATCACCGCCTCTTCAATCAGCATCCTGTCCGCCTGCCCGTACAGTCTCATCCGCTGCCCCTGGTCCGTGACCCTTCTAGCTTCCTCCACCAGTTCGTCATACACGTCATTCCGCCACCCGGTCTGTTTCTGTATCCACACGAAACCTGCTCTCAGGAAATTATCGGGGTCGGGACAGTCGGCGACCCATCCTATGATCAACATGTGGGATGACCTCTCGCCTGTCACGTCGAGGAGTTTCGCCAACTCTACCTCCTCCCACGTGATCTCCACGCCCAGGTTTTCCTGCCACTGAGACTGTAAGCTCTCGCATGGTGCAGAGGAAAGGGGACCGCTGGGTATCAGCAGATCGACAACGGGGAAACCACTGGCTTCCCCCTCAGAGTACCCGGCCTCAGCCAGGAGACGTCTCGCCTGGTCGGGATCGTACGGCAGGCCAATCCCGGCCGAGTGTCCCGGCATTCCTGGCGGAACAAAGCCCCCGGTGCCCGGCGACGCCCAACCATCCATAATCACATCCACCATCGTCTCCCTGTCTGTGGCGAGAACGAAGGCGCGGCGCACTCGAGGATCGTCGAAGGGCGGCCGGCTGGTGTCGAAATCCAGACGCCAGGTGGCAAGAGTTGGTATCGAGATATACTCCCCGGCATACCGCTGGCGTGCGCCTTTCATCTCCGCTGCGGGCAGGAACGTGATATCCAAGGTGTCCAGGCTATCCGCCTCGTACATCGCCAACTTGGCAGGCCATCTCTCGCGGGAGAGCACAAGAAGCGTCACCTGTTGCACGTTCCCCCTGAATTGACCGTGGTACTGCACGTTGCGCGACAACACCATAGACTCGTCCGGCCGCCAGGTCTCCAGCTTGAAGGGACCGTTGGTGACAATGTTGTCCACTGCTGACCACGCCTCCCCGTGCATCTCCACCACGTGCCGGGGCACGGGGTAGCAGACCTTGTTGGCCAGCAAGTAGAGGAAGTAACCCGTTGGCTCCTCCAATTCCGCCACCAGAGTGACCTCATCAAGCGCGTGTATCCCCACACTTTCCGGATCAGAACCGGCGCCTTGATGAAAGGCCCTGGCCCCCTTGATATCGTACAGCAGTTCGGCGTATGGCGCTCCGGTGCTCGGGTGCAGCACTCGCTTCCAAGCATACTCGAAGTCTCCCGCCGTCACCGGGGCACCATCACTCCAGAGCACGTCGTCCCGTAAGTGAAAGACGTACTTGCGCCCACCCTCCAGCACCTCCCAACTGCGCGCCACGTCGGGCACGATGGCCATCTCCGCGCTTAGCTCGACCAACCCGCTGAAGAGCTGGCTTAGCAGGGAGGGACTGTCCATGGCTGGATCCAGAGTGGCCAGAGTATCTCCTCCAAGCCGGTCCATCCTGAAAGCGTGGGGGGCGGGCGGCAGGGCGACCTCCTGGCCCTCTCCTGCCCGCTGCCACAGGGCAAAGCCCTCCTCATAGGCCTGACGCGATGCCTGAAAGTCAAAGGCGGAATGATGGGTCAGCCCCAGCTTCATCAGCGTCCGGGCTGCCAATTCGTGGTTGTCCTGTTCACCTAGAAAGGCCAGCGCCCGTTGGTAGTAGTCTATCGCCTCGACGTGGGCGTATGCCAGGCGAGCCTGGTCTCCCGCGCGCAGCAAGTAGTGCGTCGCTTTCTCCGGCTCCTCCGCCCGCTCCCAGTGGTAGGCCAGCAGTCCTACCTGCTCCTCGATCCGATCTGTGAACAAGCGCTCCAGCGCCTCGGCCACCTGGCGGTGAAAGAGGCGCCGCTCCTTCTTCAACAACCCGTTGTAGGCCGCCTCCTGGGTCAGTTGGTGCTTGAAGATGTACTGTAGCTCGGGAGCACGCGCCCGCTCGCGGATCATCTCCTCCTGCTGCAGGGTCAGCAGATGCCCGTCGAGCGTCTGCTGCTCTCGGGCGATCTCGGCCAACACACGGTAGAAGAACAGCCGCCCAATGACCGACGCCAGTTGTAGCACACGCTTGGTCTCCTCCTGCAAGCGATCAATGCGGGCCATCAGCACCCCGTGCAGTGTGTCCGGGATGGCGATGTCGGCCACGCTTCGCGTGGCTTGCCACCGGCCAGAGAGCCCGTCTCGCACGATGGCGCCGTCGTCAATCAGGGAGCGGATGATCTCCTCCACGTAGAAGGGGTTGCCCTCGGCGTGACTGAGAATGCGCCCCCGGAGTTGCTGGGGCAGGCCCTCCACACGCAGCAGGTTGCCCACCAGCTTCTGGCTCTCAACGGTGGAGAGGGAATCAAGCACCAGGTCGGTGTGGCGCAGGTGATAGTCGCGGGCAGCGGTCTCCCTGACCCGCCAGCAGCCGTGCTTTCGCTCCGGGCGAAATACGCAGATGAACAGCAGCGGAGCGCGGTCGACCACCGGCAAGAGCTGCTCCAGCAGTTCCAAGGACGTGGGATCGGCCCAGTGCAGGTCTTCGCAGACAACGACCAGCGGACGTTGTTGAGCAGCGCTTTCGATCAACGTCTCAACAGCGTGGAAGGTTCTCGACTTTCGTTCTTCGCCATCCAGATCGCGCACCAGGGCTTCGTCTTCTGGTTCAAGCGGCAGTGACATCAGCCGTGCCAGGTGAGGAAACACGTCGCCGATACAGTCAGGGCATAGCGTTTGTGTCTGCTCAGACAGTGCGTCACGCACGGCAGTTGGGCACGCATCCGCCGCCATCCCCAACAGCCCACGCAAGACGTCCAACCACAGCAGATAGGCAATGGAGGAGCCGTAGGACAGGCAGCGGCCTTCTACCCATCGGGTTGGGGGACTGGTAGGTTGGGAGATTGGTAGATTGGTTGATTGGTAGGTTGGTAGATTGGTAGACTGGTCGGTCGGTCGGTTGGTTGGAAGAAAACGGCGTTCTGATGGCGCGCCATCGGGCGATGTCGCGGACGCAGCGTCCGTATCGCATGAAACACCTGGTTTCTGACCCTTGAGTGAAGCGCGAAGTTCCGCCACCAAGCGGGACTTTCCCAATCCAGCTTCGCCGACCAACGTCACGATGCCGCCTGTGCCGGAGCGGAGACGCTCGACGGCCTCCTGCAACGCTCGGAACTCGGCCGCGCGGCCCACCAGCGGCGATTCCAGGCCAGCGATGCCGCGCGCCTTGCCGGGGGCAGCCTTGGCGGCCATCAGGCGGTAGACCGGCACGGGCTCGGCCTTGCCCTTGACGCGTACCGGCTCCAGCGCCTGGAACTCGAACAGGGGTGCGGCCAGGCGATACGTATCGGGCCCGACGAGGATCTCTCCTCGTTCCGAGACGTCCTCAAGCCGCGACGCCACGTTCACCGCATCCCCCATCACCGTGTATTCCTGTCGCTCACGGGTGCCCAGGCCGCCGGCGATGACGGTGCCGGTGTTGATGCCGAAGTGCAGATCCAGTCCGGTGGACCGCTCCACGTTGAACTCGGCCAGCGCGTCCATCATCTCCAGGGCCGAGCGCAAGGCCCGCTCCGGGTCGCTCTCGTGGGCCACCGGCGCGCCGAAGAGGGCCATGATCTCATCGCCGATGAACTTATCCACGGTGCCGCCGTACTTCCTCACGATGGGCACCAATCGCTCGAAGCACGCGTTCATCAGATCGCGCACCGCCTCGGGGTCCATGGTCTCGGCCAGAGCGGTGAAGCCGGAGAGGTCGGCGAACATCACGGTGACCAGCTTGCGTTCGCCGGCGAGGGCCGGTCCGGGCGCTTCCGCCTGTCCCAGCGCGGCCAACCGCTCGCGCAGCGGAGCCAACGCCGTCTCTACCACGGCGTCGCCCAGGGCTGGACGCTGGGCCTCCAGGGCCGCTATCGCCTGCTCCAACTGCTGTCGCTCGCTCATCCACGCCTCCCTCAGGGGCAGGTACAAGACCTGCCCCTACAATCTGGGTCAGGGAACGCGCAACGGACCGCCGGCATCCTGCCGGCACGACATCGGCGGGCCGCTGATCCCGTACGCTACAACTCCAGCTCCGCTATCACGCCCAGAATCTCCTCTGGAGCCAGGCCCTCGTCGCCGGCGAGCAGCTCCCGCACGGTCCGGCCGTCCTTGAGGAACACCACCCGGTCGGCGTAGGAAGCGGCACGGGGGTCGTGGGTCACCATCACCACCGTGGCGTCCAGCTCCTTGCACGCCCGGCGCAGCAGCTCGAGCACAGTCGTGCCGGACTTGGAGTCGAGGTTGCCGGTGGGCTCGTCAGCCAGCACGATCTTCGGATCGGTGACAAAGGCGCGGGCGATGGCCACGCGCTGCTGCTCCCCGCCCGATAGCTGGTCGGGCCGGTGGTCGCGGCGGCCGGCCAGCCCCACCAGGTCGAGCAGTTCGTCGACGCGCGAGGCGTAGTCCTCGATGCGCTTGCCGTCGATCAGCAGCGGCAGGGCCACGTTCTCGGCGGCGCTCAGCGTGGGCAGCAGGTTGAAGAACTGGAAGATGAAGCCCACCTGCCGCCGCCGCACGATGGTGATCTCGTCGTCGCTGAGGTGCGCCAGGCGCTTGCCGCCCAGCACGACGTCGCCGTCGCTGGGAGTGTCCAGGCCGCCCATCAGGTGCAGCAGCGTGGACTTCCCCGCCCCCGACGGCCCCATGATCGCCATGAACTGCCCCTGGGGGACGAGCAAATCGACGCCACGCAGCGCATCAACCGTCACCTCGCCCATCTGGTACTGCTTGCTAAGACTGGTCGTCCGGAGTATGTCTGCCATTGGAATCACCTCTTGTCGAACAGATAGTGGGAGACCATATACTCGCGCCCCCCGCCCGAGCGCCACGTCTCCTCACATGCTATGAAAAACAAGCGCCAGTTGGCCAGCCAGGCCGTCTCCTCATCGGCGCCATAGGTTGCGGATTGTACCAATCCGGCAGATTGTTCCAATCCGGCGGACTGTTCCAGTCCGTGGGCCAGGACGTCACGCACCGCCGACTGGTGGCGATCAAGCTTGTCCAGCCACGCTCTCAGCGTGCGGGCGTAGTGCGTGCCCGCGATGCGCCAATGGTCGACGATCCGCAGATCGCGCTGGAAGTGCAGCAGCAGGTCGTCCGACGGCATCGTGCCGCCGGTGAAGAAGGTCTGAGCCATCCAGTCATCGGGATCACCGGTGTCGAACTCATAGGCGAACTCGCGGTGGCTGAAGACGTGCACGAACAGCATCCCCTCGGGCTTGAGCAGAGAGGCGATTCTGGCCATGAGGCGCTCGTAGTTCTTCATGTGCTCGAACATCTCAATGGACAGGACGCGATCGAAGCGGCGATCCGTGTCGAAGTCGTTCGCATCCGCGACCAGGGCCTCGACGTTGTGGAAGCCACGCCGGCGGCACTGCTCCTCGATAAAGGCGATCTGCGGGCGGGAATTGGAGACGGCCAGGACGCGGCAGTTGGGATAGCGCTCGGCGATCCACAGCGAGAGCGAGCCCCAGCCGCAGCCCAGATCCAAGATGGCCGCCCCGTCCTCCAGGCGCGCCCGCTCACAGGTCAAGCGCAACATCGCCTCCTCGGCCTCGTCGAGGGTGCGGACGCCGTCGGGCCAATAGCAGCAACTGTACTTGAGCCGCTGGCCCAGCACGAGCCGAAAGAACTCAGGCGGCACCTCGTAGTGCTGGCGGTTCGCGTCGTCGGTGTGAATGGCGATTGGGCTCTGCCGCAGCTTGTCGATCAACGCGCGGCGCTCGATGTCCTGCACCTCAAGCGGCTTGCGACGTCGCCGCCTCGCACTGATCGCCAGGATGGCGCGCAGCCCCAGGCGGATCAGCCAGTCGGGAACCCGGTTGGTCTCAATCAGGCGCACGTACCACATGGTTGCTCTCCCCAGGCTCGCAGCGCGCAGCCACCCAGATAGGTGAACTCCACGCCCACTGGTCGTTCACCTGGCGCACGCGCAGGTAATAGACGTCGGCGCTTCCCGCCTCCTGTGCGCCGCCACTCCTGCAGAGGCGCCATTCTGACGGCGCCACATCCTCGAACGCTCCCTCCCAATCGAACTCCCACCGCCGTGGCGCCCGGTGAAAGCGGTACGCCGGCGAGGCAATCTTGCCCAGCCGCCCCGCGCGTGCACCCTCCAGCAGCCAGGCCAGAGGGACGTCCACGCGGCGGCCGTTGATCACCGAGCGGACCTCCGCCCCGGGCGGCATCTCGACGTCCAGGCATAGCCCTTGCGTGGCTGGCGTCGCGTTGTTCGGGTTGCCGAAGGTGACCGTGCGGAAGCGGACGCCCAGGGAGCCGTCCGGCTCCCAATGGGACACAGGGGCGCGCTCGCGCAGGTGGGGCTCGCCCTCAGTCGCCGGGCTGGAGCAATCCGCCAAGTCTGTAGGAGCGACGACCTCCGGTCCCCGGAAGCGCGGCTCGACGGCCAGAATGCGCCCGTCCGAGATGCCGAACTGCACCTCCCAATCGGCCCGCACGCCCCGCTCCCCCCACCCGACTTCCAGGTAGAGCTTGGTGCGGAGAAGGTTGGAATCGCCGACAGAAACCAGGTTTTTCGGAAAAAACCTGGTTTCTTCAACGTCGCATCGTGAGAAGCGGCGGAGCAGTTGTCCGTTCTTGACGACGTCCACGCAGTCAATCGGCGCGCCGCCGAGCACGCGAAAGGCAATCTGTCGCCGCGCCGCCACTCCTACAGAGGCGCCATTCTGATGGCGCGCCGCCACCCCTTCAAAGGCGCCATTCTGATGGCGCGCCGCCGGAGCGATCCGCGCCCCCATAGGATGGCCGTTGACGGCGAACTGGAGCTCAATGCGGTCCCCGGTGAGCGCGTAGGTCCGGCGCGCGCGCAGCGCCTCCCAGATCGCGGGACGGGTCTTCGCGCGCGCCCACAGCCCGGTGCGCCCGTGGCCGTAGCTCCCGGGATGCGCGCTGTGGTGGTCGGTGGAGCCGATCACGCCGAAGCAGTGTCCCAGGCTGAGCCCGTATTGCATCGTGCTCTCGTGATCCGACGGTCCCATGACGTGGAGAAAGGGGCGCGTGCCCTCGTCGGCCTCGGAGCAGCCGTGCATCGAGATGATCTCCACCACGGGCGAGAACGCCTCGTCGAAGGTGGCCCAGTTGACGCCGCGCTGCCCGCGGCGATAGGCGATGTGGTGCGGGAACGCGATGGCCGATACGCCCCGCCGCCTCAGGTCGCGCAGCCTGGCGCGCAGGTCCGCGAGGCCATCGACCTCCAGGATGTCACCCCGCGCACCGTCGTAGAGCACCGTGTAGTCCCCATCGGCGCAAGAGTGCATCTCGAAGCTGAGGAACGTGACGAACTCGCCGTCCCGGTGGTACGCCTCGGTGACGCGCTGCACCTCGGGCCAGCGCTCCCTCAGCCGGGCGAAACCCGCCTCGTGGAAGTCGACGATGTACTGGATCGCCTCGTCCGGCTCCGGCATGTCGGGCCACAGCGCGTGCCCCGTCACCGAGCAAAAGTCGAGCTGCTCCCGCGCGTTGCGGAAGGCCTCCTCCAGGCTCCCGTGGCCGTAGGATATGCCGCAGTGGTTGTGCAGATCGCCGTAGTAGGCGGTCAAGCCCTCATACGGCGGCAGGCTATACGAATGCATGATCAGTCACCGGAAGAAACCAGGTTTTTCGGAAAAAACCCGGTTTCATATGAAGGGATGTCTTCCATCTCGACGGTCACGCCGCCGCCGTCCATCGAGCGCAGCGCCGCCATCACCATGCGTGTGGCCTCCAGGCCCGCGCGCGCCCCGACCGCCGGGGGAGCGCCATCGCAGAAGCGGCGCAGCTCGCGGATCAGGGCCACGTCCGCGCCGAAGTGGGAGCCCTCGAAGTGCTCATCCCGGCAGTCAATCACCTCGTGGCTGGCTCCGTAGTCACCGGACGCATGATCAATGTCCGCCACGACATCGAGCGCGCCCGTCCTCCGGGTCAGAATGATGCGCCCCCGCGTGCCCACCAGCTCCATCGTCTCCTGGTCATCGGCGGGCGGGCCGAAGATGGTGTAGAAGTACGAGGCAATGACGCCGTTCTGGTAGGCGAAGTGGATGCTGCCGTTGTGATACACGTCCGAGCCCGGCGCGTAGACGCACACGTCGTCCATGTACTTCTCCTCCACCTCCTCAAGCCAGGATGGGCCAAAATGGGGCAGGATGTCGAAGGCGGCCGAGTTCTTGGAGCGGCGACGATAGGGGCACTCTCGATCGCATTCACTGCAGCGCGGCGGCGCCGCCGGTTCAGGCTCGACGACCGACCGGCCGCCGAAGCCGTGCACGCGCAGCGCCCGGCTTCCGGCGAACCAGTTGAACACGTCGAACAGGTGGCAGCCCTTGTCATTCAGCGCGCCGCCGGACCACTCGCGCCGCCGCCACCAGGCCGTCAGGTAGCGGTGGTAGGGGATGACATCGCGCACCTGGAGCATGACCAGGTCGCCGATGACGCCATCGTGCAGCAGCTCGTAGGCCCGGTTCCACACCGCCTCGTAGCGGCGGGTGAAGCCCATGATCAGCGGGTTGCCCGCCTGGGCCTCGGCCTCGACGATGGCCACCGCGTCCTCGACGTTCTGGGCCAGCGGCTTGTCGCAGTACACCTTCTTCCCGGAGTGGAGAGCGGGGACGGCGAACTGGCGGTGCGCGTCGGTGATCGAGGTGATGACGACCAGGTCCACCTCCGACGCGCCGATGAGGTCCAGGCCGTCGCGGACTGTTCCAGTCCGTCCGTACAGATTGGGCGAGATCTGCACGCCCTGGCCGGCGTACGCGCCCACGAGCACGTCCCGCGCCTCGGCCATACGGGCCGCGTTCCGGTCGCACAGCGCGGTGACCCGGAACCGGGTCTCCGGATACAGCTCGGCCATGTGGCGGCCAATGCAGTACAGGCCCCGCACACCCAGGCCGATGATGCCGACCCCCACGGATGTCGCGGATTGTTCCAATCCGCCGGATGTACCCATCCGCCCCATCCTAGCCCAACGCCTCCGCCCGCTCCTGCATCGTCCGGCGCAGCGCCTCGACGTCGTGGGGCAGGAAATAGGCCACCACCCCGAACAAGGCCGCGCACGCCAGCCACGTGCTGACGCAGATGGCGATGATGGCCACGTGCAGCGAGGAGCGCATGGCGATCACGCCCGCCAGGTACGGCGCTAGCGCCGCGCCGCCATCCTCGACCAGCTTGCGCACGGCCTGGGCGGTGCTGCGGACCTCGGGAGCGGTGATGTCAGGCACCGAGGCCATGGCGTTGGGCGCGGTGATGGACATGGTGACGCCCGTGACCCCCAACAGGGCGGTGAACAGAAGCCGGTTCTCCATCGACACGCTCATGGTCAGGAGCAGACACACGGCTGCCGCCAGCGTCCCCAGCCCGCCGACGATGGCCCGCCCGCGCGGCGTGCGCTTGAAGAAGAAGTCCCCCAGGTATCCGCCTACATAGTAGCCCACCGAGAGCGCGGCGATGGCCACCAGCATCACCGTCATGGCCTGGCCCGACGTGTAGCCGCGCTCCGTCTCCAGGTAGCGGAAGAACCAGAAGATGAGCACATTCCAGGCGAACACGCCGAAGAAGCCCTGCGCCATCAGGAGCAGCAGGCTGCGGTTGCGGAACAGACCCTTGACTACCTGCCAATCTATGCGGTAGGTACCCAGCTCCCCCTGCTCGAAGCGCTCCATCTCCGGCTCGGCGCTGCCCCGAGGCACCTCGCGCACGGTGAAGAAGATCAACGCCGCGACGAACACGCCGAGGCTGCCCGTGATGAAGAACACCCGCCGCCATCCCAGCGTGCCCCCCAGCATCGTCGCCAGCACGGTGCCCACCATGAAGCCCAGCGGGCCGGACATCTGCATGATGCCGTAGACCTTGCCGCGCGTCTGGGGACCGAAGTAGTCGGCCAGCAGGCTGTACAGGCCCGGGTAGCTGGAGTCGTCTATGCCGGTGGTCGAGCGGGTCAGCATGAAGATCGGGTACGTGGGCGCCAGCGCGTTCAGCCACGTCGTCGAGCCCCAGATGAAGGAGGCCAGCGCCAGCAGCTTGGACCGGGCGTAGCGGTCGTACAGATAGCCCCAGACCGGGTACAGCAGGGAGGCGACGACGATGGCCAGGCTGGAGACGGCCCCCATCTGGGCCTCGTTGATGCGGAGATCCTCCATAATGGACGTCGTGAGGGGGCCGATGAGCAGCTTGTCGGCCTGGTGGAGGAGCAGGAATGTGAAGCACACGAACGCGACGAACCAGCGATAGCGGGACTTCATGTGGGCCTCCTTGTTGTGCAGACGCAAAATGCTGCGTGCAGAGACGCAAGATTTTGCGTTTAGAGACGCAAGATCTTGCGTCTCTACCAGTTATCGACGTGGCAACGGTCCCCGCAGTGCCTGCACCAGCCGGCCGAACTCGCGCTCGGCGCGGCGGGGGTGCGTGAGGTTCAACGTGGACAGCATGCTGAGCCGGGTCGGCAGCCGAGCCTCGTCAATGGCCGCGATCTTGACCGGCAACAGGCGATAGGCCCCCTCCTGGATGCCCATCGTCTGCGCCAGGACGTTCTCGAAGTCGGCCATGTGGTCGGCCAGGTAGGCGTCCGACAGCACGAGCACCGTGCGCTTGGCCTGCCTGATGCCGCGCTCGACGTTCACCACACGGGCCACGCCGGGCTGCTCGACGTCGCCCGAGACGGCGACGCGCAAGTGTAGAGACGCAAGATTTTGCGTCTCTACCAGGCGCGGCACCAGCGTGTCCCACACCCAGGTGGCGTCCGGCTCCCGATCCACGTAGCTGACGTAGGCGTCGTAGCGGAAGCCCTCCTCGTCCCTGGACACGACGCCCTTCTGGCCGCCAAGATAGAGGGCGACGGGGAAGTTCTCCTCCAGCTCGGCCTTGAAGATGGGATGCTGGCCGGACTGCCCGGCCGTGACCTTGGGTTGGACGTACTCGAACAGGTCGAAGATGCGGATCAGGCCGTCGTCGCTGGCGATTCCGCCGCGCAGGCCCGCCAGCAGGTGCTGGGTGAAAAGGCTGTTTTCGGCGCCGGGCAGCACCCACGAGTACTCGGTGCTGCGCGAGGAGGCCAGGATGGCCCGCCCCCGCCCCTGCTTGAGCGCCTCGTAGTAGCGATCCGAGAAGCCCGCTTTCATACCCGGCGCGGTGGCGTCCTTAGGCTGGCCGATGCCGGCGGAGTGACAGCAGTCGAGGAGGACGACCACCTTGCGGGCCGGGATGGCGCGCAGGGCTTCGGTGAACGCGTCTCCCGAGATGGCGGTCTTGTTCACGCGGTTGGGGACCACGTCCACCGGGAGCAGGTACTCCCCGGCGTAGGGACCCGTCTCGACCCGCCCGCCGTGGCCGGAGATGTAGAGGAAGGCGGTAGAGTCGGAATCGGTGGCCTCGGCCAGGCGCTTCAGGGCCGAGCGGATGCGCTCGGCAGTGGCTTCGCCGTCGAGCAGCAACTGCACGTTCTCCGGCGGGTAGGCGCAGTGCTGCGGGCCGACCAGCAGGTCGCGGATTCCGCGGGCGTCATTGAGGACGGTGGGCGGCAGCTTGTTGATCTGCTCGTAGTTGGCGATGCCGACCACGAGCGCGTAGGCGTTGTCCATTGCGGGCATAGGCTTGCTCCTTCCCGTTATTCTCACTCCTTCTCCAGTGGCCACTGCCCACACGTCTTGCGATACGCCTGCCCGGGCAGGAATTGTTCCCACTCGGCCTGGCTCAGGTTGCGGCCAGCGACGCGACAGGCCAGGTCAATCAGCTCGTCCAGGTGCAGGTTCCACAGCCGGGCCGTTCCATCGTCACTGCCGGTGACCAACGCGTGGCCGTCAGGGCTGAAGACCACGGTACGGACGCTCCGTTCGTGGCCACGCAACACGACCGGCGCGGCGCCAAGGTCGGTCAGGTCCCACAGGCGAGCGGTGTTGTCCTCGCCGCCGGTAGCCAGCCAGCGACCGTCGGGACTGATGGCCAGGGCGACAATGCGTTTCTCGTGACTGCGCAAGACGATGGGTGCGGCGCTCAGGTCGTTCAGGTCTCGCAGGCGGGCGGTGTTGTCCGCGCCAGCGGTGACCAGCCATTGATTGTCTGGACTGATCGCTACGGCGAGAATGCGGTCCTCGTGACTGCGCAAAATGATGGGCGCAGCAGTCGGGTGGCTCAGGTCCCACAGGCGGGCGGTGGCATCCCAATCGCTGGCGGTGACCAGCCAGTGGCTGTCGGCGTCGATGGCGACAGTGGTGACGGGGTCATCGCCGGCGCGCAGGACGACAGGCTCGGCGGCAGGATCGGCAGCGGTCAAGTCCCACACACGGGCCGTGTTGTCCTCGCTACCGGTGACCAACCAGTGGCCGTCAGGGCTGACGGCGACGGCGTGGACGGCAGACTCGTGGCCGCGCAGGACGCGAGGCGCGGCGGCCGGGTCTGCGGCGCTCAGGTCCCACAGACGGGCGGTGTGGTCGTCAAACTCGCCTCCGGTAGCCAGCCAATGGCCGTCAGGGCTGACGGCCATGGCAAAGATGCCCGACTCGTGGCCGCGCAAGACGATGGACTCGGCGGCCGGGTCTGCGGCGCTCAGGTCCCACAGGCGGGCGGTGGCATCACCGCCGGCGGTGGCCAGCCAGCGGCTGTCAGGGCTGACGGCGACGGCATAGATGCCCGACTCGTGACCGCGCAAGACGATGGACTCCGTGGCCGGGTCTGCGGCGGTCTGGCCTGCCTCCAGCAGGACCGGGAGATTCCACAACCGGGCAGTCGCATCGCTGCTGCCGGTGACCAGCCAGTGATCGTCAGGGCTGATGGCTGCGACGTTGATGAGGCTATCGTGTCCGCGCAACACGACCGGTGCGGCCGCCATATCCGCCGCGGCCGGGAGGTTCCACAGGCGGGCGGTATCGTCGTAGCTGCCGGTGACCAGCCAGTGGCCATCGGGGCTGATGGCAATGGCGCTGACGCCAGACTCGTGACCGCGCAAGACAATGGGATCTGTGGCCGGGTCCGCCGCGGTCAGGTCCCACAGCCGGACCGTGGCATCCGCACTGCCGGTGGCCAGCCAGTGGCTGTCAGGGCTGACAGCGACGGCGCTGACGCCGGACGTGTGGCCACGCAAGATGATGGACCCGGCCGACGGGTTGGCGGCGCTCACGTCCCACAGGCGGGCGGTATCGTCCTGAGCGCCGGTGACCACCCAGCGGCTGCCGGGACCAATGGCAATGGACTCGATGCCGGACTCGTGGCCGCGCAAGACGACAGGGGCGGCGGCCGGGTCCGCGGCCGCCAGGTCCCACAGGCGAGCGGTGGCATCCTCGCTGCCGGTGAGCAGCCAGCGACTGTCGGGGCTGATGGCGACGGTGGCGATGGGCTCATCATGGCCGCGCAGGACGATGGACTGGGCGGCCGGGTCTGCGGCACTCAGGTCCCACAGCCGGGCGGTGTGGTCGCCCTGCAGATCGCTCGCGGTGACCAACCAGCGGTTGTCCGGACTGATGGCGACGGCGCTGACGCCGGACGAGTGACCGCCCAGGGCAATCGGCTCGGCAGATGGGTCGGCGGCGGTCAGGTCCCACAAGTAGACAGCCCAGCCCTCACCGAGCTGCCCCATATGCAGCATCCCGCCCGCGTACAGAAGCCCGTCCGCGGTGACCAGCCAGTGGTCGTCAGTGCTGACGGCAATGGCGGTGATGGGGTGGAAGTGGCTGCGCAAGACAAGGGGCTCGGCAGCCGGGTCTGCGGCGCTCAGGTCCCACAGGCGGACGGTGTAGTCCAGGCTGCCGGTGACCAGCCAGCGGTTGTCGTGGCTGATGGCGATGGCACTGATGCCCGACTCGTGGCCGCGCAATACGACGGGATCGGCCGCCGGGTCCGCGGCACTCAGGTCCCACAGGCGGGCGGTGGTATCCGCGCTGCCCGTGACCAGCCAGCGACTGTCGTGACTGATCGCGACGGCGGTGATCGTATCCTCGTGGCCTCCCAGACCGCGCCCCCCGGTGTTTGCCAGTGCCCGCCGCAGGCTGTCTTCGGCCGCAGGCACGCGCGGCTCGCCCGTCCGGCTCGTAACAGCGAGCGCCTCGACGGCCAGGAGCAGCCCGCGCTGCAGACGTCCCGCTTCCCACGCAACCTGCGCCTGTTCGGCCAGTTCGAGCGCCGCCTGGCGACGGGTCTGCCGGTCGCGGTCCGCTGCCACGGTGGCTCGCGCGGCAGAGTTGGCCGTAGCAGTAGCCTCCACGGCCAGAGCCTGGGCCGTGCCGGTGGCCTGCGCCTGTTCCTCGCTGGTCCGCAGGCGACTCTGGACGACAACGACGATGACGATCAGGGCGGTGATAACCAAGACGCCCAGCACCCCTACCAGGCGGTTGCGCCGCCTCCGGGCCTGTTCCTCGTGCTGGGCCTCCCGGCTGGCCTCCACCAGGTCCCACAGGCGTTGACTGTAGCCCAGTTGGGCCGTCAGGGGCCCGGCCAGCCACTCTTGTACGGCGTCCAGTTCGGCCTCGTCGAGCCGGCCGCCGCCGGCCCGGGACTCCCAGCGGCGGCGTTCCCGCTCGGCTTCACGCCATTCCCCGAACCACTTCTCCTTGGCCAGCCAACCTTCGATCAATGAATCGTGGGCCAGGTCCACCTGCCGGTCGCCCGTCCCCGTCTCCTCACCGGTGAGGGTCAGCAGGCGCTCCTTCGCCAGGTGATCGAGCGTCTCGTCCAGCAGATCGGCATCGTCGCCGACAGCGCGCAGGTCGGCCACCCGCAACTGGCGGCGCGTATCGGCCCGGCCCTGGCCGAACTGCAACAGCCGCAACAGGATGCGGCGGGCGACGGGCTCCTTCTCCGGCGGCAGGGAACCCACCGCCGCTCGGGCATGGTTGGCGATGGCCGCCTTCAAGTCTCGCACATCGTCGTAGGCGCTCGCGGGCAGGTAGCGGCGCTCCACCTTCTCCCACAAGAGCCGCAGCGTCTCCTGCACGAACGGCAGAATGCCCGGTTCTCCCGCCGCGTCGTTCACCAGGCGCTCTACCAGCAGGGGGTCGAGGAACACCCCCTCTCGCTCGGCCGGCTTCTCGATGGCCGCGCGCAGGGCCTGGCCCGCCAGGGGCTCCAGTTCATAGCGATGGCCCTTGATCTCCGGCCACAGAGACGGGTCCATCAGTTCGCCGTAGAAATCTGCACGGACGGTCAGCACGACGTAGCAATCAGTCGCCTTGACCAGGCGCAACAACGCATCCTGAAAAGGCTTGATATCCTCTTCACGCGCCTGCGTGAAGAGCTCCTCGAATTGGTCGACCACGAGGAGGAGTCGGTTGTCTGTGGTTCGTGGTGAGGCCCAGATGCCTGCATCCGCCAGGTCCGCCGAACGGACGTCTGCGTCCGCGCCGTCCGAGAAACCAGGTTTTCCATGCGATGGAACATCGCCAAAAACCTGGTTTCGAAGGTTGGCCGGGTCGCCATCGAGCGCGGCCGCCAGGGCCGCCACGGGTGCCTCGCCGGGGCGCAGCGTGCGCACCAGCCAACCTCCGGGGCCGAAGAGACCGCTCTCCCGCAGCGCCGGCACCAGTCCCGCGAAGACCAGCGACGATTTGCCAATGCCGGAGCGACCGATGATAGCGACGAGAGGATACTTACTCAGCATGTGGAGGACTTGTTCCACGTCGCGCTCTCGCCCGAAGAAGCAATCTTTGTCCTCCCGCGAAAAGGTCTTCATGCCAGGATAGGGACAGGGCGGCCTGGCCGCCGGGGCAGGCACCGGGCGCTGCAACTCGGCGCAGAGGCGCTCCACGACCGCCGGCCATCGGGTGGGGTCCGTGGCGTCGAGCGCGGTGAGCATCGCCAGGCGGGACGACAGTTCGAGGGGCTGTAGGATGAGGGGAATGACGGGCCAGGTGTCGGTCTCCAGGCCGTAGGACTGGGCCAAGAGGTCGGTGAACTGGATGAAGCCCTCCGTCAGGTAGGCAGGAGACAGGACGAGCAGCGTGCGACGGCTTCCCTGAACTGCGCGCTCGAACTCCAGTAGGCGCGGCACGCCCAGAGCGAAGGCCGCCTCGGAGTGGCAGCGCACGCCCGCCTGGGTCAGGGCGTCCAGGAGGTAGCCCTCCACCCAGGCGCGGTCGGCGTCTGCGTAGGAGATGAACAGGTCATGAGCATGATCCCTGCTCATGGCTGGTTCTCCTCTGGGCAGGCATCCAGCGGCGTGTCCTCGCCGGGCGGGAGGTCAGGACAGGTGCAGCGGTAGGGCTGATCCCTGAAGTACATTCCCCACTCCTCCAGGGTCAGGTTGCGGGTGAGGCGCCCGCACGCCTGCGCGATCAAGTCCTCCGGCCTCCACAGCCACACCCGCGTCGTGCCGTCCCAGCCACCTGAAGCCAGCCACTGCCCGTCGGGGCTGAAGGCCACAAGCCCCACTTCATCCTCGTGCGCCATCCGGGCCACCTCTTCCCCGGTGGCAGCCTCCCACACGCGCACCGTGTTGTCCGCGCTCCCCGAAGCCAGCCAGCGGCCATCGGGACTGAAAGCCAGGGCGCGCACGCTGTGCTCAACATCCATCCGCGCCACCTCTCGCCCGGTGGCCGCTTCCCACACCTGTGCCTTGCCCGAACCACCTTCCGTAGATCCGCTCCCTGACGCCACCCACCGGCCGTCGGGACTGAAGGCCACGACATACACTCCAGACGCATAGGCGGACGCACGGTCACTATCCCCAACGTCCGCATCTTCGTGATCCATGCGGGCCACCTCCTGCCCGGTGGCCGCCTCCCACACCCGTACCTCGCCACGGTCACCCCGAACACCAAGCCATTCGCGACTCCCCGACGCCACCCACCGCCCGTCGGGACTGAAGTCCACGGCCACCACCGTCTCCCTATGTTCCATCCGGGCTATCTCTTCCCCGGTGGCCGTCTCCCACACCCGCGCCGTATTGTCACCACCCGACGCCAGCCACTGCCCATCGGGGCTGAAGGCCACGGCCCACACCGCGGCATCATGCACCATCCGGGCCACCTCCTCCCCAACGCCAGCGCCCGTGGTGAGCGCAGCCGAGATATCCCACACCCGCACTTCACCCGAAAAACCGCGCCAGGCTCCACTCGCCGACGCCAGCCGCTGCCCATCCGGGCTGAAGTCCACGGCCCACACCGGCAGCTCGTGCGCCATCCGGGCCACCTCCCCCCCGGTGGCGGCCTCCCACACCCGCACCTCACCAGGACCATCCGGGACCACGCCACTCGCCGACGCCACCCACTGCCCGTCGGGGCTGAAGGCCACATCCAGCAGCGCACCGTATTGCACCATCTGGGCCATCGCGTCCCCGGTGCTCGCCTCCCACACCTGCACCACGTCTTCGCCTCCCGCCGAGACGATCCGCTTTCCATCGGGACTCAACGCCATGGCACCTCCACCCGCGTGCCGGACCACCTGCCCACCCGGAGGCGCATCCCAGACCCGCGCTGTGCCGTCGCTGCTCGCCGAGGCCAGCCACTGCCCGTCGGGGCTGAAGGCCACGCTACGCACCTCATCCTCGTGCGTCAGCCGGCCCACCTCTTCCCCGGTGGCTGCATCCCAGACCTGCACCGTGCCGTCCATACTGCCTGAGGCCACCCATCGCCCGTCAGGACTAAAGGTCACGGCTCGCACTTCCGCCTCAAGCTCTATCCGGGCCACCCTGCCCCACGCCATGTATCGACCCCATACCTGTATTTCACCAGGACTGTCTGTCCCATCACCTCCCAGGGCCATCTGTCTCCCGTCGGGGCTGAAGACCACAGCGACCACGTCGTTCTGCTCCATCCGGGTGTCCTCTTCCCACGACCGCGTGTCCCACACCCGCACCGTGTCTTGCCAGCGCTCGTCATCCCAGCCCACCGAGACCAACCACCATCCCTTGGGGCTGAAGTCGAAATCGGCTACCCCCTCGTGCTCCAGGCGGGCCACCGCCTCCCCGGTAGCCACATCCCATACCCGGACTATGTCACTCCCACCCATTGACGCCGCCCACCGACCGTCGGGACTGAAGACCAGAGGGTACCTGAGATCCTCATCCTCCAGCCAAGGCACCTGTTGGCCGGTGGTCGCCTCCCACACCCGCGCCGCGCCGTCCTCGTCCCGCGACACCACCCACCGTCCGTCGGGGCTGAAGGCCACGGCCCCACGATCCCAGTGCGGGACGCGGAATATCTCCTGCCCGGTGGCCGCCTCCCACACCCTCATGTCACCCTCCGGCGGGCCGTATCGCACGCAGCCCAGCGAGGCCACCAACCGTCCATCGGGGCTGAAGGCCACACCCCATATCTCGTGCTCGTGCTCCACGCGGGCCACTTCTCGCCCGGTGCGCGCCTCCCACACCCGCGCCGTGCCGACGCTGTCCCCTGATGCCACCCACCGCCCGTCGGGACTGAAGGCCGCGCCTCTCGCTTCGGCCCCATCCTTGACCTGGGTGACCGGCAGCAATGCCAGCCCCCGGCGTAGCGCCTGGTCACCTTCCAACGTAGGCGCGCTGCGCAAGGATTCGGCTGCCAGCAGCACGCTTCGCGGGAGCAGACGTATCCCCTGCTCGCGCGCTTGCTCGGCCTGGGCCGCCAACTGGCGGGCCAGGGCGATCTGCGCCTGACGGTCGGCGCGGTCGCGCTCCGTCTCCGCGGTCTCTTGGGCGGCGACCGCCTCGGCGCGGGCGGTGGCCTCCGCCTCAGCCAGTTGCCGCTGTTCTATGGCATACGCCTGGGCCGTCGCCGCGGCGTCCTGCTGCTGCTGGGCTAGCTGGCTTTCCCGGTCGGCGATGGCCTCCAGATTCGCGGCGTTGCGCCGGGCGCTCCACAGGCCAATGACCAGGGCAACAATGACCAACGCCGCAATAGCGCCCAGGGCACCCAGGCGAAAACGGGTGGCGCGGCGCTGCTGTTCGGCCGCCTCTTCCTGAGCATCCCGGCTGGCATCCACCAACGCGGGCAGCGCCTCTCCGGTGCCCAGTTCGGCGGCGTCGGGGCTATCCAGCCAGCGCTCTGCCTCCAGCAACTCGACTTCATCCAGCAACCCACCGGCGCCCCGACCCAGCCGCACCCACTCCGCCGCCTTGCCCTCTAGCCGGCGGCGGGTCTGCTCCGCCCCGCGCCGCTCGGACAGCCACTCCTGCAGCGCCGGCCAGCCCGCGATCAGCGACTCGTGGGCGATGTCCACCCGCCGGCCCACGCCCCCCTCCCCGCCGCTCAGCGTCAGCATCCGGTGGTCCGCCAGGTGCTCTAGCGTGCGATCAAACACCCCCGCCCCCTCACCCGCCACGCGCAGCGCCCTCACCGGCTGCTGGCGGCGGGTGTCGGCCCGCCCCTCCCCGAACTGCACCAGGCGCAGGAAGATGCGGCGGGCGATGGCCTGTTGCTCCGGCGTCAGACCGGCCAGCGCGGCATCGGCGCGGCGCGCCATCGCCACCTGCAGGCCCGTGCGCTCCGGAGCCCCATACGCGCCACGGGGCAGAACCAGCGCCTCGTAGGCGCGCAGCGGCAGGAAGCGCCGCTCCACCCGCTCCCACAGCAGCACCAGCGTCTCCTGCACCAGCGGCAGCACCCCCGGCTCCCGGCCCGCGTCCGCCACCAGCCGCTCCACCAGGGCGCTCTCCACGAACACCCCCGCGTCCTCCGCCGGGCGCACGATGGCCTGGCGAAGACCATCCTCGTCCAGGGGCAACACCTCAAAGCGGTGCGCCTGGATCTCCGGCCACAGGGGACAGGCCATCAAGTCGGGGTAGAAGTCCGCCCGCACGGTCAGCACCACGTAGCAGTTGGGGGTCTCGGCCAGCCGCAGCAGGGCTTGCTGGAAGGGTTCCACGTCCGAGCGGGCGAGCGTGAACAGCTCCTCGAATTGATCGGCCACCAGTAGAAGGCGCTTGTTCGTGGTTCGTAGTGAGGCACGCAGGTCCGCCGAACGGACGTCCGAGGTTCGTAGTGAGGCACGCAGGTCTGCCGGAGTGCCGTCCAGCGCGGCCGAAAGGGCCGCCAGCGGCGCCTCGCCGGGGCGCAACGCGCGCACCAGCCAGTCCCCAGAGCCGAAGAGCCCGCTCTCGCGCAGCGCCGGCACCAGCCCCGCAAAGACCAGCGACGACTTGCCGCTCCCCGAGGGACCAATGACCGTCACGAACGGGTGGAGGCGCAGCCGCTCCAGTAGCTCACGCACCTCCTCGTCGCGACCGAAGAAGCGGGCGCTGTCGGCCTCGCTGAAGGGCACCATGCCGGGGTAAGGGCAGGGGGGCCTGGGCGCTGGACCGGGCACCGGGCGCTGCAGCTCGCCGCAGAGGCGCTCCACGACCGCCGACCATCGGGTGGCGTCGGTGGCGTCGAGCGCGGTGAGCATCGCCAGGCGGGGCGGCAGATCGACCGGATCAAGAACGAAGGGAATCACCGGCCAGGTGGCGGTCTCCAGGCCGTAGGACTGGGCCAGGAGGTCGGTGAACTGGGTGAAGCCCTCGGCCAGGTACGCGGGGGAGAGGACGAGCAACGTGCGCCGGCTCTCCCGGACCGCGCGCTCGAACTCCAGCAGGCACGGTACGCCCAGGGCGAAGGCGGCCTCGGAGTGGCAACGCACGCCGGCCTGCGTCAGACCGTCGAGCAGGTAGCCCTCCACCCAAGCGCGGTCGGCATCGGCGTAGGAGATGAACAGATCGTGGGTGCATCCAGTTTCCGCGGTCATCGCCACCCCCACCAGGAGGTCTCATCCCGAAAAGCCCGAAAGGCAAATCGACAGCGTCAGCGACCGTGTAGGACCATCTCCGGGGCGATCCGACCTTCCCGCTCGTGCCTCGGGCTCCCGGAAAGCGCCGAGGCATGCTGCACGCACTGCGCCCTGGGACAGGCCAGCGCGAATCCTGCGCCACAGTATAGCATACCCCCGATTGCAGCGCAAAAGGAGGGTCACGCCCCCACGAGGCGACGCTTGACAACCCGGCAGAGCACTTGTACACTCTGCCGAGTCAAAGGAGGAAGTTGGCTATGTATCCTGAGAAGGACGAAAGGAAGAAGAAGAGACGGAATCCGGTGATGCTGGCGACCACAGCGCTACTGCTGGCCGCATCGCTGGCTTGCGAGACGCTCAGAGGTCCCAAGACGCCTATGCCGGTCTGCACACCACCGCCCTGTGGCCCGGACGA
>CAZYSK010000027.1:57261-69649 GCA_964649415.1 uncultured Anaerolineales bacterium
GGTATACTACTGCCCCGGCGACTGTCCCGGCGGCTGTGGCACCATCTGTGTGACGGCTACCAAACCCACGCCCACTCCGCCACCCACGGATGCCCCCAGGCCGCTCTGCACACCGCCGCTCTGCGGCCCGGACGAGGTATACTACTGCCCCGGCGACTGTCCCGGCGGCTGTGGCACCATCTGTGTGACGCCCACGCCGGCGCCGGCGACCGGCATCCTGGCGTTGACGCTTGGCACCTACAGCGAGACGTACACGGAGGGCGAGCATCCCACGGTCTACGGCACGGTCACGCTTGGGGACGAACCGCTGGCCGGTGCGAGCCTATCGCTGGAGATGTCCGACGAGGCGGACACGCTGCTGTGGCAGACCGCGATCCAGAGCAGCGACGGCGGCAGCTTCATGATCCCCCTCACCTACGGCGACGAGATCCCCACGGGCTACAGCGGCCAACTGCGCGTGAGCGCGACCGTCACGCACGAAGGCGCAGAGGCCCGGGCCGAGACGACCTTCTCCTATGCCCCGCAGCCGGAATCCGCCGAAGGCTGCGAGCGACAGGCCTGGGGCTGGTTCCAGGGCGCGCTGGAACTGATGCCAGGCGTGCGGGACGAGATCGGCTGCCCGACCGAGGACCACCGGGAGTTGAATGCCGCCAGCCAAGACTTCGAGCGGGGCTATATGGTCTGGCGCGAAGACGAGCGGCTGACGTACGTGATCTGCGAGGGGAGCGGCTGGGAGAGCTACGCCGACCGGTGGCAACAGGGCATGCCAGAGCAGGATCCATCGTACGGGCCGCCGCCGGAGGGACTGATCCAGCCCAAGCGCGGGTTCGGCCTGGTATGGCAGGAGAACCCGGCGGTGCGCGACGGCCTGGGGTGGGCCTTGAACGAGGAGCGGCAATGCGACCAGGCAGACGTCCAGAGATTCGAGCACGGGCTGATGCTGGCGTGCACGAAAGACGTGGTCCCCAGGGCCAAGATCCACGTCTTCATCCTGTTCGACGACCATACCTACGACATCTACGCCCCACCGTAGAGCGGAAGGCAGGGCTGGGCAGCGAATATCCAGGCATTCTTGACATAAATCCGGTTCGCTGGTATAATAGCCAGCGTTAGGTTAATCGGTCTGGCATCTCTCACCGCTCCGGTTTAATGTAATCGGAGCGGTTTTTTGTAGGAACCAGACCCATACAGAATCACAGGTCAAGCACCTGTTCAGTCAAGTAGTACGACATAAGGAGTATATGCGTTTCACAGAGTTAGACATTAGCGTACCCCTGCAAAAGGCGATCAGCGCCTTGGGGTACGAAGAGACAACACCCATCCAGACCCAGGCGATCCCGCCCAGCTTGCAGGGTCACGACATCGTTGGCTGCGCCCAGACCGGCACCGGCAAGACGTTGGCCTTCGTTCTGCCCGCGTTGGAACACCTGCTGCAGAAGAACGGCAAGACCAAGAACCCTCGGGTCCTGGTCCTGGAGCCGACGCGCGAGCTGGTCATCCAGATCGCCGGGGAAACCCAGAAACTGGCCGCCCGTACATCGCTGCGCACGGCTTCCGTATATGGCGGGGCAGGAATGAAGAAGCAGACCGACAGACTGCGCCGGGGCACCGACGTCATCGTCGCCACGCCCGGACGCCTGATGGATCACATGCGCCGCAAGAACGTGAACTTCAAGGACTTGCAGATCCTCGTCCTGGACGAGGCCGACCGGATGCTGGACATGGGCTTTCTACCCGACATCAAGCAAATCATCGGCCACATGCCCCGCCAGCGTCAGACGATGCTCTACTCGGCCACCATGCCTCCGGCGATCTCAGCCCTGGCTCGCCAGTTTCAGCACGACCCGGTGAGTATCGAGATAGACGTAGCCCGTCCTCCCGAGGCGATTCACCAAGCCCTCTACCCGGTGCCTAAGCACCTCAAGACCGAGCTTCTCCTGGCCATCCTCGAGCAAATGGAAGTCGACAGTATGCTGGTCTTCACCAGAACCAAGCAACAAGCCGACATCGTCGCCCGGCACCTGCGCCAGACCCGGGTCGCCGTGGCTTGCATTCACGGGGATTTCAAACAGCGGGAGCGAATCGCCGCGCTGGAGGGGTTCCGGTCGGGCAAGCATCGCGTCCTGGTCGCCACCAACATCGCCGCGCGGGGGTTGGACGTGGAGGGAATCTCACACGTGATCAACTACGACGTGCCGGAACACCCCGAGGATTACGTGCACCGCATCGGGCGCACCGCCCGTGCCGAGGCCGATGGCGACGCCATCACGCTCGTCACGCCTGAAGACGAGCGGTTAGTCTATCGCATCGAGTACCTGCTGGGCCGCAAGATCGAGCGCAAGAGCCTGCCGGGGTTCGACTACGACGTGCCAGCGCCTTCGTGGGCCAGGACCTCGGCCAAGACGCTGGTGCAGCGGGCCACCCAATCGCAGAATCTGGCCGACCGCTGGCGCTCTATGGGCTTCTGAGCGCTGCCTTCCGGGCGGGCACGCCAGACCCATCGCGCGCCCGCCCCGAGTGGGACGTCAGGGCAAGAGACGCCCGTCTCATTCCCCCACCCGGTCCTCCCCGTCCGGGTCGGGCTCGCCTGCCGGCGGCTCGACCCGCTGCCCGGCCTCTGGCTCAGCGGCAGCGTAGGGCACGCTAGCATCGTGGATGGCCATCTGCGCCAGGGGCCTGTCGCTGCGCTGAATGACTCGGGAGATCGGGGGGTGCAGCACCTGCTCATAGCTCGTGCCCGGCTTGAGCCCGACCCGCGTCTCTACCTGTCGTCGCAGCAGCAGAAGCGCCCGGCGGAACCCCACCAGGACGGGGCTTGTGTCCCCACCATCCCGCAGCCCGTTGGTCAGTAGATCCAGGTGCTCCAACGCATCCTGCACAGCCCCGTCACGGAGCGCCCCCTCCACCTCACTCAGGCATTGATCCACCCAACCGGCGAACAGACGCTCGTCTAGCTCTCCGGCGTCCTCACCCAGGCCCGCCGCCGACAAGACACGCCGCACGGCGGTCTTCAGGCCCGGCCAGCCCGGCTCCTCGGTAGCAGACCTGGTAGAAACGGTCCGACCGACGGAGCGAGCCAAGGCCACGTTGATGGCCTGGTTCAGGCTGGTGCCCTGTCGCCTGGCCTCCTCGACCAGCTCGCGGTGGAGCGAACGCGGCACCCGCACGACGAACTTGCCACTATAGTCCTCGTCGGGGCGCGGCTCGGGGATGGGGATGCCCTCCTCCAGCGCCACCTCCAGCCACAGCTCCATGGCCTCCCGGATCATGGCCAAAGCTTCCTCAGCCGTGTCCCCCTCGCTCATGCAACCGCGCAGCTCCTTGACGCGCACGAACCAGCCCGCGTCCTCAGGCTCATTGCGCAGCTCAATCGTATAGGGCAAACGCATGTAGTAGTCAACAGTCAGTCTCTCTTCCACAGCTCCCTCACCCCTTTCCCGGCATCCCACGCAGCCAGCAGCCGCCTACTCGTCATCCACGAGCTCGTCCAGGATACCCAGAACCTCCTTGACCGCGGCCGGGCTGACGTGCGGCTTGCGCCTGGCAACGACGACAATCCGATTCCCTCGCACGTAGACGTGATGGCTGCCACTGACCCGCTTCAGCCGAAACCCGGTCCATTCCAACACCTTGTTGAGGTCTTCAAAACGCACACCCTTGACGTTGTTTCGTATCCTGGCGAGGAGTTTCTCCCGTTTGCCCACGTCACTGCTCCATAGTATAGTACCACATATAGTACTACTTGTCAATAGCCATCACCACGCACAACTCGCCATTCGCTATTCGCCATTCGGCCCGTACGCCACCATCCCGACCACTTCTACGGCACCAACTGCCGGGCAATCGCGTCCATCACCTGGCGGGAGACGGCCCGATCCCGCGCGGCGCGGTCCGGCGGGAGCTGGGGCACGAAGGGCGGCCCGAAGGAGACGCGCAGCCGCCCATCGCGCTCCGCCACCCCGGCCGGCAGGACACTCAAGCCCGCCCTCACCAGGAGCGCCATGAACTCCCCGGTCCCCTCGGGCGGCTCGCCCAGGCCCCCGGGCACGTCGCGCCCCTCCGGGGCCAGGCCCACCATGCCGCCCTCCTGCGCCGCCCGGCGGGCCAATCGCACCGTCCGCCGCACCGCCAGGGCGCGCGCCTCGACCTCCCGAGGGTCGGGCGGCATAGGCGGCATGGGCACGAAGCCGTACACACGCGCCACCCGCTCGAAGGCCCAGCGCGTGAGCGGGGTCAACACCCGCCGCCGCCAGGGACTCTCGGGGAAGGTCCACGCCGCCGTCATCACCCAGTGGATCTCAGGGTCGGCGCCGGGGGCCCGGTGGGCGGCCACCGCCGCCGAGATGGCCAGCGCCACCCACCAGGTATCGAAACCAGGCCGGCTGTAGTGGTTGCACGCCACCAGGCAAGGCGCGCGCGGGGGGACGTGATCGCCGCCCAGCACCCGGAGGCCGGGGCGCACGCCCGTCATCGCCACCCGCGCATCGCGCGCACAGGACCGGGGCCGCAGCGTCAGGCCCGCCCACAGCACGCCCCCCAGGAGGCGGAGGGGGAGCCGGTAGGTGGGCCAGTCGCTTTGGGGCGGGAGTTGTGGTATCATGCGGCCTGTTCTACCATAGACGCCATGCCGGCAGGATGCCGGCGGTCCATTGTCGGCGGGAATCGTGGCATTGTGCAGCCTATTGTACCACGGCATCGAGGGAAGGAGCAACGATGAAGACGCGAACACTGACCCTGCGCGCGATTGACTACGTCACGATCAACGTCTACTGGTTCGGCCTGGCCTTCCTGTGGAACAGCCTCCACCCCATCATCCTGCCGGCGCTGCTCCTGCGCTTCGTGCCCGAGTCCCTCAAGAACACCTACCTGGGCGGGATGACCTTCGCCGGGCTGGTGCTGGCGATGGTGGTGCAGCCCCTGGCCGGTGGCCTCAGCGACGGCACCCGCTCCCGCTGGGGCCGGCGCCGTCCGTGGATCGTGGCGGGCACGCTGATCGACCTGGTCTTCCTGGCCGGGCTTGCGCGGACGGTGATCGTGCGTCCGTCGGCCAGCGGCTACTGGGTCCTCCTGGCGGCCTACATGCTCCTGCAAGCGGCCTCGAACGCCGCCCATGGCCCGGCCCAGGGCTTGATCCCCGACCTGGTGCCCGACGAGCGGCACGGGCTGGCCTCGGGCATCAAGAACCTGTTCGACATGGGCGGGCTGGTCGTGGCGTCGCTGGTGGCGGGGCAGTTGATGGGCGATGGCAATCCAACGCTGGCCTTCGCCATCATCGGCGGCGTGCTCGTGGTGAGCGGGCTGATCACGGTCCTGGCCGCCCCCGAAGCGCCCACGCTCGCCTCCGGGGCATCCGCCACCAGCCAGGAGCGCCCGGCCGGAGGGCCACGGCAAGGGCTGCGCGACCTCCTGCGCGTGGATCTGCGCGCCTATCCCGACTACACACGGCTGATCGTCTCCCGCTTCCTGATCCTGCTGGGCATCTACGCCGTGCAGGGCTTCGCCCAATACTTCATCCGCGACCGGCTGGGCGTGCCCAATCCCACCGAGGTGACGGGCAACCTGATGGCCACGATCGGGCTGGCACTGACGCTGTTGGTGTTTCCGGCCGGGCTGCTGTCCGACCGGATCGGTCGCCGGGCACTGAACCTGTTGGCCGGTGCGCTGGCGGCGGTGGGCATCTTCCTGCTGATCTTCGTCCGCGACGTCTCGACCCTGTACGTCTTCGGCGGCGTCATCGGCATGGCCACCGGCATCTTCTTGAGCGTCAACTGGGCGCTGGCCACCGACCTCATCCCGGCCGAGGAGGCCGGCAAGTATCTGGGCCTATCCAACCTGGCCACGGCTGGATCGGGGGCAGCGGCCCGGCTGGCCGGCCCGCTGATCGACGGGCTCAACGCCATGCGCCCCGGCGCATACCTGGGCTATCCGGCGCTGTTCATCCTGGCCTCCGCCAGCGCGCTCCTAGGGACGCTGCTGATGCTGCGGATGCACCGACCGCTACCGACCGTCCGCGTGTCGGCGTCGGCGACATCCGGCGGAGCCGACACCCCAACTTGAACCGCCCCGCCGTTTGACATCCACGCGGAGTTACCATATACTCCATACGCGTAAGCGCGTTGGCCCAGGCAGCATACTTCGCAGGAAGCCCTCCATAGACGCTACGGGGTAGTTTAAGAACTCCCGCTTCGCCCACATAAGCAAAGAACTGGGACGCGGATTCACACAGATTTTCACAGATCTGGTTCATGAAACATCGTAATCTGCGTGTATCTGTGGAAATCCGTGTCCGATTTCGAATTCTCCGATCACCAGATATGCCAGAACGGACGGCAATAGCGAAAAACCCGGTTTCTTAGCACACACAGATGATCCCATGAAAAGAGTCATCAGGGTTGCACTCATCGTGCTTGGATGTACGGTGCTGGGCCTGTTGGCCGGGCTGGTGCTGCAATCGCCGATCCTGAAGGTGATCTCGGACGGGACGTTCACGCGCTGGCGCTCGGTTGGATCGCCGCCCGAGGAGATCAGCAGCCTCCTGGGCGTCGGACAATACGGGCCGGAACACGTGGTATACGTGGAGACCGAGGCGGGCAGCGTCTACCGCTGTTGCCCGCAGGCCCCCGGCGAGTGGGAGAAGACGGACGCAACGCGATACATGTACGACCAGGGGTGTGTGGACTTGCCTCGCCGGGCCGCCCCACCCCCGAGTCCGGTGCGGGCCTGCGTCGAGATCGCCGCCTATGAGTGGGTCACAGAGCGGACGCAGTACGCCCTCCTGGATGACGGCGCGATCTGGATATGGCATCACCACGTCGGCCTGGATACGTTCATCAACGTCATCGGCAGCAGCTCGCTGATCGGCGGCCTGGTTGGCGGGCTGCTCGCCTGGTACAACGAACGTAGAAGAAAAACTGACGCATAGGTCAGGTGACCGGTAGCGCGCGCCGGTGGGTTGGCTGTCTCAACCCTGCGCACTGCGCCCAAGGCCGCGCGACACGGGGCGCAGGCGGGGGAGCCGAGACGGAGAAAGGAGATGTGCCTATAAGCCAAACGTCCTCCGATCAAGCGGTCTTCCACCGGATGACTGCATCGGCGACCGCTATCCACCACACGCGGGGCAAGGGGGATGACCATCACCCCCGTCACGGCAGCCATCGTCCCGCTGTTCCGCAGCATACGGCCAAGGAGGTTCAGATGCCTAAGTATCTTGCCCACTGCAACTACGTCGGCGAAGGCGTGAAAGGATTGCTCAAAGAGGGAGGCTCCAGTCGCCGTGCCGTCGTCGAGAAGCTGGTCGGGTCAGTAGGCGGCACCGTAGAAGCCTTCTACTACGCCTTCGGCGAGACCGATCTATACGTCATCGCCGACCTTCCGGACAACGTCAGTATGACGGCGCTGGCGTTGTTGGTCGCGGCCAGCGGAGCGATCACGATCAAGACCACGGTGCTGATCACTCCCGAGGAAGTCGACGAAGCCGTCAAGAAGACCCCCAGCTATCGAGCGCCGGGGCAGTAGGAAGCACCGATCTCTCCGTGAGACCGTAGCGGACGCTCGTTGTCCACGACATGCTCTGTGCACCAACTGGCTGAGCAGTAACGGAGAGCGGGCGTCCATTTGCATCTGCGGTCACTTGCAGAGAAGGAGGATATACGATGAAAGTCAGTACGTTCCTGGTTATCAAGGCCATTGTGTCACTCGCCTTCGGACTTGCGCTGGCACTGGTGCCAGCGGCCTTGATGGGACTGTACGGCGTCACGCTAGATCCGGCCGGAACACTTATGGGACGGCTCGTTGGGGCGTGTCTCATCGGGATTGGGCTGATATGCTGGCTGGGCAGAAACGTTGCCGGTGATGCACAACGAGCCATCACGCTGGCGCTCTTCATCGGCGACTCGGTTGGCTTCATCGTGGCCCTGATGGCTCAACTGTCTGGCCTGATGAACGCGGTTGGCTGGATGGTCGTCGCCGTCTGGCTGTTGCTGGCACTTGGCAACGGATACTGCCGGTTCATGAAGCTGGGTGCTGCCTAAGCTCCACTCGACCCAATCGCAAGGACACCGAGGAGGGGCAACGATGAAACGGACAATGCTCATAGTCGCGATGTACATCTTGTTCTTGGGGATGGTGGGGTGTAGTCCACCCGAGTATACCGAATACGACACACTGAGCGAGCTGTGCGAACAAGCAGAACATAGCGAGCACGTCAAGGTCAGTGGCGTGCTGAAGCTCCCGGAGATCGTCATATACGACGACCGGTATCTCATCCAGTTGGTTGAGGATCTCAACCAGGAAGGGTCGCCGTTGTTGCTTCGGATCAGCAAGGGAGGAGGCAAGAACCGGATGGAAGCGCTGCCGGAGAATTACACCTACGACGACTTCAAGGTCCATACTGCCGACGGACGAGTAGTGGGACACGGCGATGCGGTGGTGGTATCGGGCCGGTACTTCTCAGGGTGTACGCTCACTGTTGACGTGGTCGAGTGAGGGAAAGCGACAGCGTGGCTGACGCCGAAACGAGACCGCCCCGATCTGCGAATGGTTGGGGCGGTTTTCTGTTGGGCCGGTGGCAGCGGCGCGGGGCGTTGAGTGTTCCCCACACGCGTGCTCGCAGGGCACCCTGTGTCACCACTGTTTGCGCCCGCTCGATTGCTGTGTTATACTCTCGTACGGTAGTTCTTTTTGATTCCTCCGCTTCTGGGCAGTCTACACCGGCCAGGAGGCACATTCTCCAAGAGGCTATTCCGGTGTTCTGCCCGCCGTCAGGATTGAACAATGTAACGGCAGTTACCATCCTGCTGTGCCTACGAGCACGATTTCGAGCAAGAATCGGGGTCTTATGAACACACTTGATAGGCGGACCAAGAACCGTAAGAAACTGCAATCCCTCCTTCGCGAGCTCTTCCAGTTCGACTGCGCCGACCTCGACTTCGGCATCTACCGCATCATGAACCAGAAGCGCGACGAGATCGAGCGCTTCATCGAGCACGACCTGCTCGACACGGTGGAGGCGGCGCTGGCCCGCTTCCGGGAAGCCGATCGCGGGGAACTGGAGGTGCAGCTCGCCGAGAAACGCACTCAGTTGGGTCATGGGGCGTTCGACGAGACCGGTGCAGTGATCGAGCAATTCCGCGGTATTCCCATTGCCCGTGAGTATCAGGAGCTGCGGCGGCAACTGCGGCAGATGGCTGTCGCCGAGGAGACGGAGGCTCGCGTCTTCAACGACCTGTGGCGCTTCTTCTCCCGCTATTACGACCAGGGTGACTTCCTCAGCGAGCGCCGCTACTCCTCGCGCGGGGCCAAGTACTGCGTGCCCTACAACGGCGAGGAGGTCGTGCTCCACTGGGCCAACCGCGACCAGTACTACGTCAAGACCAGCGAGCGTTTCACCGACTACCGCTTCACGGCCGGAGAGCACACCGTCTGGTTTCGCCTGCACCAGGCCGAGGTGCCCCAGGACAACGTCAAGGGCGACAAGCGCTACTTCGTGCTCCACGAGGAACGGCCGCTGGCCTACGATGACGAGACGCGGACACTGACCGTT
Organism: uncultured Anaerolineales bacterium; assembly: GCA_964649415.1. Classification (GTDB taxonomy): domain Bacteria; phylum Chloroflexota; class Anaerolineae; order B4-G1; family B4-G1; genus CAZYSK01. Next base: position 66,803 of record CAZYSK010000027.1, read on the forward strand.
CCCTTCGCGTATTGCCCGCTCACCGAGGAAGAGGAGGCACGCTACCTGGGCATCTACAACGCCCAACAGTCGAAGAGCAATCGCCGCAAGAAACTTGATCGCTCCGTGCTCTGCGTGGCGCTGGAAACGGAGATCCTGAAGGCGCTCGACGAGGCGCACTTGAAAGCCGTCCTGGCTGCCGTGTCGCGCCGCCATGAACAGGCGGCGCTGGGGGACAGTCGATCCAGCACCGGCTCTTCAGGCCGGTGCCTGCTGGGTCGCCATCTCAACCGCTACACCGCGCGCAACAGCATGGACTACTTCGTCCACAAGGACCTGGGCGGCTTCCTGCGGCGCGAGATCGACATCTTCCTCAAGACCGAGGTGATGCGCCTGGACGACCTCGTATCGGACGAGTCCGGCGACATGGCGCGCCATCCAGATATGGCGTTGCACGTGCTCACGCGCATGCGCGTCGTGCGCCAGATTGCCCACCGGATCATCGACTTCCTGGCCCAGATCGAGGATTTCCAGAAGCGGCTGTTCGAGAAGCGCAAGTTCGTGGTGCAGACCGACTACTGCATCACGCTGGACCGCGTGCCGGAGGCGTTCTATCCGGAGATCCTGGCGAACGAAGCACAGTTGGAGGAGTGGCGGCGGCTCTACAACGTGGATGCCTGGGAGGCGGACCTCTTCTGGCAAGGGACGTTCGACGAGGCCTTCCTGGCGAGCCATCCTTACGCGATGGTGGACACGGCCTTCTTTGACGCGGACTTCAAGGCCTGCCTGCTGGTGAGCTTCGAGGACCTGGACGCGGAGGTAGATGGATTGCTAGTCCACGGCGAGAATTTCCAGGCGCTAAGCTTAATGATGGAAAGGTACCGGGGGCAAGTCCAGTGTATATATATCGACCCGCCGTACAACACGGGGAATGATGAGTTCTTGTACAAAGACAGTTATCAGCACTCGTCGTGGCTCACAATGATGGAGAATCGTCTTTCGCCCGCTCGAGATATGCTTGGCAAGGATGGATTGATATTCTCTAGTATCGATGAGAACGAGGTTGATAATCTGACCCACTTGCTTTCGCGTGTTCTTGGTGAGAGAGTGGGCATTGTTGTTATCAAGAGTAACCCCAAGGGAAGGAGTCTGGACCGTTATCTCTCCACTTCGCACGAGTACTTACTGGCTTTTGCCAAAGATCGGACGGAGTTAGCGGGTATTCCCAAGGGGGAGAAGCAATTGGCAGACTACGGTCTTGAAGATGAAGGTGGTCACTACAGGTTGTTGGAACTTCGGAATACCCATAGGCAGTTTAACCGGCAGACCAGGTCCAACTTATGGTTCCCTCTGTACGTTGACCCTGAGACGCAAAGGGTTTCCCTGGAAGCAAGTCTTGGTCAGGAAGAAGTTTACCCGCTGTGGGACGGCGGTATGGAAGGTTGCTGGACCTGGGGACAGGATCGAGTCGAGCAGAAAGCACACTTGCTTGTGGGGCGCAAGGTCAACGGGCGTTGGAAAATCTATCGAAAGGACTATGCACGCGGAGCAACGTACACACCAAAGACGATTTGGGCTGATGGTGCTCTCAGAACCGATTATGCTCAGGCCGTTCTTGATGATGTGATGGGCTGGAGGGCATTTCAATCACCAAAACCACCGGCTTTGATCCAGAGAGCATTTCGTCTTTCTTCTGATAGTGGCGAATTCGTCCTTGACTTCTTCGCTGGCTCCGGCACCACTGCCCATGCGGTGATGGACCTCAATCGGGAGGACGGCGGCGATCGCAAGTACATCCTGGTGGAGATGGGCGACTACTTCGACACCGTGATCAAGCCGCGCATCCTCAAGGTGGCCTTCTCCGCCAATTGGAAAGATGGCGTGCCCCAGGACCGCGACGGGATGACCCACATGGTCAAGTACCATCGCATCGAGTCCTACGAGGACGCGCTGAACAACATCCGCGTGCGGCAACCGGAGGGCGGCCAACTCGAGCTTCTCCGGCAGTTCGACGACTACATGCTGCACTACATGCTCGACTTCGAGACCCGCGACAGTCCCACGCTGCTGGCCCAGGAAGCCTTCGAGAGGCCCTTCGACTACACGCTCAAGATCCAGCGCGGCCACGAGAGCCCGCAGGATGAGAAGGTGGACCTGGTGGAGACTTTCCACTATCTGATCGGCATGCACGTCCGCCGCCTGGAGCGGTACGAGCACCAGGGCCGCGCCTACGTCGTGTCCCGCGGCGAAGTGCGCACCGAGCGCGGCATCGAGCGCGTAGTCACCATCTGGCGCGATACGGAAGGCCTCGACCTGGAGCAGGAGGCCGGCTGGGTCAACGCCGAGCTGCTCACCGAGCTGGTGGATCGGGTCTACGTCAACGGCTTCGAGAACCACATCCACAGGGCCGAGCCGACGGAGATCACCTTCCGCCAGCGGATGCAATAACACCCAGCACCAGACACCGCCGTGAACAGGCGGTGCTGGGACGGGGCCGCACCGCCGTACATGGAAAGGACATGACCATGGCTTGGGATCTTGGAGTGACACACCCAGACACCGCCGTGAACAGGCGGTGTTGGGATGGGGCCGCGCCGCCGTAAATGGAAAGGACTGACCATGGCTTGGGATCTTGGAGTGACACACCCAGACACCGCCGTAAACAGGCGGTGCTGGGACGGGGCCGCGCCGCCGTAAATGGAAAGGACTGACCATGGCTTGGGATCTTGGAGTGACACACCCAACACCAGCTCTTCAGGCCGGTGGCGGCGTTGGGACGGGGCCGCGCCGCCGCGAATGGAAAGGACATGACTATGGCTTGGGATCTTGGAGTGACACACCCAGACACCGCCGTAAACAGGCGGTGCT
>CAZYSK010000028.1:0-60479 GCA_964649415.1 uncultured Anaerolineales bacterium
CCCTGGGTTGCGGCTTCGGTCTAGCTGGGTTGCGCTATTCGCTGCGAAAGCCCGCCGCGCCAGCGGGGGCACTTGGAGTGATTCCACTTCCGAGTGCCTCAGGTGGGGTTTGTCATCTGATAAAGGTGTCATTAGTCACTGGCTGAGCGGCCAAGTTGCGCTATAGTATGGACTCAGTTGAATATCTCATCTCCGACTTAGCTTTCCCCTCTGGGGAGAGGTGAGCACTAGGTAGGGGGAGCAATCCTCATACCCGCCATTATGCAAAGGAGACAAGGCTTCCGGTGGGTCCGCCGGGAGTTAGCTTGTCTCCTTTTTCGTTTGCAGGTCGTGTGTCCTGTGGGGCTGCTGTGCTTCCCACACAGAAGACGGATGCAGGCGACAGGAGGTGTGCTTTCGAGAAGATGACCTAAGCATTCGCAGCAGTTTACGTCTGTCCAGAGTTCTTTCTTTCGAAGTTCACAGAGATTGCAAGGAGGATTTAAGAGATGGAGGAAGAACGGCACGAGCAAGTGTCTGATCTTCAGGAGCAGTTGCGCGAAGGCAAGATCACGCGGCGGGATTTCCTGCGCGGCGTGACCATCTTGGGCGTGTCCTTTGGGGCAGCCCAGGCCCTCGCCGGATGCGCCTCTCCGACGCCCGAGGTGATCGAGAAAGAGGTGCCGGTCGAGGTGACCCGGCTGGTGGAAAGCGAGCCGGAGCAAATCGTTGTCACGGCAGAGCCAGAGCCAGAGCCGGAGCCTGAGCCCGAGGAGGCCCCTGAGGCGCAAGCGTTGGCGGGCCACATGATCGTTTTTGATCCTGCCCGTTGCACAGGTTGTATGACGTGCGCCGAGGTCTGCGCCGAGAAGTGGGCGGCGGAGATTGCCCCGGAGGAGACCAAGAACACGCTCAACCTGGAGTTCTCCCGGATACGTCCGCAGAGATTCCAGTACGTGGACGTGATCGGCATCTGCCAGCACTGTACCTTGGAGGCGTGGGCTGAGGGCTCCAGTGAGCACCCCTGCCAGGCTGTCTGCCCAACGGATGCGATCGTCACGGTCCCTGAAGGCGAAGGGAAACCGGGATTCACCGGTATGGGCTATATGACGGTTGATCGCGATAAGTGCCTCGGGATCGACGCTTGCGGGCGTTGCCTCGAGGTGTGTGAGGATCAGTTCGGGAGCGGCATCTCCTTCGACCCGATCGAGGGAAAGGCGCAGCTCTGCACCAGGTGCGGGGGTGATCCGGCCTGCGTGAAGGCCTGTTCGGAGGGCGCTTTGCAGTTTGTGCCTGTCCAGAGGAACACCAGGTACTACGCGCAACAGCCAGAGGCGGCTGCGGAGCTCCTGTACATGGGTATGTTTAACAAGAGGAGGGATCTGTAATGGCCGAGCTTAGGGGAGTCACCGGGAAGATCGCGAGGGTTGACCTCTCGAGCGGGACTGTCACAGTCATTGAACCGCCGGAGGAGGTCTACAAGAAGTACCTCGGTGGTTGGGCGCTGGGCGTCTACTTCATGTTCAAGGAAGGGATCGTGGAACCGGACGTCGATCCGCTCGGCCCGGAGAACCTGTTCCAGGTCATGGTGGGGCCGGTCACCGGGGGCGGGCCTAACGCCCGGTCGGTTATCGTGACCAAGAGCCCCTACAATTTCCTGTGTGTGTCCACGTCCGGAGGGCGAACCGCGGCAGAGCTGAAGAACGCCGGTTGGGACGGGATTCAGGTCGTGGGGAAGGCAGACCATCCGGTCTACCTGGCAGTCATAGATGACACCGTCGAGATCCGGGACGCCACCGAGTACTGGGGCATGGGCACAGAAGAGGCGGAGATGGCGCTGCGCAAGCAGGTCCTGTCTCCACTGGAGCAGAAAGAGAGCATTCTCACTGACCGGGACATGACACCGGAGTGGGCCGAGCTGCGACCGCCCAAGCGCGAGGGCATCGGGGCCAAGCGCCTCGCCGGTGCCTGGGTGATCGGGCCGGGTGGAGAGAACCAGGTTTGGTTCGCGACTGTCCAGACCGAGGGGGCCAGGGCGCACGGGCGATACGGATCGGGCGCGGTGGCCGGGTCCAAGAACCTGAAGGGCATCGTCGTCCGGGGGACGAAGGGACACACCTTCGCCGACAAGGCGCGGTTCATGGAGCTGAAAAACCGAATCCACGAGTCGGAGACCGGTGATTACTTCTGGCGCTCCTACGGCACGGCCGGCATTGGCGCCAAAGAGGCCAACGTCGTCGGTGGTTTCCCGATCCGGAACTGGCAGTGGGAATCCTGGTCGGACCCACGCGCGGTCACGGGGTTGACGGGGCCTTTCATGGACATGGCGAGCTTCGTGAGGAAGCAAGCCTGCCCTGGCTGTGGGCTGCACTGCCTGTACCCGGTGGAGGTCACCAGCGAGGACGGCATGATGGATCGGATTTTGTCCGACATGCCGGACTGGGAGGCCATGGGCATGGTCGGTGGTAACCTGGGCTACCTGGAGGTGGAAGGGGCGATGCCGGACGCTCCCTACACCGGGGATCACTTCGACATGGCCGAGGGCTTGGCCAAGACCCAGTTCACGACCACGCTGATGGACAACAACGGGCTCTGCTTCATCGAGGGTGGGGCGCTCATGGCGATGCTCATGGAACTGCGGCAGCGCAATCTGATCACGCCCGCCGACCTGGACGGAGTTGACGTCAAGTGGGGCGACGCCCACGCCGTAGATGAGCTCGTGAACAAGCTCGTCGCCCACGAGGGAATCGGCGAGGTGCTGGCCCACGGTGTGTGGGAGACGGCGAAGCACTTCAGTGAGGCGAAGGGCAATCCCGAGATCATGAACTATGCCATGACGGCGCACCGCTACGCGCAGCCCGCCCACGGCGCCAGGAGCAACAAAGACCGGAACGCGTTGGAGTACGTCACCGTCCTTCGCCCCTGCGAGCACACCGGTGGTGGCTCCGGCGGGTTCATGGCGGAGCCTCAGGATCTTGACGCGGCTATCGTGGGACAGGATGAAGAGGCCACGGTCAAGTCCATGGTCTACTGCATGTTTGCCAAGGGGCACTGGGGCATGGAGGGGCAGGTAGAGATGCTCAAGGCCGCGACCGGGTGGAGCGACTTCGACGCGCAGGAGTTCCTGAAGGTCGGCGCAAGGGCCTACGCTCTGACCAGGATCTTCGCCTTGCACACCCAGGGCATCACGGACCCCAAGACGGAGTGGGATTGCATAGAGATGTTCCCGAACCGGTGGTTCGATGAGCCTTTGCCCAACGGCCCGTTCGAGGGCAAGGCGGCATTTGGCGGCGACGCAGCGAAGCTGTTCGACGAGGCGTTGCCCGAATACTGGAAGAAGAGAGGTTGGACCGAGGACAAGGGCGTCCCCACGGCAGAGACGCTCGAGGACCTTGGCATAGCCGATATCGCGGAGGACATCGCATCTAAGCTTCGATAGGCGATATCTGGCTGCGGGTAGACGGACCGCTGCAATGCTGCTACTTTGAGAAGACGGACGTCTACATCCGCCGTAACCGAGGGCGCAGGTGAGCGTTGGTTTGCGCAGACAGGCTTGTTTGTCTTGTCTGTGTGGGCTGGCGTGAACCTGCGTCCTCGCAGGTGGTCTGGTCAGGCTTGACTAGCGCTCGCTTGGTTGTACAATCTGAAGGTATGGATGCTCCAGCCGGTTGTGCTCGCCACAGGGCTGGGGCTTCTTGCTTGGCGGTAGACACTGATTGCCTAAAGGGTGAAGTTCTCAATGGATGATCAACAAGAACCAGAACGAAGACAACAACTGCGGCGTCGGCGGCTGCTATTGCGGCGAGTGCGTCAACTGGTGCAATGGCTGCTGCTGGCGCTGTTTGTATTTCTGTTTGTGCAGATGCGGGCATCGGGCGTGCGTACGAGGTGGGGTGGTGGATCGCCGATTCCCGTCAATCTTTTCTCTCTCAGCGATCCGCTTCTGGCGCTATGTGCCATGGTGACAGCGCGGAAGTTGATACCGGCCTTCGTCTTTGCGCTCGGCACGGTGGTGCTGACCCTGGTTGTGGGCAGAGTATGGTGCGGCTGGATATGCCCCGTGGGGACAGTCCTCGACCTTTATGGGCCACGTGGCCGGCGTGGCATGCCCCTCAAACTGCGGCAGGTCAAGTACTACATCCTATTCACGGTCCTGTTCCTGGCCATTCTGGGCAGTATGGCCTTCATGTACTTCGACCCAATCACCATTCTCATCCGTGGCGTGACTAGTGTGATCAGCCCTGCTCTCTCGCTGGTGGTGGCCCTGCCCCTGATACTCATCCTGGTCCTTAACCTGGTCGAGAGACGCTTCTGGTGCCGCTACTTGTGCCCGCTGGGAGGCATGATTGGCCTACTCTCGCGGTTCTCGTGGCTGAAGCGCAAGGTGAAAGAGGTCGAGGGGCTCCAGCCCTGCCGCATGAACTGTCCGGCCGGGACCAACGTCACCGGTTTCGTCGCACAGGTCTCGCAGGGTAGATTCGCGCAGGCATCCGATTTGATCCGGCAGCGGAACCCCTTGACCACCGTCTGCGGCCACGTGTGCCCGCACCCCTGCGAGAGCGAGTGCAATCGCAAAGGGTGTGACCAGGCCGTTGCCGTGAACAGCCTGGAGCGCTTCGTCGGCGACTCTGCGAGGAAGCTTGGCTGGGCCGGGCCGAAACCGGTCCCGGTCACCAAGGAGCAGGGAGTGGCGATTGTCGGTGCCGGACCGGCCGGCCTGAGCGCTGCCTATCACCTGCGCAGGATGGGATATCCGGTCAGGATATTCGAGAAGCTGCCTGAACCGGGCGGCATGATGGTCGCCGGAATTCCCAGATACAGGTTGCCCCGCGACGTGCTGCAGAGCGACGTCGCCTTCATCCAGCGGCAGGGTGTGGAGATTGAGACCGGCGTCGAGGTGGATGCCCTGAAGCTCGGTGAACTGCGCGAGACGTACGCGGCTGTGCTCGTCGCCGTGGGCGCTCACAAGAGCCGTGACCCGGGCGTCCCGCGTGAGGGCCTGGCGGGCGTCATCCACGGCGTCGATTTCCTCAGGCAGGTGAACCTCAACGGGGAGGCGCAGATCGGCTCCAACGTGGCCGTCATCGGCGGCGGGGATGTGGCGATAGATGCGGCGCGCTGCGCGCTGCGGCTAGGCTCCGACGTCACCATCTACTACCGGCGTTCCAGGGCAGAGATGCCTTGCGCGGGCGAGGAGTTGGAGGAGGCCGAGGAAGAGAAGGTCAAGATCGAATACCTGGTCACGCCCAACGGGTTCGATGGCGAGGACGGGCACGTGTCCGGCATGGAGTGCCTGCGCTCGAAATTGGGAGAGCCGGATGACTCCGGGCGGCGGCGTCCTATCCCCATCCCGGGTTCCGAGTTCACGGTGCCGGTCGACACCGTCATTGTCGCGATTGGGCAATCCCCAGACCTGGGCTTGTTGGAAGGCTGCGGGGCGGAGGTGTCGCCGAGCGGCACCATCCGGGCGAACGGAGCCGGAGAGACTTCTCTGCCCGGCGTCTTCGCCGGGGGGGATGCTGTCAGTGGGCCCGCCACGGTCGCAGAGGCGATAGGCGCGGGTGCCAGGGCTGCCGTGGCCATAGACTGCTATCTTCGCGGTGAGCCTATTGTGGCTGAAGAGGGACCGGCAAGAAAGATCGAGCTCGAGGAGTTGCCGCGAGCGATGTGGCCGCGGGAGCACGAGCGACCGGCCGTGGCAACCCTCGCTGCTGATGTGCGTTGCGCGTGCTTCGACGAGGTCAGGCAGACGCTGACCGAAGAAGAGGCCGTGAGAGAGGCGCAGAGGTGCATCAACTGGAACTGCGCGGAATGCGGCATCTGTGCTCAGGTCTGTCCAATGGGCGCCATCGCTCCGGAGGATTTCGCCAGTCACCCCAGCGAGTGCACGCTGTGCATGGATTGCGTGGCCTTCTGCCCGGCCGGGGTCAGCGTGTTCGATGGCGGCTGGCAGGAAGCGCCGGTCCACGAATATGATCCATCCCGTCGCCAGTTCCTGGCTTCTGCGGTGACTGCTGCAGCCGGGTTTGGCCTGATCCGCAGCGGCCTGTTGGATAGTCGCGACCCGCACCTGTTGCGGCCGCCGGGAGCCGAGGAAGAGGACTTTCTGTCCAAGTGCGTGCGCTGTGGGCAGTGCCTGAAAGTCTGTCCCCGGCAGACGTTGCGGCCTGCCACGTCCGAGGCGGGATTGGGTGGCTTCTGGACACCGGTCCTGGTGCCTCGTCTGGGAGGGTGTGACTACGACTGCAACGCCTGTGGCCAGGTGTGCCCCAGTGGTGCGATCCCTCCGTTGTCACTTGCGGACAAGCGGAAGGCAGTCATTGGCACGGCCTTTGTGAATCGCGATCGCTGTATAAGCTGCATGATCTGCGAGAGCCAGTGTCCGGTGCACGCGATTGTTGAGGTGGCCGTCGGCGAGCAGCGGTACCCACAGGTCATGCCCGAACTGTGTATCGGGTGTGGAAACTGTGAACACAATTGCCCGGTGGATGGAGATGCAGCGATACGGGTGTATGCCGCGGGCGAGTACTGTCCTACCCGGATTCTGCTTCCCCCGGCGACCGAGGCGACCGAGGAGCCGGTGGAGCCCGAGCCTGAGGTGCCGGAATCCACGTCAACGGAGGAGCCTGAAGTGGAGCTCACAGAGGAGCCAGGGGGCATCGCTTACGTGGATCAGGATGTCTGCATCCGTTGTATGCTGTGCATTGGCAACTGTCCTTCACAGGCCATCCAGGAGGTGCAGGTGGGAGACCTGACGTTCCCCGAGGTAGTGGTGGCGCTTTGCACAGGCTGCGGTACGTGCGAGGAGAACTGCCCGGTCAGCCCGGACAAGGGCGGGCCGGCGATCCGGGTGTACGCCCCTGAGGACTACCCGGGTTAGGTGGGGGCGTGATGCCGGCAGGATGCCGGCGGTCCATTGATTGTGTGTCCGGCGGTCGGGTCGTGGCACGTCTCGGTGCGTTTTGACTATTGACAAATTGCACATAGCGTGGTATACTGACGCCGGTTGGGCGATGTTTGTCTGATGCCCTTTAGCCAGGAGGAAGAGGAAGAGAGATGCCGGGGCGAGCTCGAGGGTGGCGGCGGGGACGTTCCCGCCGGGCGGTGCGGATACTGGAGCCGGCTTTGCTTCTGCTTCTGCACCGGGGTCCGGCCCATGGCTATACGCTCTTGGAACGGCTGGGGGAGTTTGGTCTGGCAGATCTGAGCCCTAGCGTGGTCTATCGGGTGCTGCGGGAGATGGAGGGGTGTGACTGGGTGACCTCGACGTGGGATGATGAGCAGACGCAAGGTCCGCCCCGGCGGGTGTACTGCATTACGCCGACGGGGAGCGAGGTGTTGGGCCGGTGCACACAGGACCTGGAGGAGACCCGTAGGATGATTGACTATCTGCTGGGTATGTACAGCGAACACGTTGAGGGGGATACGGGTGAATACCGTTGATGCGTTGCTCGAGAGCCTGCAGGGTGATGTGCCGGTCCGGCAAGTACTGGTCGGGGCCTTCTGGACGGCGGTGGTGTTGGATACCGACCCGCCGCGTTGTGGTCTGGCCTCGACGCTGCGCCCACTCACTCACCCCGGCGGGCCCCCGGTGGCCCGGGCCGGGCATCTGTTGGAGCTCGGCGGGCGGGAGTTGGCTGGCTGGCTTCGCTCCCCCAGCACGCTGAAGGCCAGCATTGGCATGGCGACGTTCAACGCGTGTCTGGAGGTGGATCAGGCATCGTGCACCGAGGTCAATGCTGAGGACGTGATCGTGGAGCGGGGGGCAGACCGGCGCGTGGCGATTGTGGGACACTTCCCTTTCGTCAAGCGGGTGCGGCAAGCGGCGGCCGAATGTTGGGTATTGGAGCTGAATCCCGGCCCCGGTGACTTGCCTGCAGAACAGGCCGCTGAGGTGCTGCCTCTGGCGGACGTGGTTGCCCTGACCGGCACCTCGCTGACCAATCACACGTTCGATGGGCTGATCGAGCTGTGCCGGCCCGATGCCTTCGTGGTTCTTCTGGGGGCCAGCGCGCCGCTTTCGCCGGTGTTGCTCGACCACGGTGTGGATGCGGTCTCTGGGACTTTGGTGGTGGACGTACCTGCCGCGCTACGGGCCGTGGGGCAGGGGGCGACCTTTCCCCAGATCCCGGGCAAGCGGCTGTTGACGATGACGCGCCATCGGAATGGCGCCTTTGTAGGATAAAGGTGCGCCATCGGAATGGCACCGTTGTAGGATGAAGGCGCGCCATCGGAATGGCGCCTTTGTAGGATGAAGGTGTGCCATCGGAATGGCGCCTTTGTAGGATAAAGGCGCGCCATCGGAATGGCGCCTTTGTAGGATAAGGGCGCGCCATCGGAATGGCGCCTTTGTAGGATGAAGGTGCGCCATCGGAATGGCACCTTTGTAGGATGAAGGTGCGCCATCGGAATGGCGCCTTTGTAGGATGAAGGTGCGCCATCGGAATGGCGCCTTTGTAGGATGAAGGTGCGCCATCGGAATGGCGCCTTTGTAGGATGATGGTGAGTCGTCCGTGATGGACGTGACGGACGAGCGTGGCGGGTGATGACGAACGGTGTCCGCAATGGACGCCGTACGGAATCGATTCGACAGACATTGATCTAAACTGAGTAAGGGAGAAAGAAAGAATGATCACAGACAAACAAGTTTCGGAAGCATTGCGCCAGGTGATGCATCCCGAGATGAAGCGCAATCTGGTCGAACTGGAGATGGTCAGAGACATCGTCGTTGGCGATGGCAGTGTGACGCTTACCTTGATGCTGCCCTTCAAGCAGATCCCAATCAAGGACGACCTGGTGCGCGGTGTGCAGGGTGCGGTGGCCGCATTGGATCCGGACCTGGAGGTTAAGGTGGAGCTGGCTGAAATGAGCCAGCAGGAGCGCGCTGCGTTCATGACAGCGGCTGAGGGTGGCCCTAAGCCATCGCAGGTTATGAACAAGGTTGAGCACGTGGTGGCCGTGCTGAGTGGGAAAGGCGGCGTTGGCAAGTCTTCGGTGGCGGCGTTGCTGGCGGTGGCCCTCCATCGTCAGGGCAAGCAGATAGGTGTGCTGGACGCCGATATCACGGGGCCTAGCATTCCCAAGATGTTTGGCCTTCACGAGACCCCGCCGATGGGCCCGCTGGGCATCCTTCCGGCGGGGACGAAGACGGGCATTGAGGTGATGTCCATCAACCTGCTGCTTCCCAGCGAGGACGAGGCCGTGATCTGGCGTGGTCCGCTCATCAGCAGCGCGATCAAGCAGTTTTGGCAGGACGTGGCTTGGGGGCATTTGGACTACCTGATCGTAGACTTGCCCCCGGGCACCTCGGACGCATCGTTGACCGTGATGCAATCCATACCCCTGAGTGGGATTGTACTGGTCACCTCGCCGCAGGATCTGGCGGGGATGGTCGTGCGCAAGGCAGCCCGCATGGCCCAGCAGATGGGCGCGCCCATCCTGGGCCTGGTGGAGAACATGAGCTACGCGGTCTGTCCCAACTGCGACGAACGGATCGAGGTCTTTGGCCCCAGCCGGGCGATGCACACGGCGACGCATCTGGGTGTGCCGCTACTGGGCCGGCTCCCGCTGGATCCTGAACTGGCGCGCCGGTGTGATGCGGGAGAGATCGAGGACTACGTATCCGAGGCGTTCGATCCGGTCGCTGAGCAGGTGGTAGAGCGGGTGCCGAGCAGCAAGACGGCGCCGACATTTCCGTAGCGGAATGGTCTCTGCGTTGTAGGGGCGCGGTTTCCGTGCCCTCGTGGCGCAGTGTGCGCATTGTGGAGGCGTGGAGCCTGCGTGATCGTGGCGTGGCCTCCGTGCCCTCGTGGCGCAGTCTGCGCATTGTGGAAGTGTGGAGTCTGCGTGATCGTGGCGCGGCCTCCGCGGTGTAGGGGCGCGGTTTCCGCGCCCTCACTGGAGCGTTCATGAGAACATATCTGGATTGTTACCCGTGCTTCCTGCGCCAGGCGTTGGAGGCGGCGCGAATGGCCGGGGCAGGCGAGGCGCAGCAGGGAACGGTGCTCCACCGTGCGCTTGACGTGCTGAGGCAGATCGACCCGTCGAGTACGCCGCCCGAGATTGGCAGCCGGGTGCACGGCATCGTGCGGGAGGAGGTCGACGACGGTGACCCATATAGCGCGGGCAAGGACGACAGCACCCGCCAGGCTCTGGCGCTCTATCCACGGTTGAAATCGCTGCTGATCGAGGCGGACGATCCGTTGGAGGTGGGCATTCGGTTGAGCATCGCCGGTAACATCATCGACCTGGCGACGATTCGCGAGTACGATCTGTGGGGCACAGTGGAGCGGGTGTTGGCCCAGCCCTTCGCCGTTGACGACCGTGCGCCGTTCCGGGAGGCTCTTTCCGGTGCCGAGCGGGTGCTCTATCTGGCCGACAACGCTGGTGAGACGGTGTTCGACCGGTTGCTGATCGAGGCTATGGGCGTCCCGGTTGTATATGGGGTGAAGGGAGGGCCCATTCTGAACGACGCGACGAGGCAGGACGCGCTGGCTGCTGGATTGGGCCAGGTGGCGACGATTGTGGACAACGGATCGGATGCAATCGGCACGATTCTGAGTCGCTGTTCAGATGAGTTCCGGCGCCTGTACGACGAGGCTGACCTGGTCATCGCCAAGGGACAGGCGAACTACGAGACGCTGAGCGATGAAGGGCCAAGGGTGTTCTTCCTGCTTCAGACCAAGTGCCCGGTCATCGCCCGCGATGTGGGTGTGCCGGTCATGAGCATTGTGCTGAAGCAGGGCGCGGGGTAGGACGCATTGGGGCAGGTATCGATCATATCTTGTATCAGGAGGAAAGCAAATGAGGATTGTAATTTCGGCTAACGGTGCAGACCTTGACGCTCCGGCTAGCCCTGTCTTCGGGCGTTGCCCGACTTACGTGTTCGTGGATACAGACACGATGGCCTTTGAGGCTGTGCAGAATCCGGCCATCAACGCTTCTGGCGGTGCAGGCATACAGGCGGCCCAGTTTATCGTCGAGCAAGGGGCACAGGCGGTGGTCACGGGCAACGTAGGCCCGAACGCGTTCGGCGTGCTCCAATCCGCCAACGTCACGATTCACCTCTTTGGAGGCGGGACGGTGCGCGAGGCGGTGGATGCCTTCCGGCAAGGGCGGCTGCAGGCTGTCGGTGGCGCGAGTTCCCCGGCGCACTCCGGCATGGGGATGGGTCGAGGTATGGGGATGGGCCGCGGTATGGGCATGGGGCGCGGCATGGGCATGGGGCGCGGCAGAGGTATGGGGAGTGGCGTGGGTGGGGGATTCGCCCCGGCGACGTCTGCACCCCCGGCAGCGCCGGCGCCGACTGCAGGCAGTCGGGAGGAGGAGATCGGGTCGTTGAAGGGCGTGGCCAGTGACCTTCGCAGGCAGTTAGCCGAGGTCATGGACCGTCTCGACCGGCTAGAGAAAGAGGAGTAACTCATGCGCATTGCTGTATCTGCAGACAATAATGATGGCCTGGAAAGCGTGGTGAGCCCTCACTTCGGGCGTTGTCCATTCTACGTCCTGGTGGACGTCGAGGGACGCGAGGTGAAGCATCTGGCTGTTGTGGCGAGCCCCTTCTACGGTCAGCATCAGCCTGGACAGGTGCCTGGCTTCATTCACAGCCACGAGGCTGACGTGATGCTCACCGGTGGGATGGGGCGCCGGGCGATCGGTTTCTTCCAGGAGTATGGCATCGAGGCTGTGACCGGCGCGTCTGGCACAGTGCGTCGCGCGGTTGAGCAGTACCTGGGCGGGCAGTTGCACGGGGCCGAGCCCTGTCGGGAAAGCCAGGACCATGCCCACGAGGAGGGCGGGTCGGAAGCGGAGTACGAGCAGGACGAGGCGGGACGCCTACGCGAGGAAGCCGAGATGCTGCAGCAGCAGTTGAACGAGGCGATGGAGCGCCTGGATCGGTTGACGGCGAACTAGGAGCCGGGCTGTGTCTCGTAGTAGGCTTCGCGAATAACGTTCAGATCCCTTGCAGGAGGTAGAGATTGGCGCGCTTTGTCGGTATCGTTGGATACAAGAACAGCGGTAAGACCACGTTGACTCAACGCCTGGCCCAGGAGTTGACCCGAATGGGCCGCAAGGTGGCCGTGATCAAGCACACGTCCCATGCCCTGGATGTGTCAGGGAAGGACACTGCGATACTGGGAGAGGTTGTAAACCAGGTGGGGTTGATCTCGCCGGACGAGTCGGCGGTTTTCTGGAAGAGCCCGCTGAGCCTGGAGGACATCGTCGCCTATGTGGACGCAGATATCGTCCTCGTCGAGGGTTTCAAGGCGGAGACGACGTTTCCCAAGGTTGTGTGCCTACGGGGACAGCCGGACGACCGGGATCTGTTCGACGGTCTGGCGATCTGTGCCGTGGGACCGGCTGAACAGGTGGACACTGCGGACATTGCCTCCGACCGTCTGCGGTCGGCTGCGTCCGTGCACGGGGTGGATGTCCCGCTATTCAGCCGGGATGAGGTAGGCAAGATTGCCGCTCTCGTGGATGAGAAGGCCTTCAAGCTGCCTAACCTGGACTGCGGGGGCTGCGGGCACGAGCGGTGCTACGACATGGCCCGCGAAATCGTCGCGGGGACCGGCAGCGTGGACGACTGTGTCTCCTTGCAGCCCAGCACGCAGGTCCGGGTCGATGGGGAACTGCTGTCTATGAATCCCTTCATCGCAGCTATCGTAAGGGACGTGGTCGTGGCGATGCTCTCGTCGCTCAAGGGCTTCAAGAAGGGGAAGATCGAGATCAGTATGTAGGAGATGCCCCCTTCATCTGTACATTAGGGGAGCGCAGCGGCTCTCTCAATCGCAGTGTGGGTCGGGAGGTCATTTGGAACAGCACAAACAGGCGACTGACTTTGATCGCTTGGTCGCGGAACTACAGCACGATGTAGACGAGCAAGAGCGAGCTATATTCTCGGATAAGGTCATTGCGGAGGCTCGCAATCCTACGCACGCAGGGCGTATGGCCGAGCCGGATGCGTCCGGGATCGTCCACGGCTGGTGCGGGGATACGATGGAGTTCTTCCTGAAGCTAGACGGACAGCGGATCGAGCGGGTCACGTTCATGACGGATGGCTGCGGGTCGAGCCTGGCCTGTGGTAACACCGTCTCCAAGATGGCGCAGGGGAAGGTGGTGGAGGAAGCGGTGCAGATCGAACCCGAAGACGTGATCGCGGCGCTGGGCGGTTTGCCCAAAGAGTATGAGCACTGTGCCCAGTTGGCAGTGAACACGCTACGTGAGGCGATTGCCAACCGCGAATAGGCGGATAGCGCCGGCTGTGGCGTCGGGTGCACCCGAAACAAGAAACCCGGTCTTTGGCGACACGGACGCTCCGTCCGCGACATCGCGGCGATTTACATCGTCGCGATGTAAATCGCATAGAAAGCCCGGTTTCGGACGACGAGGCGTTAGCGATGAAAACTGATCGGATGACTGAGGCGCAGGCGCGGAAGCGTGTGGCCGCGCAGGCCGGCGACATGCTGAACCAGGGCTATCACTGAGCTGAGGCGATGTTGCTCGCCGTGGGCGGGCACGTCCTGGGCGACTTGGGGCCTCTGGCTCCGAGGATGGCGACCGGCCTGGCGGGTGGCGTAGGGAATACGCACCAGGAGATGTGCGGGGCACTGAGTGGTGGCGTGCTGGTCATCGGTGGGGTGCTTGGCCGGGAGCACGTGAGCGAAGACGACGAGCCGGCCCTGAGTGTCACCGCGCGGTATCGAGCGCGCTTCCTGGAGGAGTTGGGGGACACGCAATGTGCTCGCCTGCGCGAGTTAGTGGACGCACCGGGTGGCCTGGGGTCCTGCGCGGCGCTGGTTGAGCGGGCGGCGATGATCCTCTTGGAGTTGCTCGCGGAGGCCGACGGGCGAGTGCAGTAGATAGGACGGCGGGATGGGAGCGACTGGGCATCTTGGGCGCTTGCGCGAATGTGTGGGACACGACGTGCTGTTGTCTCCGGCCGCTGCCGCTTGCATTCGAGATGGGGAGGGGCGTATCTTGCTTCTGCGGCGCAGCGACGGCGAAAACCTCTGGAGCTTTCCAGGGGGAGCGATCGAGCCCGGTGAGGGGGCTGCCGATGCCGTCGTGCGTGAGGTACGCGAGGAAATTGGGTTGGAAGTTGAGCCGGTGGCGCTCATTGGCGTCTATTCAAGCCCCGACTACGCGTTTGCCTATCCCAACGGTGATCAAGTGCAACCTGTGACGGCGTTCTTCGAGTGCCGGGTCGTCGGAGGTGAGCTTGGGCCGGATATGGAAGAGATCATAGGGGCTGGCGTCTTTGGTCCAGACGCCCCATTGCCGCCCATGCGCCCCTGCTGCGTGGCCAAGGCACGGGACGCATTCGCATTTCAAGGCCGGGCTTTCTTTCGCTAGGAAGGGCGTGGGGATAGGGCCGGTTGGCAGGTCGCTAGTTGTGGGGAGGTGGAAGATGAGCCCTCAGACGGTTGAGGTAGACAGTGCGCGCTGCACGGGCTGTGGTGCGTGTGTTGATGTGTGCCCTGTCGCGGCCATCACCTTGGTGGATGGGAAGGCGTTTGTCGACGAGGATATCTGCACGGGCTGTGAGGCCTGCGTGGACATCTGTCCAGTGGGAGCCATCGAACCCGTCATCGAGGGAGAACTCGTGCCGGTCTCAGGGCGACCATCTCCCACTGTCTATCGGCCCGGCCCTCTGGCAAGATCCGCTGGTACAGCCGTTGCCGCTGTCGGTACCGGATTGCTCCTGAGGGCGGCAAGGTCGGCGGCAAGCGCCGTGGGGCGTTGGTTGGCCCGCCGGCTGCAGACGGTGCCCTCCGCAGTCGATCGCGAGCAGCCCCTTCAGGGACGCGTTCAGCGGGATGCCGCAGGGGCCGCACCTCGGCCGGCGGGCGGCCGAGGCCAGGGCCGTCGGTCGCGACGTCGCCGGCGGGGTGGATGAGGCCGCGAACGTTGATCGTGCGTTCGCGGACATTGAGCCCGATCGTCTGCGGTCGGCTGCGTCCGCGGGCATTGACCGCAGGCCAATAGGAGGGGGCGTGGTGCGCGTGACACGGTGGGCGCTGGTGGGGCTGGTTGGCCTGCTGGTCTGTGGCTGTGCGTCGCTGACCTCCCTTCCTGCCGCTGCAACGCCCACGCCGGCGCGCACCCCTTTGCCGCCGCCAACGGCGTCGGACGCAGCCGGCGTCGACCGCAGACAGCCAGGATCAACGTCCGCGCCGTCCCCCGTGCCCGAGGCGACGCCAACTGCGTCGTCTACGCCGGCACCCGCGGCGGCTCCGACCCAGGTGGCACCCACTGCCACGCGGGTAGAAAGTGTGGATCAAGTTATGATCACTATTCTGTACGACAACAACCCCGGTGAGGACGCGCGTTTGCACTCGGCCTGGGGTTTCTCCTGCCTGGTGCAAGGACTGGAGAAAACGGTTCTCTTCGACACAGGTGGTGACAGCCCGACGCTGCTGGGCAACATGCGCACGCTTGGACTGGATCCCCAGGACGTGGACGTCGTGGTCATATCGCACGTTCACGGCGACCACGTGGGCGGGCTGCCTGGCTTCCTGGCGGAGAACCACGCGGTCACCGTCTATCTGCCCCAATCCTTCCCCGTCGGCATCAAGGACGCCACCGTGGCGGCGGGGGCGGCAGTCGTCGAGGTTGGCGGGCCGGTCCAGATCTGTCCTCACGTCTATTCGACAGGGGAGCTTGGCACGTCGATCAGGGAGCAGGCGCTCGTGGTCGAGACGACGCAAGGGCTCTTGGTGATCACGGGATGCGCCCATCCGGGAATCGTCAGTATCGTGCGCCACGCGAAGGACGTGACGGGCGAGGATGTCCGTCTCGTCCTGGGCGGCTTTCACCTGGGCGGCACGGGCGCTGCCGAGATCACGGGCATTATCGAGAGCTTTGAAGACCTGGGCGTGCGCCAGGTGGCTCCCTGTCACTGTTCGGGTGATCTCGCCCGCAGGCTGTTTGCACAGGCTTATGGCGAGGATTTCATCCTTGTGGGCGTGGGGCAAAGACTCACGCTGGACTCGCAGGGCACATCTGGGGGCTCGGAAGGAGGAGGGGAGCCGTGAAACTGACCGTGCAGCAGGTGGATGGACTCCGTTTTCTGGCCACAGTGGGGCCGCACGCATTGGTCGTGGATGCCGCGCCGGAGGATGGAGGGGGCGGCACTGCGCCGAGCGCGCCGCGGTTGTTTGCGGCTGCGGTCGGCGCCTGCGTCCTTGAGTTCGTGGCGAACTCGTGCCGGCTGCACGACGTTCCCTGCCAGCGCCTGAGCCTGGAGGTCAACTTCGAGGAGCTAGAGAGGCCCCGTCGCGTTGGCGCGCTGGAGGTTGTGATTCATATAGAGCCGGAGCCACCGGAGGGCGTGAAGCGGCGGCTGGTCGGGGTTGCCCGGCACGCCACTCTGGCCAACACGCTTGCGCGCCCGCCAGAGCTGCTCGTGCGCTTCGGCGAGGAATGACGCGCGGTGGATGCCGGCGTGGATGATGAGAGGAGGTGAGTGACGTGGGCCAAGGTCGTGGTGGTGGTCGCGGTGGAGGTTCTGGTCGTGGCGGCGGTCGTGGGCCGGGCAGGATGGGAGGGCCCTTAGCCGGTGGCCCTGGTGGATACTGTGTTTGCCCCAGTTGCGGGCACCGGGAGCCGCACGCTCCGGGTCAGCCTTGCTACCAGAAACGATGCCCTCAGTGTGGTGCGCAGATGGTCCGTGAAGGATAGATCAGTCACATTGAGGTGGGCGGTGCCCGGTACCCTGAGTGCCGGGCACCGTTTCGTGTTATATGAGGCGGACGCACTTGTCGCAGATGCGGCCACCCGTTTGACAGTGGGTTGGGGGCTGGTACAATGCGTCGGGTTGCGTGATGGAGGAGATCATAGGACGGGTGCACGAGACTTCTGATAGAGGCGGTGACCGCGCTGCTGCCCCCGCTGAAGCGGGGCGTCCGGAATGGGTGGGCCGCGTGGCGCTTATGGCTGTGTTGGTGCTGGGCCTTGTCCTGCGGATGGGATGGCCGGCGCTGGCCGAGTTCAAGCGGGATGAGGCGACGGTGCTCCGCCGGGCCCTGGCCATTGCCTATGAGGGCGAGCTGCCAGCGACAGGTGTGGCTACGTCTATGGGGACGGCCAATCTGCCGCTGACTCTCTATCTGACCGCCATCCCACTGCGCCTGTGGCGTGACCCGGTGGCGGTCGTTCTCTTCACCGGCCTGCTCAACGGCCTGGCCGTGCTCGCCTGCTATGCTATCGGCCGGGCCTGTTTCGGCCGGGCCGTGGGGTTGGTGGCGGCCTTTCTGTTCGCCGTCAACCCGTGGGCCGTGTTGTACGGCCGGAAGATCTGGAGCCAGAATCTGCCCTTGGTCACGCTGGGCTTCTTCGCGGCTCTGTTTGCCACCTTCGTGCGGGGCAAGCGCTGGGCGCTGGTCGGGGCTTTCGTCGGCCTGGCCGCGCTCGTCGGCCTGCACCTGGGCGGGCTGGCATTCGTCCCGATACTACTGGTGCCGATGGTGCTCTATCGAAAGCAGGTCGCCTGGCGGCCGCTCGTGGTGGGGATGGGCCTCGCCGCGTTGCTTGTCGCCCCGTACGTCGTCCACGATGCGCTCCACGATTGGTCCAATGTGCGCGGTTTCCTGGGCTACGCGGGTGGGGAGTCTCACCTGTCGTGGGACGCGCTGCGCTATGCCTTCTTCCTCACGGGCAGCGCGGGGATTCACGGGATGGCGGGAGGGCTGCAGGTCGAGTACCTGGCAGGTCTGCCGAACGGGTGGTGGCTGAACTGGGTCATGATGGGGCTCTTCGCCCTGGCGCTCGTGTACGGCCTGGTCCAGATCGTGAGGGGGCCGGTCGAGCGACGCCGCTCTTTTGTCTTGCTGCTGCTGTGGTTTGCGGTTCCCATCGCGATGCAGAGCCGTCCTAGCGCGGACGTGTATCCCCACTACTTCATCTTGCTCTACCCGGTCCAGTTCCTGTTCATTGCCGTCCTGCTGGTGGATGGCGTCGCAAGGCGGCGCTCCGGAAGACCTACGGGAGACCTGACAGGTTTTCCGAAACCTGTCAGGTCTGGCAGACCTTCGTGCCTGACTGCGAACAGGGGCGCTCCCCCCGGACGCTTCCTGGGCCGGCGGTTGACAGTCCCGGCTCTGTTGCTCGCCGTGGGTCTGGTGTTGTGGGGCAGTTGGCAGGTCGCCGTATCGGCGCGGCTCCTCGTCTTCATGGATCGGCACCCCACCACGGGAGGCTACGGGATTCCCCTCAAGTATACCCGCGCGGCGGCCCAGGAGGCACGACGGCTGGCGCGGACGGCGCAAACCTCGGCCGCGCGTCCGGAAGAGTCCGAGCCCGTGGCTGAGATCGTCGTTCTGAGCGCGGGAGTGGACCCGGCCGTGGACGAGACGGCGGCTGTGTTCGAGGCGTTGCTCTTCGGGCACCCGCACCGCCTCGCCGATGGCCGCTGGGCCTTGCCGGTGCCAGATAGCGCCCGGGCCGTCTACGTGGCAGGACCGGTGGATGAGGTTGATGGCGCGTCGGATCTGTGGCCGGTGGTCGAGCGACTCGGCGCTATGGAGTATGTGCAGCCCGGACCGACCATCGCCCTGCCCGACGGTTGGCGTTACTTGCTCTTCTTCCGCGATGGGCCGGACCGGGAGGATGTCCTGGCGGGGTTGTCACGCTTCGATGATGACCGTCAGGAGACTGCGGACATTGATCACGCGTCCGCGGACATTGATCACGCGTCCGCGGCAGACCCTAAAGGTTTTCCGAAACCTTTAGGGTCTGATGGCGACGTGGCTTTCGCCAACGGCACCGTGTTTATGGGGTACTCGGTGCCGGAGACTGTGCCGGCTGGCGGGGCGCTGGAGGTCTGGGTCGCCTGGTGGGCGCGCTCCCTGTCGCCGCCCGGCAGCGATTATCACTTCTTCACCCACCTGTTGGATGAAGGAGGGGGGCTTCGTGGCCAGTGCGACGTGGCCGGGTTCCCGACGGCCTCCTGGCGCGCCGGTGACCTGGTGCTGAACCGATTTGTCATTCCAGTTTCCTCCGATCTGTCGCCGGGGCCGCACCACGTGCTGGGGGGCTTGTACACGTACCCGGACGTGGTCAACGTGTCGTTCCTGGACGTGGCGGGCAATCCGGCCGGGGATCGGGTGATGTTGGGCGAGGTGGAGGTGAGGTGAAATCGATGAAGCTCACGTGCTTGGTGGACAACACGGTCCAGGCGGGCTCACCCTTCTGGGGGGAGCACGGCGTGGCGTTTCTGATTGAGGGGGAGCAAGGATGTCTCCTCTTCGACACGGGGGCCAGTGGTACTGTGCTTTTTCACAACATGGAGGCAGCGGGCATGGATCCCGAGAGCATCTCCGCGCTGGCTCTCAGCCACGCGCATACGGACCACACGGGCGGGCTGCCAGGCCTCCTGGAGCGCAGGCCCGGCCTGCCGATCTACGCCCATACCGATCTGGGGCGCGAGCGTTTTTCGCAGCGCGGCGGGGAGATGCGAGCGAGAGGCCCGTCCCTGGGCGTGGAGGAGCTGCGCCGGCTGGCTGATCTGTGCCTGAGCGACGCGCCACAGGAGATCCTGCCCGGCATCTGGACCACCGGGGAGATCACCGATCGGTCCGAGCCGGAGGGCCGTAGCGCCAATCACTTCGTGCGCCAGGGTGGCGACTGGGTGCCTGACCCTTACCGGGACGATCTGTCGTTGGTCGTGGAAGGCTCACGAGGTCTGGTTCTGGTGTGCGGGTGCTGCCACGCTGGCCTGCTGAACACACTGGCGCACGTGCGGCGGACCTTCGGCAGGCACCCCGTCGCGGTGATCGGGGGCACGCACCTGGTGAGCGCGGATGAGGCGCATTTGGGCCGCTTGGTTGCGGTGTTGCGCGGCCAGGGGAGGAACGGACGCACAGGTCTGGGCGGTCCAGATGAGGGCTTGGGGCTATCTGTGCTCTATCTCAATCACTGCACCGGCCTGCGGGCCTACGTGGCGTTGGCCCAGGCTCTGGAGGGGCGGGTGTTTCCCTGTCCGGTGGGGACTGTGTTGGATCTCTGAAACTGAGGGCCGTATCTGTCTAGCGAAAAGAACAAGGAGGCGGAATAGGATGGACGCGAAGACCTGGGTTCCCGAGGGAATCTCACAAGACATGCCCAATGGGGCTCGCATGTACGACTACTTCCTGGGCGGCTACTACAACTTCGAGATCGATCGCCAGATGAGCGAGAAGGCGCTCCAGATCTACCCCGATGGACGGCTGACTGCCCAGGCCTGCCGGGCATTCCTACGCCG
The DNA here is from genome assembly GCA_964649415.1 of uncultured Anaerolineales bacterium. Classification (GTDB taxonomy): domain Bacteria; phylum Chloroflexota; class Anaerolineae; order B4-G1; family B4-G1; genus CAZYSK01. The sequence goes on from CAZYSK010000028.1 coordinate 20,222, forward strand.
GGTCACCGGTTTCTTCGTCGAGCAAGGTATTGACCAGTTCCTCGAGATTGGCTCGGGCATACCGACCTCAGGGCACGTCCACGAGGTGGCTCAGAAAGCCAATCCCGCCGCGCGCGTCGTCTACGTGGACATAGATCCCGTCGCCATCGCACATGGCCAGGCCATCTTGAAGGACAACCTGAATGCCATTGCTATCGTGGGTGACGTGCGTCGTCCTGACGATATCCTCGGCCACCCGGAGGTCAAAGGGCTGCTCGACTTCGGCCGGCCGGTGGCGGTGTCTCTACTCACGCTTCTCCATGCTGTGGTGGACGATGAACAGGCATATGCGGCCGTGCGTGTCCTGCGTGATGCACTGGTGCCGGGTAGCTACATAGCGATTTCTCACGGCACGCGCGAAAACGCGCCGCCGGAGACTATCAAGCAGATGGAGATGCTCACCCGGGGCACGTCCATGCCGGCCCGGTACCGCTCGCATGCTGATATCGAACCCTTCTTCGAAGGACTTGAGGTGGTCGAGCCGGGGCTGGTCCACATTCCGCTCTGGCGGCCGGAAGGGCCCGACGACGTGCTTCTCGACGAGCCGGAGCGGGTCCTGATCTACGGGGGCGTTGGGCGCAAGCCGTAGAGCGCCTAGAACTGATCCTCGTCGAAGAAGACGTTGACCCGGGCGACGTGCTGTGTCCGGCCGAGTTCGCGCACGAACGCCTCGCTCGTGTCATCGGCCTTGAGGCGGATGTAGTACGAGAGCTCAAGCGAGTCGCCGTCCCCGATCGACTTCACGTTGACGAGTCTGTGATGCTGGCAATAGGTCTCCAGGACTTGCAGGTAGGGGGCTTCGTCCTCTGCTGATGACTTGAGGCGGAACTGGAGCAAGAACTCTCTTCGCTTCGGCCACGCGTATGGAGCCTTGGCGAGGATGAGTATGACGACGCCGACGAATATCGTCCCGGCGATGGCCGTCAGGTGCAGGCCCACTCCTGCCGCCATCCCCACCGCCAGGGCGAAGAATATGAATACGATGTCCTGCACGTCCTTGATCGCCGTACGGAAGCGGATGATAGATAGCGCGCCCACCAGGCCAAAAGCGCGGGCGAGGTTGTTGCCTATCACCATGATGACGACTGCCGTGATCATCGCGAGCGGTGGCATAGAGTTGACAAACGTGATGGAGTAGCTCGGACCCTTGTAGGCCCAGCGATAGATCAGGGAGATGAGCAGCCCGCAGGCCAGCGCTACGGCCATGTTGGCGACGGTTGGGCCCAGGCTGGAGAGGAGAACATCCAGAGAATCTTGAAACAGGCTCATCGCTACATACATCCTCGCATGTTGCGCAGCCGCGCGATCCTCGCATGTTGCGCAGCCGCGCGATCAAGGGGGCGACCGGAGCAGAGGCGGGGCTATGTGTGCCAGACGTGGGACAGGGCGAGCACTGAACGTCTGCGCGAACCGTTCGACGAGACGTGCTGGTCTGTACAGAGTCCATACTTGGACAGCGCCTGGCGGCTAAGGCCCAGTCTCCCAAGAGCAAACTTAACCCACGCGGGCAGCCCACAGACGAACTTGAGCTCGAGGATGAAGTGCCCGGCGATCGGGCAGGCTGTGTCATCCTCTTCGAACAACGCGTCTGTTGCAAAACGGATGGAGCTACGCACGTTCTTATCCAGCGTGATCCGCAGGTCGTCGAATCTGCTCTGATAGGCCTCGCGCTCGTATATGACCAGGATCGCCGGACGGAGGGAGTCGCCGAAGACGTGGAACAGGAACCGTCTGGCGTTCTTGACAGCTCCGATGTGGTCCCCGCATGGCAGGACGTATCGCTCGACGTCGCCCGAGGCGAACATCTCCCCGACGTGCTCGTAGGTAACCGGCGCTCGGTTCTTCACGATAGGTGCGCCACACTTCTGTTTGGTCTCCAGGAATACGATGTTGCTCTCGCGGCGCTCGTTGTATCCCCGGACGCGGATCTTCGTCCGTACCCGCAACCCCGCTTGTTTCTCATGATAGCAGCGAAGTGAGGGCGTGTCAAAGTAGATGCTGCGCACGGTGTAGCCGCGCGATCCACGGTTGTGCGTGTCTGCAACGACGAAGGGTGCAATCATCGAGCGCAGCCTGGGGAGCAGTGCGTTTGGGACGAGATACTTGTACTCCACGCGCTTGCTTGTGCTCGGCATCGAAGAGAGTCCTTATCCGTACAGGTGCCTTTGTGCCTCACTGGTCAGTATAGTCCGGCGAGCCAGTTTCCACCATTACGTTTCGGTTACAGCCCCGTTTCATGGGTGCCTGCGCGCCGGTGATCCCTCGGGATACTGGCAAGACTCGTCCAGCCGAAGAAGTGTGGTATAATGACCAGCCGAGAGCGCCCTGGGCAACAACCCACTCATTGTGAACGGAAATCTCATCCAGGACGGGGAGGATATATGAACGTGCATCTGTATCTGTCTATGATACCCGAAGCGCTGATCGCCTCCATGTTAACACCTGAGGAGTTTGGTGTCTACTATGCGCTTGGGTCGGTGAAGAAGTCGCGTGGGCAGGCGGTTTTCTTCGAGGTGGATCCCAGCTTCAGAAACGACTATTTTGACGTTGAGGAAGGTATCCGCCGCTGTGTGCCGCACGAGGATGGAAGTCCAAAGGCCTCAATATACATTTCTGTCTACCGAACCCTGGAGCACATCTCCTTGGATGCCCTTCAGAAGCTCTATCTGGTGACCAAGGATGGCCGGTCGCTGGGGCTCGACCGCGGTGAGGTTTTGCCCGACGAGGGGGATGGGTTGCATCTGTATCAGGAGATCGCTCCCGTGCATCCGTTGGTTGTCAGCACCCTCGGTCCTCGCAAGTTCTACGATCTCATTGTGAAGAACCCAACCAGCCTGCTCTCCCTGCCGGCGATTTGCTTCGTGGAGTTGCGCCTGGGCGAATTGGCCGTGGATCCGGAGCGCGGCGAGGTGCGGGACTTGCCCTATTCGGACGTCGGCCATCTACGCCAGTGCCTGGTTGACTTGAGGACGAAGAACGTCCACACCAAGATGGTCAACCGCGTCCAGTCCGCTTCTTTCCCGTACCGAACGGTGAAGAGTGGCGTTTTCGTAGGAAATGCAGAGCAGTTGCTCTATTACCCCATGCCTTCCCAGGAGCGATTGCGTGCCGAACACTATCGCTGGTGGCGCTCTGCCAACATATAGGGTGGAGGGCTGGTAGGTGGGCCTGGCAAGCACGTTCCGCGCTATCTCGCAGTCGAATGAACAGGAGAGTCACGTATGCTAGCATCTCAGACTTGGGTGATCGCGTCTCTTGTAGCAGGGCTGGTGTCTGTCGGAGTCGCGATCTGGTTGTACAACTGGGTGAACCGTCAGGACCCCGGATCGGAGAGAGCACAGGAAGTCGCTTCCTGGATTCGTGAGGGGGCTAAGTCCTATCTGCGCCGGCTTTATCTGGCGCTCACGCTCGTGGCTGTCGCGCTGGGTGTCATTATAGCAGTTGTGTTCAGCTTCGACATCGAGAACCTGGGCTTGGGTGCGGTGGCCGTCAACCCGGCGCGGGGAATCACGATGGCGATAGCTTTTGTGGTCGGAGCCGTATGCTCTGCGATAGCTGGCTACATGGGTATGAGCGTCGCCGTCTCTGCCAACGTGAGGAGTGCAGTCGCGGCCAACGAGAGCATCAGCCGCTCCTTCAAAGTGGCCTTCTACGCCGGTGCGGTGATGGGTTTGGCCATGGTGGGTTTGGCCATTATCGGCATGGGTACCATTTACCTCTTCACGGCCGATCCGGAGATCATCCTGGGCTTCAGCTTTGGCGCGTCGGCGTTGGCCCTGTTGGCCAAGGCAGGCGGTGGGATCTACACCAAGACGGCCGACATCGCGGCTGACCTGGTGGGCAAGGTCGAGATCGGCATTCCTGAGGACGATCCTCGTAACCCTGCCGTCGTCGCGGACAATGTCGGGGACAACGTCGGTGACGTCGCCGGCATGGGAGCGGACATCTTCGATAGCTACGTGGCCAGTACCGTGGCCGCCATGCTCTTGGGTGCCTCGTTGTTCGCTGACGGGCCGCTTCAAGAGAGATATGTGTTGTTCCCTTTGATTCTGTGCATGCTGGGCATCGTCGCTTCGCTCATCGGTATCCAGTTCGTGCGCGTAGGGAAGAGCGGCAAGCCGGGCAAGGCGCTTAACAACGGCACGATCATCACCTGTGCCATCTTCGCCGTCCTGGTCGCTGCTGTCGTGTTGTTGGGCGATTACAGCCTTGGCGTGCTCTGGCCCACGCTGGCAGGGCTCGTCACGGGCGTCGTGATCGGCTTCACGTCTGACTACTACACGTCTTCCGATTTCCGTCCGGTGATTGAGACCGCCCGCGTCTCTGGCTCCGGCGCGGCTATCAATATCATCACCGGGTTCAGCTATGGCCTGGTCAGCATCGTCCCTTCGGTCGTGGGGATCGTCGCGGCGACGTTGCTCTCCTACTACCTGGCAGAGGCCTCCGGGATCGCCGGCATCTATGGCGTGGGCATCAGCGCCGTGGGTATGTTGGCCGTCAGTGGCATGATCGTATCCTCCGACGCTTATGGGCCCATCGTGGACAACGCCCGGGGTATCGCGGAAATGGCCGGTATGCCACAGGAAGTCATCGATACGACGGACGTGCTCGATGCGGCTGGCAACACGGCCAAGGCGATCACCAAGGGCTTCGCCATCAGTGCCGCCGCCCTCACCGTTCTGGCGCTCTTTGCCGCCTACGCGGAGGTGGTGGAAGCCAGGGGCGTGGCGTTGAGCATCAGCCTGCGGCATCCTGTCGTCGTCGCCGGCGTCCTGCTGGGTGCCGCGACGCCGCCGCTGTTCAGCGCGCTGACGATGCTGTCGGTCACCCACAATGCCTTCGACATGATCGAGGAGATCCGCCGTCAGTTCAGGGAACGCCCTGGCATCCTGGCGGGCACGGAGAACCCGGACTACGCGACCTGCGTGGGCCTGGCTGCCCAGGGGGCACTGGCGTCGCTCGTGGTGCCGGCTTTCTTGGCCATGGTGCTCCCCGTGCTGGTCGGCATCGTCCTGGGACCTGAGGCACTGGGCGGATTCCTCGGAGGGAGCATATTCACCGGCGTCATCTTCGCGCTACTGATGTCTAATGCGGGCGGCCTGTGGGACAACGCCAAGAAGTTCATCGAGTCGGGGGAACATGGTGGCCCGGGTTCCGACGCCCACAAGGCCAGTGTCGTCGGTGACACCGTCGGTGATCCATTCAAGGACACGGCCGGCCCGTCTCTGAACACGCTCATCACCGTGATGTCGCTGGTGTCGTCGCTGTTCGCCCCGATCATCGCGGCCTTCCATCTGTTCTAGCGTGTATCCGTTCTAGAACGAGCGGCCTGGTTGTCAGAAGAGAAATCAGTTTCTCGAACCCGAAGGGCTCTCAGGCCCTTCGGGTTCTTGTTGTGGCCTCAAGTTGCCGCCAGTTGGCCATTCAGGCCAATCTCGCTTGCGACGCCTTTCATCGCGTCCAGCACGACGCCTACGTGCTCCCACAGCTCGACGCCCAGTGATGCGGCCCCTTGCTCGATCTCCGCGCGGTCTACCGCGGCCGCGAAAGCCTTGTCCTTCCACTTCTTGCGCACCGACTTGATCTTCACGTCTCGTACGTCCTTGGACGGACGGACGAGCGTGACGGCCACCAGGAAGCCGGTGAGTTCGTCAACCGCGTGCAGCGTCTTGGCCATCAGTGTGTCACGCGGCACGCCGGTTTCTCCGTGTGAGAGCACCGCGTTGACGATCTCCTCGGAGTATCCCTTCTCGCGCAGGATGCGTCCCCCGGCGTATGGATGTTCCTCCGGGAAGCGATCGTATTCAAAGTCGTGCACGAGACCGATCGCGCCCCACACGTCCTCGTCCTGGCCAAAACGAGCGGCGTAGGCGCGCATCGCAGCTTCCACGGCCAGCATGTGGCGGACGTGGTTCTCGGTGCTGCCAAACTCCTGGACCAAAGCCCAGGCTTCTTCCCGCGTTATCGTGTTCTTCGTGGCAGGTGCCATAGTTCTCTCCTGTAATAGGGTGGCGCAGCAGCGGCTCCACTTGTCAGATAGGGGTGCGGAGCGGCTCCAGTGCCAGGGCACGTTACCGTGCCCCTACGGATATGGGTCGCAGTGGGGTCATTGTACCAGTCACTCGGGCAAAGAGCAAATTCTTGTTTGACATCCTCTGTCGCCCGATGTATACTGCAATCACGATCTGCAAACTAAGTGCGTCTATCGCCAGTCGGACCGCACCCACTCAGTAGTCAGCGAGGAGTGGGTCCCTTATGGCGTTCTGAGACCGCATTGTTGCTCCCAATGTGCTTGCGCTGCAAGACGCGGCTCCGTTCGATCCGAGGATCGGAAGGGAGGATTGGGAACCATGCTGAAACACGTACTCGTTCCTCTGGATGGGTCTCCCTTGGCTGAGTGTGTGCTGCCGCACGTGGTGGCGCTGGCCCGCGCTCTGGATGCCCGGGTCACGCTGCTGCGGGTCCTGGAGCCCCCGTCTGCGGCCGGGCGGATTGGGTCTGTTGACCCCCTGGGGTGGTATATCACCGAGGCCGAGAGCAAGGTCTACCTCGACGGGTGGACCGGGCGCTTGCATAAAACCGGCCTGCGCGTGGAGAGTGTGCTCTTGGAGGGACAGGCGGCGGGCCGTATCGTTGAGTTCGTGCACGCAAATGACGTTGATCTGATTGTGCTCAGTAGCCATGGGCGCAGCGGCCTGAGCGGCTGGAACGTTAGCAGCATCGTTCAAAAGATCATCATGCGGGCCTACGCTCCGGTCATGATCGTCCGTGCCTACCAGGCCGCATCCGTCGATTTGACGTCTTTGAGCTACAAGCGTATGTTGGTTCCTCTGGACTGTTCGCAGCGAGCCGAGTGCGTTTTGCCGGTGGCGACCGCGCTTGCTCGTTTCTTTGGGGCGCAGCTCCTGGTGGCGCACGTGGTGCGCAGGCCGGAGATCATCTGTCGGGTGCCCCTCACGCGACAGGAGGTCGGATTGACGGAACGGCTCACGGAGCGCAATCGCGAGGAGGCGAGCAAGTACTTGGAGCAACTGCAATCGCGCCTGGACGTGGATGTGCGGACTATCTTGCTCGTCGGCGATAGCTCTGCGACAGCGTTGCACGACGTCGTGGAGCAGGAGGGCGTGGATATCGTCCTATTGAGCGCTCACGGCCGTTCTGGCAGCACCAAGTGGCCCTATGGAAGCACAGTGGTCAATTTCATCGGCTATGGCACAACGCCGTTGTTCGTCATGCAAGATCTCTCGCCGGAGGAAGTGGAGCACACGCAGGCTGAGATGCTGGCGCGAGAGCACAAGGGGCACTAGATCATGCTTGGAACACGGCCTGACCCAGGTGCGCCGGCACCGGATCAGCTCGACGACCTGGCACGCCGGTTGGCTGCGAGCCACGAACTCAGCAGTCAACGGGGTTGTAGGCCGATTCTCCTGGACAGTCTCGAAGGGCATGAGGCTTTCCTGCGTGATGCCCACCGGTATTTCGCCGGTGCGTTTGAGGTGCAACTTGCCCTCTCGTACGCGGCCGAGTGGCTGCTGGACAACTTCTACGTCGTGGAGCGCTCGCTGCGCCGGATACGTGACGATCTGCCCCGGGGCTACCACTGCCGGCTGCCTGTCCTGGAGACCACTGATCTCAGAGGATATCCCCGCGTATACGCGGTGGCTCTGGGTATCTTTGGCGATGCCCACAATCGGCTTGACGTAGAACGCGTACGGCGTTTCGTCGAGGCATACCAGCAGGTCTCGCCGCTGACGATAGGGGAACTGTGGGCATTGCCGACCATGCTCCACCTTGTGATCGTGGAGAACCTGAGCCGGGTGGCTGCTCGCATCATGGAGGCTCAGCAGGGCGGGGAGGGCGCCCCGCTGTCTGGCAGGCTGGACGAGGCGGACGTTAATCGCGCGTCCGCGGAGGACTCAGCCGCCGTCTCCAACTGCATACTCAGCCTGCGGATGCTGGAGAACCACGACTGGCAGGAGTTCTTCGAGCGCGTCAGCCGTGTAGAGCAGGTGCTGCGCCGCGATCCAGCGGGTGTCTACGCCCGCATGGATTTCGATACCCGCGATCGCTATCGGGACGCGGTTGAGGATTTGGCGCGACAGATGCAGACGTTGACCGAGGACCCGCCATGGAGCGAGGAGGACGTGGCGCAAGAGGCGGTCAATCTGGCCCGGGATGCTATGGAGAGGGAAACCGGGCGTCGGTCCTGTGCTTCGCACGTCGGCTTCTTCCTCGTGGATGCGGGGCGCGCGCAATTGGAGGATCGCCTGGGCTATCATGCGCCTTGGGGCGAGTCCGTGCGCCGTTGGCTGCTTGGCCAGCCTGTCCCGGCGTATTTGGGTGGCATCGCCCTGGTGGCCCTGGCTATCGTGGGCGGGTTGATCTGCTACGCGGCCGCGGTTGGCGGATCTGTGGCGCAGGTACTGGCGCTAGTTGTGCTTGTCTCGTTGCCCGCCAGTGCCGTAGCGGTCGACGTCGTCAACTGGGTCGTCGCTCACGCCGTGCCCGCCCGGTTGTTGCCACGCCTGGATTTCCAGGAGGGCGTGCCGGCGGAGTGCTGCACGATGGTTGTGATCCCGGCACTGCTTAAGGGCGTCGGCGAGGTCGAATTCCTGTTGCAGCAGTTGGAGCGCCATTACCTGGGCAATGCGGACCCTAACGTGCGCTTTGCTCTGCTCAGCGATTTTGCCGATGCGCCTGAGAGGTGTGTGCCGGAGGACGGCGCGCTGCTCGATTGCCTGAAGCGGGGTGTCCGAGGTCTCAACCGGAAACACAGCCAGCGCTCTGCAGACGTCTTCTACCTGTTCCACCGCGACCGGGAGTGGAATCCCGGCGAGGGATGCTGGATGGGTTGGGAGCGCAAGCGTGGCAAGTTGACTCAGTTCAATCGTCTGGTGCTGGACGAGGCGGGCACGATGCCAGCAGGATGCTGTGCGCGAGGCACCCTCTTAAGCGGAAGGTGGCGCTCCGTTGATGGTGCGTCGAGCGAAAACCCGTTCAGCGTGCGGATCGGGGATCCGGGTTTCTTGTCGAAGGTCAGGTATGTGATCACCTTGGACGCGGATACCGTCCTGCAGCCGGGTGACGCCTGTCGCCTCATCGGTACGCTGGCGCACCCACTGAACCAGGCAGAGTTCGACTCTGAGGGCGGGGACGTGATCGCTGGCTATACCGTGCTGCAACCGCGTGTGGAGATTGGACCGGCCAGTGCCGGCAGGACGCCTTTTTCCCGGATTTTCGGGCAGGATTCCGGTGTGGACCTCTACACGCGGGCGGTGTCTGACGTGTACCAGGACCTGTTTGGCGAGGGCAGCTATGCAGGCAAGGGCATCTACGAGGTGGTCAGTTTCACGCGCAGCCTGGACGAGTGTATCCCCGAGAACCACTTGCTCAGTCACGATCTTTTCGAGGGAATACACGGGCGTGCTGGGCTTGTGACAGACGTCGTTGTCTATGAGGATTACCCTGTTCACTACCTGGCCTACACGCGCCGGCTACATCGCTGGGTGCGTGGCGACTGGCAATTGCTGCCCTGGCTGTTGCCCCGGGTGCCTCACGCGGGCGGCGGAACGATGCCCAATCGGCTCTCGATCCTGAGCCGTTGGAAGATAGTAGACAACCTGCGCCGCAGTCTGCTGAAGCCCGCGGTTCTGGCCTTGTTGGTCGCCGGGTGGCTGTGGTTGCCCGGCTCGACCGTGGTCTGGACGGTGGCAGGCATGCTCGTGCTGGGCGGGTCGGTCCTCACCGAAGCGCTGACCGTGCTGGTTCGGAGCGTACGGGGCGGGTCGTTGGCAGGCGCTGTGGAGTCGCTGGAGATGAGTGTCCTCCACTGGTTGTTGGCGCTGGCGTTTCTCCCTTATGAGGCATTGATCGTGCTGGATGCGATCCTGGCGACCTTGCATCGTTTGCTCATCACCCGCAAACGGTTGTTGCAGTGGACCACTTCCGCCCACACGATTCGCCTGTTTGGCAAGGAGGCGAGGTTGGGGCTGTTGTGGAAGCGGATGGGTCTGCCGGCGATTCTGGCGCTGGCGTTGACCTGGTTGGTGTTCGTGGTCAGACCGGAGGCGCTTCTCTATGCCGTGCTGCTGTTGTTCGCCTGGGCTCAGTCCCCCTTGTTGGCGTACGTGATCAGCCTGCCCGCCACCCGCGAGCCGGCTGCGCTGTCCACCGAGCAGCGCCGGCGCCTGCGTCGCCTGGCCCGCCGGACCTGGTTCTACTTCGAGCGCTTCGTCGGACCAGATGAGCAGTGGTTACCCCCCGATCATTTCCAGGAGGACCCGCTGGGCATCGTCGCTCACCGGACGTCGCCCACCAACATAGGGCTGTTGCTGCTCTCTACGATGACCGCCTACGACCTGGGCTACACGGGGCCGTTGGATCTGACGCTGCGGCTCCGTCCGACCTTTGAGACGCTGAGTCGGATGGAGCGGCACCGGGGCCACTTCCTCAACTGGTACGATACGCGCACGCTGCGGCCTCTGCCTCCCCGCTACGTGTCCACCGTGGACAGCGGCAATCTGGCGGGGTGCTTCCTGGCTCTTGAGCACGCCTTGCTGGCCATGCCGGATGCTCAGGTGTTCCGTTGGCAGCGCTGGCAGGGCTTGCTGGACACGCTGGACGTCTTGACCGACGTTGTGGTGGGTCTGCGCGATGGGGCGGCGGCCGCGCAGTTCCGCAACTACCTGGAACACATCCGCGGGCGAGTCCTGGCAGTGCGCGACACACCGGACACGTGGGGACATCTGCTGGTCGAGCTGGGTGACGTGTCCTGGCCTGAACTGGAGCGCTTGTTGATCGCGCTGGTAGAGTCGGCGCCGCATGCCCTGGAGGTGGGTACGCTGCACGACTTGCACGTCTGGTCGGAGCGGGTGAACTACCAGCTTCTCAGCATGCGGAGCCAACTGGACATGCTGGTGCCCTGGCTGCTACCCATGAGTCAGGCACCCGCGCTGTTCACCCGGCCGCAGGCCGATGCGCGCGTTGTCGCTGCCTGGCAAGCGCTGGTTGAGGCCCTCCCGGCCACGCCGGCGCTGCGCGAGGTGCCCGCGGTGTGCAGAGCAGCGCGGGTACGACTGGATCGGCTGACGGAACTGCTGGGCGACGGGGCGCCGACCGAGGGAGGCACCCCCGCTTCAGCGGGGCGTCCGGAGTGGGCGCGGGAGGCCCGCGATTGGTGCGAACATCTGGGCCGCGAGCTGGATTCCGCCCGCATGGCGGTGGAGCCTCTCCTGATCGGCTGTCGTGACCTGGCTGCTGAAGCCGAGGCTTATTTCCAGGATATGGGCTTTCGCTTCCTGTTCGACCCGCAGGCCAAGATGTTCCACATTGGCTACAACGTGGACGCCGACAGATTGGATCCCTACTACTATGATCTGTTGGCATCCGAGGCGCGGATCGCGAGTTTCGTGGCTATCGCCAAGGGCGAGGTTCCCCGCGGTCACTGGCTGCGCCTGGGCCGGCCGTTCACCAATTGCGATGGCACGCGCGCGCTCATGTCTTGGAGCGCGACGAGTTTCGAATACCTCATGCCCCTTCTGCTGATGCGCGCCTATCAGGGCACTCTCCTGGACCACAGTTGTCGCGCTGCCGTCGCGTGCCAGATCGCCTATGGGCGTCAGAAGGGCGTGCCCTGGGGGATCTCGGAGTCGGCCTACTATCGCTTCACCGCAGGCAGGACCTATCATTATGAAGCGTTCGGCGTGCCGGAATTGGGGTTCAAGCGGGATCTGGGCGATAGCCTGGTCGTCGCACCGTATGCCTCATTGTTGGCTTTGCCTGTGGATCCCAGGGCTGTCGTGCACAACGTGCGCCGCCTCGTCACGCTGGGTATGTTGGGCCGTTATGGTCTCTACGAGTCCATTGACTACACCCCATCGCACGTACCGACGGGGCAGAAGCACGCCATCGTGCGTTCCTTCTATGCCCATCATCAAGGGATGATTATTACTTCGCTGGGGAACTGCCTCGGAGATGAGGCGATGGTGCGCCGTTTCCACGCGGACCTGCGCGTCCAGAATGCCGACCTGCTGTTGCGTGAGCCACTCTCCGCGGAGGTTCCCGTCGAGTTGCCGCGACCGGAGGAAGTCCGGGAGGTGCGCGAGGTCCAACCCAGCGTCTCTATCGCTCCCGCGTATGGCGTGGCAGACGCGCCGTTTCCTCAGGGGCACCTGCTGTCCAATGGGCGATACAGCGTGTTCGTCACCGCGGCCGGCGGTGGGTACAGCCGTTGGCGGGATACAGACCTGACCCGCTGGCGGGCGGACACGACGTTGGACAACTGGGGGACCTGGATCTACGTCCGCGATCAGGAGCAGGGTGAGCTTTGGTCAGCGGGCTGCCAGCCCACCGGCGCTTCCCCGCCGGTGGATTCGGACGTGCAGTTCCACGCGCACAAGGCCGAGTATTGGCGTCGCCAGGGTGACGTTTCCCTGCGTATGGAGATCGCCGTCGCGCCGGACGACGATGTCGAAATCAGACGGATTAGTCTGGCCAACCGCGGCGGGCAGGCTCGCAGGCTGACGCTGACCAGCTATGGTGAGGTCGCGCTGGCCCCCCACGCCAGCGATCGTGCTCACCCGGCGTTCAGTAAGCTCTTCGTCGAAAGCGAGTATCTGCCGCAGGTAAATGGCCTGCTCTTTCGCCGTCGCCCTCGTTCGGCGGAGGAGCGACCGATCTATATGGTCCATCTCCTGGCTGCTGAGCCTGGGATCGACGTCACCGGTGCCTACGAGAGCGACCGGGCGCGCTTCCTGGGCAGGGGCCGTACACCACGCCAGCCGGCCGCTCTGGACACGGAGAACGCGGACGTTGTGGACACGGCGGACATTGCGGACACTGCGGACATTGATCGTGCGTCCGTTCGTGCGCCCGTACCTGCCTCCGGCGCTATTGGTGCGACGTTGGACCCGATCATGAGCCTCAGCCAGGCAGTCGAACTGCAGGCGCGCGCCCAGGTTCAGGTGGCCTACGTTACGTTGGTGGCCGAGTCGCGCGAGGATGCCATCTCACTGGCGCAGCGCTATCAGGACTGGCTCAGCATCAGGCACGCGCTTGAACAGGCCCTCGCCCACAGCAACCTCGATCTGCGGCGGCTCAACCTGGGTTCGGCGCAGTTGGAGCGGATCCACAGCTTGCTCTCGGCCCTCCACTATCCCTGTTCCGCGCTACGCGCTGCGCCCGAGACGCTGGCGGCGAACACCAGGGGCCAGTCCGGTCTGTGGACGTACGGGATCTCCGGTGACTATCCGGTTCTCCTGGCCTGCACCCACAGCCAGGAGGGGATCGGCCTGGTGCGGGAGGTGCTCCAGGCCCACGCTTATTGGCGCAGGCGACAAGTCAACGTTGACCTGGTCATTCTGAACGAGCATCCGGGTGGCTACAATCAGGAGTTCCACAACCGATTGCGGCGGCTGATCACGCGCACCGGCGGCGATGACTGGATGAATCAGCGCGGTGGCATCTTTCTGTTGCACGCCGAGCAGGTCGACGAGGCGGATCAGGTGTTGCTCCAGACGGTCGCCCGCGTCGTCCTGGAAGAGGCGAAGGGCTCGCTGGAGGAGCAATTGCGGGTGCTTCGGAGGCGCTTCCCCCGCCTGCCGCGTTTCGTCCCGACTCTGCCGCCCTCTGAGGGCGCGGAAACCGCGCCCCTACAGGGTCGGGCTCCGGATGAAGGCGCGGCTGCCGCGCCCCTACAGGGCCGGACTGCCGAGCTTCTGTTTGACAACGGGCTGGGTGGCTTCAGCGTCGACGGACGCGAGTACGTGATTGGCCTGGAGCCGGGCCAGCGGACGCCGGCTCCCTGGGTCAACGTCATCGCCAATCCGGGTTTCGGCTTCCTGGTCTCCGAGTCGGGTCTGGGGTATACGTGGGCCGAGAACAGCGGCGAGAACCGTCTCACTCCCTGGCGGAACGATCCGGTGGCGGACACGCCGGGCGAGGCGCTCTACCTCCGAGACGAGGAGACGGCGCAGGTGTGGTCGTCCACCCCGCTGCCGGCCCCTGCATGGCGCTCAGGCGCGATTGGAAATCGCGGCTACACGATCCGGCACGGGGCCGGGTATTCGGTCTTCGAGCATCACAGTCACGGCCTCCAGCAGCGATTGCGCGTCTTCGCCGTCCCAGACGCGCCGGTGAAGGTGGTGCAGTTGCGGCTGGAGAACACGTGGGAACGCCAGCGGCGGCTCACTGCGACGTACTACGTGGAATGGGTGTTAGGTCCCACGCGCGACGTTCACCAGCAGTACGTCGTGCCCGAGTTCGACGCCGGGAGCCATGCGCTCCTGGCGCGCAATCCCTACAGCGAGGAGTTCAGCGAGCGGACGGCTTTCCTGGCCGCCAGCAAGGAACTCCACGGGCTGACCGCCGACCGGATCGAGTTCCTGGGGCGCAACGGGAGCTACACCCGCCCGGCCGCGCTCGAGCGCATCGGGCTGGCGGGCACAGTCGGCCCCGGGCTAGATCCCTGTGCGGCGTTGCAGGTTCACCTGGATCTGGCGCCCGGCGAGGCGCAGGAGATCTTCTTCCTGTTGGGCCAAGGCGCGGATCGAGACCATGCCCTGGGGCTGGTTGCGCGCTACCGTGACCCGATCCAGATGGAGGCGGCGTGGGACAGCGTGAGGGATCTCTGGGATGGCCTGTTGGGTGCCGTCACCGTGCGGACGCCTGACCCGGCCATGGACGTGCTGCTGAACCGTTGGTTGCTCTACCAGGCGCTTGCTTGCCGGATATGGGGGCGCTCGGCGCTCTATCAATCGTCCGGCGCGTTTGGCTATCGCGACCAGTTGCAGGACGTCATGGCGCTGGTGCACGCCGCGCCAAAGCTCGTGCGGGAGCACATCCTGCGCGCAGCGCGGCACCAGTTCGAGGCCGGGGACGTGCTCCACTGGTGGCATCCGCCGTCGGGACGCGGCGTGCGCACGCGCTGCTCCGATGACCTGCTCTGGCTTCCCTTCGTCACCGCGCACTACGTGGCTGCCACGGGCGATACGGCGATTCTGAGCGAGGAATCCCCGTTTCTCGTGGGCGACCTCTTGGGAGCGGAGGAGTTGGATCGCTACGGCCACTACGCGCCCACGGACGAGGTCGCCACGCTCTACGAGCACTGCCGGCGTGCGCTGGAGCGGGGCACGACTGCCGGAGCACACGGCCTGCCCCTGATCGGTAGCCACGACTGGAACGACGGGATGAACCGGGTGGGCATCGAGGGGCGTGGGGAGAGCGTGTGGCTGGGTTGGTTCCTCTACGCCACGTTGACTCGTTTTGCCCCGGTCTGCGAGGCGCTGGGCGACGGGGAACAGGCGGCCGCATACCGCGAGCGGGCCGAGGGCCTGCGCCGGGCGTTGGAGGAGGAGGCCTGGGATTGGGGCTGGTACCGCCGTGCCTACTATGACGATGGCACCCCCCTGGGATCGGCCGAGAGCGATGAGGCCCAGATTGACTCCATCGCGCAATCGTGGGCCGTCCTGTCGGGGGGAGCGGACCCGACGCGGGCGGTCCAGGCGATGGAGGCGGTCGCCGGCCGGTTGGTGCGGCGTGACGATGGGCTGATATGCCTGTTCACGCCGCCGTTCGACAAGACCGAGCGTGACCCGGGCTACATCAAGGGCTATCCGCCGGGCATTCGGGAGAACGGCGGCCAGTACACGCATGCGGCCTTGTGGGCCGTGTGGGCCTTCGCCGAACTGGGGCAGGGAGACCGCGCCGGGGCATTGTTCCGGCTGTTGAACCCCATCTATCACAGCGACACGCCGGAGCGGGTCGAGCGCTACCGGGTGGAGCCCTACGTGGTGGCGGCGGACGTCTACAGCGTGGCGCCGCACGTGGGACGCGGCGGCTGGACGTGGTACACGGGGTCGGCCGCCTGGATGTACCGGCTAGGGATCGAGGCTATTCTTGGATTGCGGCGGGTGGGGGCGGATGAACTGCATCCGGCGGATAGACTGCATCCGGCGGATAAATTGCATCCGGCGGATAAATTGCATCCGGGCGCGATTGGGAAATCGCGGCTACGGGTTGATCCGTGCATCCCCAAGCGCTGGCCGGGCTTCGAGATCGCCTACCGGGATGGCGAGACCGAATACCAGATTCGCGTGGAGAATCCGGACGGGGTCAACCGGGGCGTGAGGCAGGTGACGTTGGACGGCGAGATCCTGCCCGACGGGGACGTGCCGCTGTCGGGCGATGGCCAGGCGCACGAGGTGCGCGTGTGGATGGGATGAGCTGGAGGTTGGAGATTGGAAGTTGGAGGTTGGAGGTTGGTATGGATCATCATCGAAGGCAGGAAGTGTGGCGCATAGACGCCGACGCGCCGCTCCAGGCGGTGCTGGATGCCCCGGAGTGCCCGTCGCTTCTGCGGCAGACGCTCACCGGCGTGCTCTCGTGGCAGGCGCGCAATGAGACGCCGGTCCGGCGAGCACTGAGCGCGCCGCGCGTCGCTCCCCAGTGGGTGGCGGCGCTGCTGGCGCTGGGGGCCACGGTCACCGTGGATGGTGACGATGGCCCATCGGAGGTCGCGTTGGAGGCGCTGCTGCGCGGTCAGGCCGGCGGGAGGGCCTCTGCCCTCCACGTCCCGGTGGGTCCGGGGGGGGCAAGCCTGGCCGAGGCCCACGTCGGCCGCACCCCGACCGACGAGCCTATCGTCGCGGCCGTCGCGGCCGTGGAGGTCGCCGGAGACGCCGTGCGGCAGGCGCGCGTGGCGCTCACGGGCGTCTGGCCGGAGGCGGTGCGGCTGGCCGAGGCTCCGGCCCAACTGGTGGGCGGGCCGCTGGACGCGGAACGCGTTGGGGCGGTGGCGGAGGCCGTGGAGCAGGAGGTCGCACCGAAGGGGGATTGGCTGGGCAGCGCCGAGTATCGCCGGGCGATGGCGGCCGTGATGACCCGGCGCGCGCTCGTGTCGTGCCTGCGGCGGGAGGTTGGAGATGAATAGGATGCCCCTGGTTGGCAGACGAGCGAGCGCGGACATTGGTCGTGCGTCCGGGGATGCTCGCGGTCCGAGGAGCGTGCCTGCGGCAGGAGGTTGGAGATGAGTGAAGATACATTGTCCATCACACTGACGATCAACGGCGAGGAGAGAACCCTGTCCGTGCGACGCGCGGAGCGCCTGCTGGACGCGTTGCGCCGTGCGGGATACACCAGCGTCAAGTACGGCTGCGGGATGGGCGACTGCGGCGCGTGCACGGTTCTCCTGGACGGCGATCCCGTGCACAGTTGCCAATTGCGGGCCGCGCAGGCTGAAGGGCGCGAGGTGACCACTGTCGAGGCGCTGAGTGCCGGCGGGGTATTGCATCCCCTTCAGCAGGCCTTCATTGAGACGGGCGCGATTCAGTGCGGCTACTGCACGCCGGCCCAGATCCTGACGGCCAAGGCACTCCTCGACCGCAACCTGGCCCCCACCGAGGCGGAGATCCGCGAGGCGCTGTCTGGCGTGATCTGCCGCTGCACGGGCTACGTCAAGATCGTGCAGGCGGTGCAGCGGGCCGCGGCGATCCTGCGCGGGGAGGCGGTGGAGCCCTTTGTACCCGTGGCAGCGACGCTGGCCCCAGGCGAGTCGCCCGATGAGATGCTGGGCCGGTGGCACGCGCTGGGCGATTCTGCCCCACTGCTCGTGGTGTCGCCGCCCGAGATGGAGGCCCTGAGCGTCGTCGGCCAACCCGAGCCCAAGGTGGACGGCGTCAAGCTGGCAGCGGGCCGGCCCGTGTTCACAGACGACGTCAAGTTGGAAGGGACGCTCTACGGTGCGCTTCTGACCAGCCCGCACGCCCACGCGCGCATCAAGCGCATTGACGCCAGCCGGGCGCGCGCGCTGCCCGGCGTCCACGCCGTGCTCACGCACGCGGACATTCCCCGCGTCAAGTACGCCTCCGGCGGCCAGAGCTATCCCCAGCCGCCGCCCTTCGACCAGGTCGTGCTGGACGACAAGGTGCGCCACGTTGGCGACCGGGTGGCGATCGTCGCCGCCGAGACGCAAGAGTTGGCCCAGCGGGCGCTGCGCTTGATCGATGTCGAGTATGAGGTGCTGCCCCACGTCCTGGATCCTGAGGAGGCGATGAAGGACGACGCGCCGATGATCCACGACGAGCCGGACACGGAGGGTATCTACGATGCCCAGCACAACGTCGTTCACCACATCGAGGCCGAGGCTGGCGACGGGGAGGCGCAGTGGGCCAGGGCCGATCACGTGTTCGAGGGGGAGTACCGCACCTCGCAGCAGCAGCAGGCGCACATCGAGCCGCACGTGTGTATCACCTATTGGGACGAGGACGGGCGGCTGGTCGTGCGCTCCAGCACGCAGGTGCCCTTCCACATCCGGCGCATGCTGGCGCCGCTCGTCGGCCTGCCGGTCAAGCAGATCCGGGTGGTCAAGCCCCGCATCGGTGGCGGCTTTGGCAACAAGCAGGAGATGATCCTGGAGGATCTGTGCGCGCACCTGACCATCGCCACGGGCCGCCCGGTGCGCATGGAGTACAGCCGTGTGCAGGAGTTCACGAGTTCCCGCAGCCGGCATCCCCAGGTCATGCGCTACAAGATCGGTGTCACCGACGATATGGAGGTGGTCGCCACCGAGCTCTATCTCATCGGCGATACGTGCGCCTACGGCACGCACGGCCTGACGGTGCAGATGGTGGGCGGGCAGAAGGGGCTGACGCTCTACAACGCCCCCTACTCGAAGTTCGTGTGCGACGTGGTGTACACCAACAAACCCACGCCGGGCGCTTTCCGGGGCTACGGCGCGATGCAGTGTTTCTTCGGTATTGAGACGCTGATGTCGGAGATCGCCGGCCGGATGGGCTGGGACGTGGTGGCGTTCAAGCGCAAGAACTGGATCAAGGTGGGCGAGGAGCTTCTGCTCGCTAAGTCGTTGGGGGAGGGACGCGAGGGGTTCGAGCAGGTGATCCAGTCCAGCGGCCTCGAGGAGTGCGTGCGGATCGGGATGGAGGAGGTGGGTTGGCGCGAGAGGCGGAATGGGAGCGGGGAAACGGGGAGACACGGGGACAAGGAGACAAGGGGACAAGGGGACGGCGGACAAATCCCAAATTCCAAAGCCCAAAGCCCAAGATGGGGAGGCGGGGGGATTCGGAGGGGGGTTGGGATGGCGGTGATGTTGCACGGGAGTGGCATCGCTGGGTTGGACATGGGGGCCGCGACGATCAAGATGAACGACGATGGCTCCTTCAACCTCCTGATCGGCGCGACGGACCTGGGCACCGGGTCCGACACCATCCTGGCCCAGATGGCGGCCGAGGTGTTGGGCGTCCCGGTGGATGATGTGATCGTCTATTCCTCGGACACGGACTTCACCCCCTTCGACAAGGGGGCCTATGCCTCGAGCACGACCTACATCAGCGGCGGCGCGGTGCACAAGGCGGCGCTGAAGGTGGCCGAGCAGATCAAGGCGCACGCGGCGAATATGCTGGGGCTGGAGACGATTGAAGGGATGGCCCTGCGCGATCGCCGGGTCTTTGCGCCTGATGGCACCGCTCTCACGTTGGAGCAGGTGGCGTTGAGCAGCCTGCACCAGCAGGACCAGCACCAGATCATCGCCAGCGCCTCGCACATGAGCTACCAGAGCCCGCCGCCCTTCGGGGCGCAGTTCGCCGAGGTGGCGGTGGACACGGAGACGGGCCAAGTCACCGTGGAGCGGGTGGTCATGGTGGTGGACGCCGGGCGGGTGATCAACCCCATCACCGCCTCCGGGCAGGTGGAGGGGGGCTTGCAGCAGGGCGTGGGCTTTGCGCACTGCGAGGAGATGGTCTACGACGAGGATGGCCGCCTGCTCAACCCGCGCTTCGGCCCTTACCACGTGTACAAGGCCAACGAGATGCCGAAGCTGGACGTGATCTTCGTGCAGACGGACGAGCCCACCGGGCCTTTCGGGGCCAAGTCGGTGGCCGAGATCCCGCTGGACGGCATCGCGCCGGCCATCGCGGACGCCATCCACGACGCGACGGGCGTCTGGGTGCGCGAGGTGCCCTTCACGCCGGAGCGGGTGTGGCGGGCGCTGCGAATGGATGCGGAGACCGCGCCCCCGCAGGCGGACTGAGGGACGAAGAACTCCGTGAGGACTTTGTTCTTGCAAAGGCGTCATTCCGATGACGCACCTTTCGGCTTGGCGTCGTGAGCCAGTTGTAGTACACTGTTCCAGACCGAAGGAGGTGCACTGTGTCTTCGACGATCTCTGCAAGAGATTCTCGCGCCGAGGCGCGTCGGGAGCTCTTAGAGCGTGAGCTGGATCGCTGGCTGCCGCTTCTAGTTATGCACGAAAAGCCCGAAAAGGTCATCTTGTTTGGTTCCTATTGTGACGGTCGCATCAGTGAATGGTCTGATCTGGACATGGTCATCGTCAAGGAAACGAGGGATCCATTCTTGGATCGCACGCGCCAAGTCCTGGCGCTGCTCGAGCCGCGGGTGGGTGTGGACGTGCTGGTGTACACGCCGGAGGAGCTTGAGCAACTGAGCCGCGAACGGCCATTCGTGCGCGAAGAGATCGTGTCCAAGGGCAAGGTGATCTATGAGCGGGGCAACTGAGCGCTGGCTTGCCTTCGCGAAACAGGACCTGCGCGTAGCTGAACTGGCTTTGTCGGAGGACATCTTCAACGACGCGCTGGAGGCGCTGGATCTGGCGCGCCGGGCACTGGAGCGTGTGGAGAGTGCCCTGTCCTAGATCGGGTCTTCCTGTGCCGGAGCCGGTGATTCTCTCCTGGAGCGGGGGCAAGGATAGCGCTATGGCGCTGCACGAACTGCGGCGAGCTGGCGTGTACGACGTCCGGGCACTGCTGACGACGGTCACGGAGGGCTACGACCGCATCAGCATGCACGGCGTGCGGCGCGTCCTGCTGGAGCAGCAGGCGCGCGCGCTGGGCCTGCCGGTCGAGGTGGTGTTCATCCCGCAGGTCTGCTCGAACGAGGTGTACGGGGCCAGGATGCGCGAGGTGCTCGAGCGGTGCCGGGCGGCGGGCATCTGTTCTGTGGCTTTCGGGGACGTGTTCCTGGAGGACGTGCGCCAGTACCGGGAGGACAACCTGGCGCAGGTTGAAATGGAGAGCGTTTTTCCCCTGTGGCAGCGGGACACCGCCGAACTGGCCCGGACGTTCGTGGACCTGGGCTTCGAGGCCGTGATCACCTGCGTGGACTCGCACGCGCTGGACGGGGGATTCGTGGGCCGGTCCTTCGACGCGCGTTTCCTCGCGGATCTGCCGCCCACCGTGGACCCTTGCGGTGAGAACGGAGCGTTTCATTCGTTCGTCACGGATGGGCCGATATTCCGCCACCCGGTGCGGGTCAAGCGGGGCGAAACGGTCGTCCGGGATGAGCGTTTCTACTTCTGTGATCTGATAGGGGACACGGATTGACGCGGATAGACACTGATCAAGGTCCGTGAGAATCCGCGTGCATCCGTGTCCGTATAGGGTTATCCGAAGGAGCGATCTGTGTCAAAGTTCTCACTGGACGTTTTGCAGAGGCGTGTGTTTCCCTTCACTGGTGCTGACGATCCGGACGTCGTCCTGGGGGCCGCGTTTGGCGAGGACGTGGCACTGACGCGGGTCGGGGGCGATGTCCTGGTTTCCCACGTGGACCCCATCGTCGGGGCCATCGGCGACATCGGTTGGTTGGCTGTCCACGTGGCGTGCAACGATGTCGCCGCCAGCGGGATTCCGCCCCGTTGGATCCTGCTGCTCGTCCTCGTGCCTCATATGGAGGACGAGGAACTCCTGGAGCAGATCATGCGCGACGCCAGCCGGGCGGCACAGGAGATCGGCGTCGCTATAGTCGGGGGGCACACCGGCTATTCCGCCGGCCTCTCGCGGCCCCTGGTCTCCGTCACGGCGCTGGGAACGGCGTCGGGACGCGAGCCGGTGCGCACGGGCGGGGCCCAGGTGGGCGACCACGTGTTGGTCACCAAAGGGGTCGCGCTGGAGGGCACCGCCATCCTGGCGCAGGATTTCGCCGACGTGGCGCGCGAGTTGGGCCTGGGCGATGAGGAGCTGGCTGCGGGGCGCGACGTGATGGCCGAGGTCAGCGTGGTGCCGGAGGCGCTGGCGCTGGCGGAGCAAGGCGCGAGCGCCATGCACGACGTGACGCGAGGTGGGCTGCTGGAGACGCTGCTGGAGATCGCTTTCCTGTCGGACGTAGGCATCGAGGTGCACTTCGACCGGCTGCCGATCCCGCCCATCGTCTCGCGCTTCGCAGGGGCGTTCCAGTTCGATCCGCTGCGTATGATCTCGTCCGGCACGTTGGCGGTCGCCGTTCCGCCGGAGCGCGTGGAGGGCGCTCGGTTGGCTCTGGCGGAGCTGGGGACGCCGTTTGCCGTCGTCGGCCGCGTCGTGCAAGGGAGCGGCGTACGTGTCGTTCGGGATGGCGAGGCCGTGCATTACGACGAGATTCGCTGCGAGGAGGATGAACTGGCCCGCATGTGGGCGCTTCACCCACGGGATGGATAGGCGGGGGGAGGGGGAGACGGGGGGACAAGGAGACAAGGGGAGGCGGCCAGGATGGCCGCGGTCCGAATGGGCAGGGAAGTGGGAGGATCATCATGGCTATCTACGAACAGGCGGATGTTGAGAAGCTGAGGACTGAGGGTGACGTGCAGGGACTGGCCGAGGTGTTGCACCACGGAGAGGACTTGCACGTGCGTTGGGACGCCGCCGAGGCGCTGGGGCAGATTGGCGGTGTCCAGGCGGTGGAGTCCCTCGTCGTGGCGTTGAAGGGAATCCGATGGGCCGCCGCCAGCGCTCTGAAGGAGATCGGCGCGCCATCGGTGGAGCCGCTCATTGCCGCGCTCGAGGGGCCAGATGACGACCTGCGCCAGGTGGCCGCGTGGGCGTTGGGGCAGATGGGGGACGCGCGTGCGGTCGAGCCCCTCGTGGTCGCCCTCAGGGACCGTGTCGAGGGCGTGCGCCGGGCTGCTGCCGGCGCGCTGGGCAGGATCGGCAGCGCGGAGGCGGTGGAGCCGCTGATCGCGGGATTGGCAGACCCGGACGAAAACGTGCGCGAGGCCGCCGCCGGGGCGCTCGGCGAGATTGGCCATCCACGAGCGGTGCGGGCACTCATTTCCGCCTTTCAGGACGAGTCCGTAGGTGTGCGCCGGAAGGCGGCCGAGGCGCTGGGGGAGATTGACGTGGCGGCGGTGGGGCCCCTCATTGCTGCCCTGGGCAGCGCGGACGTGGCCATGCGCCAGCCTGCTGCCTGGGCGTTGGGCCAGATCGGGGATGCGCGGGCGGTAGAGCCGCTCATCGAGGCGCTCGAGGATCCCGACGCGGCCATGCGTCACGCGGCTGCCTGGGCGTTGGGCCAGATCGGGGATGCGCGGGCGGTAGAGCCGCTCATCGCCGCACTTGGGGAGGCGGACGATGGCGTGCGCGAGGGGGCTGCCTGGGCCTTGGGCCAGACCGGCGATAGGCGGGTGGTCGAGTGGCTTCTCCAGGCGCTCGGGGACACGGGCGACAACGTCCGGCGCGCCGCCGCGGAGGCACTGGTGTACACCGGCGACGCGCGGGCGGTGGAACCCCTCATCGCCGCGCTGAAGGATCCGGACGAGCGCGTGCGTGAGGCCGCCGCCAGCGCGCTGGGCCAGATTGGCGATGCGCGGGCGGTGAAGCCGCTCGTCTCTGCCCTCAACAGCGGAGCCTGGGGCCTGAGCAAACGGGCGGCTGAGGCGCTGGGAGAGATGGGCATACCGGCGGTGGCGCCCCTGATCGACATTCTCCAGGACGCGGACAAGGTCGCACGCTGGGCCGCTGCAGAAGCGTTGGGGCAGATCGCCGACATACGGGCGGTGGGGCCGCTCGTCGCTGCCCTGGAAGATGTGGACAAGGATGTGCGCAAGGCTGCTGCGGAGGCGCTGGGGCAGATCGCGGACCCGAGGACGGTGGAGCCGCTCATCGCGGCCCTCAAGGACGCGGCCAAGAGCGTGCGCTGGGGTGCCACCAACGCGCTGGGCCAGGTCGGTGATGGTCGGGCGGTGGAACCCCTCATCGGTGTCCTGGAAGACGCCAGTTGGCTCGTGCGTAGGGCAGCCGCCAAGGCCCTGGCGAGGATGTATAAGCTGGGCTATCTGGAGGACGCACACATCTTGGATTTGGCCATCACTCGCGACAAGCGGCCATAGAGGCGCGCCTAGCATGGCGCTCTGAGCTGTCTTTTTGACGTTTGACGCTTTACGTTTGATTTCTGACGGAGGATGTGTTGAAAGTAGCGACCTACAACGCCAACTCGATCCGAACCCGTCTGGGACTGGTGCTGGATTGGCTGCGCCGGGAGTCGCCGGATGTCGTCTGCCTGCAGGAGACGAAGGTGCAGGACAAGGATTTCCCGACCGCGCCCTTCCGGGAGGCGGGCTATCACGTGGCCTTCCGGGGGCAGAAAGCCCACGCTGGCGTGGCGATCGTCAGCCGGTTGGAGCCGCGGGATGTGGCCTTCGGCCTGGACGACGGCGGCGAGCCCGACGAGCCCCGCCTGGTCTGGGCGGTGATCGGGGAAGTCCCGGTGGTGAACACCTATATCCCCCAGGGACGCTCACCCGATTCGGAGCATTTCCGGTACAAGCTGGAGTGGCTGGCCCGGCTGCGGGCGTTCTTCGATCGCCACTTCAGCCCACAGGACCCACTTCTTTGGATGGGCGACTTCAACGTCGCCCCGGAGCCCATCGACGTACACGACCCCGGCAGGTTGAAGAATCACGTGGCCTTTCATCCGGACGCCCGCGCGGCGCTGGAGCAGGTGCGGAGCTGGGGGGTCTCTGACGTCTTCCGGCAGCATCACGCCGATGAGCCGGGGCAGTACACCTTCTGGGACTACCGCGTGCGGGGCGCGCTGGAGCGCGGGATCGGGTGGCGGGTGGACCACATCTGGGCTACAGAGCCGCTGGCGCGCCGCTCCACCCGTGCCTGGATTGACGTGGATGCTCGGCGTGCGGAGCGCCCGTCGGACCATACGTTCCTGGCGGCCGAATTCGCCCCGTGAGGGTGCGACGGGCGCGGAGACCGCGCCCCTACGGCAGGTTCGACACCTGGTCTGGTTGCGCCCTGCCATAGAATGTGGTAAACTCACTGGCGTAGTCACGTTGGAGGGACGTGGTGACACGCCACAGAAGCGGACACTGCGGACATTGATCGTGCGTCCGTTCGTGCGTCCGCGCGATTCGAATGGAGCACCGCCGTGCACATCTGCCGTCTTGACCCCACCAACTGGCGCGACGTTCGTCGCTACATCAACTTCCCTTTTCGTCTCTACCGGGAGAACGAGCATTGGGTGCCACCTTTCGTCAACGAGGTGCGTGCCCAGCTCGACCCCAATCGCCACCCCTTCTATCAGCACTCCGAGGCCGCCTTCTTCATGGCGCTGGAGGGCGACGAGGCGCTAGGGCGCGTCGCCGTGCTGGAAAATACGCGCTATAACGCGTACCACGGCAAGCGTACGGCGTTCTTCTATCACTTCGACGCCGTGAACGAGCGGGCTGTATCCCGTGCGCTCTTCGACGCTGCTTTCGACTGGGCTCGCGGGCGGGGCTTGGACTTGATGTGGGGACCCAAGGGTTTCATGGCCCTGGATGGGCAGGGCACGCTCGTGGAGGGCTTCGAGCACCGCCCGGCTATGGGCATCCCCTACAACTTCCCCTACTACGGTGAGTTGCTGGAGGACGCTGGCTTCGAGAAACAGCTCGACTTCATTTCTGCCTATGTGGATCGACAGATGGGCATCCCCGAGCGTTTCCTCGAGGTGGCGGATAGGGTCCAGCAGCGACGCGGCCTGCGGAGCGTCAATCTTCGTACCAAGGATGAACTGCGTCCGTTGATCTCCCGGGTGACCGAGGTCTACAACGAGTCTTTCGTCGAGGTCCAGGGATACGTGCCTATTACTGAAGCCGAGGCCAAGATCATCGGCGATCGCGTCCTTGCCATCTCGGATCCATCGCTGATCACGCTGCTGATGAAAGAGGATGAGATCATCGGCTTTGTGATCGCGTATCCCGACGTCTCGGCTGCCATCCAGCGCTGTCGGGGACGGATGTGGCCGACGGGCTGGTATCACCTGATGCGCGAGTTCAAGCGTACCCCCTGGCTCAATTGCAACGGCGGAGGCATCGTCGAGCGCTACCGCGGGCTGGGTGGCAACGCGCTGTTGTACGCCCAGTTGTACCGCACGTTGACGTCCGGCACTCAGTTTCAGTACGCTGACCTGGTGCAAGTGCAGGAGACCAACACCCGTATGATCCGGGAGCTGAAGTCGGTGGGGGTCAAGCCGTACAAGAAGCATCGCATCTACCGGCGTCCTTTGAAGTGAGGCCGGGTGGTCGGTGGATGGGACGTGCGGAAATGCGGCCAGGATGGCCGCGGTCCAGCGGGGGATGCGGCCAGGGATGGGGCGGACGCGGACGTCCGTGGACGCAGATGTCCGTGGACAGGGATGTCCGCGCGGCTCAGCAGCGGATACGGGGGATGTGCGGATGATCCTGGAGCAGTGCAGCAGGTGCGGCAATTGGATGGATAGGGAGCGGTTGTGCATCGTTGACGGTACCTACACGTGCACCCGATGTATGTACGGAGATGCCGAGCCGGTTCGGATCTTCCCCATCGGCGTGGTGCGGAACGAATCGCGGCGCAGCCCCGACGAGTTTGGCGTCGTCGGGGGAAATGGCGTATCGCGAATCGAGCTCATACCCACCCAGCGTCCCTTTCTGTACAAGATTGAGGATGAGGAATACCTCACTGTGATCTACTATCTCCATCTGGCGCGGCCGGTACGGTCGGTGTTCAAGAGGGGCATGGACGGGAAGACGGTTGGTGTGTTTGCCTCTCGCACGCCTGACAGGCTATCCAGGCTGGCAATCCAGGAGGTCCGGTTGAGGAGGGTTGATGGAACGACACTTATTGTCGAAGGGCTGGATGCCATTGATGGCAGCCCTGTGATAGATATCAAGCTCGGATCGGAGGCACTCCATTGCCGATAGTACAGGTTGAGTTCAACACGATTATCACTTTCCTGGGGATGCTGTGTGCGACGGTGCAGGGCATCACGGGCTACTATGCTGCCTACTACAGGAAGCGGACGGCTCTGCTCAAGACCAACGAGGTGCTCTCCCACGCGCACCAGGCGTTCGGCAGTTTTGCCACGACGTTGTACCTGCTGGGTCTGTTCGCCGGCATCAACGGGCTGATTGGCGCCCTGACGCGCGATGAGCCGCCACTGGAGTTGGCCAGCCCGTCGTTCAACATTCACACCTGGGGCTCCTTCGTGGTCCTCTTCTTCGTGGCCTGGAAGACGATTCTCTCCTACTTCAAGAAGCGGCCCCTGTATCGTAACCGGAAATGGCTGGGTGTGGCGATGTTCCTGGCCTGGACCTACAACTGGCTGACGGCGGCTGTCTCTTACTACGTGCGCACGCTACCCACCAATCCCCAGCACCCCCCGCCGGTCTTCTTGCTGCCGTACGAACTGCTTGGACTTCAGTTGGCGCTGCCGTTCATCTTGGGCGGCATCATCGGCGCCGTGATCCTGCGGCGGGCCGTCAAGCTCGAGCAGGTTGAGGCCGCCAAGCGCGCGGCCCGCAAGCGCGCGTGACCTGCTGGCGCTGCTAACGCCGAGAAACCAGGTTGTGGGCGGTGTGCTGTCGCGCCGATGTGTCAACGCGTGAGAAGCCTGGTTAGGGGATAAGATGAGGAGGCATGATGGATCAGACCGAGGACGTCAGGAAGCTGCGTGTGCTGCTTCCGCACTGGATCGAACACAACGGCGAGCACGCCGGGGATTTCCGGAAGTGGGCCGGGCGCGCCGGCTCTGCACAGGAGGCCATGGAAGCCGCCGCTGACCTGGTTCAGCAGGCCAACGCCCGGCTGGCAGAGGCGCTGGAGCAGTTGGGTGGTCCGCTGGAGCTGCCCCAACACGCCCACTCGCACGAAGGTGGTGCCCCATCGCACGCGCACCATTCCGACCCGCACGATCATGATGCGCACCATCATGGTTGATCGACGGAGGCCGCTATGAAAGTCGAACGCTGGGGCTGGTACTCCATCGCCGTCAACGTCGTCCTGGCGGGCATCAATCTGGTCATCGCTCTCGCCTCGGGTAGCCTGGCCGTTGAGGCGGAGATGGTCCACAACCTGGTGGACCTGCTGACGGCGGTGGGCGTGTTGATTGGCCTGAAGCTCTCCAATCGTAAGTCCAAGGAGTTCCCCTACGGGCTGTACAAGCTGGAGAACGTGGTCACCGTCGTGCTGGCGGTGATGATTTTCGTCACCGGCTATGAGATCGCCCGCGATGCGCTCCTCTCGGCGCCGCGCCCGGCCACGGTGAACCCGTGGATGCTGGGCAGCGTGCTTGTGGCGACGGCCATACCGCTGATCTTCAGCCATTTCGAGCTACGCGTCGGACGGGCGGCCAACTCGCCAGCCCTCATCGCGGACGCGAAGGAGTATCGCGCGCACGTATTCACCACCGGCGTCGTCTTCGCGGCGCTGCTGTCCCAATGGTTCGACCTCCCGTTGGACCGCGTCGCGGCACTGGTCATCGTCGTCGCGATCGGGAAGACAGGCTGGGACCTGTTGTCCGATGGCATGCGTGTGCTGCTGGATGCCTCGTTGGACCCGGACACGCTGCTCCAGATTCGAGAGATCATCACGGCCGAGCCGACGGTGGCCGAGCTCAAGTGGGTCACCGGGCGCAACGCGGGGCGCTTCCGCTTCGTCGAGGCCGAGGTTGCCCTGCGTGTGCGCGACCTGGAGAAGGCGGAGGCGGCGACGCGGCGGGTCGAGGCCGAGATCCTCCAGGCGGTTCCATACGTCGAGCGCGTGCTGATCCACGCTGAGCCCATGGAGCGTACCCACCTGCGCTACGCGGTCCCCCTGGCCGATCCCAGCGGGAAGCTGAGCGAGCACTTCGGCGAGGCTCCCTACTTCGCACTGACCACGGTGCGCCTGGCTGATGGTGCTGTTGCCGAGCAGCAGGTGCTGGTCAACCCCTACCGGGAGGAGGAGAAGGCGAAGGGCATCCGCGTCGCCGAGTGGGTGGTGGCCCAGAAGGCGGACGTGGTGTTGCTGGGCGAGAGCGTGCGCGGCCGGGGGCCGGTCTACGTCTTCGGCGACGCCGGCGTGGAAATGCAGGAGGTCGAGGCAGACACGCTGCCGGCGGCGTTGGAGGAAGTGAGGGAGACAGGGGGAGAGGGAGATGCGGGGGATTGAGGAGCATCCGGAGGCGAGGCTCTACGAGAAGTTGACGGACGAGCGGGTGCGCTGCAACCTGTGCGCCCACCGGTGCATCATCGGTGACGGGAAGCGGGGCATCTGCCACGTGCGGGAGAACCGGGGCGGGACGCTGTACACGCTGGTGTACGGGCGGCTCATCGCCCAGCACGTGGATCCGGTGGAGAAGAAGCCGCTGATGCATTTCTATCCTGGCTCGAGCGCCTACTCCATCGCCACAGCCGGCTGCAACTTCCGCTGCCAGTGGTGCCAGAATGCAGACATCTCCCAGATGCCGCGCGAGCGTCACTTGATCATGGGGGAGCCGGCCAGCCCGGAGCGAATTGTCGCCAACGCGCGGCGGGCTGGCTGTCGCAGCATCGCCTATACCTACACGGAGCCGACGGTCTTCTTCGAGTACGCCTACGACACGGCCCGGCTGACACACGAGGCCGGTCTGGCCAATATCTACGTCACGAATGGCTACATGAGCGAGGAGATGCTGGAGACGTTCAACCCCCCCGGGGACGGAGGGGAGCAGGAGCACGCGCCCTACCTGGACGCGGCGAACGTGGATTTGAAAGCCTTTCGCGATGAGACGTATCGCACGTACGCCGGTGCGCGGCTGCAGCCGGTGCTCGACAGCCTGAAGGCGATGAAGCGGCTGGGCGTGTGGGTTGAGGTGACCACGCTCGTCATCCCCGGCATCAACGACGATCCGGCTGAGCTGCGGGATGCCGCAGAGTTCGTGGCCCAGGAACTAGGCGTGGAGACCCCCTGGCACATCAGCCGCTTCTTCCCGAACTACCAGATGACGGACGTGCCGCCTACCCCGGTCGCCACCCTCCAGCGGGCTCGGGAGATCGGCCTGGAGGCCGGCCTGCGCTACATCTTCGTCGGCAACGTGGCCGGTGAAGCTAGCACGGTATGCCACGCGTGTGGGCGTCTCTTGATCGGTCGCTCCGGCTACTGGATTCTGGAGAACAGCGTCCAGGCGGATGGCACGTGCCCCGACTGCGGCGCGCCGGTGGCCGGGGTGGGCATGGCGGGCAGGCTATAGCACGTCGAGGATGGAGATGTCGCGCCCCTCGGCGCGCCGGACCATCCACTCCTTGATGTCGGCCGGCGGTGGGGGAACCTCGCCCTCGGGCCGGCGCTCCAGTGCAAGCGAGTCGGTGGGGCACACGGTCGCGCATAGCCCGCACCCCACACACCGCGCGTAGTCCACCTCGCAGATGTCCTCGGGTACCGAGAGTGCCCCGAATTGGCAGCGCTCAATGCAATCCCCGCATCCGATACAGAGCTCGGTGTCCACGACGGCGCGGAAGTTGGAATGGGCCACGGCGGTGGGGATGCTGAACTCGACCACGCCGCGCAGTATCCCGCAGCAACAGGTGCAGCAGTTGCAGATGTAGTGGTGCCGGTCCCGGTAATTGCCTGTCGAGTGGACCAGCCCGGCCTCCTCGGCCTGGCGCAGGATGTCCAGCGCCTCTTGCTTGGTGATCGCGCGGTCCACCTGGCTGTGGTCGAACGCGCCCTCGACGGGTGCCATGACCAGGCAGTTCTCCACGGGATGATCGCACCCGTTGCCGATCAGGCGCTGTTGGACGCGGCAGATGCAGTCGCGCACGCCCCACGCCTTGGCCGCCTCCACCAGCTCGGATGCCCGCTCGTAGGGGAAGATCTCCAGGTCGAAGGGGACTGCCTCCTCGACGGGGATCACGCGGTGGACGGCGGGTGGGTAGGACGTGATGCCGCCGCCTTGTGTCTCCTGCACGTACTGCTCGAACAGCGCCGCCATCTCAGCGTCCATGCGGGGCAACTGCTCCTCGTATAGGCCGACCACGAACGGCATCAGCCCGAAGGTGAGCTCGCCCTCGCCCTTCCTGGCGCGGATCAGCCCCTGGCGCGTCATACCCTTGAGCGTACGGTACGCCGCGTTCGGGTCCACGCCGGCTCGCGCGGCGATGTCGGCGGCCGGCTCGCGCGTCAGGCGCATGACGGCCGCCAGGGCGGCCTGCTCGGGCGTGAAGATCTTCGCCAGCAGCCGCAGTTCGACGCCGCTCTCGGTGGCGGGATAGCCGTTGGGGATGGCGTCGAGCCGTTGGGCCAGTTTGCGGTAGACTTCCTCGGTCATTGTGGTTTCTCCTTTACCTTGGTTCGTCGCACGGCCGGGTGGGGCGCTTTGGCCCCCGGGGATGTGGGGCGGATTATACGCCAGGGCCTGGTTTTTGTCTACTGATGATGGTATACTATGCCCGCGTGACGAATCGCCTGTTTCCCAGGAGGTGATCATGTCCATCGCCAGCGGTGAGTTGACGCGCGCTTTTCTCGTTGTGGAAGATTGGGCGACGGTGCGGGAGGTACGCGACCGGGTAGAGGCTGCCGGGGATCCGTGGGTTTTCATCGTGGTCCGGCTTGCCACGGGGCAGTATGCTGTCTTGTGGTTGCTTGAGTTGATCCAGGTGCTGCAGGGCCTGTACGGCGGGACGCCGCTGCCGGGTACGCTGGACACCGCGCTCAGCCAGGTGCCCAACCTGCTCGCCCCTCGGGCCGTGGATCCGGTCGAGCGGGACAGCATGGGAACGGGCCAGGCCAGGCGGCTGGCCCGGACAGTGCCCGGCAAACGCCTGGTGGTGCTGGAGGGCGGAGGGGTGGCGGGCGTGCTGGAGGGGGCCAGGATGCGCGACGCCCAGGGCGTGGACCTGGATTGGCTGCGTGCCGTCCCGGAAGCCTACGAAGAGGCAGTCCCCGTGGCGACCCCGAAGCGGCCCGGCGTGCTGATCGGTGGCGAGGCCGAGGAGGCGGTTGGGGAGCCACCCCCACCGGCCGAGGCCGAGCCGGAGGAGCGGTGGATCAACGCGGAGATCGAGGGCCACGACAAGGAGAAGCCGCTGCGCATGGGCCAGGTCTATGCCCTGGCCTTCGACGTGGACACCGTCGTACGTGCGACGTCGCTGGTGACGGGCGCTCGGTTCGGCTACGAGTTCGCGGGGGGCGAGCAGGTGGTCGATGTGACCGTCCAGCTCGAAAGCGACGACTTCGAGATCCGCACCCCGCCCCAGATGCTCCGCGTGCCGCGCGTGGGCCGATCCGAGAACAGGGCGCGCTTCGAGATCGAGCCCCGGCACGAGGGCGAGGGCATCATCAACGCCGTGTTCCTCAAGGACGGCAATTTCATCCAGGTGATCACGCTCAGGCTCTACACCGGCGCCCTGTTCTCCAGCCGGTCGCTGGGCCGTCCGGTGGACGCTGCCTTCGCTGTCAAACCCCGGGATCTGAACCTGACGATTCTGAAGACCGGCGCTGGCTTCCAGTTCATCATGTCCGGCGCGGTGGGCGCTATGGCCACCCTACCCATCACGCCAGCGGAGCTCGGGCGCTGGGTCGACGAGGTGCGCCAGGTGCTCCAGGACGACATCGTCTACATGAAGGACTCCCACGACAGGTACGTCTACCAGCGCGGGATCGACATTCCCCCGGAGGTCAACCGGGCCGCGATGCAGCGCCTGGCGCGGGCCGGCTACCGGCTCTACCAGCGCATCTTTTACGGACCGGCGGCCGACGCACAGGCCAACCTGCTGGGAGATCGGCTGCGCCAGATGGCCCAGATGGATCGGCTCAGGATTCAGGTCTTCTCCCAGCAGTTCATGATCCCCTGGGGTGTTCTGTACGTGGCCGACGCGTATGATCCGGACGAGGTCAGCCCGCAGATGTTCCTGGGGCTGAACCACATCATCGAGCACATCCCGCTTCAGCCGCACATGCAGGTGACGGATCGCACCATTGACAGCCGCACTGGTCTGAGCGTCAGCCTGAACGTCAACAGCGACATAGACGAGCAGATCATGAGGCCGGTCACCGCCGAGCAGCGAAAGTACTGGCGCAGAATCCGGGAGCGCGCCGACGTGCAGGTGGTGCTGCGCGAGACGGGGGACCAGGTCGCGCGGGCGCTCGCCGATGCCGCGACCACCGACCAGGTGTTCTACTTCTACTGCCACGCCGTCTCCAGGGCGCTGGACGAAGGGGATGGCTCGGATGCTTCGACGCTGATATTGAGCGGGGACGGGCGTCTCACGCTCGGGGATCTGTACCTGGACGCGCCGTCGAAGATCCTGTTGGACGGCGCGCCGCTGGTGTTTATCAACGCCTGTGAATCGGCCGAGCTTTCGCCGCTGTTCTACGATGGCTTTGTGCCCTACTTCATGGCCAAGGGAGCGCGCGGCGTCATCGGCACCGAGTGCGAGACACCCGCGCTCTTCGCTGCTGAGTGGGCCATGCGCTTCTTCGACCGCTTCCTGGCCGGTGAGCCGTTGGGGCAGGTGTTCCTGGACCTGCGGCAGGCGTTCTACACCGATCACAACAACCTGCTGGGCCTGCTCTACGCACTCTACGTGGACGGTGACACGCAGATCGTGCCGGGCCTGAACCTGGCAGCTTCCATAGACCCATCGCGTCTCGAACCCTGATATGGTGGCACACGCACCGACTGCCATTTGCTCATTTGCTCATTTCTGATCTGATTTGTCATTTGCTCCCGGTCGCGTTATAATCGGCGCGTCATGAGCAATATCGCACGCTTCGAGGCCCTGGCCGAGCGGTTGGTCGAAGGGACCTTCGCCCGCCTCTTTGCCGGCCGGATCAGCCCATTGGAGGTTGCCACGCACCTCACCCGGGCCATGGAGGACCACCAGGTGCTCTCACCCGGCGGGGTGGCGCAGGCCCCAACCCACTATTGGGTCTACATGCATCCAGACGACTGCAGCGCGCTCGTCGCGGAGCGGCCGACGCTGGACGTAGAGCTGGCGCAGCACGTGGCCGAATTGGCCGCCCAGGCGGGCTTGATGCTGGGGATCACGCCGGTCGTTCGTGTCCTGCCGGACGAGCGCACGGCGCTCCACGAGGTACGCGTCGAGGCTCGCTGGCTGCCGGAGGAAGCGGCCGAAGTGGAAAGCACCCGCGGTATGGAGGCCGACGAGGCTGAGGCGGAGGCAGAGGCGATGATCGCCGCCGCCCCGGCGGGTCGTCCTTTCCTGATCCTTGAGGGCCGCCGCCACGTGAACTTGCTCCAGCCCGTGGTCTCAATCGGCCGGGCGTTGGACAACGACGTGATCATCGAGGATTCACGGGTTTCACGTCACCATGCCCAACTCCGCCAACGTTACGGTCGCTACGTGCTATATGACCTGGGAAGCTACGGGGGCACGCAGATCAACGGCTACCCGGTCGAGGAGTGCGTGTTGCACTCGGGGGACGTGCTGTGCTTCGCGGGTGTCCAGGTGATTTACGGTGAGGATCCCCCCACTCCTGTTCCCCTGCCCGGTGCCGGGGACACACCGGCGCTTGCGCATCAGGGGGTGGAGCACGAATAGCCGCCTCCTGGGAATTAGCTCGTGATGGACGTATTGCTGCTGGTTCTGCGTCTCCTGCTGGCCCTGCTGTTGTATGGCTTTCTCGCCGCGGTGCTGTGGATAGCGTGGCGCGACCTGCGGCAGGCGGCCGAGGGGCGTGAGACCGCCCGGCCGGGTGGGCGGTTGGTCGTTGTGAACGCGCCCGGGGAGGAGTTGGCCGAGGGAGCTGTCTTGCCGCTGCAACCGGTCACCTCGCTGGGCCGCTCGCCGAGCAACACCATCCTTCTGCCGGATGCCTACGCCTCGGGCCAGCACTCTCTGCTGACTTGGCGGGAGGGCCAATGGTGGCTGGAGGACCTGGACAGCCGCAACGGCACGCTGCTCAACGGCGCGCGCATCGGTGGCCCCACCGTTCTCAGCGCTGGTGACATCATCGGTGTGGGTCGCACGCGATTGAGGTTGGAGGTAGGGCATGGACCTGCGACTGCGGGACAAGGTAGCACTGGTGACGGCGGCGAGCCGGGGTCTGGGCAAGGCGGTGGCGTTGGGCCTGGCCCGGGAGGGGGCCCACGTGGCCATCTGCGCCCGGGAAGAAGGGCATCTGGCGCAGGCCGCGGCCGAGATCGAGACGGCGACGGCGCGCCAGGTACTGCCACTCTCGGCTGACGTCTCCCACGCGGATGCCGCAGAGTCGTTGCTGAAGGCCACCGTCGATCGCTTCGGCCGGGTGGACATCCTCGTCGTCAACGCCGGCGGGCCGCCGCCGGGTGGCTTTCTTGACCTCACGCCTGGCGACTGGGAGGCCGCCGTGGAGCTGACGTTGATGAGCGCGGTGCGTCTCTGCTACGCTGTCGTGCCGCTCATGAAGGCCCAGGGCGCGGGCTCTGTCCTGGCCATGACGTCGGTCACTGTCAAGCAGCCGCTGCCCAACCTGGTGCTGTCCAACAGCCTGCGCCTGGGCGTGGTTGGCCTAGTCAAGACGCTGGCCGATGAGCTGGCGCCCCTTGGCATCCGCGTCAACGCGATATGCCCCGGGTGGACGCGTACGGCGCGCGTGGATCAACTGCTGCGCGATCGGGCCGCGCGTCACGCCGCCACGCTGGACGACGAGGCGGCCCAGGTCTCCGCCGCCATCCCGCTGGGCCGCATGGGCACCCCGGAGGAGTTCGCCGCCGCGGCTGTGTTTCTCGCCTCGCCGGCGGCGTCCTACATTACCGGCGTCAGCCTGCTGGTGGACGGGGGGATGTACCGGGGTGTCGCGTGAGTGAGCGCGGCGCTCTCGATCGCGGCGACTGGCCCTGGCTGCTGAGCCTGTTGATCGTCGGTTGCCTGGCGCTTGGCACGTTCGCGCTGGCTGCCTACCGCTTCACGGACGGCCAGGGGGGTGTCCCCCTGGACGACGCCTGGATCCACTTCCAATTCGCCCGCAACCTGGCCCGAGGCGACGGGCTGTCCTTCAACCCCGGCGATCCTACGTCTGGCTCCACCGCGCCGCTGTGGACGCTGCTCTTGGCCGCCGTCTACCGGGTGGGGGGGCGGTTCCCCGTCGGCGGACAGGCGCTGAGCGGCGTCTGTTTTCTGGCCCTGCTCGTGGTCACCTACGCGCTGGGCAAGCGGCTGGCGGGCAGCCGCTGGGCGGCGTGGCTGGCCGGCGCGCTCGTCGCGGTCAATGGGCGCATGGTGTGGGCGGGCCTCTCGGCGCTGGAGACGTGCCTGTTTGCCGCGCTGACGCTGTGGGCCATCGGCGCTCACCTGGGCGACGTGCGCGCCGGCGTCTACCGAGCGCGCACGGCGGCCCTGTTCGCGCTGGCCGCGCTGAGCCGTCCCGAGGGCTACCTGCTCTTCGCCCTGTCCCTGGCCGACTTCGCGTGGCACACAGGCAGGCAGGTGAACGCAACACGAAACACGAATCAGGAACCCCGTGTTGCGTGCTGCGTGTTGCGTGTTGCGTGTTGCGTCTTACGCTCCGTTTTGCTTCCCGCTGCTGTGTTCACTGCCCTTGTCTCTCCCTATCTCTTGTTTTCTCTGTTCACCAGCGGGCATCTCTTGCCGAACACATACCACGCCAAGGCCGTTGTGGACCTGCGTCCGGACACTGCATTCCTGAGCGTTGCTGCCAGGTACCTGGTGCTGGACAATCCGATCTTGCTGCCCTTGTATGTCCTGGGCGTGGCGCTGCTGTTCTGGCCCCGTCTGAGCCCACTGAGACCGGGGCTGCGTGCGTCTCTCCTGGGCCTGTGGAGCGCCGGATTGCCACTCGTGTACGCCTTTCTCCACGCTGTGCTCTACCAACACGGGCGCTACCTGATCCCCCTTGTCCCCTGTAACGCGCTCATCGGACTCGTGGGGCTCCTGGGCGCGCAGCGCCTGGCGCACAGGCGCGGGTGGCTCCACGTACTTCTCGTGCCTCAGGGTTCCTGGGGGCGTCCACGGGGAGGCATCTGGGTGCGCCTGGTCGTCATCACGCTCCTCATCGTCGCCGGGACGGCCTGGCGGCTGCCAACTATGGCGCGGCTGTATGCCTGGAACGTGGACAACATCAACGAGATGCACGTCGCGCTGGGCCGCTGGGTGGTGGCCCACACCGCGCCGGATGCGCTCCTGGCTCTGAACGACATCGGCGCGATCACCTACATCTCCGAGCGGCCTGTGCTGGACCTGGCGGGCCTGATCACGCCGGAGGTCGTTCCCATCCTGCACATGGCCGAGCGGGATGCGCGCCTAGCCGACCTCCTGACCGAGCAAGGTGTGGACTACGTGCTCGTCTTTCCCAACTGGTTCCCCGATCTGGCCGAGCGGCGCGATCTGTTGGAGCCGGTGCATCGGGTCACGCTGGAGCGCAACACCATCTGTGGCGGCCAGACCATGGTCGTGTACCGCGCCCACTGGCGCAGATAGCGTGGGTGAAGTAAAATACACTGGGTGGTGGGATGGACATCCATGGGCGGATGTGCATCCGGCGGTGCAGGCAACTCGCAAATTCCGAGACTATGTCTGGCGTGAGGGGGAAGATGGCTAAGCCAGGCTCTGGTGGTGTGCGAACGGGATGGTCCCTCACGCCGGGTTCGCAAGAGGACTTACAGGCACTGGCCCGCATGTTGCGGCGTGCTCGGGGCGTTTTCGCGTTGGCCTTCGCCCGCTGCGACGCGGTTGAACTGCGCGGGCTGCTGGTGAAGGCGTTGGAGGGCATGCTGTTGCCCGAGGGGCTGACAATCCACGCGGTGGAACTGACAGCCCGAACGCGCGATCTCCCGGGTGTTCTTGCCGCCCAGGAGGGAGGCGGTGATCGTTGTTTGTATATGGGCTGGAGAGAGCCATGCCGTCCATAGCTCCTGAGTGGGCGCAGGCACAGCTCAACGAGGGTCGTGGTCTGTACCAGGATCTAGGCCGCCCGCTCGTCTTCTGGCTTCCAGAGGACGCATTGCGACGGGTGGCAAGAGGCGCGCCGGACTTCTGGGCCTGGCGCAGCGGTGTGTACGAGTTTGCACTGCAACCCGTTGCTTCGGGACGCATAGACAGCGGAGGGGGCGCGATGATCCTCGGCGACTTCGTGGTTGAAGGCGATTATGTCGGGGGAGACAAGCACACGGGCGTGGACCAGCACGGCCAGGAGATCCAGGGGCCGCAGACGAACGTCGCGGGCGATGTGCACGGCCCGGTCTTGTCGGGGAAATTCCAAGGTCGTGTCGAAGTGGGGAATGGCGAACAAGCCGCAGCGCGTCACGAGCGCGAGGTAGCGTCCCTGCGCCGTCAACTGACGGAGGCGCGTGAAAACCTGGATCTCATCCGTGATCGGAAGGCGCAGTACGTCATGGAGGTCGACATTCCGCTTCAGCTCACCAAGCGTGAGCGGCGGTTGGAGCAGCAGATCGCCAATCTGGAAGCCCGCCTGGCTGCGTCACGGAAATGCGATTGGTGATTACGTCCTAGACCAGAATCTGGCATCGAGCGGTCAGTATCCAGCACAAGGAGCGCATCCAAATGACTGAGAAGCCCATTCGTATCGGCGTTATTGGTGGCAGCGGTCTCTATCAGATGGAGGGGTTGAGCGACATCGAGGAACGCCGGGTCACGACGCCCTTTGGCGATCCCTCCGACGCCATCGTCATCGGCACGCTGGAGGGCGCGCGCGTCGCTTTCGTGGCCCGCCACGGTCGGGGGCATTCTATCATGCCCACCGAGGTCAACTACCGGGCCAACGTCTTCGCTCTGAAAAGCCTGGGCGTCGAGCAGATCATCTCCATATCGGCGTGCGGCTCACTGCGGGAGCATCTACATCCGGGCCAGGTCGTCGTGCCTGATCAGTTGTTCGATTTCACCAAGAATCGAGCCTACACCTTCTTTGGGGGCGGGCTGGTGACCCACGTCAGCGTGGCCGAGCCCTTCTGTCCGCGCCTCTCGACTGTCATCGCCGACTCGGTTCAGGAGGCCGGTGGCACCGTTCACCGAGGCGGATGCTACATCACGATCGAGGGGCCGCGTTTCTCCACCAAGGGGGAGAGCTATGCCTACCGTGCCTGGGGCATGGACATCATCGGGATGACCACCTCACCGGAGGCCTTCCTGGCCCGCGAGGCGGAGATGTGCTACGCGGTGATGGGCCACATCACGGACTACGACGTGTGGCACGAGACGGAGGAGGCGGTCAACGTAGAGGGCCTGTTGGCGACTCTGGCCGCCAACACCACTCTGGCACAGCGTGCCCTGAGGAACGTGGTCGCCAGGCTGGCCGTCGCGGATCGCGATTGCGAGTGCCAGCACACGCTGGCCACTGCTATGATCACCCGGCGCGACCTGATCCCCGATGAGCTCATACGGGACCTGGCACCGATTGTGGGCAAGTATCTGGGCTAACCGCATCGGGCTACCACATCACCACATGCGGCCGCATCCCTGGGTGCGGCCACATCTCTGGATGCAGTGTAGGTGTTCTTGACCTCATCACGATTCTGTGCTATGCTCTGGCAAGAGCAACCTACGGGTGTGCATAGGGCAGATATGGCTGATGCCTGATCAGATTGACCAAATGCGCAAGGGAACCACCACCCTGGCGATCCTGAAGCTGCTGGTGGACGACGCGGAGCCACTGCACGGCTACGAGATCATCCGGCGGCTGGAGGCGCGCAGTGAGGGCTGTTTTCGTTTCAAGGAAGGGCTCGTCTATCCTCGGCTGCATCGCATGGAACAGGATGGGCTGTTGGCTAGTCACTGGGTCGGCGAGCCGGGCACCCGGCGGCGCAAGGTGTACACC
The DNA here is from genome assembly GCA_964649415.1 of uncultured Anaerolineales bacterium. Classification (GTDB taxonomy): domain Bacteria; phylum Chloroflexota; class Anaerolineae; order B4-G1; family B4-G1; genus CAZYSK01. The sequence goes on from CAZYSK010000028.1 coordinate 60,037, forward strand.
GTCACCGACGCGGGCCGCCGGCAGTTGGGGCTTGAGGTGGAGCGCTGGCGGACGTTCAGCGGGCAGGTGGATCAACTGTTGGGGCTGGAGGCGGTGTAACGGTTTCGGGGATCGACCGTGCGATTCGAGAGGGCGCGTTTCGAGACGGCGCGTATGGAAACGCGCCCTACGGGCAAGAGGCGGTGTGATAGGTCCGGGGGTCGACCGTGTGATTCGAGAGGGCGCGATTCGGGGCGGCGCGTATGGAAACACGCCCTACGGGCAAGAGGCGGTGTGATAGGTCCGGGGGTCGACCGTGTGATTCGAGAGGGCGCGATTCGGGGCGGCGCGTATGGAAACGCGCCCTACGGGCAGGAGGCGGTGTGGTAGGTCCGGGGATCGACCGTGCGATTCGAGAGGGCGCGATTCGGGGCGGCGCGTATGGAAACGCGCCCTACGGGCAG